>NZ_JAQIRK010000009.1:0-205844 GCF_050600805.1 Klebsiella sp. 141240 | reverse complement strand
GGCGTATATTACGCTTTCCTCTTTCAGAGTCAACCCTGAATTTCAGAATTTTTCTCTTCAACCGAACCGGCTGTTTGTGTGAAGTGATTCACATCTGCCGTGTCGATGGAGGCGCATTATAGGGAGCCCGCCGGGAATGACAAGCGGAAAAATACATTTTTATTTCAACCGCTCATCTTTTATACGTAACGCTTATTTTTGCTGCTTTTTGATAGCCGCAGGCAGGTCCGCCAGGCTATTTAGCACCCAATCTGCGGCGCTTTCCGCTTCTTCGGTAACCGGCTTACCGGTACGCACCAGCACTTTCGTTCCGACATTCGCCGCCGCAGCCGCCTGCATGTCTTCGAGTTTATCGCCCACCATATAAGAAGCGGCCATATCAATATGCAGGAAATCGCGTGCGGAAATGAGCATCCCTGGATGCGGCTTACGGCAATCGCAGGTCTGGCGGAACTCTTCAACGCTCCCCTGCGGGTGATGCGGACAATAATAGATACCGTCGAGATCCACGCCGCGGTCTGCCAGCGACCAATCCATCCATTCGGTGAGGGTCTCAAATTGCGCTTCCGTGAATTTACCGCGCGCGATGCCTGACTGGTTGGTCACCAGCACTAACGCAAATCCCATTGCCTTTAGTTCACGCATGGCATCAATGACGCCGTCGATAAACTCAAAGTTGTCGATTTCGTGGACATAACCATGATCGATATTAATCGTGCCGTCACGGTCGAGAAAAATTGCGGGTACAGACTTTGCCACCGGTTTGCTCCTGATAAAGGCTAATGCCGTTAGTATCGCATGTTTCGGCATGCAAGAAAGTGCTCATTATAAAGAGTCAGATTGATTTAGACGTCTGGATGCCTTAACATCCATTTCATTGACAGGCATCGCCTGGACACGGCAGAAGAAAATGCCACGGCAAACGGCTAAACGATAATAAATAACTGATGATTAAACTTTCGAATATTACCAAAGTGTTCCAGCAGGGGAACCGCACCATACAGGCGCTGAACGATGTCAGCCTGCATGTCCCTGCCGGGCAAATTTACGGCGTGATCGGCGCTTCCGGCGCAGGTAAAAGTACGCTGATTCGCTGCGTTAACCTGCTGGAACGCCCAACCGAAGGTAGCGTGCAGGTTGATAACCAGGAACTCACCGCGCTGACTGAAAAAGAACTGACTCGCGCGCGCCGTCAGATTGGCATGATCTTCCAGCACTTTAATTTGCTTGCTTCACGTACCGTTTTCGGCAACGTGGCGCTGCCGCTTGAGCTGGACAACACGCCGCCGGCGGAAATCAAACGCCGCGTTAATGAACTGCTTGACCTGGTTGGTCTTGGCGATAAGCACGACAGCTATCCGGCAAACCTCTCCGGCGGCCAGAAACAACGCGTGGCGATTGCCCGTGCTCTGGCCAGCAATCCAAAGGTGCTGCTGTGCGATGAAGCCACCAGCGCGCTCGACCCGGCAACGACCCGTTCGATCCTCGAACTGTTAAAAGACATTAACCGTCGTCTGGGGCTGACCATTCTGTTGATCACCCATGAAATGGACGTGGTTAAACGTATCTGCGACTGCGTGGCGGTCATTAGCAATGGTCAACTGATCGAGCAGGACACCGTGAGCGAAGTCTTCTCCCATCCTAAGACGCCGCTCGCCCAACAGTTCATTCAATCTACCCTGCATCTGGATATTCCGGATGACTATCAGGCGCGCCTGAAGCCCACGCCGCTGCCTGACAGCGTGCCGATGCTGCGTATGGAGTTCACCGGCCATTCCGTCGATGCGCCGCTGCTGTCGGAAACCGCCCGCCGCTTTAATGTGAATAACAACATTATTAGCGCGCAGATGGATTACGCCGGCGGAGTGAAGTTCGGCATCATGCTGACTGAAATGCACGGCACACCAGAAGATACCCAGGCGGCGATCGCCTGGCTGCAGGAACATCATGTAAAAGTAGAGGTACTGGGATATGTCTGAACCAATGATCTGGCTGCTGGTTCGCGGCGTGTGGGAAACGCTGGCTATGACGTTTGTCTCCGGCTTCTTTGGCTTTGTGCTCGGCTTGCCGGTCGGCGTACTGCTGTACGTTACCCGTCCGGGGCAGATTGCCGCCAACGCCCGACTGTATCGTACGCTATCGGCGCTGGTGAATATCTTCCGCTCGATTCCATTCATTATTCTGCTGGTGTGGATGATTCCATTTACCCGCGTGATCGTCGGTACCTCTATCGGCCTGCAGGCAGCAATTGTGCCATTAACGGTTGGCGCCGCGCCGTTTATCGCACGTATGGTGGAAAACGCGCTGTTGGAGATCCCGACCGGGCTTATCGAAGCCTCACGCGCGATGGGCGCAACGCCGATGCAGATCGTGCGTAAAGTCCTGCTCCCTGAAGCGCTGCCGGGTCTGGTGAACGCCGCCACCATCACGCTCATCACCCTGGTGGGTTATTCCGCAATGGGCGGTGCGGTCGGTGCCGGTGGTCTGGGTCAGATTGGCTATCAGTACGGCTACATCGGCTATAACGCGACGGTAATGAATACCGTACTGGTATTGCTGGTTATTCTGGTTTATTTAATTCAATTCTCTGGCGATCGTATCGTCCGGGCTGTGACTCACAAATAACGTTATTGACACACAACACTAATTCTTACAGGAAGGAAATAACATGGCCTTTAATTTCAAAACCTTTGCGGCAGTAGGCGCATTAATCGGTTCTCTGGCTCTGGTGGGTTGCGGTCAGGATGAAAAAGATCCTAACCATATTAAAGTCGGCGTGATCGTCGGCGCGGAACAGCAGGTTGCTGAAGTCGCGCAGAAAGTGGCAAAAGAGAAGTATGGCCTCGACGTTGAGCTGGTAACCTTCAACGACTACGTGTTGCCGAACGAAGCGCTGAGCAAAGGCGACATCGACGTTAACGCCTTCCAGCACAAACCGTATCTCGACCAGCAGATTAAAGATCGCGGTTATAAACTGGTTTCCGTCGGTAACACCTTCGTCTATCCGATCGCTGGCTACTCGAAGAAAATCAAATCTCTGGACGAACTGCAGCCGGGCTCACAGATTGCCGTACCGAATGACCCGACCAACCTCGGCCGTTCTCTGCTGCTGCTGCAGCAAGTGGGTCTGATTAAACTGAAAGAAGGCGTAGGCCTGCTGCCGACGTCTCTGGACGTGGTTGAAAACCCGAAAAACCTGAAGATTGTTGAGCTGGAAGCACCACAGCTGCCGCGTTCTCTGGACGACGCGCAGATCGCTCTGGCGGTCATCAACACCACCTACGCCAGCCAGATTGGCCTGACGCCGGCGAAAGACGGTATCTTCGTTGAAGATAAAAACTCGCCGTACGTAAACCTGATCGTCGCCCGCGAAGATAATAAAGACGCGGAAAATGTTAAGAAATTTGTTCAGGCTTACCAAAGCGATGAAGTTTACGAAGCCGCTAACAAAATCTTTAACGGCGGCGCAGTGAAAGGCTGGTAATCTGCTTTCAGCGTAATATCATTCAGGACGGGCTTTATGCCCGTCTTGTCATTTATGCAAGCACCTGATTCAATAGCGCCCTGTTTTATAATTCATTGAGGAAATACTATGCGTGCTTTACCGGTCTGTTTGTTAGCACTCATGTTAAGCGGTTGTTCTATGCTAAGCAGATCCCCCGTTGAGCCTGTTAAAAGCACCGCAACCACGCCAGTCCAGACGGAAACGGCTAAACCAAAAGTCTCACGTCCCGCACCGGTTAGAATCTATACCGATGCCGCCGCGCTGGTAGGGAAACCTTTCCGCGATCTGGGTGAAGTGAGCGGCGAATCATGCCAGGCTTCAAACCAGGACTCCCCGCCGAACATCCCGACCGCCCGTAAACGCATGCAAATCAACGCGGCCAAAATGAAGGCCAACGCCGTGCTGCTGCACAGCTGCGAAGTGACCAGCGGTACGCCAGGCTGCTACCGTCAGGCCGTTTGCCTGGGTTCAGCGCTTAACGTCTCGGCGCAATGAGTGCATTTCAGTTCGCGCAGATAGGCGTCATCCGCTCGCCGTATAAAGAGAAGTTTGCCGTTCCTCGCCAGCCAGGGCTGGTTGAACACGGCGTCGGAGAACTGCATCTATTAGCGCCTTATAACCAGGCGGACGCCGTGCGTGGACTGGAAAACTTCAGCCATCTGTGGGTCCTGTTTGTCTTTCATCAGACCATGGCTGGCGGCTGGCGCCCGACCGTGCGCCCTCCCCGCCTTGGCGGCAACGCGCGCATGGGCGTCTTCGCGACCCGCTCGACATTTCGCCCCAACCCTATCGGCATGTCGCTGGTTGAACTAAAAGGCGTTCGCTGCCAGAAGGATCAGGTGATACTGGAACTTGGCAGCCTCGATCTCGTTGACGGCACGCCGGTGGTTGATATCAAACCTTATCTTCCCTTCGCCGAGGCCCTGCCGGATGCCAGCGCCAGCTATGCGCAACAGGCGCCGCTGGCTGGAATGAATGTCAGCTTTACGCCGGAAATAGAAGCACAGCTACTGACGCTTGAAAAACGCTACCCGCATATCAAAGCGTTTATCCGTGAAGTACTGGCGCAGGATCCGCGCCCGGCTTATCGCAAAGAGGAAGAAGCAGGGAAAACCTACGCCGTCTGGCTGCTCGATTTCAACGTGCGCTGGCGGGTAATCCCCTCCGGTTTTGAAGTCTTTTCTCTCGAACCGCGCTAATTTTATTTTCCTCTCTTTTGGCATCTTTGCCACACTGGTAAACTAAACCACTTTTTTGTTTCAGGCTGGCTCTCCAGCCTGTTCCGATCGTCCAAATGGAACCGTAACAACATGCGTACTAGCCAATATCTGCTCTCCACTCTGAAGGAGACACCTGCCGACGCCGAAGTCATCAGCCATCAGCTGATGCTGCGCGCCGGGATGATCCGCAAGCTGGCCTCAGGGTTGTACACCTGGCTGCCGACCGGCGTGCGCGTTCTGAAAAAAGTCGAGAACATCGTGCGTGAAGAGATGAACAACGCCGGTGCTATCGAGGTGTTAATGCCGGTAGTTCAGCCTTCTGAACTGTGGCAGGAGAGCGGTCGCTGGGAGCAATATGGCCCTGAGCTGCTGCGCATTGCCGATCGAGGCGATCGTCCGTTCGTTCTCGGCCCGACTCACGAAGAGGTCATTACCGACCTGATTCGCAATGAGCTGAACTCGTACAAACAGCTGCCGCTGAACTTCTACCAGATTCAGACCAAGTTCCGCGATGAAGTCCGCCCGCGTTTCGGCGTGATGCGCTCCCGTGAGTTCCTGATGAAAGATGCTTACTCTTTCCATACCTCTCAGGAATCGCTGCAGGAAACCTACGACGCGATGTATACCGCTTACAGCAAAATCTTCAGCCGTATGGGGCTGGATTTCCGCGCGGTGCAGGCTGACACCGGTTCGATCGGCGGCAGTGCTTCCCATGAGTTCCAGGTACTGGCGCAGAGCGGCGAAGATGACGTGATCTTCTCTGACAGCTCCGACTACGCGGCGAACATTGAATTTGCCGAAGCCGTCGCGCCGAAAGAACCGCGCGCAGCAGCGACGCAAGAGATGACGCTGGTGGATACGCCGAACGCGAAAACCATCGCCGAGCTGGTTGAGCAGTTCAATCTGCCAATCGAAAAAACCGTGAAGACCCTGCTGGTGAAAGCGGTAGAAGATAGCAGATACCCGCTGGTCGCCCTGCTGGTACGCGGCGATCACGAACTCAACGAAGTAAAAGCGGAAAAACTGCCGCAGGTCGCGAGCCCGCTGACCTTCGCCAGCGAAGAAGAGATCCGCGCTATCGTTAACGCGGGCCCGGGTTCTCTCGGTCCGGTTAACATGCCGATTCCGGTAGTTATCGACCGTACCGTCGCGGCCATGAGCGATTTTGCCGCCGGCGCCAACATAGATGGCAAACATTACTTCGGCATCAACTGGGATCGCGATGTCGCGACTCCGGAAGTTGCTGATATTCGTAACGTCGTTGCCGGCGATCCGAGCCCGGATGGAAAAGGCACTCTGCTTATCAAACGCGGTATCGAAGTGGGCCACATCTTCCAGCTGGGCACCAAGTACTCTCAGGCAATGAATGCCGCGGTGCAGGGCGAAGATGGCCGCAACCAGATCCTGACCATGGGCTGCTACGGCATTGGGGTGACCCGCGTGGTGGCCGCCGCTATTGAGCAGAACTTTGACGATCGCGGGATTATCTGGCCGGACGCTATCGCGCCGTTCCAGGTCGCTATTCTGCCGATGAACATGCACAAGTCCTATCGCGTGCAGGAGCTGGCCGAGAAACTCTATGCTGAACTGCGTGCGCATGGCATCGACGTGCTGATGGACGATCGTAAAGAGCGTCCGGGCGTGATGTTCGCCGATATGGAGCTGATCGGCATCCCTCATACCATCGTGCTTGGCGATCGTAACCTCGACAACGATGATATTGAATACAAACATCGTCGCAACGGCGAGAAACAGCTGATTAAGACCGGGGATATTGTTAATTACCTGGTGCAGCAAATTAAAGGTTAATTTCCCCTTTAAAGCTAAAAGGCCTCGCAATAGCGAGGCCTTTTTAATTACAACTGCACGGATTACTTACCGCAATCTTTACCTGGAATAAATTTACTGTCTTTATCCGTCATTAGCGTTTTCATCATCTCGCCGGTATCCGGGTTCGCTTCGAGAGTGAAGTGCCCTTCTACCACCAGCAGTACCGGACGAGTATCGGTCCCGCGCGCGGCGGCGTAATCACGTTCAAGCTGAGCGTTATTGGCAACGGCCACCGTTTTACCTGTGACGCAATCGGTAAAGGTTGCCGCATCCGCCATATAGAAATACATTCCGCGCATTGCCATCGGCGTCGTCGGCAGGCTGGCTTTCACCGACTCCAGCGTATAGTTAAGCGTTGACTGAATCGGGTTGCCGTCACGATCGAGCATTTCCAGCTTGTCGCCTTTCGCCCGATAGTAGGATTTCTCGCCTTTGCTATTGGTCAAGACCAGTTTATCGGCGGTACGCGCCCAGGTCCCATATGAAGCGAAAGATGACGGCTCGCGGCTAACGCCCTGATAACGTTCATTCATTACCCAGGTGCCATCTTTCTCAAGGAACAAAGAGGTTTCAATCCCTTCGCAATCCGCGCAAGGCAAAATACCGCGCCAGCTTTGCTGCATCGGTTTCAGCTCTTCCATCGCCGCCGGCTGAACCGTCTCCACCTCAGCGCGATGATTGCAGCCAAACAGCGCAAAGAGCGAACAGGCCGCTGCGAGCGAAAATACAATTTTCTTCACTGTGAATTCCTTATAATCCATTCCACCCGTCCGCCACGCCTCTTAATGGCGAACTTTCCCACGCAGCGCTTTGACTGAGGACTTTTGCGCCTTGGAGGCAAGTCGTCGCTCTTTTGACGCCCGAGTCGGTCGCGTCTCCCGGCGGCTTTTTTGCACTGCGGTTAATTCTTTTATCAGCGTAACCAGTCGCGAGATCGCCGCTTCGCGATTCATCTCCTGGCTGCGATATTCCTGAGCCTTAATGATAACCACACCGTCAGCAGAAATTAAGTGGTGACTGGCGGCGAGCAGGCGTTCTTTATAAAACTCAGGCAGGCTCGATGCTTTAATATCAAAACGTAAGTGAATCGCCGTCGAGGCCTTATTCACATGCTGACCGCCCGCCCCCTGTGCGCGGACCCCGGTAAGCGAGATCTCCTCATCCGGGATGGAAACGCTGCGGCTAATCGTTATCATGCCGGCTGCTGCCAGGCCGTTAAATGAATTTCCAGATTATTCCGATCGTCAGATAACCAGATACCGCCGTCCTGCAGGGTTGCCTGCAGCGTCATGGTGCGATCGGCAAAAGCGCTCAGCTGCGCCAGTTGCGCATCATCAAGATACCAGATGGTCAGCTTCGGATACGCCGCAAGCTTGTTCTGATTCTGCTGCCACCAGATTTCAGCCGCTCGGCTATTATAGGCAAACAGCGCCACCTCCTGCGCCCGCGAGCAGGCTTTCTTGAGGCGTTTCTCGTCCGGTAACCCCAGCTCAATCCACAGATCGACGCCCAAATGGTCGTTTAATTGCCACAGCTCCGGTTCATCATCCGAGGACAACCCGCGGGTGAACTGCAAGCGTTCGTTAGCATATTTGATCCACGCCAGCAGGCGCAGCATCATACGCTCCTGGGTTTCTGAGGGATGTTGCGCCAGCGTCAGGTTAGCATCCAGAAACTGGTTGCGATCCAAATCGGCAACATTCACCACAGCTTTATAAATCGTCGCTTTCAGCGCCATGAATAAACTCCTGAAAAAAATGGCGTACATTGTAGCGAAACTGGCGACAAAAGGCTGTCGGCAATCGCAGGTACTCCTTTCATCCTGCTGATATTGCTTAGATGACTATGGTATAGTCACCTTGCTAAACAGAGTTTATCTTCGTAGGCTTAAACTTGCATCCCACGGTTAAGTCAGAACGCTGACAGGAGGGCATGTGGATCAATATTGTGAGTTAATACGCAAGCGGTATGCGGAAATAGCCAGCGGAGACTTAGGGTATATCCCGGATGCGCTGGGCTGCGCGTTGAAAGTATTAAATGAGGTTGCGGCGGATCAGGCCCTTTCGGAGTCAGTCAGGGAAAAGGCCGCTTATGCGGCGGCAAACTTATTGGTGAGCGATTATGTCAATGAATGATACTTATCAACCCATTAACTGCGATGATTATGACAACCTCGAGCTTGCCTGCCAGCATCACCTGGTGCTGGCGCTGGCCCTGAAAGATGGTGAACAGCTGCAGGCCAAAGCGAACGATCTTATCTCGCGTAAAAATGTCGAGTATCTGGTGGTAGAACTTGCCGGTAACGTCCGCGAGCTACGCCTGGATAAAATCGCCAGTTTCAGCCACCCGGAAATTGGCACCGTGGTGGTCAGCGAATCCTGAAGCCCATCGGGCGGCTTAGCCGCCCGTTTTCCGCCATACCAGCTGTAACCCCTCGCCTTCCTGCACTTGCCCCTCTCTGGTGACAAACAGTCCATCGGCCGCCGCAATCAACGTTTCGCCATAAAATAGCAGCGGCGTAGTATCCCGACGCCAGGGGGCGACCGCCATTTCCTGCCAGATTTTCTTAAGCTTACGCCCGCCCGGACGCCCGACGATGTGCAGATTACCGCTGGCGCGAAAACGTATCGATACCGGCTCATCCGCGCGCGGCATGCGTAACGGCCCGCCGGACTGCAACGCCAGTTCTCCCAGCGTTTCCGGCAATATTAGCGGTGTAGTGGGGTCCTCCCATGGCAACTCACGCTCGGTCAGGCCAGGCAGAAGCTTTACCCAATACAGGCGCTGCTGGTAGCGCCGGACGGCAAAACCGCCTAACCGTAGGCAAGGCGCGGCGTCTTCACGCGCCAGCGCCACTTCCTGCCAGATGCGCTCCGGCATTTCGCGCGACGGCATCGGCGCCTGTTGGGAAGCCAGCCAGCGGCGCAGCAGCGCCGCACGACGCGCCGCGCTCATCGCGCTTAGCGGTTCTATCGCCAGCGAACCGCGCTCATCGACCAGCGCGGCGAGCTCCGCCGACAGCATTTCATCGAGCAACTGTTCCTGTTCGCCACATAAGCTGGCGCTGCGGGCAACGGCCTCGGCAAAATGCGGCCAGCGCTCGCTCAGTAGCGGTACCACCCGCAGGCGCAGAAAGTTGCGATCGTAGGCATCATCCTGATTACTTTCATCTTCAATCCAACGCAGCTGATAAGTCAGCGCCCACTGATGCAGGGAATCACGGCTCTCATTGAGCAGCGGACGCAGCAATTTGCCACCAGCGAACTCGCTACAGGCCGCCATCGCCGATAAGCCGGTCGGGCCGCTACCGCGTTTGAGCGCCAGCAGGAAAGTCTCGCATTGGTCGTCGAGATGTTGTGCCGTCAATAACGCTTCACCTGGCAAAAGCGCTTCACGGAAGGCCTGATAGCGCGCCTGGCGAGCATGCGCTTCGATCCCCAACCCCTCATCCGCCAGCGTTACGCGCACCACCTGTAGCGGCACCTGCCACTGCTGGCAAATCTGTTCGCAATGCTCGACCCAGTGGTCTGCGTTGGCGCTCAGGCCATGGTGAATGTGAATCGCGCGCAGTTGAACCGCTGGCTCGCGCTGGCGCCAGCGTACCAGCCGGTGCAGCAGGACGGTTGAGTCCAGGCCGCCGCTGAAGGCCAGCAGAAACTGACGATGTGGTCGAAGCGATGAGGCAATATCCGGCGTCATGATCGTGCGTATGCAGCTAAGAAGAGATAGCCCGGCACGTTACGCGCCAGGGCTGGTTCTGGCAAGTATTACTGTTGGTAAATCTCCAGCGGCAGGCCGTCGGGATCGTTGAAAAAGGTAAAACGCTTATCGGTAAACGGATCGATGCGGATAGCTTCACAGGCGACGCCGTGCGCCTGCAAATGCGCAACCGCGGCATCAATATCGTCGACGCTAAACGCCAGGTGGCGCAGACCACAGGCTTCCGGGCGGCTTGGACGCGCAGGAGGGAACGGGAACGAAAACAGCTCGATGACATACTCGCCGTTCAGCGCCAGGTCGCCCTTCCACGAATCACGCTCGGCGCGGTAGAACTCGCTTTGCAGCGTAAACCCGAGGATGTCGCAATAGAACGCTTTGCTCTTCGCGTAGTCTGTCGCGATGATGGCAATATGGTGAACCCGTTTTAAACCCAGCATGGTTGTTCTCCTCCTGTTGAAGCCCAACACGTTACTCGCGCCGCCCGCCGCCGCGCAAGCCCCTAATTATTTTTTAAGACTCGTACACGGTAGACGCCATCTTCATCACGTTTGGCCCCGTGGATATCGGTTTCAAAACCTGGGTAGTGGCGGCCGATCGAACAGAGCATCAACAGGAAATCGAGCACCGCGCGGCTCTCTTCGGTGATCATCTCTCCCGGCATCAGCAACGGCACACCAGGCGGATACGGCAGGATCATGTTTGCCGAAATACGCCCCACCAGTTTCTCCAGTTCGATGGTTTCTACTTCGCCCTTAATCTGTCGCTGCCAGGCCTGATGCGGGGTCATTTTCATCTCCGGCAACACGTCGAACGCCCGCAGCATCAGCTGTGAGAGCTGGTGCTGACGGATCAGGCGGTGGATCCCCTGCGCCAGATCCTGGATGCGCATATTGCGGTAGAAGTCCGGATCCTCAGCGTAGAGATCCGGCAACATGTTTTTCACCCTCAGGTTAAGATCGTAGGCGCGTTTAAACTCGGTCAGACCGCGCAGCAGGCCCATCGCTCGAGTTTTATCAATACCGATACTGAACAAGAACAGCAGATTGTACGGCCCGGTTTTCTCCACCACCACGCCGCGCTCGTCGAGGAATTTCGCCACCAGCGCCGCCGGTATCCCCTCTTCCGCCATATTGCCCTGCTCGTCCATACCCGGCGTGAGAATCGTGACTTTGACCGGATCGAGGAACATATGGTCGGCATCGGCGTCCTGGAATCCATGCCACGTTTCTCCAGGGGAAACAGGCCAGCATTGCGCTTCTTCGACCTCTTCCGGCTGCCAGATATCGAAGAACCAGCCGTCAGCCTCCTCACGCAGGCGCTGAACCTCCTTACGGAAATGTAGCGCGCGTTCGATGGAGCGCTGAATCAGGCGTTTTCCGGAGTTACCGCGCAGCATCGCCGCCGCGGTCTCTATCGAGGCGACGATCGGATAGCTTGGCGAGGTAGAGGTATGCATCATAAAGGCTTCATTGAAGGTATCTTCATCGTAGCTGCCTTTAATATGGATAAGCGAAGCCTGTGACAACGCCGCCAGCATTTTATGCGTCGACTGGGTTTCGAAGATCACTTTCCCCGGTACGCGGTCGCCGCTCATACCGCTTTTCCCCTGATAAATCGGGTGGAAGTGGGTATAAGGCACCCAGGCGGAATCGAAGTGGATCGACGGCACGTCAAGGGTTTGTTTAATCCAGGTGGTGTTATACAACAGCCCATCATAGGTGGAGTTGGTGATCACCGCATGCACCGGCCACTGCGCGCCGCGAGTTGTCTCGACTTTGTGCTGGACGCTGTCGCGGGTAAATTCCCGTTTCGGGATGCCGCCGAGGATCCCCAGCGCGTTACGGGTCGGTTTTAGCCATAGCGGTACGATATCGCTCATCATCAGCAGATGCGCCAGCGATTTATGGCAGTTACGATCGATAAGCAACGTACTGCCAGCGGGCGCCGAATACATGCCGACAATTTTATTTGAAGTCGAGGTACCGTTGGTCACCATGTAGCTCTGCTCGGCGCCAAAGGCGCGGGCAATATACTCTTCCGCTTCCAGATGCGGGCCGGTATGGTCCAACAGCGACCCCAGTTCGGTAACGGAGATAGAAACATCGGCCTTCAGCGTATTACCGCCGAAAAAATCATAAAACAGGCAGCCGACCGGGCTTTTCTGGTAGGCGGTTCCCGCCATGTGTCCGGGGGTACAAAAGGTATATTTCCCCTCCTGCACATAGTTAAATAACGCTTTGGTAAATGGTGGCGTGATGTTGTCCAGATATTCATTGGTATACTGGCGAATGCGGGTAGCGATATCTTCCGCCAGACCCAGCGCATATTCGAAGAACCATAGCGCCATACGCAGGTCCTGGCTGCTGACGTCCATCGTCGAGTGCGTATTGATAAAAGCATACAGCGGCAGGTATTCGTTCAGGCGATTGATATCGCTGCATAAATCAACGCTGTACTCGTCCCAGTCGAAGATAACGCCGCAGATACGCGGGTTGTGTTCGATAAACTGCAGCAGGTCGGCGCTGTTTTGCGGCCAGATGGTCTGGAATCCTTGCTTCTGCAGAGCGGCTTCCAGCTCTTTGATCGGTTCGTCTTTATGGTAGACGCCGTGGGGCCCCATGATGGCGATGATATTCACGCTTTCCTCCTGGATTTACCTAAGGTAAGCATAATATCAATCGCGCCAGTGCTTAGCACTGGCGGATTTATCTTAGTCCTGAATCATAGCAAAGCGATGATTACAGCGCCTTCCACGCATCCCCCCAGGCCAGACCTGCGCCCGGTTCGTAGTAAGTTGGCGCCACGTTGCACCAGGCTCCTTCCGGGAAGGGCTTGCACTGGAAAAGCGCGCCGTGGTTATTGACGATGTCACCCGGCTTCCAGCTCTGGCTGGCGCTCCACGCTGGATAGCTGATGACGCCGCTATCGCCTGCCGGCTCATCCTTCGCTTCCTCTGCCGACGTTTTCGCCTTCACATTGAGAGTGTAGGTTGCGGTACTGGACAGACTACCATCGCTGACGGTCAGGCTAACCACATACTGAGCATCTTTGTCGCTCTGCGGCGCGCTGAAATTGATAACCGCTTTATCCGCGCCGCTTAACGTCTGCCCATCCTGCGACATCCAGCTATAGCTCAGCTTATCGCCGTTAGCATCGGTAGAGCCTTCCGCACTCAGCGACACCAGGCTACCGGCTTCAACAGCGCCCACCGGGCCGGCAATACGCGCCACCGGCGCCACGTTTACCTGTGGGGCAGGCGTAACGTCATCCGTCTTATCAGACGCGCCATCGCTACCCGCATCATCAACCACGGTTACGTTGAAGTAGTGCTGCACGCATTTGCTGTAATCCCCCTCTTTGAACGCGCTGTACGGCGTCTGATAACTCACCAGCTGGCAGGCATTGGTTTTGCCGTCTGCGCTGTTCGGATCCCATCCCCAATCCTGTTCCCAGTAGATTGGCAGCGCGCCGGCACCGCCTTCATCAAACTGCTTCATGTTCTTACAGCCCAGCACTTCATCATCAGCAATAGGCACTTTGAGGTAGTTGGCGAACTCTTTGTAATAGGCAATACGGTTAAGCGACTGGGCATTTTCCGTGGAGCCACCGCATTCGACGCCGCCGTTGATGATCTGGATGCTCACGCCAAACCCCGGCACCAGGCCATTGCTCTTATCACGATCGTTCGGCTGCCAGGTGCCGTCAATGACGTGCAGCATGGAAGGTTTCGGCGGCTGCGGATAAACAAAGAAAAAGACCGCGCTGGCGAGGTTCATCCATGAGTCCGCCACCAGCTCAGGTTTATCCAGCAGCGGGCGGACGTCGCCATACATCGCCTCGGAGAACGGTCCGTAGTTGTAGTTATAGGAAAGCTGTTTAGCGCCGCGGCCAAAATAGCTGAGGAAATCGCCATCGGCATCTTTACCGCAAGGCCAGGTCTGCCCCTGCCAGACATCCGGGTTACATTCGCCGTTATAGCCGCCTTTTTGTCCTTCGGTCCAGCCAACTTCGCGCAGATAGACCAGCGCCTGACGCCATTCCGGAATATCGCGCCAGCTTTCGTGACCGCCGGTTTCCTGGGCGAAGTGGGCAAACATGGTAGCCAGCGATTTACGGCAGATCGCGTCGCTATCACGACCGTCGGTGTAGGTGCCGCAGACCGCCGGGAATTTACCAATCGCCTTCAGGAAGTTGCTGTAGGTATATTCCGGCGCGCGCATCGGGAACAGATAATCCCAATCCTGCTCGCTGAGCATGCCTTCAACGCGTTTAACGTTCTCCGGGTTAGCCGCCCGACCGGGCTCAATCTTTTCGACTGAAGCGTTATCGAGGGTACGAATAGAAGACTTCACCGCGTCCATTAGAGGAAAATCGGTTAATGCTTTTTCTTTCGCCGCCAGCTCGCTGGCTGTCATGGTGGTGGCTTCAGTGGCGCTGAGCAGCGGCGCAGCCTGTGCGGCGCTCAGACTTAACATGATCCCTGCGGCCACGGCGCTCAAGGCGACAGTTTTATGAATTGCCATAATATTATTCTCCTTTTCCTTGTGAACGGTCTGCCCAGGCGTTGTCCCCGGCAGTTAGCGCAGTGTCACGGGAGAAGGACATCATCGGCTAATCACATCACCTCATTGGCGCATCATCTTGCCTCAGTAGAAAAATGATAAAAAAAGGGGCCGGAAATCCGGCCCCTTAGAGAAAATAATGTGCTGAATAATCAGGCGTAGCCGTAGCTCATCAGACGCTGATAGCGGCGGTTACGCAGCTCTTCTTCGCTGAGGGTATCCAGGTCAGCCAGGTCGGCCAACAGCTGTGCCTTCAGGCTCGCCGCCATCGCTTCCGGGTTACGGTGGGCGCCGCCCAGCGGTTCTGGAATGATGGAATCAATCAGCTTCAGCTCTTTGAGACGCGGGGCAACGATACCCATCGCTTCCGCGGCCAGCGGCGCTTTATCCGCGCTTTTCCACAGAATAGATGCGCAGCCTTCCGGCGAGATAACCGAATAGGTGCTGTATTGCAGCATGTTGACCTTATCACCTACGCCAATCGCCAGCGCGCCGCCGGAGCCGCCTTCGCCAATCACGGTGCAGATAACCGGCACGCTCAGACGCGACATTTCACGCAGGTTGCGGGCAATCGCTTCCGACTGGCCGCGCTCTTCCGCGCCAACGCCCGGATAGGCGCCAGGGGTGTCGATGAAGGTAATGATCGGCATTTTGAAACGCTCAGCCATTTCCATCAGGCGCAGCGCTTTGCGGTAGCCTTCCGGCGCCGGCATACCAAAGTTACGACGGATCTTCTCTTTGGTTTCACGGCCTTTCTGATGAC
Source organism: Klebsiella sp. 141240 (assembly GCF_050600805.1). Taxonomy (NCBI): domain Bacteria; kingdom Pseudomonadati; phylum Pseudomonadota; class Gammaproteobacteria; order Enterobacterales; family Enterobacteriaceae; genus Klebsiella; species Klebsiella sp. 141240. The sequence continues at coordinate 190,244 of NZ_JAQIRK010000009.1, read as the reverse complement.
CGATGATCATCACCGGGCGACCATCAAGACGCGCAATACCGCCAACGATAGCTTTATCGTCAGCGTAGGCGCGATCGCCTGCCAGCTCGTCAAATTCGTCGAAAGCCAGGCGGACATAATCCAGGGTATAGGGACGACGTGGATGGCGCGCCAGTTGGGCTACCTGCCATGCGCCAAGATCGGCGAAGATTTTGCGCGTCAGCTCTACGCTTTTTTCGCGCAGACGATGCACTTCTTCATCGATGTTAATATCCAGTTTCTCATCCTGACGGCTTACTGCAGTCAGGGAATCGATTTTCGCTTCCAGCTCTGCGATAGGCTGTTCAAAATCTAGGAAATTCAGACTCATAGTATTCCTGTATTAGTCAAACTCCAGTTCCACCTGCTCCGAGCCGATAAGGCCACGCAGATCGTTAAGTAAACGATCGCTCGGAGAGACGCGCCATGTTGCGCCAAAACGCAACCGCGCGCGCGCATCCGCCCTCTGATAATAGAGGTGTACTGGAATGGTTCCCGAACGGTGGGGTTCCAGAGACTGACGGAGTCGGTTTAAAAGCTGGTCATCAATTTGCCTGTCCGTCAGCGAGATAGCAAGCCCGCGAGCATATTTTTCCCGGGCTTCGTCAATATCCATGACTTCACGGGCGGTCATTTTAAGGCCCCCGCTGAAGTCATCAAAGCTGACCTGTCCGCTGACGATAAGTATGCGGTCTTTTTCCAGCAACTGCTGGTATTTATCCAGAGCGTCGGTGAATAACATCACCTCCAGACGCCCGGAACGGTCATCCAACGTACAGATGCCGATACGATTGCCGCGCTTGGTGACCATTACCCGCGCAGCAATAACCAGACCCGCCGCCGTGGTCACTTTACCACGATCGGTCGGGTGCATGTCTTTGAGTCTCACGCCGCCAACGTAGCGTTCGATCTCTTTCAGGTATTGGTTAATCGGGTGGCCGGTCAGATACAGCCCCAGCGTTTCCCTTTCACCATCCAGCACCACCTGCTCCGGCCACGGCTGGCAGCTGGCGTAGGATTGCTCGATTTGCTCCGGCTCTTCCGCCAGCACGCCGAACATATCCGCCTGACCAATCGCTTCGGCTTTGGCGTGCTGATCGGCGGCTTTCAGCGCATCGTTCAGCGAGTTCATCAGCGCCGCGCGATGTGGGCCGAGGCGGTCGAACGCCCCGGACATAATCAGTTTTTCCAGTACCCGGCGATTGAGCTTTTTGATATCGGTACGGGCGCACAGGTCAAACAGCTCGCGGAAGTAGCCGCCATTGTTACGCGCTTCGATGATGGCTTCAATCGGGCCTTCGCCGACGCCCTTAATGGCGCCGATACCATACACGATTTCCCCGTCGTCGTTGACGTGGAAATGATACAGACCGGAGTTGATGTCCGGCGGCAGGATTTTAAGCCCCATGCGCCAGCATTCATCGACCAGGCCCACCACCTTCTCGGTGTTGTCCATATCGGCGGTCATTACCGCCGCCATAAACTCGGCCGGATAGTGGGCTTTCAGCCACAGCGTCTGGTAGGAAACCAGCGCATAGGCGGCGGAGTGGGATTTGTTAAATCCATAACCGGCGAATTTCTCCACCAGGTCAAAGATTTTCATCGCCAGTTCGCCGTCCACGCCGCGCTTTTTCGCCCCTTCTTCAAAGGTGCCGCGCTGCTTGGCCATCTCTTCCGGCTTTTTCTTACCCATCGCACGACGCAGCATATCCGCGCCGCCGAGGGTATAACCGGAGAGCTCCTGGGCTATCTGCATGACCTGTTCCTGGTACAGGATGATGCCGTAAGTCGGCTCCAGGACGGGTTTCAGACATTCGTGCTGCCACTGCACATCCGGGTAGGAAATCTCTTCACGGCCATGCTTACGGTCGATAAAGTTATCTACCATCCCCGACTGCAGCGGGCCCGGACGGAACAGGGCCACCAGTGCGATCATGTCTTCGAAGCAGTCAGGCTGCAGACGTTTAATCAGATCTTTCATGCCGCGCGATTCAAGCTGGAAGACCGCGGTGGTTTCCGAGCGCTGCAGCATGTCGAAGCTTTTCTTGTCATCCAGCGGAATCGCGGCGATGTCCAGCGGCCCTTCGCCGTTCTTCGCCCGGCGCTTATTGATCATCTCCAGCGCCCAGTTGATGATGGTCAGCGTACGCAGGCCGAGGAAGTCGAATTTTACCAGCCCGGCGTATTCAACGTCGTTCTTATCAAACTGGGTAACCGGGTGCAGCCCCTGCTCATCGCAGTACAGCGGCGCGAAATCGGTGATTTTGGTCGGAGCGATAACCACGCCGCCCGCGTGCTTACCGGCGTTACGCGTCACGCCTTCAAGCTTACGCGCCATATCAATCAGCGCTTTAACTTCTTCGTCCGCTTCGTAGATTTCCGGCAGCTGCGGTTCCGCTTCAAAGGCTTTCGCCAGCGTCATGCCAGGATCCGGCGGCACCAGCTTGGAGATTCGGTCAACAAAGCCATACGGGTGGCCCAGCACGCGGCCCACGTCGCGAATAACCGCCTTCGCCGCCATGGTACCGAAGGTAATGATCTGCGATACCGCGTCGCGGCCATACATATCCGCAACGTGCTCAATCACCTGGTCGCGTTTCTCCATGCAGAAATCGACGTCGAAGTCGGGCATCGAAACACGTTCCGGGTTAAGGAAACGTTCGAACAGCAGGTCAAACTCCAGCGGGTCAAGGTCGGTAATTTTCAGCGCGTAGGCTACCAGCGAGCCGGCGCCGGAACCGCGTCCCGGTCCTACCGGCACGCCGTTATCTTTCGACCACTGGATAAATTCCATGACGATCAGGAAGTAGCCAGGGAACCCCATCTGGTTGATAACCTGCAGTTCGACATCCAGACGTTGGTCATATTCCGGGCGACGCTTAGCGCGCTCTTCGGGATCCGGGAACAGGAATTCGAGACGCTCTTCCAGCCCCTCTTTCGACTTCATTACCAGGAAATCTTCGGTGGTCATGTCGCCGGTCGGGAACTGCGGCAGGAAGTATTCGCCAAGGCGCACGGTAACGTTGCAGCGTTTGGCGATCTCAACGGTGTTTTCCAGCGCTTCCGGGATATCGGCAAATAGCTCGCACATCTCCTCCTCGCTGCGCATATATTGCTGCGGCGAGTAGTTGCGCGGACGCTTCGGATCGTCGAGGGTGAAGCCATCGTGAATGGCGACGCGAATTTCATGAGCGTCGAAATCGCCGGTTTCCAGGAAGCGCACATCGTTGGTCGCCACTACCGGCAAACCATGCTCCTCCGCCAGTTGAACCGCGGCATGAAGATAGCTTTCTTCGTCCTGACGACCGGTACGGATCAGCTCCAGATAGTAGCGATCCGGGAAATGTTGTTGATAGAAGGAGAGACACTGCTCTACCAGCGGCATGTTTCCGCGGATCAGGCTGACGCCAACGTCGCCTTTACGCCCGCCGGATAGCAAAATCAGCCCTTCCTGATGCTCAACCAGCCAGTCGCGATCGATCCAGGGTCCGAGCGCGCCATAGCCGCGCTGATAGGCGCGAGAAATGAGCAGAGTCAGGTTCTGATAGCCGGTATTGTTGGCCGCTAAAACCGTCAGCTCGCTGAATTCATCGCCAAGCAGATCGCACTGAACATGGAAGTCAGCGCCGACAATTGGCTTAATCCCGGCGCCATGGCCCGTTCCGTAGAACTTAACCAGACCGCAAAGGTTGGTAAAATCGGTGATCGCCAGCGCAGGCATGCCTAGAGCGGCCGCCTTTTTCACCAGCGGCCCGGTTTTCGCCAGCCCATCGATCATGGAATAGTCGCTGTGCACCCGCAGGTGTACGAAACGTGGTTCAGACATCTTTAAATCCCAGTGACTTAGTTGGACGCCAGGCCCAGCGCGCGTTTCACCGGGCCGAAGCTACGCCGGTGGTGCTCTGTTGCGCCGTGTTCCTGCAGTTTTTGCAGATGTACAACGGTAGGATAGCCTTTGTGCTGGGCAAAACCGTATTGCGGAAATGCAATATCCAGCGTAGCCATTTCGGCGTCGCGAGTGACTTTAGCCAGAATAGACGCTGCGCTGATTTCCGCCACCCGGCTATCGCCTTTCACTACCGCCTGCGACGGCATCGGTAGCGATGGACAGCGGTTGCCGTCGATAAGCACGAACTCAGGGGTAATACTCAGACCAGCGACGGCACGCTGCATCGCCAGCATCGTGGCATGCAGGATGTTCAGCTCGTCGATTTCATGCGGCTCGGCGCGACCCAAGCTCCAGCACAGCGCTTTGTCTTTGATTTCATCGAACAGCGCCAGGCGGCGCTTTTCGCTTAATTTTTTAGAGTCGTTGAGGCCTACGATCGGCTTGCGTGGGTCAAGGATTACCGCGGCAGTGACCACCGCGCCGACCAGCGGCCCGCGGCCAACCTCATCGACACCGGCGACCAGATGGGTATGTGGATAAACGAACTCCATCATTTTGCTAACTCCAGTACTGCGTCCGCCGCCTGCTCGTCCGCGTTGCAGCGGATCTGCTGATGCAGCGCGCGGAAAGTATCATGCATATCGTGGCTGGTTTTGCCGTCGGCCAACAGCGGCTTCAAGGCGGCGGCCAGCGCCTGCGGCTCGCATTCATCCTGCAGCAGCTCTTTCACCAGCTCGCGCCCGGCCAGCAGATTTGGCAAGGAAACATAATCGGTTTTCACCAACCGCTTCGCCAGCCAGAAGGTAAACGGCTTCATACGGTAGCCAACGACCATCGGGCATTTCGCCAGCATGCACTCCAGCGCCGCCGTCCCCGAGGCCAGCAGCGCGGCATCACTGGCGATCATCGCATCGCGCGCCTGACCGTCCAGCATGTGCACCGTCATATCCGGCGCCGTCTCCGCTTTTATTCGTTCAAACTGTTCCCGCCGTTTCGCATTGACCAGCGGCACCACAACCTGCAGGTCGGGATAGGTACCACGCAGAAGCTGCGCGGTTTTCAGGAAGTCGGCGCTGAGCATTTCGACCTCCGCGCCGCGGCTACCGGGCAGCAGCGCCAGGCAGTGAACATCATGCGGGATACCCAGACGGTCACGTGCCGCGCCCTTGTCAGGATCCAGCGGCATGGCATCCGCCATGGTGTGGCCGATGAAACGGCAGGGAACGTTAAATCTGTCGTAAAACGCTTTTTCGAAAGGCAGGAATGCCAGAACCAGATCGGTGGATCTGCCAATTTTGAAAACGCGTTTTTGTCGCCATGCCCAAACGGACGGGCTGACGTAATGAATGGTTTTGATGCCCTGCTTTTTCAGGTTACCTTCGAGGGTAATATTGAAATCAGGGGCGTCGATGCCAACGAAGACATCGGGACGCAGTTCGCCGAAGCGGCGCGTTAAATCGGCGCGAATATGCAGTAAGCGGCGCAGACGACCAAGCACTTCAACAATGCCCATCACCGCCAGCTCTTCCATTTCGTACCAGGCTTCGCATCCTTCCGCCTGCATCAGCGGCCCCGCCACGCCGACAAAGCGCGCATCAGGGACGCGTGCTTTGAGGGCGCGGATGAGACCGGCGCCAAGAATATCGCCGGAGGTTTCTCCGGCGACCAGGGCAATCGTCAGGGGACGCTGTTCGGCCATTAACGAATCAAGCCGCGAGTTGAACGGGCGAAGAAATCGACAAACGGCTGAACTTCGGGATGCTGAGCCGCCAGTTCGGCGATTTCCGGCTTGGCTTCGTCCAGCGTTTTGCCGCTGCGGTACAGCAGTTTATAGGCGTTACGAATCGCGGTAATCGCTTCACGGCTAAAGCCGCGGCGTTTCAGACCTTCGATGTTGACACCAAACGGCGTGGCGTGGTTGCCCTGGGCAATCACGAACGGCGGAACGTCCTGAGCGACGCCGGAGCAGCCGCCTACCATAACGTGCGCGCCGATGATGCAGAACTGATGTACTGCAGTCATGCCGCCAATGATGACGAAATCATCCAGAGATACGTGACCGGCCAGCGTCGCGTTGTTGGCCAGAATGCAGCGGTCGCCAAGCGTACAATCATGCGCCACGTGGGCGTTGATCATCAGCAGGTTATCGCTGCCCACCTTCGTTAATCCACCGCCCTGTACTGTACCGCGATGAATGGTGACGCTTTCGCGAATGCGGTTGCGATCGCCAATTTCCACTCGGGTCGGCTCGCCAGCATATTTCAGATCCTGGTTGACTTCACCGATAGATGCGAACTGATAGATCTCATTGTCGCGACCAATTTTTGTGTGGCCATTCACGACAACATGAGACTTCAGTACGGTGCCCTCGCCAATTTCGACGTTGGCGCCCACAATACAAAACGGACCAATGTGAACGTTAGCGCCAATGACGGCGCCTTCTTCTACAATGGCGGTAGGATGAATAAAGGCGGTTTTATCAATCACGTATCAGGCCTCCCGGCTACGCGCACACATCATCGTCGCTTCGCAAACCACTTTACCGTCAACCAGCGCAACGCCTTTGAAACGGGTCAGGCCGCGACGGGTTTTCTCAAAAGTGACTTCCATAATCATCTGATCGCCTGGTACTACCGGACGTTTGAAACGCGCTTCATCGATACCCGCGAAGTAGTACAGCTCGCCCGGCTCAAGTTTTCCAACGCTTTTAAATGCCAGAATGCCGGTGGCCTGCGCCATCGCTTCCAGAATCAGAACGCCAGGTAAAATCGGCTTACCAGGGAAATGCCCCTGGAAAAACGGCTCGTTTACGGAAACATTTTTTACTGCGCGCAGAAAACGACCTTCTTCAAAATCCAGCACGCGGTCTACCAGCAGGAACGGGTAACGGTGAGGCAGAAGTTCCAGAATCTCTTCAATGTGCAGAGTATGAGTGTCAGTAGTCAAAATACTCTTCCTGTCTAAATATACTAAAAGGCAATAATAACACGGCCTGCGGCAATCTTATTAACGAATGCAACAGGCCGGGAATGTAACGTGACCGAATGATGAATTAGTCTTGTTGATTAACCTTGCGCTCAACCGCTTTCAGGCGCTTGCTCATCTCGTCAATATTCATCACCAGCGCCGCAGTTTTACGCCACGCCTTGTTCGGCTGTAGCGGAATACCTGAGGAATAGACGCCAGGTTCAGAGATAGGACGCATAACCATCCCCATCCCGGTAACGGTGACTTTATCGCAGATTTCCATATGGCCGTTAATCACGCTGGCGCCGCCAATCATGCAGTAACGGCCAATTTTCAGGCTGCCGGCCATAATCACGCCGCCAGCGACGGCGGTATTGTCGCCAATCACCACGTTGTGCGCAATCTGGCACTGGTTATCAATGATAACGCCATTGCCGATCACGGTATCGTCCAGCGCGCCGCGATCGATGGTGGTACAGGCGCCGATCTCCACGCGATCGCCAATAATAACGCGACCAAGCTGCGGGATCTTCACCCAATTACCGCGATCGTTAGCGTAACCGAAACCGTCCGCGCCGATCACCGTACTGGACTGGATCAGGCAATTTTCACCGATCTCAATCTCATGGTAAACGGTAACGTTGGCCCATAAACGCGAGCCGGCGCCGATTTTGCTATTTTTGCCAACGAAGCAGCCTGCGCCGATAACCACGTTATCGCCCAGCACCACGCCGGATTCGATAACGGCATTTGCGCCAACGGAGACGTTGTTACCCAGCTTCGCCGTGGGATCGATCACCGCGCTTGGCGCGATGTCTTTCGCCGGCTGCGGCGTGGTATCTAAAATTTGAGCCATGCGCGCGTAGGTCAGGTAGGGATTACGCACTACCAGCGCAGCGCCGTGGGCAAAGGGTAAATCGTCCGGCGTCATCACAACGGCGGAGGCCTGGCAAGCGGCCAGGTGTTCACGGTATTTAGGATTTACCATGAAAGTAATTTGGCCTGCTTTAGCGCTCTGCATGGACGCAACGCCGGTGATGACGATATCGCCATCACCGTGTAACTCTGCATCCAACTGCTGTGCTAAGTCAGCCAGTCGAATTGAAGGCATTACTTATTTAACCTGTTTCAGTACATCAGCGGTGATGTCTTTCACATCGCTGCTGTTGTATGCGACGGCATTAGAGTCAACAACCAGATCGATGCTCTGATCTTTCGCTACGCTCTGAACGGCGGTCTGGATACGGGTAACCAGTTTGCCACGTTCTTCGTTGGAACGACGTGCGCGATCCTGCTCAAAAGCCTGTGCTTTCTGCGCGAAGGACTGACGCTGAGACATCACGTCTTTTTCCAGCTTGCTACGATCTGCGCCCGGTTTCATAGACTGCAGACGCTGCATTTTGGACTGCAGATCGCCTTCCAAACGCTGCAGTTCGCTAGCGCGGCCTTTGAACTCATTTTCCAGCGTGTTGGAAACGCCAGTTTTCTGGGCTACCTGTTGGAACAGATTGTTCATGTTAACCATTGCAATTTTATCTGCCGCCTGAGCGGAAGTTACCATTGCTAAACCCAGACCTGCAGCTAATAACCACTTTTTCACAATTGACTCCTTACCATCCCATGAGTACCCAGGGGTACCGTTATTTGCGTGGCCAGGCGATAGCATCCGCTATCGCCTACAGTCAGCGCTATACTGCACTTACATTCCGTTGTTGCCAACAATTACCAGGTTTTACCAATGTTAAACTGGAACTGCTCGGCTTTGTCTCCATCGTACTTTTTAAACGGTTGGGCGTAGGAGAAGACCAACGGCCCCAACGGCGACATCCACTGTACCGCGATACCCGCAGACATACGAATGTTGTTCGGATCGCTGTAGTCAGGCACGCCTGCGGCTCGAGTCGCCGCAGTATTTTCCCAGTTAGTATCCCACACGGTACCCATATCCCAGAAAATGGAGGTACGTACCGAGTTCGCATATTTATCGCTGATAAACGGCGTCGGGGTAATCAGCTCCAGGCTGGCGACCGCCATGGCGTTACCGCCGACCGCATCGTCTGATTTACAGTATGAACCATCAGAGTTGGAACATTCTTCGTAGTCGTTATTATCTCCGGCATAAGCCCCGGATTTATAGACCGCTTTCGGACCGATGGTGTTCGACTGGAAGCCACGCACGGTACTTGAACCACCAGCGTAGAAGTTCTCATAGAACGGCATCTCTTTGCTGCCGATACCGTCGCCATAACCCAGTCGGGTACGTCCCAGCACAACCCACTGGTGATCGTCATCGATCGGCACGTACGTCGCGGTATCCAACGTCGCTTTGTAGTATTCGTTGTCTGACCCCGGAATGGTCACTTTACCGTTCAGGTTGACGCGCGAACCTTCCGTTGGGAAGTAACCACGGTCCAGCTTGTTATAGGTCCAGCCGTAGTTAAAGGTGAAGTCATTCGCGGTAAAGCTGCCGGTGCTGTCTGACCCTACAGAGTCAAGGTAACGATCCATCGCCACCTGCGGCTGCATGTTGGACAGGGAGTTATGAACATAACCTAAACCTGCACGCAGCGAGTTGTATTCGTTGATCGGGAAGCCGAGGGTGACGTCTGTACCATAGCTTTTGTTGGTATAGTCAGACAGATCCGCGTCATTCGCATCGAAGTCGTTATAGAAGAGGCGGCCGCCGAGGCTCACGCCATCTACGGTGAAGTACGGGTTGGTGACCGACAGTTCAGCATAGGTCTGGTAGTCGTTCTTGGTCCCGTTGATGCCGACGGAGTAGCCGGTACCTAACCAGTTATCCTGCTGTACGCCCGCCTGGAAGCTGACGCCGCTTTCGGTACCGTAACCGATACCGAAGTTCAGGCTACCGGTGTTACGCTCTTTCACCTTGTAAACGACATCGACCTGATCCGGGCTACCCGGCACGCGCTGGGTATCGGTATCGACGGTTTCGAAATAACCTAAACGGTTAAGACGGTCTTTACCCTGGTCAACCAGGTCGCTGCCCAGCCACGCCCCTTCCATCTGGCGCATTTCGCGGCGCAGTACGGAATCTTTGGAGGTGTCGTTACCTTCGAAGCGAATTTTACGCACATAGTAGCGGTTACCAGCATCAACGTTAATGTGCAGCTTCACGGTTTTATCCGTGTCGTTGATTTCCGGCTGCGACTGGACGCGCGGATAGGCGTAACCATAGCGACCGAGGAGTTTCTTAATATCATTCTCCATTTTGGTCACTTTGGTGCCGTTATACAGCTCGCCCGGCTCAATTTTGGTCAGCGATTCGATTTCCGCCGAATGGCCCGCCAGATCGCCCGTTATCTGCACGCCGGAGAGCTTGTACTGCTCGCCTTCGGTGATGTTAACGGTGATATAGATGCCTTTCTTGTCCGGCGTCAGGCTAACCTGCGTCGAATCGATGTTGAAACGCGCGTAACCGCGATCCAGGTAGTAGCTGCGCAGGGTTTCAAGGTCGCCCGCCAGTTTCTGTTTCTGGTATTTACGATCGCCGACGACGTTCCACCACGGTACTTCATCGCGCAGTTGGAAGTGAGAGATCAGTTCGTCAGTGGTGAATGCGTGGTTACCGACAATGTTAATCTGCTGGATTTTCGCCGAGACGCCTTCCTGGAAAACCAGTTTCAGGTCGACGCGGTTACGCGGCAGCGGCGTCACGACAGCTTTTACGCTGGCGCTATATTTACCGACGCTGTAGTAGAAATCTTCCAGCCCTTTTTCGATATCGGCAAGCTTGGTGCGATCGAGAGATTCCCCAACGCGAACGCCGGATGCCTCAAGGTTTTGCTTGAGCATGTCATCCTTCACCGACTTGTTGCCGGAGAAGGTAATGCTCGCAATTGTTGGGCGCTCTTTCACCTGCACCAGCAGGGTATCACCATCGCGCAGGACGCGGACGTCCTCAAAGTTGCCAGTGGCAAACAGAGCGCGAATGGTGTTACTGATATCATCATCGGTCACCGTATCGCCAGGACGCACTGGCATGCTGAGGAGGGCCGCACCAACAGCGACACGCTGCAAGCCTTCGAAATGAATGTCCTTCACCACGAACCCTTCAGCACCGTATACAGTCGCGCTGCTAAACAGCAGCGACGCTATGAGCAACTTTTTCATCGCCATCGTTATTATGCGTTCTTCCTAACAAACTCTCTTACAACCGAGAGAAATCATTGAAAAGTGCAAGCCCCATTAACAGCACCAGCAGTATTGAGCCAATGCGATAACTAAAGTCTTGAACTCGCTCGGATACCGGCCCGCCCTTCAGCTTTTCAATCGCTAAAAACAGCAGATGCCCCCCGTCGAGGACGGGTAGCGGGAACAAGTTGATTATTCCGAGGTTCACGCTAATCAGCGCAAGGAACATCAGATAGTAAATCAACCCAAATTCCGCTGACATTCCAGCCCCCTGAGCGATAGAGATCGGCCCACTGAGGTTGTTCAGTTTGACATCACCGGTTATCAATTTGCCCAGCATCCTGACCGTTAACGACATCAGTTGCCAGGTTTTATCCGTGGCTTCGGCGATGGCGGCAAACGGCCCGTACTGACGCACTGTCTTGTATTCATCAGGCAGCGGGATAACTTTTGGCACTACCCCTGCAAACCCTTCAGCCTTGCCTTTTACCGACTTCGTATCCGGAGTCAGGGTCAACGACAGCGGCGTACCTTGTCTGTCGACCTCCAGAGCCAGCGCCTTGCCCGGATTGTCACGCACCAGATTAACAAACGTCATCCACTGCGTTAACGGTTGACCATCGACTTTAACGATCCTGTCTCCCGCTTGCAAACCTGCTTTCTGCGCGGCCGACTGAGATTGTACCTCAGCCAGCGCGGTATCAATCTGCGCACTACGCGGCTTGATGCCCAGCGAGGCCACCGGATCTTGCTTATCCGGCTCAAACGCCCAGTGCCGCAGGTCGAGGATTTTATCCTGACGTTGGTTCGTCCCGAAAGGGGCGACGGTAAGTATTGTTTGTTGGTCGCCAATCTTCGCGACTAACGCCATACGTACTGCATCCCAATCAGGCGTTTCGATGCCATCTATCGCTTTAAGTTCCATTCCTTTTGCAATTTGTGCTTGCGCAGCGATGGAATTGGGCGATATTTCATCAACAACCGGACGCACGCCAGGGACGCCGATGATAAACACCAGCCAGTAGGCAAAGATGGCAAAAATGAAGTTGGCGATAGGGCCTGCGGCAATGATGGCCGCGCGCTGACCAACGGTTTTATTATTGAAAGCGTAGTGACGCATTTCCGGCGCCACCGGTTCGACGCGTTCGTCGAGCATCTTCACATAACCGCCGAGCGGGATCAGCGCGATAACAAACTCGGTCCCCTGCTTATCCACGCGGCGCCACAGCGCTTTACCAAAACCAATGGAAAAACGTTCAACGCGCACGCCGCAGCGACGAGCCACCCAGAAATGGCCGAACTCGTGCACGGTGATCAGTACGCCAAGCGCAATAATAAAAGCGGCCAAATTCCAGAGAACGCTCAGCATAAAACCTTCCGTCAAATCGTCCTGAAGACTAACAACAGCAGACAAGCGAACACCGGCACCGCAGCCGTCAGGCTATCAATGCGATCTAAAATACCGCCATGTCCAGGGATCAGATGCCCGCTATCCTTGATGCCGGCTTCACGTTTAAACATACTTTCCGTCAAATCGCCCAGCACTGAAGCCAGCGCCGCCACCACCGAGCAAATCAGCAACACGGTTGGGGTGACATCCAGATGAGCCCATACGCCATAAACCCAAGAGATAACGGCTGCCGTCAACAGGCCGCCGAAGAAGCCCTGCCAGGTTTTACCCGGAGAAACCTTCGGCGCCAGCTTATGCTTTCCGAACATTTTACCGAACATGTAGGCGCCGGAATCCGCGCCCCACACCAGAATCATGACGTACAGCAACCACACCGCGCCGCTATAGTGGTTATCGGCATAATGCCATGCGCGCAGCGCCAGCATGCCCCAAAAAAACGGGACGATAGTCAGCAAGCCGAAGATCAGACGCAACGCTTTTGAATGGCGCCACAACGCCGCCGAGGCCGGATAAGAGAGGACCAGCACCAGCGCGACAATCCACCAGCCAAACGAGGCCCATAACGATCCCTCAACCATCGGTTGATGCGCGTCATAGTGGTATTCGGGCAACATAAAGAGCATCAGCGCCAACAGCAGGCCGCAAAGCACCGCGAGCCACACGCGCTGCGTCGTTGAGGTAAAACCGCTTAATTGCCCCCACTCCCACGCGGCGAGCATACAAACGACCAGGGTGACGATAGCAAAGCCCGCGGGCGGCAATAGAAAAAGCGCCGCAATAACGACGGGAATTAAAACGAAAGCGGAAATCAGGCGATACTTCAGCAAAAGTGACCCCCATCAGGCATGACTGCCACCCGGCTCTTCTGTGCCGCCAAAACGACGCTCTCGACTAACGAATGCATGGAGTGCACCTTCAAAGTCCTGTTCAGCAAAATCGGGCCAAAGAACATCCGTAAAGTAAAGTTCGGCATAGGCAATTTGCCAAATCAAAAAGTTACTTATTCGGTGCTCTCCCCCGGTCCTAATAACTAAATCAACGGGAGCCAGTTCATGCATACACACCTGCTGGCTAAGCATCTCTTCCGTGATCTCTTCAGGTTTTAACAACCCTTTTTGTACCTGTTCGGCCAGTTGACGCGCGCCCTGGACAATATCCCAGCGGCCGCCGTAATTAGCGGCGATATTCAGCGTTAACCCCGTATTGTTTGCCGTTAGCGCCTCCGCCTTACGGATGCGCTCCTGCAGCCGGGCATTAAAACGCGTCGTCTCGCCGATAATCCGCAGGCGGACATTGTGACGATGCAGGCTTTTTACTTCGCTATCCAGCGCCCAGACAAACAGTTCCATCAGCGCGCTCACTTCCTGCGCCGGACGGTTCCAGTTTTCACTACTGAATGCGTAAAGCGTTAATGCTTCAATACCATTATTCGCCGCGAAGGAGACCGCGCGACGAACAGATTTCGCTCCAGCTTTATGGCCAAAGGCGCGAATTTTACCTTGTTGTTTCGCCCAACGACCGTTGCCGTCCATGATAATGGCGACATGGCGACAACCATGTGCAGGCGACATTTTGCTGACAGTTTGATTAGCAGACAACATAACGCGTTTTAAGTCCATAATAAGGATTAGCTTAGCCACAACACACACGCCGCCGGGCAGCGCTGAATACGCATTTTTATCCGGCGCCGGAGCTACAGCCAATCGCAGAGAACAACCAAAAGCTTTACGCAAAAAAGCCGTGTCTTGCCACGGCCACCGTAATCTTTCACAACAAAATGCAACGATCGGGTGGCGCAGACTATATCACTGAAGCCCAGCGCCCACAAATATCACAACGCGTTGTAGGGACTCCCCTGCGCCATGTGTTATCGAAGTTGTCGCTGTGCGGCGACGCGTGCTTCGGCATCAATTGCAACCACTTCATCAATGCTTTGCGGTTCATTGAGCGCCATATTATCCAGCACCGCCTGGTTCACTGCCGCAATATCGGTAAAGCGGATTTCACTATTCAGAAACGCCGCCACCGAGACTTCGTTAGCGGCATTCAACGCCGTCGTCGCCGCCTGGCCGACATCAAAAGCGTCCATCGCCAACTTGAGGCACGGATAGCGATCGTAATCCGGCGCCGAGAAGCTCAGGTTGCTCAATTGACAGAAGTCCAACGGTTTAACGCCGGAGTTCAGGCGCTGCGGCCAGCCCATGGTATGGGCGATCGGCGTGCGCATATCCGGCTCGCCTAATTGCGCCAACACGCTACCGTCCTGATAGCGAACCATGGAGTGAATCACCGATTGCGGATGAATAATGACTTCCATCTGCTGCGCAGAGGCATTAAACAGCCAGCGGGCTTCGATGTACTCCAGCCCTTTATTCATCATCGTGGCGGAATCAACGGAAATTTTGCGTCCCATTGACCAGTTCGGGTGGCGGCAAGCCTGATCCGGCGTCATTGCCGCCAGCTCAGAAATCGCCGTTTCCCGGAAAGGACCACCGGAACCGGTCAGCAGAATCGACGAGACGCCGTTCTGCGTCAGGTCAGCGTATCCCAGATGGTTTTGAATTGTTTCCGGCAAACTCTGAAAAATCGCGTTATGTTCGCTATCAACCGGCAACAGTCGAGCGCCATACTGCTGAACCGCGTCCATAAACAGGCGGCCGCAGGTTACCAGAGACTCTTTGTTCGCCAGCAGTACCGTTTTGCCGGCGCGAATTGCCGCCAGCGTCGGCGCCAGGCCGGCCGCGCCAACGATGGCCGCCATCACCTGATCGACCTCATCCAGCGCCGCGACATCAGCCGCCGCCTGCTTGCCGCTCAGCACTTCGGTGCGGCAGCCCTGTTCACGCAGCAGCGTACGTAAACGCTCAGCGCTTTGCGCATCATCCATCACCGCGAATCGGGGAGAAAATTCCAGACATTGTTCAACCATACGGTCGACATTTTTCCCCGCGACCAGCGCGGCGACGGAAAAGCTTTCGGGATTATGACGCACCACGTCCAACGTGCTGCAGCCGATTGAACCGGTCGAACCGAGAACGGTTAATTGCTTCATGAGACGTCCAGAAGAATTGTGACAGGATAAAAAGCAAAACGCCGCCAGCAAGCCCTTTACGCATCAATCCTCGGGGCTAAAACGGCGGCGAATGACCTTCGGTATAAAAAGGAAGGCTACAAGGCCAGCGATTTTAACGCAATCCCAAATATTGAGCGTACGGTCTTCTGTACGGCGTTTCAGACTTTACGCAGCCCCGAATGCCCCGGGCCTGCGTAGCGGCAGAAAATCAGAACTGCATCAGTTCCGCTTCTTTCTCTGCCAGCGCCGCATCAACTTTCTTAATGGCGGCGTCAGTCATTTTCTGCACGTCGTCCTGAGAGCGGCGATCGTCATCTTCGCTGATCTCTTTCTCTTTGAGCAGAGCTTTAACTTTGTCGTTCGCGTCACGGCGAACGTTACGCACGGCGACACGCGCCTGCTCAGCTTCGCCACGCACGATCTTAGTCAGATCTTTACGACGTTCTTCAGTCAGCGGCGGCAGCGGAACGCGGATATCGCTACCCGCAGAACTTGGGTTCAGACCCAGGTCAGACGCCATAATCGCTTTTTCAACGGCCGGGCTCATAGAGCGGTCGAAGACGTTGATTTTCAGCGTACGGGAATCTTCCACCGTAACGCTTGCCAGCTGGCGCAGCGGGGTCGGCGTGCCGTAGTATTCCACGATGATGCCATCCAGCAGGCTCGGAGAAGCACGGCCCGTGCGAATTTTGCTGATTTGGTTTTTGAATGCTTCAACGCATTTTTCCATGCGTACTTCAGCATCTTTTCTGATATCGCTAATCACGTTACGAATCCTTGAAAACTTGTCTCAGACAGACCACACGGTCGCTCACCGCAAAAGTGAGCTAAGTATAGTCCGGATTAATTCAATTAACCGGGCAACTTCCCCGCTAAAGTAAAGCGGAATATTACCCGGAATTAGCGCCGACGGGAATTATTCCGTAATCAACGTGCCTTCTTTTTCGCCCATGACCACGCGACGCAGCGCGCCTGGTTTGTTCATGTTAAATACGCGAATTGGCAGTTTGTGGTCGCGCGCCAGGGTGAAGGCGGCAAGATCCATCACTTTCAGCTCTTTATCCAGCACTTCGCTATAGGTCAGCTGATCGTACATGGTAGCGGAAGGATCTTTCGCCGGGTCAGCGGTAAACACGCCGTCAACCTTGGTCGCTTTCAGAACCACGTCGGCTTCGATTTCAATACCGCGCAGGCAGGCTGCGGAGTCGGTGGTAAAGAATGGGTTGCCGGTACCCGCGGAGAGGATCACCACGCGATTGTTACGCAGCAGGCTAATCGCTTCCGCCCAGCTGTAGTTGTCGCACACGCCGTTCAGCGGGATTGCGGACATCAGGCGAGCGTTCACATAGGCGCGATGGAGCGCATCACGCATTGCCAGGCCGTTCATGACCGTTGCCAGCATGCCCATGTGGTCGCCCACAACGCGGTTCATACCCGCTTTCGCCAGACCAGCACCACGGAACAGGTTACCGCCACCAATCACTACGCCAACCTGAATACCCAGTTCAACCAGTTCTTTGATTTCCTGAGCCATACGGTCAAGTATGCTTGCATCAATACCGAAGCCTTCTGAACCCTGCAGAGCTTCGCCACTTAACTTCAGCAGAATACGTTTGTAGACGGGTTTTGCATTGGTAGCCATGTTTCTTTCCTGAGACTGTCAACGATTGAGATGAGTTAATTCTGACGACATTGTATGCCATCGTTCAGCGCAGTCACTATAAGCGATTGGCTGATTTTACAAGAGAGGCGCAAAAAGAAGCCGCCCTCAGGCGGCTCCTTTTTTTAAAAATTAAGACTGCTTGGACATCGCAGCAACTTCTGCTGCAAAGTCAGTCTCAACTTTCTCGATGCCTTCGCCCACTTCAAAGCGGATGAAGCCAGTAACGTCGGCGTTGTGCTCTTTCAGCAGCTGACCAACAGATTTGCTCGGTTCCATAACGAAAGGCTGACCAGTCAGAGAAACTTCGCCGGTGAATTTCTTCATGCGGCCTTCAACCATTTTCTCTGCGATTTCTTTCGGCTTACCGGACTGCATCGCGATGTCCAGCTGAACCTGGTACTCTTTTTCTACTACTTCAGCAGAAACGTCTTCCGGCTTAACGAATTCCGGCTTGCTTGCAGCAACGTGCATTGCCAGCTGCTTAACCAGCTCTTCGTCAGCGCCTTTAGCGGCAACCAGAACGCCGATGCGAGCACCGTGCTGGTAGCTGCCCAGAACGTCGCCTTCCAGGATAGCGATACGACGGATGTTGATGTTCTCGCCGATTTTAGCAACCAGGGCAACACGTTCTTCTTCGAACTGCGCTTTCAGAACTTCAACGTCGGAGATTTTACCAGCAACAGCGGCGTCCAGTACTTTGTCAGCAAATGCCTGGAAACCACCATCTTTAGCAACGAAGTCAGTCTGGCAGTTAACTTCCAGAATGTAACCGTAGTTGCCGTCGATTTTGGTTTTGATCACGCCGTCAGCAGCAACGTTGCCTGCTTTTTTCGCCGCTTTGATCGCGCCGGATTTACGCATGTTTTCGATTGCCAGCTCGATGTCGCCATTAGCTTCAGTCAGTGCTTTTTTGCAATCCATCATGCCTGCGCCAGTACGTTCGCGCAGCTCTTTTACCAGGGAAGCGGTAATTTCAGCCATTCTAAAATCCTCGGGAGATGTGGAAACTGCCCGGCCTGCGGCCAAACAGCATAAATTGAAAAAAGGGGCCTAAAATTGGCCCCTATTCATACACGGTACTAATAAGGGCTTAAACCTTATTATTCAGCTTCTACGAAGCTTTCTTCCGCCTGAGAAGCCAGGTCCTGAGAGCGACCTTCACGAACGGTAGCTGCAACAGCGCCCAGGTACAGGCTAACTGCGCGGATTGCATCGTCGTTACCCGGGATAACGAAGTCTACGCCGTCCGGATCAGAGTTGGTATCAACGATAGCAAATACCGGGATACCCAGGTTGTTTGCTTCTTTGATAGCGATGTGCTCGTGGTCAGCGTCGATAACGAACAGTGCGTCCGGCAGGCCGCCCATGTCTTTGATACCGCCCAGGCTGTTTTCCAGCTTGTCCAGCTCACGAGTGCGCATCAGCGCTTCTTTCTTGGTCAGCTTCTCGAAAGTACCGTCCTGGGACTGAGTTTCCAGGTCTTTCAGACGTTTGATGGACTGACGAACGGTTTTCCAGTTAGTCAGCATACCGCCCAGCCAGCGATGGTTCACGAAGAACTGGTCGCAGCTGTTAGCAGCTTCTTTTACCGCTTCGCTTGCAGCGCGCTTAGTACCAACGAACAGGATCTTGCCTTTACGGGCAGAGATTTTGTTCAGCTCAGCCAGAGCTTCGTTGAACATCGGTACAGTTTTCTCAAGGTTGATGATGTGAACTTTGTTACGCGCGCCGAAGATGAAAGGCTTCATTTTCGGGTTCCAGTAACGGGTCTGGTGACCAAAGTGAACACCAGCCTTGAGCATGTCGCGCATGGAAACAGTTGCCATGTTTAAAACCTCTATAGATTAAATTGGGGTTATGCCTCCACGTATCCCATATTACCGACCCCAAAGGGCACCCCGGAATATGTGCCGATACGTGTGTGTTATTTACACAATATGAGTATGTCGCTTACGCCCATCCTTGTGTATCTGAGATGGAACGGAAGTCCGGCGCGCTTTATACCACAAAACCTGGCCAGACACCAACTCTTGTTGACGTCGCGTGCTGTTAATGATTCTCAATTTGGCGCCAACGTACCCGGACTGTTACCATTGACAGGACTTAATCTATTATTGTCGAAAAAATCGACACTGCTGGACATATTCCATGGCTATCTCTATCAAGACATCTGAAGACATCGAAAAAATGCGCGTTGCCGGCCGTCTGGCCGCCGAAGTGCTGGAAATGATCGAACCCTACGTCAAACCGGGCGTCAGCACCGGCGAACTGGATCGCATCTGCAACGACTACATTGTTAATGAACAGAAAGCGGTCTCCGCCTGCCTCGGCTATCACGGCTTCCCGAAATCGGTCTGTATCTCTATTAATGAAGTGGTGTGCCACGGCATCCCGGATGACGGCAAGCTGCTGAAAGACGGCGACATCGTCAATATCGACGTGACCGTGATTAAAGATGAGTTCCACGGCGATACCTCAAAAATGTTCATCGTCGGCAAGCCGACTATCCTCGGCGAGCGCCTGTGCCGCATCACTCAGGAAAGCCTCTATCTGGCGCTGAAGATGGTCAAACCGGGTATTAACCTGCGCGCGATCGGCGCGGCGATCCAGAAATTCGTCGAAGCGGAAGGTTTCTCCGTGGTACGTGAATACTGCGGGCACGGTATCGGCCGCGGCTTCCACGAGGAACCACAGGTACTGCACTATGACTCGCCGGAAACCGACGTGGTGCTCAAGCCGGGTATGACCTTCACTATCGAACCGATGGTCAATGCCGGTAAGAAAGAGATCCGCAGCATGAAGGACGGCTGGACGGTGAAAACCAAAGACCGTAGCTTGTCTGCGCAGTACGAGCATACTATTGTGGTAACCGATAACGGCTGCGAAATTCTGACGCTACGCAAGGATGACACCATCCCGGCGATAATCTCGCACGATGCATAATGAAAAGCCGGCGCCCGCCGGCTTTTTTATTAGATAGCTTTTTCTTATGGTGACGCGATGAGCAACTCTTTCCCTGACACAGCTTCCCCCCTTCTGCCCATCCCGCCGGAACATCCCGTGAGCTGGCCGCAGGGCGATCTGAACTGTGCCGCAATCAAGGCGCACATCGATACCTTCCAGCACTGGCTCGGAGAGGCGTTTGATAACGGCATCGCCGCAGAGCGGCTCATCGCGGCGCGCACCGAGTTTATCGACCAGTTGCTGCAGCGGCTGTGGGTCGACTACGGTTTTGACTCCGTCTGCGACCTGGCGCTGGTGGCCGTCGGCGGCTATGGTCGCGGCGAGTTGCATCCGCTCTCCGATGTCGATCTACTGATCCTCAGCCGTAAAAAGCTGCCGGACGACCAGGCGCAAAAGGTCGGCGAACTGCTGACGCTATTGTGGGACGTCAAGCTGGAGGTGGGTCACAGCGTGCGCACTCTCGAAGAGTGTTTGCTGGAAGGACTTTCGGATCTCACCGTCGCCACCAATTTAATTGAATCCCGCCTGCTGATCGGCGACGTCGCGCTGTTCCTTGAACTGCAAAAACATATTTTTAGCGACGGCTTCTGGCCGTCGGAAAAGTTCTTCGCCGCCAAGGTTGACGAGCAGAATGTCCGTCATCAGCGCTACCACGGCACCAGTTACAACCTGGAGCCTGACGTCAAAAGCAGCCCCGGCGGCCTGCGCGATATACATACCCTGCAGTGGGTGGCCCGCCGCCACTTCGGCGCTACCTCGCTTGATGAAATGGTCGGTTTCGGCTTCCTCACCGAAGCCGAGCGCAACGAGCTTAACGAGTGCCTGCACCAGCTCTGGCGCATCCGTTTTGCTTTGCACCTTGAAGTGAATCGCTACGATAACCGCCTGCTTTTCGATCGCCAGCTGAATGTCGCCCACCGCCTCGGCTATGAAGGCGAAGGTAATCAGCCGATCGAACACATGATGAAAGATTTCTTCCGCGTTACGCGCCGGGTGAGCGAACTCAACAACATGCTGCTGCAGCTGTTTGACGAGGCGATCCTCGCGCTAACCGAGAACGAAAAGCCGCGGCCTATTGATGATGATTTCCAACTGCGCGGCACCCTGATAGACCTGCGTGACGATACCCTGTTTATGCGCGAGCCGCAGGCGATTCTGCGGATGTTCTTTATTATGGTGCGTAACAGCAGCATCACCGGTATTTACTCCACCACCCTGCGTCATCTGCGCCACGCGCGCCGCCACCTGACGCAGCCGCTGTGCTATATCCCGGAGGCGCGAACCCTCTTCCTCAGCATGCTGCGCCATCAGGGCGCGGTGAGTCGCGGTCTGCTGCCGATGCATCGCCACAGCGTGCTGTGGGCCTATATGCCGCAGTGGTCGCATATTGTCGGCCAGATGCAGTTCGACCTGTTTCACGCCTATACCGTCGACGAACACACCATACGCGTCTTGTTAAAGCTGGAAAGCTTCGCGAAAGAAGAGACCCGCAGCCGCCATCCGCTGTGCGTAGAGTTGTGGCCGCGGCTGGCCCATCCTGAACTTATCCTCATCGCCGCCCTGTTTCACGATATCGCTAAAGGCCGCGGCGGCGACCATTCGATTCTCGGCGCCGAAGACGTGCTGAAATTCGCCGAGCTCCACGGGCTCAATTCACGGGAGACGCAGCTGGTCGCCTGGCTGGTACGCCAGCATCTCTTGATGTCGGTAACCGCCCAGCGCCGCGATATTCAGGACCCGGAGGTCATTAAACAGTTTGCCGAAGAAGTGCAGACAGAAAACCGACTGCGCTATCTGGTATGCCTGACCGTCGCCGATATCTGCGCCACCAACGAAACGCTGTGGAATAGCTGGAAGCAAAGCCTGCTACGCGAGCTCTATTTCGCCACCGAAAAACAGCTGCGCCGCGGTATGCAAAGTACGCCGGATATGCGCGAACGGGTACGCCACCATCAGCTGCAGGCGCTGGCGCTGTTGCGCATGGACAATATCAATGAAGAGGCGCTACACCAAATCTGGAACCGCTGCCGGGCGAACTACTTTGTGCGGCACACGCCGAATCAGCTCGCCTGGCACGCCCGCAACCTGCTGAAGCACGATCTCAATAAGCCGATGATCCTGCTGAGTTCACGGGCCACCCGCGGCGGCACCGAGATCTTCATCTGGAGTCCGGACCGCCCTTACCTGTTCGCCGCCGTCTGCGGCGAGCTGGATCGGCGCAACCTCAGCGTTCACGATGCGCAGATCTTCACCACCCGCGATGGCATGGCGATGGATACCTTTATCGTCCTCGAACCCGACGGCAGCCCGCTTTCCGCCGATCGCCACGAAGCGATTCGTCACGGTCTGGAGCAGACGATAACCCAACGCAGCTGGGAGCCGCCGGCCCCGCGTCGTCAGGCGGCGAAACTACGCCACTTTTCCGTCGCCACTGAAGTGAACTTTCTGCCGACCCATACCGACAGAAAATCATTTCTTGAGCTCATTGCGCTCGATCAGCCAGGGCTGCTCGCCCGCGTCGGCCAGGTGTTTGCCGACCTCGGAATATCGCTTCACGGAGCGCGAATTACGACAATTGGTGAGCGAGTAGAAGATTTATTTATAATCGCCACCGCCGACCGGCGTGCCCTTAATAATGAGCTGCAACAAGAAGTGCAACAACGGTTGACAGAGGCCCTCAATCCAAACGATAAAGGGTAACGTATTTTTTTTAAGTGAATGGAAAGAAACAATGCAGCAGTTACAGAACGTTATTGAGTCCGCCTTTGAGCGTCGCGCCGACATCACGCCGGCAAATGTGGATACCGTAACCCGCGAAGCGGTTAACCAGGTTATTGCCCTGCTGGATTCCGGTGCGCTGCGCGTCGCTGAGAAGATCGATGGTCAGTGGGTAACGCATCAATGGCTGAAGAAAGCGGTACTGCTCTCTTTCCGTATTAACGATAACCAGGTTATCGATGGTGCGGAAAGCCGCTACTTCGATAAAGTTCCGATGAAATTCGCCGACTACGACGAAGCGCGCTTCCAGAAAGAAGGCTTCCGCGTAGTGCCGCCAGCGGCCGTCCGCCAGGGCGCGTTCATCGCACGCAATACCGTGCTGATGCCGTCCTACGTCAACATCGGCGCTTACGTTGATGAAGGCACCATGGTTGATACCTGGGCCACCGTCGGCTCTTGCGCGCAGATCGGTAAAAACGTTCACCTGTCCGGCGGCGTTGGCATCGGCGGCGTTCTCGAACCGCTGCAGGCTAACCCGACCATCATCGAAGATAACTGCTTCATCGGCGCGCGTTCTGAAATCGTTGAAGGCGTTATCGTTGAAGAAGGCGCGGTAATCTCCATGGGCGTGTACATCGGCCAGAGCACCAAAATCTACGACCGTGAAACCGGTGAAGTCCATTACGGCCGCGTGCCGGCGGGCTCGGTTGTCGTTTCCGGCAACCTGCCGTCGAAAGATGGCAAATACAGCCTGTACTGTGCGGTGATCGTGAAAAAGGTTGATGCGAAGACCCGCGGTAAGGTCGGCATCAACGAACTGCTGCGCACCATCGACTAAGCAGAACAAAAAGCGGGAGATATCCCGCTTTTTTTATATCTGACGCTGGCGAAGATGGATTTTTTCGTTAATTATTCAATGGTTATGATGATATCAAAGGTACCGTTATGTACGATAATCTGAAAAGTCTTGGCATTACCAATCCTGATGAAATCGATCGCTATAGCCTGCGCCAGGAAGCTAACAACGACATCCTGAAGATCTATTTCCAGAAAGATAAAGGCGAATTCTTCGCCAAAAGCGTGAAGTTTAAATACCCACGCCAGCGTAAAACCGTGGTCGCCGACGGCGTCGGTCAGGGCTACAAAGAGGTGCAGGAGATAAGCCCGAACCTGCGATATGTGATCGACGAGCTGGACCAGCTCTGCCAGCGCGATCGCACAGAAATCGACCTCAAGCGTAAGATCCTTGACGATTTACGCCATCTGGAAAGCGTGGTCACCAATAAGATCAGCGAAATTGAAGCCGATCTGGAAAAGCTGACGCGTAAATAAATCAGCCTGATAGGGCCAGCGACTGGCCCTCTTCCCCTGCCCCATCCCCTGTTTCCTTAGCCGTAGATCATCTTCGCCATCAGCAAACCTCAGTTATCCCTCACTGACATCATTTCACATCACAACCCTATCCATATGAATTACTTAAAATTTCATTTCGTTTATGTTCAGTTTCCGCTTAAAAGGAGATAGCTCTATGACACAGGAAATTGAACAAAAATGTTATACCCTGCCATCGGCCCCCTGGCTGGATAAAGCCGGTTTTGAAAAAGGGCGGCAGCACGATCGTCAGGCGCTGGGGTTTATTCTACCCGCCAATACCGTACTGCAAATTCGACAAACCGATCTCAGCAACGGCATCTCGACCCTGCTCCTGCTCTGCGACGATACCGCGCTGGAGAAAACCTGCGCCCTGACCACCAATTGGAAAACGATCAGCACCACCGTCGATTCCGTCCCTTTTATCGATACATTATTTACCGACAGCCCCTGCGAGTTCTCCGTGGTTTACCAGCAACCCGCGACGACGAAACCGCTCCCCAGCTGGAAATCAGGGCAATCTGAAGAGGCGTTTTTCCTTGGCTGGGAGAATAATAAATCATCCTTCGCGCTGATTGATTTGGATGTTATCAACCTGCTGCTACCCTATGCCGACCGCGATAATGCGCTGAAAGCGGGATTAGCGGCATTACACCGTTTCTATAATCACCTTTTCACCTGCTATAACGAGTGGGCCGGGCTAAGCAATAATCCAGATTCACAATGGAATCAGGATGTTGCTAACCGCTATTTTCTGCGGGCGGATAAACATGGCGTCGGCGCGGCCTATTATAATAGCAGCTGGTGCGCGCAAACCGCCGCAACGGTGGGCGAAGGCTGGCTGGATAACGTCGCCACGCAGTGGGTTATCCTGCATGAAATTGGCCACGGCTATCAGGGTAAATTTATGCAAGATCCCACGCTGTCCGTCAGCGAAGTGTGGAACAATATTTACGCCTCCTTTTATCAACAGCTCACGCTGAGTCAGGATAATCATCTCTATACCGATGGCTGGTTATACAACTATGGGCAGCTGGCCGTGCAGGAAGCACAGCTGATAAACTATATTACCGATAAGACGCCGGTCACCAGTTGGGGTTTGCGTCCTCGCCTGCAATTCCTGATGCTGATGTTATTCAAAGCAGGCGCCAACGCTTTCCGCGTCTTTAACCAGAATTATCGCCAATTCGCCAACAGCGATGGCTTCCAGCCGACCGATCATCAGCTTGCCGATATGCTGGCAACCGCCATTGCTACCTCTGCGGGATATGATGTGACGCCGTTTATCGATCTCTGCGGTTTAACGCTGAAGCACGCCACCCGGGAAAATATCGTTTCACTGGCGACAAAACCGCTCTATCCACTGTATCGTTTTCTGCCGCAAAGCGAGTGGGATAGCGCGCGCCAGCAGTTAGGGCTGGATTCCTTCTTCTGGCTGGTGGATAACAGCGAGCTGGCAATATTAGGTAAAACGGGGACGCTAACCCTGACGCTGAATATCGATCATCCGGAGCAAATTTACGGTCAGACGCTGACTATCAAGGATAATTGCGGTAACCATTATTCACTGGTTATTGATGGGGACGCCCTGACCCTGAAAGAGATGCCAATTGGCGTGTATCAGATTGAGCTTCCAAAAGGTCGGTCACAAAAATATCGCCCGGACATCAGCTATCTCACCGTAAAAGAAGGCGCCAACGCGGTTACCGTTAACTACATTCCACAAAACGATACCAGCGAACGTAACGTGAGAATAACCTTTTTAGGGCTTAGTGACGCGCCTTTCGCCCGCCTTGATATCGATTACGAAAATCAGCAGCTTATTCTTAATGTCACCAGCTCTACGCCGCACAGCTACTACCCTGGGGCATTGTATGCTGCGGTAAACGTACTTTCCGCCAGTGGGGAAAAAGTATTCGAACGCAACATGACCGGTACCAATTGCGCCACCGGAAAAGTCGTTATTCCATTCAGTCCTCACTATCACCTGTACATTACTCACGTGGAACCTGGGCGGCTGAAAGCTTCTCTCGGATATTTAACGCTGGTCGCACGCGAGAAATACCAGCTGATACGCATTGATGATAATGGTCTGTATAACTTTATCCTCAATAATAATCCGGCGGATGATTTACAGGCTATTTTCGAGCACAACGCCCAGGCGATCCGGAGCCAGCCCTCGCTGCTAGCGCAGGAAGAGTGCGTCTGTAAAAACGACCTCTGGCTGATGCTCCCTCATATTGAAGAACCCCAACGCAGCCGCTTGCTGAAAGCCTATGCCGATGTCCTGCCCCTGGCTAATGACGATCCTGGCGAGCTGACGGGCAAAAGCGTGACGCTCAATCTCCGCGGTCAGGGCAATAACGAGTTTTGCCAGATCGTTATTGATAATAAACAGCGCGCGATGACGGTCGCCACGCGGGCCGGTACGCCGCACTCGTATTACGTCGCCCATACTTATGCCAGCATTACGGTCAGCGACGAGAACGATACGGTCGTTTATCAACGCAGCTATGCCGGCGCAACTAACAATCTGGCAAACAGTGAAACTATCGCTCTCGCGGAAGGGATGATCATCGATATTTTCCATGATGAAGCATTCCGCTCCAGCGCCACGAATGGCACAACCCAAAACGCCGTCCCCCTTAAGCAACATAACCGCTGGCGCGTGGTGAAAACGGGTCTCGAAGCCTTTGCGCTCGCACATGATGTGCCGGATGAGGAAGCCGCTGGTACAGAAGAGGAAACTCAGGAGGCCACCGCGCTGTATGGCGATTGCTTCAGCTGGCAGCTGCTTGGCGATGATGACGTATGCTTTGCCGCGATGGAGCTGGATATTGGTAACAGTCTGCTAACCTTTACCGCGAGTCCAGTGGTGCCGAACAAGCACTTTACGACCACATACGCCACGGTCAATGTCTACAATACGCGCGGTTCGGTGGTGTATCGTCAGTCGATCAAAGGATCGTCGCAGCTGGGCGACTATGTTGATACCGCTATGCTGGAGGAAGGCTATACCATTGAAGTCTTCCATGCCGAAGCGGGAAATCGTTCCGTTATTATTAACCCGCTCAATGGCAATAGCTGGCAACAGTCCAATACCGTCACCTGGCAAGTGACCGCTCGCGGGCTACAGCGCCTGTAGTCCGTCATTTCCACTCCCGCCTCAGGCGGGAGTGTTTTTAGCGTTGTTCATCCAGCTGCAATGCAATGTACAACAGCAGACGGTCGTCAAAACTCCCGAGATCCAACCCGGTCAATTCCGAAATCCGATTGAGCCGATATTCCAGGGTATTACGATGAATAAACAGCGCCTTTGACGTGGCCAGCGGCTGCACGTTATGACGAAACCATGCCTGCAGGGTGCGGCGCAGCAGGCCGTTGTTATCCATCGCCTTCAGCCGCGTCAGCGGGCGCGCCAGCTCATTGGCCTGCCAGCCGCCGCGCAGGCTATCCAGCAGCACCGGCAGCATCAGATCCTGATAAAAATAGCTGCGGCTCTCCGGCATTCGCTGCTTACCCACCATCATCGTCGTGCGCGCGGTCCGATAAGAACGTGCGATACTGCCGGGTCCGGTAAAGAAGTTACCTAACGCAACGCGGAATTGCAGCTGGCCATTCTCTTTCATACGGGCAATTAGTTGCTCAACGCGCCTGCAGTGGTCATCGGCGTCCCAGCGGCCAAAGGCATTTAACGCTGGTTTCAATACCACCATCTCGGTCAGCGAAACAATCGCCACCAGGTTGTTGCGATCCGGCGTGGTCAGCGCCGTCTGCAGCTGCTGCAATTCCGCCATCGCGCTATCGACGCCAAGCTGGCCGCTATCAACTTCAATCATCGCCACCACCCGCGGCTGATTGAGGTCGATGCCCAGTCGCTGCGCCCACTCGTTGAGCGCCGGGGTATTTTCTTCCGCCTGAATCAGGTTCATGACCAGTTCTTCACGCAGGCGGCTGTCCTGCGCCAGCAAATGCATCAGTCGCGACTGTTCGAGCATCATCTCCGCGGTCATACACACCAGCTCACCATACTTGCGCAGCGATTCGGGCTCGCCGGTTAATCCAATTACGCCGACGATCTCCCCTTCAAGACGCAGCGGCAAATTAATCCCCTGACGTACGCCGTGCAGATGGCGAGCAACCGCATCATCAATATCAACCACCCGTCCCTGCGATAGCACCAGCAGCGCGCCTTCGTGCAATTCACCAATACGCTCGCGATCGCCGCTGCCGATAATGCGCCCGCGGGCATCCATTACGTTAATATTGGTATCAATGATGCGCATCGTTCGCGCCACGATATCCTGCGCCATTTTGGTATCAAGATGCCAGCCAGCCATGTAACCCTCCCCTGAGCAGGGCATCAGCATAAAAGAGTGACGAAGAGGACGCACTGTGCATATGCACAAAGCATGACAAAGAAGTATGGAGTTGTGGCGGGAATCACAGAACCGGCGGGCAGAATAAAAAAGCCCCCTTCCCTTACCGGGAAAGGGGCATTCACGCTAGTATCAGTTACTGCATCAGCAGGTAGATAGAGGTATCACCACGCTGAATATTGAGCGCCAGAACAGACGGTTTCGCGTCGAAGATTTTGCGCAGGTCGGCGATGTTTTTCACCGGCTGCTGGTTAGCGCCGACAATGATGTCGCCTTTCTTCAGACCAATCTGCGCCGCCGGGGTGCCCGCTTTCACGTTGCTCACCACCACGCCTTTATCCTGGCCCTTGTTGCTCATTTCCGCGCCTTCAATACCGTTAAAGATGCTGCTGGAGTCAACCTGGTTCTGGTTGCTCTGCTGGAGTTCAACGGTAACGTTGACCGGCTTGCCGTCGCGCAGCAGGCCCAGCTCGACTTTGCTGCCGATAGGCATCGTACCGACCTGCGCACGCAGCGCCGCGAAGCTGCTGATCGGCTTGCCGTTCAGGGTAGTAATCACGTCGCCGGCTTTAATACCCGCTTTCGCCGCCGCAGAGCCCGGCATCACCTGGCTTACGAACGCGCCGCGCTGGGCATCAACTTTCATCGCCTTCGCCAGCTCGGAGTTCAGCTCGGTACCCATGATCCCCAGTTCGCCGCGTTTCACCTGGCCAAACTTGACCATCTGCTCGGTCAGGTTTTTCACCATGTTGCTCGGGATAGCAAAGCCGATACCGATGTTGCCGCCGTCCGGTGCAAGGATCGCGGTGTTGATACCGATCAGCTCACCGTTGAGATTCACCAGCGCGCCGCCGGAGTTACCGCGGTTAATAGCCGCATCGGTCTGGATGAAGTTTTCATAGTTTTCCACGTTCAGGCCGCTACGGCCCAATGCGGAGACGATACCGGAGGTCACGGTTTCGCCGAGGCCAAACGGGTTACCGATAGCCACGGTGTAATCGCCGACGCGCAGCGCGTCAGAGTCGGCAAGCTTAATCGCCGTCAGGTTCTTCGGATCCTGAATTTGAATCAGCGCGATGTCGGAGCGCGGATCTTTACCAACGACTTTCGCATCGAATTTACGGCCATCGCTCAACTGAACTTTAATCGTGGTGGCATTATCGACCACATGGTTGTTGGTCACCACATAGCCTTTGGCCGCATCAATGATGACCCCGGAACCGAGCGCCATAAATTTCTGCTGCTGCGCGTTATCGCCAGGCGCGCCCTGGCCGCCGCCCTGACAGAATGGGGAGCTCTGGAATGGCGAACCGTCCTGGCAGAACGGCGAGTTGTCACCGAAGAACTGCTGGAAGTTACGCGGCATCCGCGGCGTGTTAACAGTCGTGCTGCCTTCAACGTTGATGCTCACCACAGACGGCATCACTTTTTCCAGCATCGGCGCCAGGCTCGGCATCTGCTGCGCAGTGGTCGCCGAGGAAGCCGTTTCAGCCGCGCTCGCAGAGAGCGGGGACAACGCCAGACCTAAACTCAGAGCCAGAGCACTCATTGCTAACGTGGTTTTTTTCATAGGTTTCAATCTCAATTTCAAATTTCGGATAACGAAAAAGTTGCTGTGTACGCACTCTCAGAGTCATTTTATAGCGCGAAGTTCCAGAGTTAAGTTTCGGTAAAAGTAAAAATTTATTGTCCGTCTTTACAAAACTCAGACTTATTCCACCGCCATCAGACGACGATATTCATCCCACGCATACAAATCCGTCATTCCGCTGATATAGTCCTGAATCAATCGACAACGGTAATAATACTCCAGCACGGGATATTCTTCGGTATCGCGCGAAAGCTTATTTACCGCCTCCACATAAGCCAACCGATGTCGGGTTGAGAGTTTCTGGAACAATCTCGAAGCAATAGGCAAACTGCGTACCCGCTCTTGTTCCACCAATTGGCTGAACTCCTCCAGCGATAATTTCAGCAGTGGCTCGTAGATATCCAACAGCCCGCTGATAACGCGGTAGCCCTGTAATTCCAGCTGTTCAACATCAGGATGGCTAAACACCTGTTTTATGGCGACGTTTTTATAAAGTTCAAGTAGCTGACTACAATCGCTATCGTCCTCTAACAGCGCATGATTAAAGTCGCCGCTAAAAATTGCCGGTAAGTTTTCGATAAATCGATGCGCCGCATAAGGCACCAGTTTATTCAGCGTATTGACCCGTAAATACATAAAGAACTGATCTTCAGTGCTGCGGCTGAGTGAATTAGCACGCGATTTCTCCCACGCGTTTTCTACGACTTGTGCGAACAGCGATCCTTTTTCATGAACGCCCCATGCGTCATACAGATGCTGATACAATTGCTCCGCGCTGAATATCCTTTTTTCCACCGCATCTTCGAGGTCAGCAACACAATATGAGATATCATCGGCAGCTTCCATAATCCACGTTAATGGGAAACGATTGTAAGGCGCCAGATCCAATTCTTTACGCAGCCGTGCGATATACTCTTCTTCGGCTAAATAATAACCAGGCTTTTTCATTAAATAGCTATGGCTGGCTGGCGTCTCTCCCCGCCACCACGCCGGTCGCGTATATTTGAGGATACAGCCGACCTGGGTCCAGGTCAGATTCATACGCATCAGCGTGTGCACCAG
The DNA here is from genome assembly GCF_050600805.1 of Klebsiella sp. 141240. Classification (NCBI taxonomy): domain Bacteria; kingdom Pseudomonadati; phylum Pseudomonadota; class Gammaproteobacteria; order Enterobacterales; family Enterobacteriaceae; genus Klebsiella; species Klebsiella sp. 141240. Next base: position 158,983 of record NZ_JAQIRK010000009.1, on the reverse strand, counting down.
CCGGATCCCTTGCGCATTACCTTCAAAGCAGCACAAATCCTGACGCACTTTACGCCGCAGTTCATTGAGCAACCCTTCGCCGTCGTGCAGACGCAGCGCGTCAACCTGGCAGCGATCCTGGCTTAACGGCTGGCTGGCGGCATCTTTCGGCGCTAGCCGTTTGCTGAACCAATCGTTAATTGCCGCTTCGCCAAAATGGCCAAATGGTGGATTGCCGATATCGTGCATCAGGCAGGCCATCTCCACCACGCTTTCAAACGGGCCGCTCAGTTCATCCAGACCGTAGCGTTCCAGCAGCTTTTGCTCCTTCAGGCGGCTTAGCACCTCTTTGGCGATGTAGCGCCCGACCTGCTGGACTTCGAGCGAATGGGTGAGACGTGTGCGGACCGCCGCGTTGCGCTCAAGTGGAAAGACCTGGGTTTTTTGCTGCAGCCGCCGGATAGCCGGAGAATTGATAATGCGCCCGCGATCGCTTTCAAACACCCGCAGGATCTCGCGTTCCGTCTCTACCCCCTGCGGCGAACGGTAGCGCCGACGCCAGTGAATCTTGTTGCGAAAATCAATATTTGCCATAGCCTCTCCCGCGCGAGCAATACGCTTCCCCTTAAGCGCATGATAGACTATGCAGCTAATCCTGACATATCGCGAGTAAATCTATGAAAATTGGCATTATTGGCGCCATGGAAGAGGAAGTTACTCTTCTGCGCGACAAAATCGAGAACCGCCAGACTATCTCTATCGGCGGTAGCGAAATCTACACCGGCCAACTTCACGGTACCGAGGTTGCTCTGCTGAAATCCGGCATTGGTAAAGTGGCAGCCGCCATGGGTGCGACCCTGTTGCTGGAGCGCTGCAAGCCGGATGTGATTATCAATACCGGTTCCGCGGGCGGTCTGGCGCCGACGCTGAAAGTCGGCGACATCGTGGTCTCTGACGAAGCGCGTTATCACGATGCCGACGTCACCGCGTTTGGCTATGAATACGGCCAACTGCCGGGCTGTCCGGCGGGTTTCAAAGCTGATGACAAACTGATTGCCGCCGCGGAAACCTGCATCAAAGCGCTGAATCTCAACGCCGTTCGCGGGTTGATCGTCAGCGGTGACGCATTCATCAACGGCTCGGTAGGGCTGGCGAAAATCCGCCACAACTTCCCGCAGGCCGTTGCCGTAGAGATGGAAGCGACCGCCATCGCCCACGTCTGCCATAACTTCAGTATTCCATTTGTGGTGGTACGAGCAATCTCTGACGTCGCTGACCAGCAGTCGCATCTCAGCTTCGACGAGTTCCTCGCCGTTGCCGCCAAGCAGTCCACCCTGATGGTGGAAAATCTGGTGCAGAACCTGGCGCGTGGCTAAGTCGCTACAGAAGGCGTTAACCGCCCTGCTGTTACTCGCCCCGGCGTGGCTTTTCGCCGCGCCGCGGGTGGTGACGCTCTCCCCGGCCAACACCGAATTGGCCTTTGCTGCCGGCATTACGCCGGTCGGCGTCAGCAGTTATTCCGACTACCCTCCCGCCGCGGCTAAAATCGAACAAGTCGCCAGCTGGCAGGGAATGAACCTTGAACGTATTGTCGCTCTGAAGCCCGATCTGGTGCTGGCGTGGCGCGGCGGCAATGCCGAACGCCAGGTCAATCAGCTCAGTTCACTGGGAATCAAGGTTATCTGGGTCGAAACGGGTTCGATTGAGCAAATCATTAGCGCTCTGCGGATGCTGGCGCCGTGGAGCCCGCAGCCGGAAAAAGCCCGTCAGGCCGCGCAGGCGATGCAAGACGATTACCAGGCGCTAAAAGCCCGCTATGCCACCGTGCCGAAAAAGCGCGTATTTTTACAGTTCGGCGCCAACCCGCTGTTCACCAGCAATAGCGCCTCGATCCAGAATCAAGTATTGAGCCTGTGCGGCGGAGAAAATATTTTTGCCGCCAGCCGCGTTCCCTGGCCGCAGGTCAGCCGCGAACAGGTGCTGTCACGGCATCCGCAGGCTATCGTCATCACCGGCGACGCCAGTAAAATCCCCGCCGTGGATCGCTATTGGCAAAATCAGCTCACAATTTCGCTCATCGCCTTACATAGCGACTGGTTTGAACGCGCGGGCCCACGTATTATCCTTGCCGCAAAACAACTCTGTACTGCGCTTGAGCAGGTAAAATAACCGCCTGGCAGCAGGCTTATAGCGGGAACTGACGATGCTTGTCTATTGGCTGGATATTATTGGCACAGCCGTATTTGCTATCTCCGGCGTATTGCTGGCGGGAAAATTACGCATGGACCCTTTCGGCGTGCTGGTATTAGGCGTGGTTACCGCCGTGGGCGGCGGGACGATCCGCGATATGGCGCTGGCCAATGGCCCGGTGTTCTGGGTTAAGGACCCTACCGATCTGGTCGTGGCGATGGTCACCAGTATGTTAACGATTCTGCTGGTACGCCAGCCACGGCGCATGCCGAAATGGGTACTGCCGGTATTAGATGCCGTCGGCCTGGCGGTGTTTGTCGGCATCGGCGTGAATAAAGCCTTTATTGCCCATACCGGCCCGCTGGTAGCTATTTGCATGGGCGTGGTCACCGGCGTCGGCGGCGGGATTATCCGCGACGTGCTGGCGCGAGAAATTCCGATGATTCTGCGCACCGAAATCTATGCCACCGCCTGCATTGTCGGCGGTATCGTGCACGCGACGGCGCACTACACCTTTCAGCTGTCGCTGGAAAACTCGGCGATGTTAGGGATGGTGGTGACGCTGGTAATACGCCTGGCGGCGATTCGCTGGCACCTCAAGCTGCCGACCTTTGCGTTGGATGATAACGGACGGTAATAAAAGCAAAACGGTAACCTCATGGTTACCGTTTTTCGTATTCGTTGCTCTCTGTGGCAAAGAGCTAGTGTGACTACCTTTAAACGCTGAACGAGGAGCCGCAGCCGCAGGTGCTTTTCGCATTCGGGTTGGTCACGATGAAACGCGAACCTTCCAGACCTTCGGTATAGTCGACGGCGCCGCCAACCAGATACTGCAGGCTCATTGGGTCAACCACCAGGCCGACACCCTGTTTCTCGATAGTCATATCGCCTTCGTTGACCTGATCGTCAAAGGTGAAGCCATACTGGAAACCGCTGCAACCGCCGCCGGTGATGTACACGCGCAGTTTCAGGTTCGGATTGTCTTCATCCGCAATCAGATGTTTTACTTTGTTCGCTGCGGCTTCGGTGAACTCCAGCGGCAACGCTACGTCATCACTCATTTTTTGCTCCCATTAATACTTCCGGCCGATTAAAGAATAACCGGACCTTTTGAGCCATTATCTAATACCCTGGTAAATCGTTCAAGTATTCTCCCGGGGTACCTGCTGCGCTTTCGCCGCCTCTTCGGCCTTCTGTTTCGCCAGAGTACGCTGCAGAATGGTCGAATACAAAGGTTTACCGCCGAGGAACTGCGCCAATAGTGTTGCCCCAAGGCAAGTAATAATCATTGGCAAAATGAGCTGATAGTTATCGGTCATCTCCAGCACCAGCACAATCCCGGTAAGCGGGGCGCGTACCGAAGCCGCCAGCAACGCCCCCATCCCGGCGATAGCGAAGGTACCGGCATCCAGATGATAGGACGGAAACAGCGGGATGGCAGCCATGCCGAATGCCGTCCCCAGCAGCGTGCCGAGCGCCAGCATCGGAGCGAAAATCCCCCCCGGCGCGCCGGAAGAGAAGCACAGCAACGTGGTGATGACACGCGCAATAAAAATGAACAGCAGCAGCCCAACCGAGAAGTTGCCGGCAGCGGCGATCGGGATAAGGTTAAAACCGCCGCCCACCGCGGTCGGCTGCATCAGGCCCAGCAGACCGCACAGCCCGCCGATAAGCCCGCCAATCAACACCCATTTTTTGATATTGCCGCCATGGAGGCGCTGGAACATATCCTGCGTTCGCAGCACCAGGGTATTAAACAATGGCCCGAAACAGCCGAAAATCATGCCCAGCACCAGATACAACCACAGGGTATTCACCGGCGCATTGCTGAGTTTGCCGACTTCGATAATCGCCCCTTCGCCGTTAAAAATGCGAAATACAATGCTCGACATGATCACGCCGGTAAACACGGCTTTAATCGAAATCAGATTGTAGCGGAACTGCGGGCGCATCTCTTCGATGATAAACAGGATCCCCGCCAGCGGCGCGTTGAAGGCCGCGGAGAGGCCCGATGCCGCACCGGTAGCCAACAGCGTGTGCCGCGCTTCCGGGCTGCGCAGACGAAACACATCCACCACCATGCGCCCAATATTACCACCAAGCTGCACCATCGGCCCTTCGCGCCCCAGCACCATCCCGGCGCCCAGGGTTCCCATGCCGCCGATGAATTTTACCGGTAGCACGCGCCACCAGCGTACCGGGCGCAACTCTTCCAGCGCGCCTTCGATTTCCGGGATCCCGGAACCGCCGGCTTCCGGCGCAAAGCGGCGCACCAGAAAATAACCGACCATCGCCAGCAGCGCCGACAGGATAAAGGCCAGCGGCCAGACGAGGTACCAGTGGTCCGCCACCTGCACCAGGGCGCCAATTCGCTGGTTCTGTACCCAGTTCACGCTCTTTTCAAACGCCACGCCCACCAGTCCGGCCAGCGTGCCGACTACCGCCGCCATCAACAATACCGCCAACGGCGTTTTGTCGCGTTGAATTAACCGGCGGACCGCATCGCTACGGCGCACGCGAACAAACTGATGTGCTTCAAAAGAGGGAGTTTCTGCTTTCATGCCATTATCATTTATTGGTAATACAAATGAGAAGAGAGGCATTCTAGCCGCCTCCGCGCCGCGCGTCGCCAAAAAATTGTTTCGTCTACTTAATGTTTCAATTGGGCAAAACTTTCATAACCTTCATGGAATAACTTAGAATAGCCCGATAACTTTATTCACGAACCAGGATCCTGGCCATGAGCAAATCTGAAAATCTGTATAACGCCGCCCGCGAACTTATCCCCGGCGGCGTCAACTCGCCGGTCCGCGCCTTTACTGGCGTCGGCGGCACCCCGCTGTTTATTGAACGTGCGGATGGCGCCTACCTGTACGATGTCGATGGTAAAGCTTATATCGATTATGTCGGTTCCTGGGGCCCAATGGTGCTGGGTCACAACCACCCGGCCATTCGTAACGCGGTGATTGAAGCGGCAGAGCGCGGGTTAAGCTTCGGCGCGCCAACCGAAATGGAAGTCAAAATGGCGGAACTGGTTACTGAACTGGTACCGACCATGGATATGGTGCGCATGGTAAACTCCGGCACCGAAGCCACCATGAGCGCCATTCGCCTGGCGCGCGGCTTCACCGGCCGCGACAAAATCATCAAGTTTGAAGGATGCTACCACGGCCATGCCGACTGCCTGCTGGTGAAAGCCGGCTCCGGTGCGCTGACCCTCGGCCAGCCGAACTCGCCGGGCGTACCGGCCGATTTCGCGAAGCATACCCTGACCTGCACCTATAACGATCTTGCTTCGGTTCGCGCGGCGTTTGAACAGTATCCGCAGGATATCGCCTGTATCATCGTTGAACCGGTGGCCGGCAATATGAACTGCATTCCGCCGCAGCCGGAGTTCCTGCCAGGCCTGCGCGCGCTGTGTGACGAATTCGGCGCGTTGCTGATTATTGACGAAGTGATGACCGGCTTCCGCGTCGCGCTGGCCGGCGCCCAGTCTTATTACGGCGTGGAGCCGGATCTGACCTGTCTGGGTAAAATCATCGGCGGCGGTATGCCGGTGGGCGCTTTCGGCGGCCGCCGCGAGGTCATGGACGCGCTGGCGCCGACCGGTCCGGTATACCAGGCCGGTACGCTGTCAGGCAACCCTATCGCCATGGCCGCAGGCTTCGCCTGCTTAAGCGAAGTGGCGCAGCCGGGCGTGCATGAAACCCTGACCGAGCTGACCAATCAACTGGCGGATGGCCTGCTGAACGCGGCGCGCGAAACCGGGATCCCGCTGGTGGTGAATAATGTCGGCGGCATGTTCGGTATCTTCTTTACCGATGCCGAAACCGTCACCTGCTATCAGGACGTGGTGAAGTGCGATGTTGAACGTTTCAAGCGTTTCTTCCACCTGATGCTGGAAGAAGGGGTTTACCTCGCCCCGTCGGCGTTTGAAGCCGGCTTTATGTCCGTCGCCCATAGCGAAGAGGATATCAACAACACTATCGACGCCGCGCGTCGGGTGTTTGCCAAGCTGTAAGGTACTTGAATACCTGGTGGGGCAGGGATTTTCCCGAAGGCGGCGCATTGCGCCTTGTCCGGGCTACCAAATCGCACAGAGCCGTAGCCCCGGTAAGCGCTAGCGCCACCGGGGATTTTCCCGGAGGCGGCGCATTGCGCCTTGTCCGGGCTAGCAAATCGAGCAGCACTGTAGCCCCGGTGGCGCTAGCGCCACCGGGGATGTTGAGGCTATCGGGATCGTTAGCGGCTCTGCTTTCTCAGCAAATAGATAAAATACGGCGCGCCGATAAACGTCGATAACAAACCTGCCGGGATTTGGTAGGGGAACATTATCATTCGCCCGCACCAGTCGGCGAACACCAGCAGCATCCCGCCAATCAGCCCTGAAATCACCATATGCGGCATCGTCCGGCGGAATCCCATCATCCTCGCAATGTGCGGCGCCATTAAACCAACGAAACTTAACGGCCCAATGGTTAGCGTCGCCGTTGCCGTCAGGCTCGCCGCCAGCAGCAGCAACCCAATACGCGATGGCGTCAACGCCATTCCCACCGCTCGCGCCGCCTCGCCGCCGAGCGGCAGGATGGTCAGCCAGCGGCGGCAGAGCGGCGTCAGCGCCAATAGCGCCAGCATTACCACCCCGCTACGCAGCACCATCTCCGGCGTCGCGCTATAGGTCGAACCGGACATCCACGTCAGGATCTGCGCCATTCGCGGATCGCCGCTGGCCTGCAACATCATCAATAGCATGGTGAAGGCGGTACTCAACGCCATCCCCGCCAGCAACATCCGGTGCGGCGAGAATCCGCCGCGCCCGGCGGCAACCAGGATAACCAGCAGCGTCGCCGCCGCGCCAAGACTGCCGGCTGGCAGCAGCCAGATAAAGGCGTTGCCCGGCACAAAGAACAGCATCAATACCACGCCAAACGCCGCGCCAGAACTGATACCCAGCACTTCCGGGCTGGCCATCGGGTTACCGGTCAGGCGTTGAATAATGCAACCCGCGACGGCCAGCATCACCCCGGCGAACAGCGCCGAGAACACCCGCGGCCAGCGCCAGGGCATCAATTGCTCCAGCAGATCGCCGCTGGCCCACTGCCACCCCTGCGCATCGCGGCCAAAGGTCAGCGCGGCGGTTACCGCCAACAACATCAGCGCCAATCCGCCCAGCGCGAACCACTGCACGTTGCGGCGCTCAACCAGCGCTTTATCGCCGCCATTCATAACCGGCGCGCTGATGCTACGCAGCCGCGGCAGCAGCCACAGTAATAAAGGCGCGCCAATCAGCGCGGTGACTGACCCGGTCGACACCTCCCGCCATACCCGGCTGAGCCAGAGAATAATTTGGTCGGAAAGCCACAGGATCAACGCGCCAAGTAGCGCCGCCAGCACCAGCCGCGATAGCAGGCGGCGGGCGCCGAGCATTTTCGCCAGCAGCGGCGCGAACAGACCGATAAAGCCGATAATACCGACCGCGTTGACCAGCAGCGCGCTTATTACTATCGCCAGGGTCAAGACGCCAAGGCGTGCCAGAGAGAGCGCCAGCCCGAGATTCCGCGCCACGCCATCATCCAGCCCCATCAACGTTAACGGGCGTAGCAACAGCAGCGTCAACATCGCGCCGCCAAGCAGCTGCGGCCACAGGCGCTGCGCCACGCTCCAGTCGGTCTGCGTCAGCGTACCGGTACTCCACAGGAACATGCTTTGCAGCTGGTCGTGATGGAAAATCACCATCAGCTGATTGACCGCGCCGCAATAGAGACTCACCACCAGGCCGGCCAGAATCAGCGTCACCGGCGACAGACGTTTGCCCCACGAGACGCCGAACACCAGCGCGCCGACCAGGCAAGCGCCTGCCAGCGCGGCAAACTGCGACGCCAGCACGCCGGGGATCGCCCATAGCGTCGTCACCGTCATTCCAAGCTGCGCGCCGGTGGCGACGCCGAGCGTGGTCGGCTCCGCCAGCGGGTTACGCAGCACCTGCTGGAACAGTACGCCAACGAGCCCCAGTCCGGCGCCGACCAGCAGCGATACAGCCAGCCTCGGCAGCAAGCTGTAATGGAACAGCATCTGGGCGATATTATCGCTATCCGGCTGCCACAGCGCCTGACGCCACTGCGCGTAAGGTAAAGCAACCTGAAGGTTGATGATGCTCAGCGCGAAAGCGGCAACCAGCAACACGACCAACAGGATAATGGCTAACGGCGAGAAACGCGCCTTCATACCGCCCTCCCCTGCGCATCGGCCAGTACGCGGGCGAAATGCATCGCCGACAGCGTCGCGCCATAGAACCACACCGCTGGAAGACGCTGGAAACGCCCCGCGCGCACGAAAGGCATCGCCTGCCACAGCGGGGTCGCCATCAGTTGGGCCATCTCCCGTTCGTTGCCGTGATCGAAACAGATAACATCGGCCTCTTTAAATTCCGCCAGCCGATCGATGCCTACGGTGATACTGCCCCAGAATGCCGCTTCACCGCGCCAGGCGTTTTTGATGCCAAAACGATCGAGCACTTCCTGGAACAGGCAGTTCTCGCCGAATACCAGCACATGTCGGGCATCAAGTAGCGAAATCATCAGCAGCGGGCGATCGCCACGGTCGGCAAATCGCGGACGCAGGCTTTCCATCAACGCGTCGAACTCCGCCAGATGGCGCTTCGCCTGCTGCTGTTTACCCAGCAGATCGGCCATTTCCAGCAGCGAACGCTGAGCCATCGCCAGCGGCCGTTTGCCGTCGCTGAAGGTGAAACCGCGACCGGGCGCGATACGCGCCAGCTTTTCCGGCGACGGGCCATAGCCTGCCGACCAGACGATAAACGACGGTTTCATCTGCGTCAGTAATTCAAGATTGGGTTCAGTGCGCAGGCCGACATCAATCACCGAGGCGGGTAACGCCGGCTCATTGACCCACAGGTTATAGTTGGGAATGTCTGCCACGCCGTAGGGCGTAACGCCGAGCGCCAGCAGCAGTTCGGCCGGCAGCCACTCCAGCGCGACGACGCGCTGCGGGTCAACGTTCGCCGCCTGCGCGCCGCGCATCTGCCACAGCAGCGGCGACAGCGCCATTGCCGTCAACAGGCGCCGGCGTGAGAAGAAGTTCGAATTTTCCATCAATAGACAAAACTTACCGGCGCTGCGCCCGCCGGGTGCGGCAGGATCCCCATCGGGATGCCGTAGATTTGCTCCAGCGTTTCGCTGCGCATCAGCTCCGCGGGCGTCCCCTGGGCGATCATTTCACCGCCGCGCAGCGCGACCAGATAATCGCAATAGCGGGCGGCCATATTAATATCGTGCAGGACCGCGATCACCGTCAGGCCGCGCTGCTGGCTGAGACGATGCACCAGCGCCAGCACATCGACCTGGTGGGCGATATCCAGCGCCGACGTCGGTTCATCAAGCAGCAAACAGCGGCTGTCCTGCGCCACCAGCATGGCGATCCACGCGCGCTGGCGCTCGCCGCCGGAAAGACTGTCCACCAGCCGATGCGCCAGCGGTTTCAGCCCCACCAGCGCAATCGCCTCTTCTACTTTTTCGCGATCCGCCACGCCGAAGCGCCCCAGCGCGCCGTGCCACGGATAGCGGCCAATCGCCACCAGCTCGCGCACCGTCATCCCTTCCGCCGCCGGCAGTTGTTGCGGCAGATAGGCCACTTTGCGGGCAAACGCCTTGCTGCTCCAGCTGTCCAGCGGCTGGCCGTCCAGCAGCACATCGCCTTCGGAAGGCGGCTGATGGCGGCCAAGCATTTTCAGTAACGTGGATTTGCCGGAACCGTTATGGCCTATCAGGCCAGTGACTTTTCCTGCCGGGAAGGTCAACGAAAGGGGATGAAGCAGCGTGCGGCCAGGCACGCGAAAGGTCACGCGATTTAACGCAAACGTCGTCTCAGAGTGCGGAGTCTGTTCCTGCATAGCAACAACCTGATATTGGGCGCGGCGAACCGCGCCCGTGAGTAGTTAGAAGCGGAAGGTTGCGGTAGCAACAACCTGACGTTCCGCTCCCCAGTAGCATGCGTACTCGCTATAGCAGCTGGAGACATATTCGCGGTCAAACAGGTTGTTGACGTTGACGCCGACCGAAGACCCCGGCAGACCAAAGCGCGCCAGATCGTATTTCACCGTCGCATCCATCAGCGCATAACCGGCCACATTGAAGGAGTCATTTTTCTTACCGGTGCTGGTGTCATTTTTGTAGTAGCTGACCGTCGAACCGATATAACGCGCGCCCGCGCCAATGGTCAACCCGCTGAGCGCAGTTTCGTGGAAGGTGTAATCCGCCCACAGCGAGGCCATATTACGCGGCACTTCCGCCGGGCGCTTGCCTTCGAAGACGGTGTCGTGGGTGTACTCGGCATCGGTGTAGCTATACGCCGCGGTCAGGTTGATATTGGCATTGACCGCCGCTTTCGCCTCCAGCTCAAAGCCGCGGGAGCGGATTTCACCGGTTTGTACGCTGAACAGTCCGGTCGGATCGTTCGGGTCTGCCGTCAGGTTCTTATCTTTAGTCAGCTGATAGACCGCCGCGGTTACCACCACCGGCATATCTTTCGGCACATACTTCACGCCGGCTTCATACTGCTTTCCGCGCGACGGATCGAACGGCTTGCCGGTGCTATTGGAACCCGATACCGGTTCGAACGATTCGCTGTAGCTGAAGTACGGGGAGATGCCGTTATCAAATAGATAGTTGATACCGCCGCGCCAGCTGAACTGCTGGTCGTGATTCTCCGCCATGCTGCTGGTGGAACGGGTGAAGGTAGACGTGGTGGCGTAATCGTAACGACCGCCTAAGGTCATCACCCACTTATCCCACTCCATCTGATCCTGCGCGTACAGCCCCGTCTGCTCCATACGGTTAAGGACCGCATACGGGAAGTTGACGTTCACGTTTGGATTGCCGTACTGCGGATTGGTCATGCTAATGGCATCGGCCGTACCGTAATCTGCATCAACGTCGTTACGCATCCGCGAGTAGTCGACGCCGGTCAGCAGCGTGTGATTCACCGCGCCGGTGGCGAAATCAGACTGCAGTTGCGTATCAACGGTAAAGGTATTCAGGTGCTCATCGGAACGCACGTAGGCACGATTGATTTTTCCCGGCTCCTGGTAACCATTGCCGTAGACCGAACGATACAGCGTATGCACGTCGGCATAGCGCAGGTTCTGACGCACGGTAAAGGTGTCATCGAACTGGTGGGAGAAACTATAGCCAACCATCTGCTGGCGACGCGCCATCTTGTTATCGGACTCGCCTTCGTTGAAATCGGTCGGCAGCTTGTGGGCCTTACCGTTGGCATCGTAATACGGCACCACGGTGCCTTCACGCGGCAGCCAACCGTAATAGCCGGCATACGGGTCATTCTGGAAGTTGCTGAGGAAGGTGAAATCGGTTTTATCATCCGGACGCCAGCTGAAAGACGGAGCGACGGCGTAACGGGTCGATTTCGCCATCTGCTGCTGCGCATCCTGGCTGCGGCCTAATCCGGTCAGGCGGTAAGACCACACGCCGTCATCATCGATGGCGTCGCTGAAGTCGAAACCGGTTTGCCACAGGTTATCGGTGCCCATCTTAAACTGTACTTCTTTCAGCGGCTCGGTGGTCGGACGCTTGCTGACCATGCTGACGATACCGCCCGGGTTGCTGTTGCCGTACAGCACCGAAGTTGGCCCGCGCATCACTTCCACGCGTTCCAGGAAATACGGATCCATGGAGACTTCAGAGTAGTTGTTACCCTGCAGCTTCATGCCATCCAGATACTGGTTGGTGTTCACCGTGCTGGATGTGGTGAATCCACGAATGGTGACTACATCATAGGTGGTCGAGCTACCGCGGGTAGAGAATACGCTCGGGGTGTATGAGAGCGCTTCTTTAACCGTTGTCGGCTGCTTCATGTCCATCTCTTCGCGGGTCACCACGGAGATAGACTGCGGCGTTTTTTCAATGGGAGTATCGGTTTTGGTCGCCGTGGCGGAACGCTTCGCCGCGATAGTCGGAGCCGGTCCCCAGGCGCTTTCCTGGCTGGCGGGCGCCGCGGTAACGACGAGGGTTTCTTCTTTCGGTTGTTCCGCAGCCTGTGCATAGACAGACATGCCGCTAACCGCCGTGGCTACTACGACTGCGATTTTACGCAGCGAGTGATTTGGCTGAGCAGTTTTAAGACGCGCCATTGGTATATCTCTGATGAAAGTGAATGATAACGTAAACGAGAATTATTATTATGACGGGTGACATAATAGGCGAAACGCGGAATCTAAGGCAAGCGCTATGCCGGGAACGAAATGCCAAGGGATTAATAAATAACCAGACGGTTACTAGGGAGTTATCACGGTGTTACGCAGATGCCCACAATAAAAAAGCCCCTTAATAGTTTCGTATTAAGGGGCTGTTCAGACGTTCAGCTTAAACGGTTTTAGTTGCCGCCAAACATATCTTTAATCCAACCGGCCACGCCATCGCTCTTCTCCTGCTTCGCAGGTTGCTGCTGTTGCTGCTGCGGTTGGTTAGCAGGCTGCTGCTGCCCGGATTGGTTGAACGGGTTATTGGCTTCCTGTTGTTGCTGCTGTTGCTGCTGCAGGGCTTCGCCCTGACGGCACAGCGCATCCGGCGAGGTGGTCCACACCGGCAGGGTACGCATACCGCCGCTGCACTGGAAGTAACCATTACTGTCCACGCCCATATCCACCACGTCTTCCGGCGGCGTTAGCGCCAGCGGCGTCGGGGTCTGGTTAGCCAGATAGCGCTGATAAATCGACATCGCGCCGCTGGCCCCGTACAGCTTGGTTGGCTGGTTGTTATCGCGGCCAACCCAGGTAATCGTCACCTGGCTGCCATCGATACCGGCAAACCAGGTATCCACGTTGTTGTTGGTGGTCCCGGTTTTACCCGCCAGATGCAGGCCAGGATACTTGGCGCCAAGCTGACGGCCGGTACCGCGCTGCACCACCTGCTGCATGGTCCACAGGGTCATATAGGCCGCCTGCGCCGGAACGGCGCGTTCCGCCTGCGGGTAGCTCTGGTACAGCACCGTACCATCTTCAGCAATCACGGAACGCAGCGCCGACAGCGTCGCGCGGTTACCGCCGCTGGCGATGGTCTGGAATGCCTGCGCCACTTCGATTGGCGTCAGGTTAAGGGCGCCAAGGATCATCGCTGGAACCGCATTCAGCTGGTCTTTCGGTACGCCCAGCTTCTGCCAGGTATCGGTGATCGCCGGCAGACCCAGCGACATCCCGAGGTTAACCGTCGGCACGTTCATCGAACGGGTCAGCGCATCCACCAGCATCACCTGACCGCTAAAGCGACGATCGTCGTTCTGCGGCGACCAGGTCTGGCCGTTAGCCAGGCGGATCGTCACCGGCGCATCGGCAATCCATGTATTCAGGCGGTACTGGTTCGGCTGGCTCAGCGCGGTCAGATAAGTGGCCGGTTTCGCTAACGAACCAATCGAACGACGCGCCTGCATCGCGCGGTTGTAGCCGGCAAACTGCGGCTCCGCGCCGCCGACCATCGCCCGGACTTCACCGGTAAAGCGGTCGACCACCACCATGGCGGTTTCCAGATCCGGCAGCTTACGCTGTTTCTTCAGTACCGGGATCCCTTCAATGGCCGCTTTTTCCGCCGCCTCCTGAGCCACCGGGTCAAAGGTGGTAAAGATCTTCACGCCGGAGAGATCTTTCACTTTATCGCCCAGTTTCGCCTGCAGCTCCTGACGCACCATCTGCATGAACGCCGGCTGCGGAGAAATCACCCCGCCGCGCGGCTGCACGCCCAGCGGACGCGCGCTCAGCATATCGTACAGCTCCTGGTCGATAACATTCTGCTGCTGCAGCAGACGCAGCACCAGGTTACGCCGCTCCAGCGCCAGTTTCGGGTTACGCCACGGGTTGTAGATTGACGCGCCTTTGACCATCCCGACCAGCAGCGCCTGCTGGTCAAGGCTCAGCTCTTCCACCGGGCGGCCAAAGTAGTAAAGGCTCGCCAGCGGGAAACCGCGGATTTCGTTATCGCCGCTCTGGCCGAGATACACTTCGTTCATATACAGCTCAAGGATACGATCCTTGCTGTAGCGGGCATCGACGATCAGCGCCATATAGGCTTCGTTGGCTTTACGCCAGTAGGAACGCTCGCTGGAAAGGAACAAGTTCTTCACCAGCTGCTGGGTCAGGGTACTCGCCCCCTGCACCGTACGCCCCGCCGTCAGGTTTGCCAGCACCGCGCGGCCCATTGAGTACAGGCTGATGCCGTCATGCTCGTAGAAGTGGCGGTCTTCGGTCGCCAGCAGGGTATCCACCAGCAGATCCGGGAAACCGCTACGCTTAACGAACAGGCGCTGCTCGCCGTTCGCCGACTGCAGCATGGTGATCAGGCGCGGATCGAGACGGAAGAAACCGAACTGACGGTTGTTATCCATATTCTCGATGGTATCCAGATGATCGCCATCAAAGGTCAGACGCGCGCGCACCTGCCCCTCTTTGCTATCCGGGAAATCGAACGGACGACGGATCATCTCGATGCTGTTAGCCTGTACGGTGTATTCGCCAGGACGCGTCATTGCGCTGACCTGACGGTACTGGGTCGCATTAAGCAGGCGCACCATCTCGTTTTTGCTGATCTGCATATCCGGCTCAAGGTTGACCATCCGGCCATACACTGCCGCCGGCAGTTCCCAGACTTTACCGTCAATGCGGCTGCGAATTTTCTGGTCGAGGTAGACGCCATAGGCGGCGATAATTACCGCAAAGACAATCCCCAGCTTGACCAGCAGCCACAGCCAGCTGCGCTTACGACGAGGCTTATTGCCTTTGCCCTTTCCTTTCTTCGGCATCGGTCGTTCATCCTCATAATCGTCATCGTAATCATCGTCGTAGTCCTCATCCCGGACCCGGCGACGGGTGACTTTTTGTTTTGCCGGGCGTGAAGGTCTCCCTTTACGTCCGATAGGCTCGCGGTCATCTCCCGCCATGCTTTTTCTCCGCAACTTTCAGGCGTAAAGGCCTGATTCTCAATACTTCCCCCTTTAGGAGGAAGAAGATATCTCTCAATTTCACACCCGCCGCGCTGCCGCGGCCGACGTCTTTCATATCATCTTCGAAGAATAATTCATTAAACAAATCATATAATTATCTGTTTAAGCTGAAGAATATCTCCGGACATAGCACGAATTGTCCAGGCCACAGAGAATAGCACTAATCCGCGACATTCTTAACCAGCATTTTACAACCGCAAAACGCGATAAACGGTAAAATATGATGTTTTTTAATAACATAAATATTGCGCCGTGTGACTGCGGCCAGCGATTTTCGGAACCGCGCCCACAGCAAGGGCGCGGCGCCTCAGCTGTATTTTTTCGTCCGCCGGGTCGGCGCGGTATTCGCCGGGTCATCCGGCCAGACATGTTTCGGGTAGCGCCCCTTCATCTCTTTTTGCACCTCGCGGTATGCCCCCTGCCAGAAGGCGCTTAAATCCCGGGTAATTTGTAATGGTCGCTGCGCCGGCGAAAGTAATTCCAGCACCAAGGGAACCCGCCCTTCGGCAATGCGCGGCGTCGTCGCCTCGCCAAACATCTCCTGCATCCGTACCGCCAGCGCCGGCGGGTTATCTTCATGATAGCGAATGGCGATACGACTACCGGTCGGCACCGTGTAATGGGTCGGCAGCTCGCTATCCAGCTTCTGGCGTAACGTCCACGGCAGCCAGTTTTGCAGCGCCTGCCGCAGGTCCACCGCGTTAAGCGCCCGAAGCGAATGCACGCCGGTCATCTGCGGCAACAGCCATGCCTCCAGCGCAGCCAACAGCGATGCATCATCAACGGCTGGCCAGCCTGCTTCCGGCAACCACTGCGCGGCGCAATGCAGACGCAGGCGCAGTTGTTCAGCCTCCGGCGTCCAGTTCAACACCCTGAGCCCTTTATCGCGAATACCGTTGAGCATTGCCTGATGCAGCTCCGCTTCCGACGGCTTCGCCAACGGCTGGGTTTTTATCACCAGTTGGCCAATACAGTTACGCCGCCAGGCTTTTAACATCCCCTGCGCTTCATCCCATTCCACGGTATCGGAGCGCTGTATCAGCTCAGGGCGCTGCGCGACGAGTTGGTCAATGTTCAGCGGCAGCGCCAGCAAAATTCGCGCATCGGGCGCCGAACTGCCCTGCAGCAGCAGCGGCGCAATTAACCATTCGTGACGGCCGAGCGCATCATCGGCATCCAGCATCGCGCCCATGCCGTTAGCCAACTGATAGCGTCCCTCCTGGCCGCGTCGACGGGCGATACGGTCGGCAAAGGCTGGAGCCAGCAACGCCGCCATCCGCTCAGCATCAGGCTGACCGCCTCGGCTGGCCAGCCGCTTCAATAACTGCTGCGCCCGCTGCTGCCAGTTGCCCTGCTGGCGGGCAAACGCGGCGCCTAAATCGCTGCTGCCGCCGCGCGGCGGCTCCTCAAGAATAGCCGCCAGTTTCGCCGCCGTCGCCGCGTCATCCGCGGAATCGGCCGCCGTCAACATGGCCGCCAGACGCGGGTCATTACCCAGCATCGCCATTTTGCGCCCGTGAGCCGAAAGGCGTTCGCCCTCCAGCGCCGATAACGCCGTCAACAGACGCCGCGCCGCCGCCAGATTTATCGCCGGCGGTAGATCCAGCCAGCGAAGCTCGGCCGGATCGCGGCAGCCCCACTGCAGCAACTCCAGCAGCAGACCCGACAGATCGCTTTGCAGAATTTCCGGATCGCTCTGCGCCGCCGCGCGCTCCGCCTGCTCTTTCGCCAGCAAATGCAAGCAGATCCCCGGCTCCAGACGCCCGGCGCGACCGGCGCGCTGGGTCATTGACGCCTGGCTTATCCGCTGGGTGATTAGCCGGGTCAGGCCGGTGCGCGGATCGAAGCGCGCGACCCGTTCCTGAGCGCTGTCGACCACCAGACGAATGCCTTCGATCGTCAAACTGGTTTCAGCGATATTGGTCGCCAGCACCACTTTGCGCATCCCGGCGGGCGCCGGGAGAATCGCTTTGCGCTGTTCGCTCAGCGGCAGCGCGCCGTACAGCGGGCATAACAGCACATCGCTGGCTACGCGCTCGCTCAATTGTTCCTGTACGCGCTGAATTTCGCCAACGCCCGGCAGGAATAACAGCATCGATCCCTGCTCCTCACGCAGCAGATCCGCGGCGGCGATCGCTACCGCTTCGGCAAAACGCTGATGGCTCGCCAGCGGCGTAAAGCGACGTTCAACCGGGAATGCACGCCCTTCGGAAACTACCACCGGCGCTTCCGGCAACAGGCGCTGCAGACGATCGTTATCCAACGTCGCCGACATGATCAATAACTTGAGATCGTCACGCAGCCCCTGCTGAACGTCCAACAACAACGCCAGCGCCAGGTCGGCCTGCAGGCTACGTTCATGAAATTCATCGAGGATCACCAGCCCCACGCCGGAAAGTTCCGGATCGTGCTGCAGAGTGCGGGTTAGGATCCCTTCAGTAACCACTTCCAGACGGGTATTTGGCCCTATGCAGCTTTCGGCGCGCATCCGGTAGCCTACCGTTTCTCCCGGTTTTTCTCCCAGCAGCTCCGCCAGACGCTGAGCGACGTTACGCGCCGCCAGCCGCCGCGGCTCCAGCAGAATAATCCGGCCATCAATGTTGCCATCGGCGAGGATCTGTAGCGGCAGCCAGGTTGATTTACCCGCGCCGGTAGGCGCGTTAAGCAGCACCTGCGGCGCCTGCTGCAGGGCGGAAAGAAGTTCGGGAAGAATTGCGGCAACCGGCAATGAGGACACGAAAGGCTCCGGAGGTTAACATTCGAGGGCAAGCATTGTAGCATCCCCGTAATTCATTACCGAGTCTCTATCATGTCCGAGCCGAAACGGCTGTTTTTCGCTCTTGAACTGCCGAAAGCAATACAGAAACAGATTATTCACTGGCGCGCCGCCCATTTTGCCGACGATGCCGGAAGGCCGGTCGCCGCCGATAACCTACATCTGACGCTGGCGTTTCTCGGCGACGTCAGCGCTGAAAAACAGCGCGCGCTGTCGGCAATGGCCGGACGCATTCAACAACCGCCATTTACCCTGACGCTCGACGACGCCGGCCAGTGGCTGCGTTCGCGCGTAGTGTGGCTCGGTACCCGCCAGCCGCCGCGCGGCATGCTGCAGCTGGCAAATATGCTGCGCGCTCAGGCAGCGCGCAGCGGCTGCTATCAAAGCCCGCAGCCGTTTCATCCCCATATCACCCTCCTGCGCGACGCCCGCCACGCGGTGCCAATCCCGCCGCCGGGTTTTTGCTGGCAGGTGCCGATCAACGAATTTGTGCTTTATGAGTCCAGCTTTCTCCGCGGACGCACCCGCTACAACGTGCTGGAACGTTATCCATTTACCAGGGAACTCTGATGCTGTTCACTCCGCCTTTGCAGTCCGCCACTTTAATTAAACGTTACAAACGGTTTCTGGCCGATGTCGTCACGCCGGAGGGCCAGGAGCTGACGCTGCACTGCCCGAATACCGGCGCCATGACCGGCTGCGCCGCGCCGGGCGATACCGTCTGGTATTCCACTTCCGATAATCCTAAACGTAAATATGCGCATACCTGGGAATTAACTGAAACCCAACAGGGCGCGGTCATCTGCGTCAACACGCTGCGGGCCAATACCCTCGCGAAAGAGGCGGTACTCGCCGGAAATATCCCTGAGCTTGCCGGGTATAACATTCTGAAAAGCGAAGTAAAATATGGCGAAGAAAATAGCCGAATCGACCTTATGTTACAGGCAGAAGGCCGCCGTAACTGCTATATTGAAGTGAAATCGGTTACGTTGGCGGAAAAAGAGTACGGTTATTTTCCCGATGCCGTTACCGCACGCGGTCAGAAGCACCTGCGGGAACTCATGAGCGTCGCGGCCGCGGGCCATCGGGCCGTGATTTTATTCGCCGTGCTGCATTCGGCGATAGACCGTTTCTCACCCGCGCATCATATTGATGCCAAATACGCACAGCTGTTGATAGAGGCGCAGGAAAAGGGGGTAGAAATTCTCGCCTGGAAAGCGGAACTTTCTACCAAAATGATGACTCTGAATAAGCCGATTGCCGTGGCGTTAACCCCCGGTAATTAAAAGGCTAAATTGTGTCCGGTTCGCGAGCGCAAATACGCTTTTCTTCACAGCGTTGTCAAGTGTAACGTTTAGATAATTGCTATCCGGAAAAGCATCTGCTATTTATAGCGGCCTGATTTTTCCCCCACATGGGGATCGATAGTGCGTGTTAAGGAGAAGCAACATGCAAGAAGGGCAAAACCGTAAAACATCGTCCCTGAGTATTCTCGCCATCGCTGGGGTGGAGCCGTACCAAGAGAAGCCGGGCGAAGAGTATATGAACGAAGCCCAGCTGGCGCACTTCAAGCGCATTCTTGAAGCATGGCGTAATCAACTCAGGGATGAAGTGGATCGCACCGTAACGCATATGCAGGATGAAGCAGCTAACTTCCCGGACCCGGTCGACCGTGCCGCGCAGGAAGAAGAGTTCAGCCTGGAGCTGCGTAACCGCGACCGCGAACGTAAACTCATCAAGAAGATTGAGAAAACACTGAAAAAAGTCGAAGACGAAGACTTCGGCTTCTGCGAATCCTGTGGCGTGGAGATTGGCATTCGCCGTCTGGAAGCGCGTCCAACAGCTGACCTGTGCATCGACTGCAAGACGCTGGCGGAAATTCGCGAAAAACAGATGGCGGGTTAATCCCAGCTACCTCACTCTCTGGCGGGAGTTTCTCCCGCCTGATTCCCCTTGTGTTTAACATGACCGACTCAGACTATATAGGGCGCTTTGCTCCCTCACCTTCCGGCGAACTCCACTTCGGCTCATTAATCGCCGCCCTTGGCAGCTATCTACAAGCGCGGGCGAAAGGCGGTATCTGGCGCGTACGCATTGAAGATATCGACCCGCCGCGGGAAGTTCCTGGCGCCGCCGACACCATTTTGCGACAGCTCGATCGCTACGGTCTGCACTGGGACGGCGAAGTACTGTGGCAATCCCAGCGGCACGATGCTTATCGCGAACGCCTCGCCTGGCTGCGCGATCGGGATCTTTGCTACTACTGCACCTGCACCCGCGCGCGCATTCACAGCGTCGGGGGGATCTACGACGGTCACTGTCGCGATTTGCGCCTTGGCGCCGAAAACGCCGCGCTGCGCCTGCGCCAGACCCGTCCGGTACTGGAATTTTATGACCAGTTGCGCGGGACCCTCGTCGCCGACGAACCGCTGGCGCGGGAAGATTTCATCATCCATCGTCGCGACGGGCTGTTCGCCTATAACCTGGCGGTAGTGGTTGACGACCATTTTCAGGGGGTCAGCGAAATCGTTCGCGGCGCCGATCTTATCGAGCCAACGGTACGACAAATTTCGCTGTATCAACACTTTGGCTGGCCTGTACCTGATTACGTACACCTGCCGCTGGCGCTGAATGCCGAAGGTAATAAGCTCTCAAAACAGAACCACGCCCCGGCCCTGCCGGAGGGCGATCCGCGACCGGAAATTGTGCGGGCATTAACATTTTTGAATCAGGATGTCGTCGAGGATTGGCAAGCGCTGAGTATTGAAGATTTACTCAAACAAGCGGTAGCCAACTGGCAGCCTGCAAAAATCCAGCATTCTCAAATGGCTCCCGCTGAGCTATGATTAGCCGCTATTTTTGCTCGTCGCCCTTCAGGTTGCCCCTGAATTTGCCGTTTAAATGCAACCTGAAGCCCATAGAGTAATGTTTTATCCGAAGTTCGTCTGACACTACGAGGTGCACCATTTTTACCCGAGTCGCTAATTTTTGCCGCAAGGTGCTAAGCCGTGAAGAGCGCGAGGCAGAGGCTGCCGCCGTCGAACAAACGCATATGACGGTGATCCCGCGTGAACAGCATGCAATTTCCCGCAAAGATATCAGTGAAAACGCGCTCAAGGTGCTCTATCGACTGAACAAGGCGGGCTACGAAGCTTACCTGGTCGGCGGCGGCGTTCGCGACCTGCTGCTGGGCAAGAAGCCAAAAGATTTTGACGTCACCACCAGCGCGACCCCGGATCAGGTACGTAAACTGTTCCGCAACTGCCGCCTGGTCGGCCGTCGCTTCCGCCTGGCGCACGTGATGTTCGGGCCGGAAATCATTGAAGTCGCTACCTTCCGCGGCCATCACGAAGGCCACACCAACGACCGCGTCACCTCCCAGCGCGGCCAGAACGGCATGCTGCTGCGCGATAACATCTTCGGCTCTATCGAAGAAGATGCCCAGCGCCGCGACTTCACCATCAACAGCCTTTATTACAGCGTGGCGGATTTCACCGTACGTGACTACGTTGGTGGAATGCGCGATCTGCAGGAAGGGGTAATTCGCCTGATTGGCGACCCGGAAACCCGTTACCGTGAAGATCCGGTGCGTATGCTGCGCGCGGTACGCTTCGCCGCCAAACTCCATATGCGCATCAGCGCCGAAAGCGCCGAGCCAATTCCACGTCTGGCCGCCCTGCTACACGACGTACCGCCAGCGCGTCTGTTTGAAGAAGTGCTGAAGTTGCTGCAGGCAGGTTATGGTTATGAAACCTATCAACTGCTGCGCGAATACAGCCTGTTCCAGCCGCTGTTCCCGACAATCACCCGCTACTTCACCGAGCGTGGCGATAGCCCGATGGAACGTATCATTATCCAGGTGCTGAAGAATACCGATAACCGCCTGCATAACGATATGCGCGTCAATCCAGCGTTCCTGTTCGCGGTCATGTTCTGGTATCCGTTGCTGGAAATGGCGCAGAAAATCGCGCAGGAGAGCGGGCTGGCCTATTACGACGCCTTCGCGCTGGCGATGAACGATGTACTGGATGAAGCCTGCCGGACGCTGGCAATCCCTAAACGCATCACCACCCTGGTGCGCGACATCTGGCAGTTGCAGCTACGTATGTCCCGCCGTCAGGGCAAACGCGCGTGGAAACTCATGGAGCATCCGAAGTTCCGCGCCGCCTATGACCTGCTTGAACTGCGCGCAGGCGCCGAGAACAACCACGAACTGCAGCGCCTGACCAAATGGTGGGGTGAGTTCCAGGTGGCCGCGCCGCCGGAACAGAAAGATATGCTCAACGATCTCGGCGACGATCCCGCTCCGCGCCGTCGCCATCGCCGCCCGCGTAAACGCGCGCCGCGTCAGGGTAACGCATGACCCTGGTCTATATCGCCATTGGCAGTAATCTTGCCTCGCCGCTCGAGCAGGTGAATGCCGCTATCCGCGCGCTGGCCGACATTCCGGACAGCCGCGTGGCGAGCGTGTCTTCGCTCTACCGTACGCCGCCGCTGGGGCCGCAGGATCAGCCCGACTATCTCAATGCCGCCGTCGCGCTTGAAACCTCGCTCGCGCCAGAAGCGCTGCTCGATCACACTCAGCGCATTGAGCTGCAGCAGGGACGGGAGCGCAAAGCCGAACGCTGGGGGCCGCGTACGCTGGACCTCGACATCATGCTGTTTGGCGATGCGGTCATTAACAGCGAGCGTCTGACGGTGCCGCACTACGATATGAAAAATCGCGGTTTTATGCTCTGGCCGCTGTTTGAAATCGCCCCACAGCTCCACTTCCCCGATGGCCTCGCCCTTCGCGCCGCGCTGGAAAATCTGGGCGCCGAAAAACCCGCTCTCTGGTAACCCCTACTCCCTTTTTTAGCATTTACGGCGATAGTGGTAATCGGTTGCCCAAAATCATTGCCCCCCTGAATGCTGCTGTTAGAATGCCGGTTAATATGACTTTCATCATCAGGAAACGTTATGAAACCGACCACCATTGCCCTGCTGCAGAAATGCAAACAGGAGAAAAAGCGCTTCGCCACTATCACCGCCTACGACTACAGCTTCGCTAAGCTTTTTGCCGATGAAGGCATTAACGTCCTGCTGGTGGGCGATTCGCTGGGGATGACGGTACAGGGCCACGACTCCACGCTGCCGGTGACCGTTGACGATATCGCTTACCACACCCGCGCGGTTCGTCGCGGCGCGCCGAACAGTCTGCTGCTCGCCGACCTGCCGTTTATGGCCTACGCCACGCCGCAGCAAACTTTCGAAAATGCCGCCGTCGTGATGCGCGCCGGCGCCAATATGGTCAAACTTGAAGGCGGCGCGTGGCTGGCTGATACCGTCAGGATGCTGGCGGAACGCGCGGTGCCAGTTTGTGGTCATCTCGGCCTGACGCCGCAGTCGGTGAACGTTTTTGGCGGCTATAAAGTTCAGGGGCGCGGCGATGCGGCGCAGGCGCTGTTCGATGACGCGTTAGCCCTGGAAGCGGCTGGCGCGCAGCTGCTGGTGCTGGAGTGCGTGCCGGTAGAGCTGGCAAAACGCATTACCGAAGCGCTGACGATCCCGGTTATCGGCATCGGCGCAGGTAACGTCACCGACGGGCAAATCCTGGTGATGCATGACGCTTTCGGGATCACCGGCGGCCATATTCCTAAATTCGCGAAGAATTTCCTCGCAGAAGCGGGCGACATCCGCGCCGCGGTACGGCAGTATATTGCCGAAGTCGAATCCGGGGCCTATCCGGGCGAAGAACATAGTTTCCATTAAGGAGTCTTGTTGTGCTGATAATTGAAACCCTGCCGCTGCTGCGCCAGCATATCCGTCGTTTACGCCAGGAAGGCAAGCGCATTGCGCTGGTTCCCACCATGGGCAACCTGCACGATGGCCATATGAAGCTGGTCGATGAAGCCAAAGCCTGCGCGGATGTCGTGGTGGTCAGTATCTTCGTGAATCCGATGCAATTTGACCGCCCGGACGATCTGGCGCGCTACCCGCGTACGTTGCAGGAAGATTGCGAAAAGCTGAACAAGCGCAAGGTCGATTTTGTCTTTGCACCGGCGCCGGCGGAAATTTATCCGCAGGGTACTGAAGGACAGACTTTCGTTGACGTTCCTGGCCTGTCGACCATGCTGGAAGGCGCCAGCCGCCCTGGCCACTTCCGCGGCGTCTCGACCATTGTCAGCAAGCTGTTCAACCTGGTGCAGCCGGATGTCGCCTGCTTCGGCGAGAAAGATTTCCAGCAGCTGGCGCTGATCCGCAAAATGGTCGCCGATATGGGCTACGACATCGAGATCGTCGGCGTGCCGATTATCCGCGCGAAAGACGGCCTGGCGCTAAGTTCGCGCAACGGTTATCTGACCGCCGAGCAGCGTAAAATCGCCCCGGGTCTGTACAAAGTGCTGAGTTCGGTGGCGGATAAACTTGCCGCTGGCGAGCGTAACCTCGAGGAAATCATTGCCATCGCCGAGCAGGAGCTCAACGAATCAGGTTTTCGCGCCGACGATATCCAGATCCGTGATGCCGACACCCTGCTGGAGCTCACGGATGCCAGCAAACGCGCGGTGATCCTGATGGCGGCATGGCTGGGCCAGGCGCGTCTGATTGATAACAAAATCGTCAAGCTGGGCCAGTAGCCTGGAACGAAAAATCGGGTTATTTTCTCAAAGCGGATGCCGTGTCCGCTTTGCTACATAAAGGTTGGAAGGTAGAAGTTATGATGCGTAATATGCTGCAGGGCAAGCTCCACCGCGTTAAAGTCACGCAGGCTGACCTGCATTACGAAGGGTCCTGCGCCATTGACCAGGATTTCCTCGAAGCGGCCGGTATTCTGGAAAATGAAGCCATTCATTTGTGGAACGTGACCAACGGTAACCGTTTCTCGACTTATGCGATCGCCGCCGAGCGTGGTTCGAAGATTATCTCCGTCAACGGCGCTGCGGCGCACTGCGCAAGCGTCGGCGATATCCTCATTATCGCCAGCTTCGTGACCATGTCTGACGAAGAAGCCCGCACCTGGCAGCCGAAGATCGCCTATTTCGAAGGCGATAACGAAATGAAGCGCCAGGCGAAAGCTATTCCGGTGCAGGTCGCCTGATTCTTACGGCGCTGCGCTCAGCCGCAGCGCCGGTTTACCCTTGCGGCTGATTGCTGATAAGCCGCGACATCGTCTCCAGCGAATCGGTACGCAGGATATACAACCGCTTCAGCAGGAACGGATTATCCCCCGGTTTCACCTTCCCTCTCACCGTCGTTACCGCCAGATGAAAACCGGCATCGTTCGCCGCCTTAACCGCCGTGGCGTTATAGCCGCCGAACGGATACGAAAGATACAGCACGTGCGGATTAAACTGGCTCAGCGCTCGCCGGGAACGCTCGAAATCAAAGAGAATGTTGTGATAATTCCGGCTGAGTAATATCGGGTGACGGGCGGCATCGACCCGGTGCAGAAAATGGGTATGCGACTGCACATCAAACACGTCCTGAATCTGTCTGAGCTCAGAGATACTCATAAACTGCAGCGATTTCGGATCCCACTTTTGCGGATGACGTTTGATCCGCGATGAGATAATAAATGCCGTAGCGTGGAAGCCGTACTGCTTGAGGATCGGATAAGCGTAGCGATTCACCGACTTGAGGCCGTCATCAAAGGTAATCACCACCGAGCGCGCAGGCAGATTAACCTTGTTACGTAAATACCCTTCCAGTTGATACATCGTCAGCGTGGTATAGCCCTGGTCACGCAGCCAGGTCATCTGGTTACTGAAAGCGCGCACCGAGGTGGTGGTCGAGGTATGGCGGAAACGGCTATTTTCTTCATCACGCAGAATATGGTGATAAGTCAGTACCGGAATGCCGTTATCCTCCTGCGCGTCCAGGCTGCTTACCCACGCCAACCGGTTACCGATACGAATCTGATACCAGGTTTGATTAAGGCGGTCTTTCAGCTTGCTGATAATGGGATAGCGCAGGTTATTGGCCAGGGTGCCAAACGGCGGGCTGCCCACTGACGGCGCATCGTAAACCGGCGTGTCTTTCCAGGTCAGCAGGTTCTGGTTGCTCAACGGCTGATGTAAATCACCCAGATTATCCTCAACCCGTTTCGCGCCCTGCACCGGCCCCAGATGCCCTTTATCAATAAAGCCAGTACCGAAGCCGAAATTGAATTCATAATAGTCTGCCGTGGTCGGCACCACGGCGAGGATCTGCCCGGCGCGAACGTTGCCGACGCTCACTACATGGTTGCCGACCTGCGCCCAGATATCGGCATCTTCTGTGATTTGCATATAGCGTGCGGGGACGCCCTGTTGGCTGAGCAGGCTAGCGGAAACGCTGACTGACGTCAGCAAAAGGAATAATGTTATGACTCGGGCAAACATGCGCATCGAACCGGTAAACCTGAATGCCGCCATTGTAACAAAAGCGGCATCAATGCTAATGCCTAATTTCCGAACGTATCATGCAGTAGACGAAAAGGCGGATTCTTTTGCTGTTGATGCCAAAGACTGCTCACCGTCGGGCCTCCAGCGCTAACGATAGCATTACGGAAGGCATCACTGCTGAGGGTATAGCGCTGTAAATACATTTCCTCCAGCAATGGATAGCGAATGCCGGAAATAACTTCACAGTGGGTGTGTTTGTGACTCATCAGCGCGGCGGCGCGATATGGCGCGGCACCGGTTTTATCGGTGAGAAAAATCACGCCATCGCCGCAGTCCGTGGCATGTAGCGCATCGCACATCATGCGGCTCAGCATATTGACGCTCAGATTACGCCAGTAATTCACCGCCCGGCACTGCGCCAGCGGGCCAAACTTTTTCTCCAGACGATCCAGCATCTCCTGCGCCAGCTCATCATGGCAGGTAATTACCCAACCTAACATCGCCTACCTCCTTAGCAGGCAAACAATTTAGCAGGGCAAGCGTTGAGGTGGGGTGATGGGTATCAAAAATTACCGCTTAGCGCCCCGGCAAGGTGAAATTAGCGGGGGCGCTTGTAGAGAGGATTAGCTACGCAGGCCACGCCCACGCTGGATCAGGTACCAGCACAGAATATAGAAGGCCACGATAAACACCACCAGCACACCAAAGGTGGTCGCCAGCGGGACGTCATGAATGCCGAGGAAGCCAAAACGGAAGCCGCTAATCATGTAGACGATAGGGTTGAGATGCGACAGCGCCTGCCAGAACGGCGGCAGCAACGTCAGCGAATAGAACACCCCGCCCAGGTAGGTCAGCGGCGTCAGCACGAAAGTCGGGATCAGGCTGATGTCGTCGAAGGTTTTCGCAAACACCGCATTGAGCAGGCCCGCCAGCGAGAACAGAATTGCCGTCAAAATCAGCGTCAGGGCGACAAACAGCCAGGAATGAACCTGGAACGGGACGAAGAACAGCGAGATAGCCGTCACCAGAATGCCGACACACAGCCCACGCGCCACCCCGCCGCCGACGTAACCGGCGATCACCACGTGGGTTGGCACCGGCGCCACCAGCAGTTCCTCAATGTTACGTTGGAACTTGGCGCTAAAGAACGACGAAGCGACGTTGGCGTAGGCGTTGGTGATCACCGCCATCATAATTAGCCCCGGCACGATAAACTGCATATAGGTAAAACCGTGCATCTCGCCGATCCGCGAGCCGATCAGATTGCCAAAGATGACGAAATAGAGGGTCATGGTGATCACCGGCGGCACCAGCGTCTGTACCCAGATACGCATAAACCGGTGGATCTCTTTGGTCCAGATGCTTTTCAGCGCGACCCAGTAAAGCTGCATCATGCTGATTCTCCTTTTTTGTCGTGCACCAGCGTGACAAACAGCTCTTCCAGACGGTTGGCCTTGTTACGCATACTTAATACCTGCACGCCCTGGGCGCTTAGCTGGGCGAAAACGCTGTTAATCCCCTGCTCGCGCAGCACTTCAACTTCCAGCGTCGAGGTATCAACCAGCCGGTACTGATACCCGTCGAGGGTTGGCAGCGGGCTTTTCGGCGCCAGATCGAGGATAAAGGTTTCAGATTTCAGCTTAGCCAGCAGCGCCTTCATCGAGGTATTTTCCACCAGCTCGCCGCTCTGGATAATGCCGATATTACGACACAGCATTTCCGCTTCTTCCAGATAGTGGGTCGTGAGGATAATGGTGGTGCCTTTATCGTTGAGATCTTTGAGGAAACCCCACATCGAGCGACGTAGCTCGATATCAACGCCAGCGGTGGGTTCATCAAGAATGAGCAGCTTCGGCTCATGCATCAGCGCGCGGGCAATCATCAGGCGGCGCTTCATCCCGCCGGAGAGCATACGCGCGCGTTCATTGCGTTTTTCCCACAGATCGAGCTGTTTCAAATACTTTTCGCTACGCAAAATTGCTTCTTTACGCTCAACGCCGTAGTAACCCGCCTGGTTAACCACGATTTGCTGTACGGTTTCGAATGGGTTGAAGTTGAACTCCTGCGGCACCAGCCCGAGCTGGCGCTTGGCGTTCACCACATCTTTTTCCAGGTCGTAGCCAAATACATTAACCTGGCCGGAGGTTTTATTAACCAGCGAACTAATGATACCGATAGTCGTGGATTTCCCCGCGCCGTTCGGGCCCAGCAGCGCATAAAAGTCGCCGGCTTCAACCTGCAGGTCGATGCCTTTCAGCGCCTGAACCCCGCCGGGATAGGTTTTCTTGAGCTGTTTTAATTCCAGAGCAATGGTCATTAAATGTCTCTTCTCGTGTCTTCACATCTAATTTACCCAAATAATTCATGTTGCAGGAAGGCGGCAAATGAGCGAATCCCCAGGAGCTTACATAAGTAAGTGACTGGGGTGAACGAGTGCAGCCAACGCACCTGCAGCATGAAGTATGACGGGTAAAGATTGTTTTCAAAAAGGTGAGCTTACCCTATATTAGCGCAACGCACTTACTTGGTTACAGGCCGTAAACGTCCATGAATGATATAGATACACTCATCAGCAATAATGCACTATGGTCAAAAATGCTGGTGGAAGAGGACCCCGGCTTCTTTGCGAAATTGTCGCAGGCGCAGAAACCGCGTTTTCTGTGGATTGGCTGTTCCGATAGCCGCGTCCCCGCAGAGCGCTTAACCGGCCTGGAACCCGGTGAGTTGTTCGTGCACCGTAACGTTGCCAATCTGGTGATCCACACCGACCTGAACTGTCTGTCGGTGGTGCAATACGCCGTTGACGTGCTGGAAGTCGAACACATTATTATCTGCGGCCACTACGGCTGCGGCGGTGTACAGGCGGCGGTCGAAAACCCGGAATTGGGGCTTATTGATAACTGGCTGCTACACATTCGCGATATCTGGTTTAAACACAGTTCGCTGCTCGGTGAAATGCCGGAAGAGCGGCGTCTGGATACACTTTGCGAACTGAACGTGATGGAGCAGGTATACAACCTGGGACACTCGACGATCATGCAGTCGGCGTGGAAACGTGGACAAAAAGTGACGATCCACGGCTGGGCTTATGGTATTCACGACGGACTACTGCGCGATCTTGATGTCACCGCCGTCAGCCGGGAAACCCTCGAGCAGCGCTATCGCCACGGGATTTCCAATCTCAAGAGCAAGCACGCCAACCATAAATAGCCGCCGCGCTCACCGCCCCGGATAAGGCGCTCACCCTATCCGGGACCGCAACAATAATTACTCGTCCAGCAGGATCACTTTACCGACGTACGGCAGGTGGCGATAGCGCTGAGCGTAGTCGATGCCGTAGCCCACCACGAACTCATCCGGAATCGCAAAACCTACAAACTCAACCGGGACGTTCACTTCACGACGGCTTGGTTTATCCAGCAGCGTACAGATAGCCAGCGATTTCGGCTCGCGCAGGCTGAGGATTTCGCGCACTTTAGACAGGGTGTTGCCGGAATCGATGATGTCTTCGACGATCAGTACGTCCTTACCGCGAATGTCTTCATCCAGGTCTTTAAGGATTTTGACATCACGTGTGGTGGACATGCCGCTGCCATAGCTGGAGGCGGTCATAAAGTCGACTTCATGCGGTACCTGAACCTCACGGCACAGGTCAGCCATAAACATAAATGAACCGCGCAACAAACCCACCAGCACCATTTCGCTGCCGCTGTCTTTGTAGCGTTCATTAATTTGACGACCCAGTTCGGCGATACGCGCTTTGATCTCGGCTTCCGGGATCATCACTTCTACAGTATGTTTCATTAAACTAACCATTTGATTCTTAGGATAAATCTTCAAAGCCGCTGCTTTCACACCGACGTTGACCGGCAAGCGATACAGTATACCAGCAAAACGAAATCTTCGGTGCAGTGAATAATAAAGCCATATTTGTGATTCCGATCACAGTTGTTAAATCCTATAATTAATTGCAGTTAAAAAATTAACAACTGAAGAGTGTCTTTCTATGGCAGAAACAAAATCTCAACAATCACGGTTACTTGTCACGCTGACGGCGCTGTTTGCCGCCTTCTGTGGCCTGTATCTGTTAATCGGTGGGGTATGGCTGGCCGCTATCGGCGGTTCATGGTACTACCCTATCGCAGGCCTGGTGATGCTGGCCGTCACCGTCCTGCTGTTCCGCGGCAAGCGCTCAGCGCTGTGGCTGTATGCCGCCCTGTTGCTGGCAACCATGATTTGGGGGGTATGGGAAGTCGGTTTCGACTTCTGGGCGCTGACGCCGCGTAGCGACATCCTGGTCTTCTTTGGCATCTGGCTGATTCTGCCATTTGTCTGGCGTCGTCTGCCGGTCCCTTCCGCCGGCGCCGTTGGCGGTCTGGTTATCGCCCTGCTGATTAGCGGCGGGATCCTGACCTGGGCCGGTTTCAACGACCCGCAGGAAGTGAACGGTACGCTGAGCGCTGACGCGACGCCGGCCGCGCCGATTTCTACCGTCGCCGATAGCGACTGGCCGGCCTATGGCCGTAACCAGGAAGGCCAGCGTTTTTCGCCGCTGAAGCAAATTAACGCCGACAACGTGAAGAACCTGAAGGAAGCCTGGGTATTCCGCACCGGCGACCTGAAGCAGCCGAACGATCCGGGTGAAATCACTAACGAAGTGACGCCGATTAAAGTTGGCGACACGCTGTATCTGTGTACCGCGCACCAGCGTCTGTTCGCGCTTGACGCGGCCACCGGTAAAGAGAAGTGGCATTTTGACCCGCAGCTGAACGCCGATCCGTCGTT
The DNA here is from genome assembly GCF_050600805.1 of Klebsiella sp. 141240. Classification (NCBI taxonomy): domain Bacteria; kingdom Pseudomonadati; phylum Pseudomonadota; class Gammaproteobacteria; order Enterobacterales; family Enterobacteriaceae; genus Klebsiella; species Klebsiella sp. 141240. Next base: position 127,867 of record NZ_JAQIRK010000009.1, on the reverse strand, counting down.
CCAGCACGTGACCTGCCGTGGCGTTTCCTATCATGAAGCCAAAGTAGATAACGCCCCTGCCGACGTCGTCGCCGACTGCCCGCGCCGTATTATTCTGCCGGTCAACGATGGCCGCCTGTTCGCGGTGAACGCCGACAACGGTAAGCTGTGCGAAACCTTTGCCAACAAAGGCATTCTCAACCTGCAGACCAACATGCCGGTGACCACGCCGGGCATGTATGAACCGACGTCGCCGCCGATTATCACCGACAAGACTATCGTCATTGCCGGCGCGGTAACCGATAACTTCTCAACCCGCGAGCCATCAGGCGTGATCCGCGGCTTTGATGTGAATACCGGTAAACTGCTGTGGGCCTTCGACCCGGGCGCGAAAGACCCTAATGCGATCCCGAGCGATGAGCATCACTTCACACTCAATTCACCTAACTCCTGGGCGCCTGCCGCCTATGACGCTAAGCTGGATTTAGTCTATCTGCCGATGGGCGTTACCACGCCGGATATCTGGGGCGGCAACCGCACGCCGGAACAGGAACGTTACGCCAGCTCTATCGTGGCGCTGAACGCAACCACCGGTAAACTGGCGTGGAGCTACCAAACCGTACACCACGATCTGTGGGATATGGATATGCCGTCGCAGCCGACGCTGGCCGACATTGATGTGAACGGTAAAACCGTACCGGTGATTTACGCTCCGGCCAAGACCGGCAACATCTTCGTGCTGGATCGCCGTAATGGCGAACTGGTGGTCCCGGCGCCGGAAAAACCGGTTCCGCAAGGTGCGGCGAAAGGCGATTATGTCGCTAAAACCCAGCCGTTCTCCGAGCTGAGTTTCCGTCCGAAGAAAGACCTGACCGGCGCAGACATGTGGGGCGCCACCATGTTTGACCAGCTGGTGTGCCGCGTTATCTTCCATCAGATGCGCTATGAAGGTATCTTCACTCCGCCGTCTGAACAGGGCACGCTGGTGTTCCCTGGTAACCTGGGGATGTTTGAATGGGGCGGTATCTCCGTCGATCCAAACCGTCAGGTGGCTATCGCCAACCCGATGGCGCTGCCTTTCGTCTCTAAATTAATCCCGCGCGGCCCGGGCAACCCGATGGAACCGCCAAAAGACGCGAAAGGCTCTGGTACCGAGTCCGGCGTTCAGCCGCAGTATGGCGTCCCGTTCGGCGTCACCCTGAACCCGTTCCTGTCGCCGTTTGGCCTGCCGTGTAAACAACCGGCATGGGGTTATATCTCGGCGCTGGATCTGAAGACCAATGAAGTGGTGTGGAAAAAACGCATCGGGACGCCGCAGGATAGTCTGCCGTTCCCGCTGCCTGTCCCGCTGCCGTTCAATATGGGTATGCCGATGCTGGGCGGTCCGATCTCAACCGCCGGTAACGTGCTGTTTATCGCCGCCACCGCCGATAACTACCTGCGCGCTTACAACATGAGCAATGGCGAAAAACTGTGGCAGGCGCGTCTGCCGGCAGGTGGCCAGGCGACGCCGATGACCTATGAAGTGAATGGCAAGCAGTACGTTGTCATCTCTGCAGGCGGTCATGGCTCGTTCGGTACCAAGATGGGTGACTACATCGTTGCCTACGCGCTACCGGATGACGCGAAGTAAAATGCAAAACGGCAACGAAAGTTGCCGTTTTTTTATTTGCCCCCCTCACAGGAGAAGGCGGCAGGTCGCACAGCCCTAAACGGTGAACCCCAACATCATCCCGGTGTCTTCATGCTCCAGTAGATGACAGTGCGCCATATAGGCAAACTCCCTGGGCGCCTGATGATCGAACTTCACCAGCACTTCACTCACCCCGCCCTCCACTCTTACCGTATCCTTCCAGCCGCGACGATGCGCCGCTGGCGCCTGGCCATTTTCACTCAGAATGCGGAATTGCGTGCCATGAATATGGAAAGGATGCAGCATCATGTCACCCTTGCCGGAGATCAGCCAGCGCTCGTACTGCCCCCTGGCCGCGGCGAACATCGGCACATTCATATCAAAGGCTTTACCGTTGATACGGTTGGCGTTATGGAAATCGAAGCCCTTATCAGATGAAGCGCCATGTCCCATTCCGCCACCATGGTTCATATTCTTCATCTGACCGTGATTCATATTGCCCATGTCGCCATGATCCATCATCATCCCATGGTTCATACCGGACATCGCCTGGTCGCCATATTTCTTCATCAGCGCCTGCATTCCCATCATATCGAGCATCGGATCCATCGACAGCTGCAGCGTGCGCTGCGTCAGTCCCTCCAGTGACGGCAGCGCGGGCATCGCCGCCAAAGTATCGGGTAGCTTACCGGATGCCGGGATCAATAGCGGCTGTATACGGAGCACCGGCTGCGGCTTATCAAATGGCGCAATCGCCATCCCCATCTGGCTCACCGGCAGCGTCAGGAGATCAAATGCCTTTCCGTCGCGGGTATCAATCAATACCTCAAAGCGCTCACCCATCAGTACCGGCAGTTCGCTCACTTTGACCGGTTCCGCCAACAGGCCGCCGTCGCTTGCTACTACATACATTGGGCGGCGATCGCTGGTAGCGAAATTCAGCGAGCGGGCATTACAACCATTAAGCAGACGCAGGCGCAGCCAACCGCGCGGTGGAGCGTGTTCGGGATACAGCGCGCCGTTCGTCAACAGGGTATCGCCAAACCAGCCAACGGCGGCGCTCATGATATCGAGCTGATAATCTATTTCTCCATTGGCATTGAATCTTTTGTCCTGCACGATCACCGGAATATCATCAATTCCCCACTGCTTCGGCAGCAGTAATTGCCCGCTCTCGACATCTTCAATCAGCACCAAACCCGCCAGCCCCATCGCGACCTGACGGCCGGTTTTACCATGCTGATGGGGATGGAACCAGCAGGTCGCCGCTCGCTGCGTCGGCGTAAAACTCACCGTCCTTGAGGCTCCTGCGGCGATGACGCCCTGCGGGCCGCCATCGACTTCGCCAGGCACTTCCAGCCCATGCCAGTGGACCGTGGTCTCCTCCGCCAGGCGGTTATGAATATCTACCGTCACCGCTTCACCTTGCTTCAGCTTCAACGCAGGCCCGAGGAGGTTGCCGTTATAACCCCAGGTCGTCGCAAGATGCGGGCCAAACTGCGTCTTTCCGGCTTGAATCGTCAGCGTAATGCGATTGCGCGCGTCGGCGGTCAATAAATCCGGGACCGGCAAAGCCGGACGGCCAGCAGCGAATACCGAACGGCTCCAGAGCGGTAAGGCGCTGACCGCGCCAAGCGCGGCGCTTAATTTGATAAACTCACGACGTTGCATTTTCACATCCTTTTATTCTGCTGGTGAATATTTAAGCTTAAACCCTCCCGCAACGGGAAGGTCAAGCAGAAGCTTGTGAATAAAGCTCTGCGTGGTGTAAAGAAGTATGCTAACTTTGATTGTCCGTGTTTCAATGGTAGAAAAAATGAAGACGTTTTTCAGAACAATGCTGTTTGGCAGCCTGCTCGCCCTCTCCGCCAATAGCTATGCATTAAGTGAATCCGAAGCGGAAGATATGGCTGATTTAACGGCGGTATTTGTATTCCTGAAAAACGATTGCGGCTATCAAAATTTGCCAAATACGCAAATTCGCCGCGCGTTGGTCTTTTTTGCCCAGCAAAACCAATGGGACCTCAGCAACTACGACAGCTTTAATATGAAAGCATTAGGTGAGGACAGCTATCGCGATCTCAGCGGTATCAAAATCCCAACAGCCAAAAAATGCAAAGCTCTGGCCCGAGACTCCCTCAGCCTGCTGGCCTATGTGAAGTAAGCCTATCTGCAGCCGCGGCGATGCGGCTGCATCTGTGTATTCACGCCTCCCCCTCTCCACCAACATTGACGAAATATGAATTCATTAACCAGTATTTATATTTGACGCCCCCTGATACTATTTAGTTTTATTAATTAACCGTTAGCTTAATTTATCAGTAAAAATCACATTCAAGAGCAAACAATTCAACTCGTCATTTATTGCAAAGGCCATCAAGCGAATTAAAATCGCCAGTAACCTCTCTTATTGCAATGGAATGACATTTTGAATATCTCACCTTTTTTTCGCTTACTTCCGTTCGCGTTTATCATGCTAGCTGGCTGCCAGGCACATCGTCAGGCTAACACATCCATAACGCCACCAATCGCCATCGCCACCGATGCGCAACAGAATGAAAAGCTGCGGCTGGCCGCTGAACAGGAGCGGCTTAATGCCTGTCGCCAGGCTTTAGATTCGTTAAAAGAGGTTAATCCGAAAGAAGCCTCAAGACTGGGTAGTGAATTCACCGCGCTGATAGGTGCGGCGTCGCAATATAATTCAGTGCGTACGAAAGTCGCCGATCCCACCCGTCAGGGCATCGATTCCATGTATCAATTTAAATCCATCAAGCTTTGCGCCGATATTGAAAAGTCGCTGATCGATAGTCTGGTCATGCGCGGCGATAATGCGGTGAAGTGACAGGCGCTATGATAATTCGCCTTAATATAATGACGCTGGCCTTCCTTTTGCTGGCGTCCCTTTTTATTGGTCATGCGCAAGCGGATGACGGCGCGCCTGCGTTTCTCAACTATGTCCAGCAGCAGGAGAAAAAAGAGAAGAAAGAAATACCTCCGGCGCCGGAGGCCAGTAAACCCGTCAGGGCCCGCGACAACAACACGGCAGCGCTGCAAAAAAAACTGGCCGCGCAAAAAAGTCTCATTGCCGACAAAGATAAGACCATCCGCCAGCTGCAGGCACAGCTAAAATCACAATCTCCCGCCGTCACGCCAGCGCCGGTAGATAATTCAGCGTTGAATAAAACCATCGCACAGCTTCAGGGCCGGATAACCGCGCTGGATACGGAAAACAAGCGGCTTGTTCAGCAAGCCCGCACCTTCCAGCAGGAAAAAACCGAGGGCGCAGATAATCTCAAACACTCTGCCGCCGCTCTGCAGGCGCAAACGGTAAAGCTCAACGCGCTGGAGACAGACAAGCAGGCCCTGAGCGATAAGCTGGCTGCGGCAATAGCGGAGAAGCAGAAGCTGAGCGCCGAACTCGCCGCAGTAAAAACCACCACCGCGGCAACCAAATCACCCGCGCTAAACCTCAGTAATGCCCCACAGCAGCAGGCATACTCCGTCGGTGTATCAATAGGGCAAGATGCGCTTAAAACGCTGTCCAGCCAGGCAGCGAAAGGGTTAAATCTGCAACAGGAGACCGTTATTAAGGGCATTAACGATGTTTTTGCCGGTAAGCTGGCGCTGGATGAACAAGCGCGCAATAAGGCGCTTTTCGACGTGTCGCAGCGGTTATACAAAAACATTGATAAAATTGAGCAGCAAACCCTCCGCGAAGGTAAAGAGTATCAGCAGCAATTTGCCGCGCAGAAAGGCGTTCTACTCAAAGGCGGGATCTATAGCCGCATTGACTACCCCGGCAAAGGTGAAATTGATGATAACGATATCGTCACCGTCGTTATCAAAGAAAGCTTGATCGACGGTACCGTGATAAACGATATGGAAGCCGAAGATAAGGTCTGGTCACAGGCGCTAAGTCAGTATCCCGTGACCTTCCGTGAACCGCTTAAACGCCTGAATAACCATGGCGCCATCACTATCGTGGTTCCATCGGAGCGCGCCTACGGCAGCAAAGGGATCCCTGGAAAAATTCCGCCGGGCGCGACGATGGTGTATACCGTGCGAATTGTTGACGTCAGGCCCAACAGCGATCAACAACCCAAAACACCTGCGCCGAAAACCTCACGCTAGCGAGAGTTCAGCCAAACAGTAGAAGGTTCACTATTCGCCATATCAATCTCTATCTATAGTTGGCTATGATGGGGTGCCCGCTTTGTGGGCACCACAGAAGTTAACAAAGGAGGAGTAAGCCATGGCCGAGAGTAATCAGTGGCATGAGACGCTGCACGACCATTTTGGTCAATATTTTACCGTTGATAACGTGCTGTACCATGAGAAGACCGATCATCAGGATTTAATCATCTTCGAAAATGCGGCATTTGGCCGCGTGATGGCGCTTGATGGCGTGGTGCAAACCACCGAGCGCGATGAGTTTATTTACCATGAAATGATGACCCACGTTCCGCTGCTGGCCCATGGTCACGCAAAGCACGTGCTGATCATCGGCGGCGGCGATGGCGCGATGCTGCGTGAAGTCTCCCGCCACCAACATATCGAAACCATTACCATGGTGGAAATCGACGCCGGAGTGGTATCGTTCTGCCGCCAGTACCTCCCAAACCATAACGCCGGCGCCTATGACGACCCGCGCTTTACGCTGGTGATTGATGACGGCGTGAACTTCGTCAACCAAACGTCACAAACTTTTGATGTCATTATCTCCGACTGTACTGACCCGATCGGCCCCGGTGAGAGCCTGTTTACCTCGGCGTTTTATGCTGGCTGTAAACGTTGCCTGAACCCCGGCGGAATTTTCGTTGCCCAGAACGGCGTAAGCTTCCTGCAGCAGGATGAAGCGGTAGGCAGCCATCGCAAACTCAGCCACTATTTCACCGATGTCAGCTTCTACCAGGCGGCGATCCCGACCTACTATGGCGGCATCATGACCTTTGCCTGGGCGACCGATAATGAAGCCCTGCGTCATTTGTCGACGGAAATTATTCAGGCCCGCTTCCATAGCGCCGGGCTGAAATGCCGTTATTACAACCCGGCAATTCATACCGCGGCTTTCGCGCTACCGCAATACCTGCTGGATGCGCTGACCGCCAGCTAACCTGAAACGAGGAGGTGAACCAAATTGAAAAAGCTTAAGCTGCACGGCTTCAACAACCTGACTAAAAGCCTGAGTTTTTGTATTTACGATATCTGCTACGCTAAAACCGCCGAAGAGCGCGATGGCTATATCGCCTATATCGATGAACTCTATAATGCCAACCGCCTGACGGAAATCCTCTCCGAGACCTGTTCAATCATTGGCGCCAACATACTCAACATCGCACGCCAGGATTATGAACCGCAGGGCGCAAGCGTCACCATTTTGGTTAGCGAAGAGCCTATCGATCCGCAGCTTATCGATCAGAGCGAGCATCCGGGCCCGCTGCCTGAGACCGTGGTCGCACATCTCGATAAAAGCCATATCTGCGTGCATACCTATCCGGAAAGCCATCCGGAAGGCGGTCTGTGCACCTTCCGCGCCGATATTGAAGTCTCCACCTGTGGAGTGATTTCACCGCTGAAGGCGCTGAACTACCTGATTCACCAGCTGGAATCCGATATCGTAACCATTGATTATCGCGTGCGTGGTTTCACCCGTGATATCAACGGCATGAAGCATTTTATCGATCATGAAATCAACTCTATTCAGAACTTCATGTCAGAAGATATGAAGTCGCTCTATGACATGGTGGACGTGAACGTCTATCAGGAAAATATGTTCCATACCAAAATGATGCTGAAAGAGTTCGATCTGAAACACTACATGTTCCACACCAAACCGGAAGAGTTAAGCGAACAAGAGCGCAAGGTGATTACCGACCTGCTGTGGAAAGAGATGCGGGAAATTTATTACGCCCGCAATATCCCTACGGTGTAATGACTGAAATGCCCGGCGGCGCTTTTGCTTGCCGGGCCTACGGGGTTCCGCGCCGCCCGGCACCGAACGAATGATTAACGCTGCTGCATAAATTCACGGTATGCGGCAACCACCTGCAGGAAATCCTCCACGCCGCAAAGAGAGAGGCTCTCTTCGTCGTAGTAATTCATCCCCTCTTCCATTTCATCGCCGGAAAATTCCAGTTGGTTGGCGCGGATCATCACTTCTTCGCCATCCAGCCACAACGTATATTCATGGCCGGCCCGCTGCCAGGAACGTTCACTGCCTTTCACGGTGCGCGCTGCCTGTTCCACTTCATCCAGAAGGGCCAGGTTATCTTTCACCTCTTCGTTGAACCAGTGACCAATCGCCTCGTGGTCCATCGACATTCGCACCTTTACCACACCGGTAATATCGCGCAGAAATTCGTAATCCATAATCTTTTCCTCTGCAAGGGCAATGCGTCACCGCTGCACTGTACCCATAACCTAATTATCGCAGCAGACAGGAAGAAAAAAAGCGCAACGGGTGGGAGGTTTAAAAATAAAAATGCCCGCTGATGCAATGTTCAGCGGGCATTGGAGAGTTTGTAGCCAAACGGTCAGCCGGGCTGACCGAACGGATTACACGGCGGTCTGGAAGATCACGCCGTCAGCTTTTTCAGTGTACTGATCCAGCTGGTTAAAGTTCAGGTAGCGATAGGTATCTTCCGCCGTCTTATCAACCTGAGCGACGAAGGTCTGATACTCTTCCGGCGTCGGCAGTTTGCCCAGCAGAGAAGCAACCGCCGCCAGTTCGGCAGAGGCCAGATAGACGTTGGCGCCGGTACCTAAACGGTTCGGGAAGTTACGAGTAGAGGTCGACACGACCGTCGCGCCGTCAGCCACGCGCGCCTGGTTGCCCATACACAGGGAACAGCCAGGGATTTCGATACGCGCGCCGCTCTTACCAAACACGCTGTAGTAGCCTTCTTCTGTCAACTGCGCGGCATCCATACGGGTTGGCGGCGCCACCCACAGGCGAGTCGGCAGTTGGCCTTTGTGGCTGTCCAGCAGTTTACCGGCAGCACGGAAGTGGCCAATGTTGGTCATGCAGGAACCGATAAACACTTCGTCGATCTTCTCGCCCTGCACGTCTGACAGCAGACGCGCATCGTCCGGATCGTTCGGTGCGCACAGGATTGGCTCTTTGATATCCGCCAGATCGATGTCGATCACTGCCGCGTATTCCGCATCAGCGTCGGCTTCCAGCAGTTGCGGATCCGCCAGCCATTTTTCCATGCCCTGGATACGGCGCTCCAGCGTACGACGATCGCCGTAACCTTCTGCGATCATCCACTTCAGCAGGACGATGTTGGAGTTCAGATACTCAACGATCGGCTCTTTGTTCAGCTTGATGGTACAACCTGCAGCTGAACGCTCGGCGGAAGCATCGGTCAGTTCAAATGCCTGCTCGACTTTCAGATCCGGCAGACCTTCGATTTCAAGGATGCGGCCAGAGAAGATGTTTTTCTTCCCTTTCTTCTCAACGGTCAGCAGGCCCTGCTTGATAGCATACAGCGGAATGGCGTGAACCAGGTCGCGCAGGGTAATGCCCGGCTGCATTTTACCTTTGAAGCGCACCAGTACTGATTCCGGCATATCCAGCGGCATCACGCCGGTCGCGGCGGCGAAGGCCACCAGACCTGAGCCCGCCGGGAATGAGATACCAATCGGGAATCGGGTATGGGAGTCGCCGCCGGTACCTACGGTATCAGGCAGCAGCATACGGTTCAGCCAGGAGTGGATAACGCCATCGCCCGGACGCAGTGAAACACCGCCGCGGTTCATGATGAAGTCCGGCAGAGTGTGGTGCGTGGTGACGTCAACCGGCTTCGGATAGGCTGCAGTGTGACAGAAGGACTGCATCACCAGGTCAGCGGAGAAGCCCAGGCACGCCAGGTCTTTCAGCTCATCGCGGGTCATTGGACCGGTGGTGTCCTGAGAACCGACGGAGGTCATTTTCGGCTCGCAATAAGCGCCCGGACGGATACCGGCAACGCCGCAGGCGCGGCCAACCATTTTCTGCGCCAGAGAGAAGCCGCGGTTGCTTTCCGCCACATCTTTCGCATGACGGAAGACGTCGCTGTGCGGCAGACCCAGCGCTTCGCGCGCTTTGGTCGTCAGTCCGCGACCAATGATCAGCGGAATACGGCCACCGGCGCGCACTTCGTCGATCAGTACATCGGTTTTCAGTTCGAAGCTTGCCAACAGCTCGTTGGTTTCGTGGTTACACACTTCACCTTTGAACGGGTAAACGTCAATGACGTCGCCCATGTTGAGGTTGCTCACGTCCACTTCAATAGGCAGCGCGCCCGCATCTTCCATGGTGTTGAAGAAGATAGGCGCGATTTTGCCGCCCAGGCACAGGCCGCCGCCGCGCTTGTTCGGTACGTTCGGGATATCGTCGCCCATGAACCACAGCACCGAGTTGGTGGCGGATTTACGCGAAGAACCGGTACCGACAACGTCGCCAACGTAGGCCAGCGGGAAGCCTTTCTGCTGCAGCGCTTCAATTTGTTTAATCGGACCGACCGCGCCCGGCTGATCCGGTTCAATTCCTTCGCGAGCGTTCTTCAGCATCGCCAGAGCGTGCAGTGGGATATCCGGACGGGACCAGGCATCAGGCGCCGGAGACAAGTCATCGGTATTGGTTTCGCCGGTAACTTTGAAGACGGTAACGGTGATTTTTTCCGCCAGTTGCGGACGGTTCAGGAACCACTCGGCATCAGCCCAGGATTGCATAACCTGTTTAGCGTACTCATTACCCGCTTTGGCTTTCTCTTCTACGTCATAGAAGTTATCGAACATCAGCAGGGTATGGGACAGCGCTTTCGCGGCAATCGGCGCCAGTTTGGCATCGTCCAGCGCTTCAATCAGGGGGTGAATATTGTAACCGCCCTGCATGGTGCCCAGCAGTTCAACGGCTTTTTCAGGGGTAACCAGTGGGGAGGTCGCTTCGCCTTTGGCGATAGCGGCAAGGAATCCGGCTTTAACATAGGCGGCTTCATCGACGCCCGGCGGTACACGGTTGGTAAGCAGATCTAACAGGAATTCATCTTCACCCGCTGGCGGGTTTTTCAGCAGTTCTACCAGCGCGGCCATTTGGGTTGCGTCTAAGGGTTTGGCAACAATCCCCATGGCTGCACGCTCAGCTACGTGCTTACGGTATTCTTCTAGCACGACGGTTCTCCTCGCTCTCATTGTAAAATGCGGTAGGCGATTTTCTTCACGCTCCTGTGAGACAGCAGTTTGTAGGGTAAATGCCCGATACCGCGACGGCAGCATAGCAGGATTTTTGAAGGGTGTTAATCTGTTTACAAAAAAGCAACATTAAAATTTAGCTGAATCGTTAAGGGCAGGATATTGCAGGCTTTCTGTTCAAATGCTGGTAGATAAATTTATTTCTGTTACAGATTTAATGTCAGGATCCCAACAAAAATCAAAAAAAACAATATCGTCTTCATATACTCCCGTAACGTACCGTTTTCGCCGATACTTTAGCGAGATGGGTAACATTTCTGTGTCAGGAGCTTCCATGTCACTACCGTTCAAACCCCATATTATCGCCCTGCTCTGCAGCGCAGGCTTACTCGCGGCGGCGGGAACGCTATATGTTAAAAGCCGTACCCCAGAGACTATCGCTGAAGCGCCGGTGACGGCGCAGCCCACAACGGAACCAGCACCAGCATCCCCGACTGCACCGGCGGCGGGACAACCGGTCGTGGCCACCTATACCCAGGCGCAAATCGACCAATGGGTCGCGCCTATTGCGCTCTACCCGGACAGTTTACTCTCGCAGGTATTGATGGCCTCCACCTATCCGGACAACGTTATGCAGGCGGTGCAGTGGTCGCAGGATAACCCATCGATGAAAGGCGACGCGGCCGTTCAGGCCGTTGCCAGCCAACCGTGGGATCCGAGCGTCAAATCCCTCGTCGCTTTTCCCGCCCTGCTGGCAATGATGGGCGAAAATCCGCCGTGGGTGGAAAACCTTGGCGACGCATTTTTAGCCCAGCCGCACGATGTGATGGATTCCGTACAGCGTCTGCGCGCCATTGCCCAACAAACTGGAACATTGAAATCCACGCCGCAACAGAAAGTGACCGTCACGGCCTCGGCACCCGCCTCTTCGAGGTCATCGAATAGCAATAGCACGGTATCATCCTCGACAAGCTCAACGGCATCGCCAGCGCCTTCGCAGATTATCAAAATTGAACCGACTAACCCGCAAGTGGTATACGTTCCGAGCTATAACCCTTCGACCGTCTACGGCAGTTGGCCGAATAGCGCCTATCCCCCGGTTTATCTGCCGCCGCCTCCGGGAGAGCAGTTCACCGATAGCTTCGTCAAAGGTTTTGGTTACAGCCTTGGCGTCGCCACCACCTGGGCACTTTTCAGCAGCATCGACTGGGATGATGATGACCATCATCATGATGACGATTACCATCACGGCGGCTACCAGCACAATGGCGATAACATCAATATTAATGTGAATAATTTCAACCGCATTACCGGGCAGAATCTGCCGGGTAACCATGTTAACTGGCAGCATAACCCCGCCTATCGCGGCAACGTGCCTTATCCGAATAATAATGTCGCCCAGCGCTATCATCAGACCAATGTGCCCGGCGGACTCAGCGCGACCCAACACGCGCCGGTCGATCGCAATGCTCAACGGCAAGCGGCGATGACGCAGCTCCAGCATCCCAACGCGCCTGCCGCCAGCGCAGGCAAGCTGGCGGCTAATAACGCCTCTCGCGATGCGCAGCGTCAGGCGGCTTCTCAACAATTGAAGCAGGCCACCCAGCGCAGCAGCTACCGTGGCTACGACAGCACGCCGACGCCTGCCAAACAGCAGCGTCGCGAAGCGGCGAAAACGCAGCTGCAACATCCAACGCCGCAGCAGCAACAGCATCGCGACGCCGTGAAGAGCCACGTGCAAAATCCTACGCCTCAGCAACAACAGCGCCGTCAGCAGATTCATTCCGCGACGCCGGCCCAACGTCAGCAAGCGGTGAGCACGGCACGCGCCAATGCCTTAAGCGGCAACGAAAGTCGCTCCCCCTCCTGGCAATCGCAGCAGGCGCGCGGGCTGCAAAGCCGCAATATTTCCGGCTTGAGCAGCGAACAGCGCGGCGCCGCCAGAGAGCGTCTTTCCGAACATCATGAATTGCGTCGTCGCTGAGGATGAGCAGATGAGAAAACCATTACAGATCGCCCTATTCACGCTAATGCTGTCGCCGCTCGCCTCCTTCGCCCAGCAACCGTTCCCCACGCCGGAGAAAGCGGCAAGCGCGCTGGCCGATGCGCTCAATCATCGTGATAAAGCCGCGCTCAATAATCTGCTCGGCGATAACTGGCAGCAGTTTTTACCCACCGATGGTATTGATCCCAATGCCGTCGACCGCTTTCAGCGCGACTGGCAGGTGAAACACGTCATTGTCCAGCAGGGTAACAGCGCCTGGCTCGATGTCGGTAGCGAAGCGTGGCGGTTGCCGATTCCCATTGTCAAAGATGAACAGGGCTGGCGTTTTGATATGGCGGCCGGGGAAGATGAAATTCTCACACGCGCCATCGGCCGCAATGAACTGTCGGCAATTGCCGCCATGCACGCCTACGTTGATGCCCAGCAGGATTACTATCAAATGAATCATCGCTGGGCACAAAAAATCATCAGCAGCGAAGGCAAAAAAGATGGCCTGTACTGGCCTACCTCGCCGGGTGAAACGCCAAGCCCGCTGGGGCCGGCATTCAGCCCGACGGAGCCCGGCGCCGGGTATCATGGCTACCGCTTCCGCATTATCGCCGATAACGATAATCAAGGCGTCGCTTTACTGGCATGGCCGGTAGAGTGGGGAGAAACCGGGGTGATGAGCTTTATGATCGATCAGAACGATAAGGTCTGGCAGGCGAACCTGGGCGAAGAGAGCGCGACGAAAGCGCAGGCAATTACGCATTTTGCCCCCGATTCTGCAGCCGGATGGCAGGCGGTCAATCAATAAAAAAATGCCCGGTTGCGCGATAGCAACCGGGCACTCTCTGGTGCTTAGCCCTGGTGCGGCATCAGCTCCGGATAACCGGCAAAAGCAGGTTTCTGACTGGTCAGCGCCGCTTCATCCGAGCTGATGCTCCCGGAATTCGCCGCCCACACCCCTTCAGTAGTTTTCGTCACCAACTGATGCTGCGCATTCAGATCCTGGCCCATCGCCGCAATATGGCTATTTTCAGTGCCGCCGCTGTTCGCAGCCCAGGGAATGACCGCATCGGCCGCACAGGCCATACCGGAAACTAATGTCGTCGCTAACAGCGCCGTGGTTAACAAGCGTTTCATCTCACACCTCAGATACATAATTAACTGCCTATTAGTTTACTGAGTGACTATTTTCAAAGTATGTATGAGGTGTAGCGGTTTGTGAACACGGACATAGTTCTAAACATTAGCGATAAAAAAAGCGGCTCTGAGAGCCGCTTATGCATTTTACCCGAAAGAAAAAGTTACTTTTTCTTCGCTTTCGCGTTTGGCAGGTCGGTAATGCTACCTTCGAAGACTTCTGCCGCCAGGCCAACGGACTCGTGCAGAGTCGGGTGAGCGTGGATAGTCAGCGCGATGTCTTCCGCGTCGCAGCCCATTTCGATAGCCAGACCGATTTCACCCAGCAGCTCGCCGCCGTTGGTGCCGACAATCGCGCCGCCGATAACACGGTGGGTCTCTTTGTCGAAGATCAGTTTGGTCATACCGTCTGCGCAGTCGGAAGCGATAGCACGGCCGGAAGCAGCCCACGGGAAGGTGGCGGTTTCGTAGCTGATGCCCTTCTCTTTCGCTTCTTTCTCAGTCAGGCCAACCCATGCCACTTCTGGCTCGGTGTAGGCGATAGACGGGATAACTTTCGGATCGAAGTAGTGTTTCAGGCCGGAGATAACTTCTGCGGCAACGTGACCTTCGTGTACGCCTTTGTGCGCCAGCATCGGCTGGCCGACGATATCGCCGATAGCAAAGATGTGCGGCACGTTGGTGCGCATTTGTTTGTCAACGCGAATGAAGCCGCGATCGTCAACTTCCACGCCGGCTTTGCCTGCGTCGAGGTTTTTACCGTTCGGCACGCGGCCGATAGCCACCAGCACCGCGTCGTAACGCTGCGCTTCCGCCGGGGCTTTTTTGCCTTCCATGGAAACGTAAATACCGTCTTCTTTTGCTTCAACAGCGGTTACTTTGGTTTCCAGCATCAGGTTGAATTTCTTGCTGATACGTTTGGTGAAGACTTTAACCACGTCTTTGTCGGCAGCCGGGATAACCTGGTCGAACATTTCAACCACGTCAATCTCTGAACCCAGCGCATGGTATACGGTACCCATTTCCAGACCGATGATACCGCCGCCCATAACCAGCATGCGTTTCGGTACAGATTTCAGTTCCAGAGCGTCGGTGGAATCCCAAACGCGCGGGTCTTCATGCGGGATAAACGGCAGTTGAATCGGACGGGAGCCCGCCGCGATGATCGCGTTGTCGAAGTTAATCACGGTTTTGCCGTTTTCGCCTTCAACTTCCAGGGTGTTAGCGCCGGTGAATTTACCCAGACCGTTAACCACCTTCACTTTACGACCTTTGGCCATGCCAGCCAGACCACCGGTCAGCTGAGTGATGACTTTTTCTTTCCAGGTGCGGATCTTGTCAATGTCGGTTTTCGGTTCGCCGAAAACGATGCCGTGTTCGGCCAGCGCTTTCGCTTCTTCGATAACTTTAGCAACGTGCAGCAGTGCTTTAGAAGGGATACAACCCACGTTCAGGCAAACGCCGCCCAGGGAGCTGTAACGTTCTACGATGACGGTTTCCAGACCTAAATCAGCGCAACGGAAGGCTGCAGAGTAGCCTGCAGGACCTGCCCCAAGTACCACGACCTGAGTTTTGATTTCAGTACTCATCATGACCTCTGTAATTTATATCCGGCGGGTCTGACGCTTTTATTATTACGCCCAAGTCCACCGGGACGTTCTATCCGCGTGTATTTTACAAAATTGTTAACAATTTTTAAACAACAAACGGCAAACGATTTTGTCCTTTGTTGCTGATAATCCTCAACAGCCTGAGGTTATCAGAAAAAAGCCGGCCGTCAGGCCGGCTTTTTCGCTTACATCACCAGGCGGCGAATGTCGCTCAAGGTGTTGTTAATGATGGTAATGAAGCGGGCACCATCAGCACCGTCGATGACGCGGTGGTCGAAGGACAGAGAGATCGGCATCATCAGACGCGGAACGAACTCTTTACCATTCCATACCGGCTCCATCGCGGACTTAGACACGCCCAGAATGGCCACTTCCGGCGCGTTAACAATCGGCGCGAAGTGGGTGGTACCCAGGCCGCCGATGCTGGAGATGGTGAAGCAACCGCCCTGCATTTCGCCAGCAGTCAGCTTGCCATCGCGCGCTTTCTTCGAGATGGTGGTCAGTTCGCGAGACAGCTCGGTGATGCTCTTCTTGTTCACGTCTTTAAAGACCGGAACCACCAGACCGTTCGGAGTATCAACCGCCACACCGATGTTGATGTATTTCTTCAGCGTCAGACGCTGACCGTCTTCGGACAGCGAGCTGTTGAAGCGCGGCATCTGCTCAAGCGCAGCGGCAACGGCTTTCATGATGAAGACCACTGGGGTGAATTTCACGTCCAGTTTGCGCTTCTCAGCTTCGGCATTCTGCTGCTTACGGAACGCTTCCAGATCGGTGATATCGGTTTTGTCGAAGTGCGTAACGTGCGGGATCATCACCCAGTTACGGCTCAGGTTAGCGCCAGAGATTTTCTGGATACGACCCAGTTCCACTTCTTCGATTTCGCCAAACTTGCTGAAGTCAACTTTCGGCCATGGCAGCATGCCCGGCAGACCGCCGCCTGCGGCAGCAGCCGGTGCGGATTCAGCGCGTTTAACCGCTTCTTTCACGTAAGCCTGAACGTCTTCGCGCAGGATACGACCTTTACGGCCAGTCCCTTTCACTTTCGCCAGGTTTACGCCGAACTCGCGCGCCAGGCGGCGAATCAGCGGAGTCGCGTGAACGTAAGCTTCGTTTTCAGCGAATTCGGTTTTACCTTCTGCTTTCGCAGCCGGCGCGGCAGCTTTCTGAGCCGGTGCCGGTGCAGCAGCCGGTGCCGGTGCAGCAGCCTGAGCTGGAGCAGCAGCAGGCGCGGCGCCTTCCACTTCGAAGACCATGATCAGAGAGCCGGTAGAGACTTTGTCGCCGGTGCTGATTTTGATCTCTTTTACGGTACCCGCGAACGGCGCCGGAACTTCCATAGAAGCTTTGTCGCCTTCGACGGTGATCAGTGACTGCTCAGCGGCAACTTTATCGCCGACTTTTACCATCACTTCGGTGACTTCAACTTCGTCGCCGCCGATATCCGGTACGTTAACATCCTTCACGCCAGCTGCAGCAGCCGGTGCCGCTGCAGCCGGAGCGGCAGCCTGTGCCGGAGCGGCTGCAGGCGCAGCGCCCGCCACTTCGAAGATCATGATCAGAGAGCCGGTGGACACTTTGTCGCCGGTGTTGATTTTGATCTCTTTTACGGTACCCGCGAACGGCGCCGGAACTTCCATAGAAGCTTTGTCGCCTTCGACGGTGATCAGGGATTGCTCAGCGGCGATGGTGTCGCCCACTTTAACCATGATCTCGGTGACTTCAACTTCATCGCCGCCGATATCCGGTACGTGAACTTCTTTCGCTGCGCTTGCCGCCGGCGCTGCTGCCGGTGCCGGAGCAGCTGCTTTCTCTTCCTGCGCAGGTGCAGCGGCTGCTGCACCCTCGGCGGAATCGAAAATCATGATCAGTTTGCCAGTCTCGGTTTTGTCGCCGACGGAGACTTTAATCTCTTTCACGACGCCAGCCTGCGGAGACGGAACTTCCATAGAGGCCTTGTCGCCTTCTACGGTGATCAGCGACTGTTCAGCTTCAACTTTGTCGCCAACTTTGACCAGGATCTCGGTGATTTCAACTTCATCAGCCCCGATGTCCGGTACTTTGATTTCGATAGCCATTATTCTCTTACCTCTTACGCCAGACGCGGGTTAACTTTTTCTGCATCGATGTCGAATTTAGCAATGGCGTCAGCCACGACTTTCTTATCGATTTCACCACGTTTAGCCAGTTCGCCCAGCGCCGCAACGACCACATAGGAAGCATCGACTTCGAAGTGGTGACGCAGGTTTTCACGGCTGTCGGAACGACCGAAGCCATCGGTACCCAGTACGCGGTAATCATCAGCCGGTACGTAAGTACGAACCTGCTCGGCGAACAGTTTCATATAGTCAGTGGATGCCACAGCCGGAGCGTCGTTCATCACCTGAGCGATGTACGGTACGCGCGGAGTTTCCAGCGGGTGCAGCATGTTCCAGCGTTCGCAATCCTGGCCATCACGCGCCAGTTCGGTGAAGGAGGTGACGCTATACACGTCAGAACCCACGCCGTAGTCTTTCGCCAGGATCTGCGCTGCTTCACGAACGTGACGCAGGATAGAGCCGGAGCCCAGCAGCTGAACTTTACCTTTGCTACCTTCGAGGGTTTCGAGTTTGTAGATACCTTTACGGATACCTTCCTCGGCGCCTTCCGGCATGGCAGGCATGTGGTAGTTTTCGTTCAGCGTAGTGATGTAGTAGTAAACGTTCTCTTGCGCTTCGCCGTACATACGTACCAGACCGTCATGCATGATGACAGCGACTTCGTACGCGTAAGACGGGTCGTAGGAGATACAGTTCGGGATAGTCAGCGACTGAATGTGGCTGTGACCATCTTCGTGCTGCAGACCTTCGCCGTTCAGCGTAGTACGACCGGAAGTACCGCCGATCAGGAAGCCGCGAGCCTGCTGATCGCCTGCCGCCCAGCACAGATCGCCGATGCGCTGGAAGCC
Organism: Klebsiella sp. 141240; assembly: GCF_050600805.1. Classification (NCBI taxonomy): domain Bacteria; kingdom Pseudomonadati; phylum Pseudomonadota; class Gammaproteobacteria; order Enterobacterales; family Enterobacteriaceae; genus Klebsiella; species Klebsiella sp. 141240. The sequence goes on along the minus strand of NZ_JAQIRK010000009.1, from coordinate 109,394 downwards.
GAACATCGAGTAGTAGATGTAGAACGGAATCATCGGCAGGTCGTTGGTGCTGTAGGAGGTCGCAGCAGCCAGCCAGGATGCGCCTGCGCCCAGCTCGTTAATACCTTCCTGCAGAATCTGGCCTTTCTCGTCTTCTTTGTAGTATGCAACCTGCTCACGGTCCTGCGGGGTGTACTGCTGGCCGTTCGGGCTGTAGATACCGATCTGACGGAACAGACCTTCCATACCGAAAGTACGCGCTTCATCGGCGATGATCGGCACCAGACGATCTTTGATCGACTTGTTCTTCAGCATCACGTTCAGGGCACGAACGAAAGCGATAGTGGTAGAGATTTCTTTGTTTTGCTCTTCCAGCAGCGCGCTGAAGTCGGCCAGGGTCGGCAGCTCCAGTTTCTCAGTGAATTTCGGCTGACGAGTCGGCAGGTAGCCGTTCAGCTTTTCACGTTGAGCATGCAGGTAAGTGTGCTCTTCGGAACCTTCCGGGAAGGTCACGTACGGCAGTTTTTCGATATCGGCATCAGCCACCGGCACGTTGAAACGATCGCGGACGTAGCGAACGCCGTCCATGTTCATTTTCTTAACCTGGTGCGCGATGTTTTTACCTTCCGCGGTGTCGCCCATACCATAACCTTTAATGGTATGCGCCAGAATCACGGTCGGCTGGCCTTTGGTTTCCTGCGCTTTTTTCAGTGCAGCGTAGACTTTCTTCGGATCGTGACCGCCACGGTTCAGGGCCCAGATCTGCTCGTCAGTCCAGTCGGCAACCAGCGCGGCGGTTTCCGGATATTTACCGAAGAAGTGCTCACGAACGTAGGCGCCGTCTTTGGATTTGAAGGTCTGGTAGTCGCCGTCAACGGTTTCGTTCATCAGCTGAATCAGCTTACCGCTGGTGTCTTTACGCAGCAGCTCATCCCAACGACCGCCCCAGATAACCTTGATAACGTTCCAGCCAGCACCACCGAAGATGCCTTCCAGTTCGTTAATGATTTTACCGTTACCGGTGACCGGGCCGTCCAGACGCTGCAGGTTGCAGTTGATGACGAAGACCAGGTTATCCAGTTTTTCACGGGTCGCGATGGTGATAGCGCCTTTAGATTCCGGCTCATCCATCTCGCCATCGCCCAGGAAGGCGTAAACGGTTTGCGCAGAGGTGTCTTTCAGACCACGGTGTTCCAGATATTTCAGGAATTTAGCCTGATAGATAGCGCCCAACGGCCCCAGACCCATCGATACGGTCGGGAACTGCCAGAATTCCGGCATCAGTTTCGGGTGCGGATAAGAGGACAGACCATTACCGTGAACTTCCTGACGGAAGTTGTTCATCTGCTCTTCAGTCAGACGACCTTCCAGGAAGGCACGTGCATATACGCCCGGAGAGATGTGGCCCTGGAAGTAAACCAGATCGCCGCCGTCTTTCTCAGTGCGCGCACGGAAGAAGTGGTTGAAGCAGACTTCGTAGAAGGTCGCGGAAGACTGGTAGGATGCCATGTGGCCACCCAGTTCCAGATCTTTCTTCGATGCGCGCAGAACGGTCATGATGGCGTTCCAACGGATCGCTGAACGAATACGGCGTTCCAGCTCCAGATTGCCCGGGTATTCCGGTTCATCTTCAACGGCAATAGTGTTGACGTAATTATGCGCTGCCGCACCGGCCGCTACTTTCACGCCGCCTTTGCGGGCCTCAGAAAGAAGCTGGTCGATCAGATACTGAGCACGCTCAACACCTTCTTCACGGATGACCGATTCGATCGCCTGTTGCCAGTCGCGAGTTTCGATCGGATCCACGTCATTCTGGAAACGTTCTGACATGGGGGTATTCCTTATCTATCTAATCGTTGATTTAACTGGAACCTGTCCCATTGAACTCTTTAGCGTGTCACTCTGATGAACAACCAAAAATTCAATAAGACAGGTTCTGCGTTTAGTTGCCGCGCTCTAAAAAATGGCGCTTAAGAACCGGAGTTCTCGTCCTTTCGTTGCTGTAAACGACGCAGTGAACGTTCTCTACGACTCTGTTCACGGCTACGATCCAGCAAAATTTCCTCAATGAACGCCAGGTGACGGTGCGACGCCTCACGCGCCTGCTCCGGCTCCCCGGCCATTATCGCCTCGAAAATGCGAGTACGATGGTTGCTGACCAACGGGAGCATTTCCCGGCGGGCATACAGCAATTCAAAGTTCTGACGAACGTTTTGTGCCAGCATCGGCTCCATACACCTTAGCAGATGGAGCAACACCACATTGTGCGCCGCTTCGGTGACGGCGATTTGGTACTGGACGACAGCGCCGGATTCGGCGTCGAGATCGCCGGACTGTTGGGCCCGTTCAATGGCTTGATGCAGTTCGCGAATACGGTCGCGATCTTCATCATTGCTGCGCAGCGCCGCGTAATAAGCCGCGATGCCTTCCAGCGCGTGACGGGTTTCCAGCAAATCGAATTGGGATTCAGGATGGTCGGACAGGAGCTCGACCAACGGGTCGCTAAAGCTCTGCCACAGGCTGCTTTGTACAAAGGTTCCACCGCCCTGGCGACGAAGCAACAGGCCCTTGGCTTCGAGGCGTTGAATCGCCTCACGGAGCGAGGGACGGGAAACGTCGAACTGTTTTGCCAGTTCGCGTTCAGGCGGGAGTTTTTCACCGGGGCGCAACGTCCCCTCAAGAATCAGAAACTCCAGCTGCTGCTCTATCACATCAGAAAGTTTTGGTTGGCGGATCTTGCTGTAGGCCATATTCCCTGTCTCTGCCATTCGCCCGGAGTCAATTGGTCTTACCAATTTAAAGTTCGTAGCGCTAAAGTAACAAAGTATTCACCTCCTGTCCATACAGGTTTTGATTGAAATCAGTAAACCCGGCCTTTTTTAACAACCTTACAGAAATAACGTTTCAGAAATGTAACCTTGCACAAAACTTACATTTACCCAGCAAGGGGTAGCATTAACTTTATATAAACGAAAAATTACGCTTTCTGAACCGATTCAAGAAGCGAAAAAGTGCATTTATAAACCAATAAAGTGAATAGATAACCAATAAAGGGTAGCGGCGACGGTGGTAAGAAAAAATGACAAACGGTGTCTTTTTGTTCGTTCCGTCATCATCCCTTCATAAAGCAGGTGCATTCGCACGCCCTTACCATTATTCTTCATCAGGCGAAAGGTCTTTGAGGGAATTTCCGCTTTTCTTTCCGTAAAGAAATCAATACAAAAATGGAATTTCATAATTACACAAACACAACAATGTGTGCGTTGCGTCACTCGGGTAAAAACTGGCCTCAAACGCCTTGAAATTAGCTAACTATGCTATTTGGCAGAGACGGACAGCAAAGCAGCAACCTGAAGGATGAAGCGTATAAACATAATAACCACACACGAGGTTTCATGATGGAAGGTCAACAGCATGGCGATCGACTCAAGCGCGGCTTGAAGAACCGCCATATACAGCTCATTGCGCTAGGAGGCGCTATCGGTACGGGCTTATTCCTGGGTAGTGCGTCAGTGATTCAATCTGCAGGTCCTGGTATTATTCTCGGCTACGCTATCGCCGGGTTTATCGCCTTCCTGATCATGCGCCAACTCGGCGAAATGGTCGTCGAAGAACCGGTAGCCGGTTCATTCAGCCATTTTGCTTATAAATACTGGGGCGGCTTTGCCGGCTTTGCCTCCGGCTGGAACTATTGGGTGCTGTATGTGCTTGTCGCCATGGCGGAGCTAACCGCCGTCGGTAAATACATCCAGTTCTGGTGGCCGGAAATCCCTACCTGGGCCTCGGCAGCGGTCTTCTTCATCGCCATTAACGCCATTAACCTGACCAACGTAAAAGTGTTCGGCGAAATGGAATTCTGGTTCGCGATTATTAAAGTCGTCGCGGTAGTGGCCATGATTCTGTTCGGCGCCTGGCTGTTGTTCAGCGGCAACGGCGGCCCGCAGGCTACGGTCAGAAACTTGTGGGATCAGGGCGGTTTCCTGCCGCACGGTTTCACCGGGCTGGTGATGATGATGGCGATCATTATGTTCTCCTTCGGCGGTCTGGAACTGGTGGGGATCACCGCGGCGGAAGCGGACAACCCGGAAAAGAGCATCCCGAAAGCCACCAACCAGGTTATCTACCGTATCCTTATTTTCTATGTAGGCTCCCTGGCCGTGCTGCTCTCGCTGCTGCCGTGGACGCGCGTCACCGCCGATACCAGCCCGTTCGTCCTGATCTTCCACGAACTCGGCGACACGCTGGTGGCAAACGCCCTCAACATCGTGGTGCTGACCGCCGCGCTCTCGGTTTACAACAGCTGCGTATACTGTAATAGCCGTATGCTATTCGGCCTGGCGCAGCAGGGCAATGCGCCGAAAGCGCTGCTGACTCTCGATAAGCGCGGCGTACCGGTCAACACCATTCTGGTATCCGCCGTGGTCACCGCGCTGTGCGTGCTGATCAACTATCTGGCGCCGGAATCGGCGTTCGGACTGCTGATGGCGCTGGTGGTCTCCGCGCTGGTGATTAACTGGGCGATGATTAGCCTCGCGCACATCAAATTCCGTCGCGCCAAGCAGCAGGAAGGCGTGAAAACGCGTTTCCCGGCGCTGTTCTACCCGCTGGGTAACTGGGTATGCCTGCTGTTTATGGTCGCGGTACTGGCGATCATGCTGATGACCCCGGGGATGGCGATTTCGGTGTGGCTGATACCGGTATGGATTGCCGTTCTCGGCGTTGGCTATCTGTTTAAACAGAAAAGCGCCGGCGTCGTAAAAGCACAATAATACATCTCGTCACGCCGTGTCCGTCCTTTACCGACGGGCACGGCGCATTGTTATCTGCTTCACACTTTCCTTCCTGTAACAGTTTTCTCCATATCGATGACGGATTACTGCAACGTAATTCCCGACGCTAAGACCAATAATTCTCTCCAGACTGCAATGGAGAGTTCCAGGATGACAGGCAATACACTTTCGCTGAAAGAAAAGATTGGCTACGGGATGGGCGATGCCGGATGTAACATTATCTTTGGCGCCATCATGTTGTTCGTTAACTATTTTTATACGGATATTTTTGGTCTTGCGCCGGCGCTGGTTGGGGTGCTGCTGCTTTCGGTGCGCGTCATCGATGCCGTCACCGACCCGATCATGGGGGCGATGGCCGACCGCACTCGTAGTAAATATGGCCGCTTTCGCCCATGGCTGCTGTGGATGGCCTTCCCCTACGCCCTGTTCAGCGTGCTGATGTTCACCACCCCGGAATGGACCTACAACAGCAAGGTTATCTATGCCTTCGTCACCTACTTCCTGCTGTCGATAACCTATACCGCGATAAACATCCCCTACTGCTCTTTGGGGACGGTGATGACATCCGACCCGCAAGAACGTGTCGCCTGCCAGTCATACCGCTTTGTGCTGGTCGGTATCGCGACGCTTCTGCTCTCGCTGACTCTGCTGCCTATGGCGGAGTGGTTCGGCGGCGCTGATAAAGCCAAAGGTTATCAAATGGCGATGACCGTATTGGCGTTCATCGGCATGTGTATGTTTTTGTTCTGCTTCGCCACCGTACGCGAGCGCATCCGCCCGGCGGTCCAAACCAACGACGAGCTGAAAAAAGACCTCAAAGATGTGTGGAAAAACGACCAGTGGGTTCGCATTTTGCTCTTAACCCTGTGCAACGTTTGCCCCGGCTTTATCCGTATGGCCGCCACCATGTACTACGTCACCTGGGTCATGGGGCAAAGTACCCATTTCGCCACCCTGTTTATCAGCCTTGGCGTCGTCGGCATGATGATCGGCAGCATGCTGGCGAAAGTGCTGACCGACCGTTGGTGTAAACTGCAGGTCTTTTTCTGGACCAACATTGTACTGGCGGTCTTCTCCTGCGCGTTCTACTTCTTTAATCCGCATGCCACAACGCTGATTCTGGTGCTCTACTTCCTGCTCAATATCCTGCATCAAATCCCGTCGCCGCTGCACTGGTCGCTGATGTCCGACGTTGATGACTACGGCGAGTGGAAAACCGGTAAACGGATCACCGGCATCAGCTTCTCCGGCAACCTGTTCTTCCTGAAAGTTGGGCTGGCGGTCGCCGGGGCTATGGTGGGTTTCCTGCTGTCGTGGTACGGCTACGATGCCGGCGCGAAGGAGCAAAGCGCCTCGGCGCTAAATGGTATCGTGCTGCTGTTCTCAGTGATCCCTGGCGTTGGCTACCTGATTACCGCAGGCGTCGTACGCCTGCTGAAAGTTGACCGCAATCTGATGCGCCAAATCCAGAGTGATTTGGAAAAGCGCCGCAGTAACTACAGCGAACTGAATGAACTCCAGGAATTGAAAACCAGTGAACACATAAGGAAAGCCTGATGAACAACTGGCCTAACCCCTTTATTGAACAACGCGCGGACCCTTTTATCCTGCGCCATCACGACCACTACTATTTTATTGCCTCCGTGCCGGAATACGATCGGCTGGAGATTCGCCGCGCCGCCACGCTGGAAGGCCTGCGTGAAGCCGAGCCGGTGACCGTCTGGCGCAAGCCGCAAAACGGGCCGATGAGCCAGCTGATTTGGGCGCCGGAGCTCCACCACATCGACGGCAAGTGGTATATCTATTTCGCCGCCGCCCCGACCCATGACCTCGACGCCCAGGGGATGTTCCAGCACCGGATGTTTGCCCTTGAGTGTACCGACAGCGATCCGCTCAGCGGCCGTTGGCATGAAAAAGGGCAAATTATCACCACGTTCGATACCTTTGCCCTCGACGCCACCACCTTCAGCCATCAAGGGAAATGCTGGTATTTATGGGCGCAGAAAGACCCGCAGATCGCCGGCAATAGCAATCTCTATCTGGCGGAGCTGGAAAACCCGTGGACGCTAAAAGGCGCGCCGCTCATGCTGAGCAAGCCGGAGTTCGCCTGGGAATGCCGGGGATTTATGGTCAATGAGGGGCCTGCGGTGCTGGTACACGGCGATAAGCTATTTATCAGCTATTCCGCCAGCGCGACCGATGAAAACTACTGCATGGGATTATTATGGATCGACCGTGAAGCCGACCCGCTGGTGGCTGAAAACTGGCATAAATCCCCGCAGCCGGTATTTCGCACCAGCTATGAAAACCGCCAGTATGGTCCCGGCCACAATAGCTTTACGCAAACGCCGCAGGGGGAAGATGTGCTGGTGTACCACGCGCGCAACTACACCGAAATTGAAGGCGACCCGCTGTACGATCCTAACCGTCACACCCGGCTAAAGCTGGTACGCTGGCAAGAAAACGGGATGCCCGACTTCGGCATCCCGCCCGCTGACTCGCTACGGTTATAGGACCGTAGGCCGGATAAGCGCAGCGCCATCCGGCGACATGAGTGCGCCAAGCCCAGCAGCGCCTGGCTTCGGGCTGTTAAATCAAAGTCCCGTAGATGGTCAGCAGCGCCATAATCACCACCACCACCAGCGAGGTTTTCTTCGCCATGGAAACCGCCGCTTTTGGCGTCTCAACCGCATCGACGTGCGGCTCGCGGGCCAGCGAGAACTGGGCCAGACGAGTTAATACCTGATACTGCGAAGAGTGACGGTCGCCTAGCGAGGCAAACCACGCCGGCAGCGCTTTTTCGCCGTGTCCCAGCAGCGCGTATACCACGCCAACCAACCGCACCGGCACCCAATCGACAATATGCAGAATACCGTCAATGCCGGACTGTAAACGATGGCGCGGTGTCTGATAGCGCGCAAGCCAGGTCTGCCAGGCGCGCAGGACACAATAGGCCGTCAGCGTCAATAACCCCCACGGGCCGCCGACCACCAGCCAGAACAACGGCGCCAGATAGTAGCGATAGTTAATCCATAGCAGCGCGTTTTGCAGCTCGCGAAGATATTCCTGACGATCACAGCCCGGCGGCACGCCGTGAATAAGCGTTAGCTCGCTGGCCATCGAATCGCAGGCGTGGCTATCGTTGTTCGCCGCCGCCTTCAGATAGGCATGATAATGCAGGCGCACCTTACCCGCGCCGATACACAGCAGGCCAAGCAAAATCCAGAACACCAGCAGCGGTACGTTAAATAGCTGCCCCTGTAGCAGGCGTTGAATAACATATACCACCGCCACCGCGACGACGGTCATCAGCACGGTGCCGAACAGCGAGAAATGCTTCACGCGGCGGAACAGTACCTCCAGGCGATGATCGAGCTGCCAGTGCTCGCCAAGCTTGAACAGACGCTCGGCGATGAGAACCAGCAGCGTAGTAAACAACGTCATGGTATCTCCTTATGTGACGATGCGGCCAACATACCGCGGTATTTTGCCCAATCAAAGGCCGGGCCGGGATCCGTTTTGCGTACCGGCGCGATATCGCAATGGCCGGTAATATTATCAGCAATACCAGGATAACGCTGGATAAGCGCTTGGGTAATCGCCACTAGCTGCTGATACTGCGCCTCGGTGTAGGCCTGAGTATCCGTCCCTTCCAGCTCAATGCCGATCGAAAAATCATTGCAGCGCTCGCGGCCGTGATAGCTGGAGACGCCCGCATGCCATGCGCGCTTATCAAAGGGCACATATTGGACTATTTCGCCATCGCGGCGAATCAGACAATGCGCCGAAACGCGCAGATGAGCAATCCCGGCGAAGTAAGGATGCGCGTCGGCATCCAACGTACCGGTAAATAGCGCGTCAATCCACGGGCCGCCAAACTCCCCCGGCGGCAGGCTGATATTGTGTACCACCAGTAAAGAAGGGTTTTCATCGTCCGGGCGGCAATCGTGATGCGGCGAAGGCACCCGACGCGCGCCCACCAGCCATCCGCCATTCAACTGCATGGGGAATCTCCTTTCGCAAACGTAGATCCCGGCGGCCCCACAGGCGACGCGAAATCCATTGGGTATGTGTGGTACAGAAACGTGGTTCAGGTTAGCATGTTTCCCACTTCTGAATCTTATCTATCTGGAGCTTTATCATGACGCCTCGTCGCTACAGCCCCGACCGCCGCCGTGACGCGCTGCTGGAACGTATTAATCTCGATATTACCGACGCCGTCGCGCAATCACTACGCGAAGATCTGGGCGGCGAAGTTGACGCTAACAACGATATTAGCGCGCAACTATTGCCGTCGGACGCGCGCTCTCACGCCGTCGTTATCACCCGCGAAGATGGGGTATTCTGCGGTAAGCGTTGGGTAGAAGAAGTGTTCATTCAGCTTGCCGGCGACGATGTCAGCATCACCTGGCACGTGGCTGACGGCGATACGGTAAAAGCCGATCAGCCGCTGTTCGAACTGGACGGGCCGTCGCGGGTGCTGCTAACCGGCGAACGCACCGCGCTGAATTTCGTGCAGACCCTCTCCGGGGTAGCAAGCGAAGTACGCCGCTACGTCGACCTGCTCAAAGGCACCAAAACGCAACTGCTTGATACGCGTAAAACGTTACCCGGCCTGCGCACCGCGTTGAAGTACGCGGTACTGTGCGGCGGCGGCGCGAACCATCGTCTGGGCCTTTTCGACGCCTTCCTGATCAAAGAAAACCACATCATTGCCTCCGGTTCGGTACGTCAGGCGGTGGAAAAAGCCTTCTGGCTGCACCCGGACGTACCGGTGGAAGTCGAAGTCGAAACGCTGGATGAACTGGACGAAGCGTTAAAGGCCGGCGCTGATATCATCATGCTCGACAATTTCACCACCGACCTGATGCGCGAGGCGGTAAAACGTACCAACGGCCAGGCGGCGCTGGAAGTCTCCGGCAACGTTACCTTCGATACCATTCGCGAATTCGCGGAAACTGGCGTTGACTATATTTCCGTCGGCGCACTGACTAAGCACGTGCGGGCCCTCGACTTGTCCATGCGTTTTCGTTAATTCTCTCCCCGATATCCGCCGGGTGTCGGGGCTATTTTTGCGAGACGCCTCGCACGCTTACCGTGCATCTTTGAAAGCGCTACCGAAAAGCTGGATGCCTGCATCCTAAGCGTATTTTTCCTCCTCGCCGCCGCGACGTAATCGCGCCAAAGTCACCCCACAACGAACAAGGAGTGACTTATGGATAAGCAACGTGGTTTTACCCTGATCGAATTAATGGTGGTTATCGGCATTATCGCCATCCTCAGCGCCATCGGCATCCCCGCCTACCAGAATTACCTGCGCAAAGCCGCCCTCACCGATATGCTGCAAACCTTTGTGCCCTACCGCACGGCAATAGAGCTGTGCGCGTTGGACCACGGCGGGCTATCCAGCTGCGATGGCGGCAGCAACGGTATCCCCTCACCAACGACCACCCGCTATGTATCGGCGATGAGCGTCGCCCAAGGCGTGGTCACCCTGACCGGCCAGGAGAGCCTGAACGGGCTGGCCGTCACCCTGACCCCTTCCTGGGATAACGCCAACGGTATCACCGGCTGGCAGCGCGTCTGCGCCATCAGCGATGACAGCGCGTTAAAGCAGGCCTGCGAAGATGTCTTCCGCTTTAACTGAGGTGACAGCCATGAAAACCGAACAGCTACTCTCACTCTGTCAGCGCCATCACGCGCTGTTGTTGAAGAGCGACGAGCAGACCATTGTTATCGCCGTCGTGGATGCGCCGGCGCCAGAACTGATGGAAGCGCTGCGCTTCGCTACCCAAAAGCGCATCGATATTGAATGCTGGAGCCAGGAGCGGATGGATAAGCGTCAGCATGAGGCGCAACAGTCAGCATCAAAGTCCGCCACGGGTAACACCCAGGGCGTAACCGATCTACTGAATCAAATTCTGGAGCAGGCGCTGCGCCAGCGTGCCTCTGATATCCATATTGAGCCGGCGGAAAATCAGCTGCGGATACGCCTGCGCGTCGATGGCGTGTTGCATGCCCTACCGAGACTTGAGGCCGCGCTGGCTGCGCCAATGACCGCACGGCTTAAGGTGCTGGGCAACCTCGATATTGCCGAGCATCGTCTGCCGCAGGATGGACAGTTCACTCTGACGCTGGCCGGGCGCACGGTCTCCTTTCGCATTGCAACCCTCCCCTGCCGCGGCGGGGAGAAAATCGTCCTGCGTTTATTACACCAGGTGGAGCAGGCGCTGGATCTGGAAGCTCTGGGACTCTCCTCTCGTCAGCTGGCTTTTTTCCGCGCCGCATTGAACCAGCCGCAGGGGTTGCTACTGGTTACCGGGCCTACGGGGAGTGGCAAAACCGTCACCCTGTACAGCGCGCTGCAGGCGCGAAACCGCGAAGAGGTCAATATCTGCAGCGTGGAAGATCCGCTGGAGATCCCGCTTACCGGGCTCAACCAAACGCAGATCAACCCGCGATCCGGGCTTACCTTCCAGAGCGTCCTGCGGGCGCTGCTGCGTCAGGATCCGGACATCGTCATGGTCGGAGAAATTCGCGATGCCGAAACCGCGGAAATCGCCATTAAAGCCGCACAGACCGGGCATCTGGTGCTCTCTACATTGCATACTAACTCCACCAGCGAAACGTTGATTCGCCTGCAACAAATGGGCGTAGCGCGCTGGATGATCTCCTCGGCGCTCTCGCTGGTGGTCGCCCAGCGGCTGGTGCGAAAACTGTGCCCCCACTGCCGGCGCGATGGAGGCCGCCCTACCGAGGTGCCGCACAGTCTTTGGCCACGCCCATTGCCCGGCTGGCTGGCGGTTGGCTGCCCACAGTGCTACCACGGTTACTACGGCCGCCTGGCCTTATTCGAACTGCTGCCGGTGGATAGCGCGCTGCGTCAGGCTATTAATCGCGATCTCAGCGCGGCGGAAATCGAAACGCTGGCCCGCGAAGCCGGCATGATGACGCTGTTTGAAAGCGGTTGTGAAGCGGTGGAGCGTGGATTAACCACTCTTGAAGAGATTATCCGAGTGCTGGGGATCCAGCATGGCGACTAAGCAGCTTTGGCAGTGGCGGGGGATGAATAAGCAAGGAATTCCGTGCGAGGGCGCCCTGTGGCAAGAAACGCGCGCGCAGGCGCTGGCATCACTGGAACAGCAGCAGATACTGCTGCTGACGCTGCGCCGCCAGACGGTACAGGGTTCGCTATGGCGTCCGCTCTATAGCAGCGAGGTTATACGCCAGCTTGCCACGCTGCTGCAGGCTGGTTTACCGCTGGCCGAAGGGCTTGAGCTGCTGGCCCAACAACAGCCGCACAAACAGTGGCAGGCGCTGCTGCGAATGCTGGCGCAGGAACTGGCGCAGGGCGTATCTCTTTCCAGCGCCCTGGCGCAATGGCCCCAGGTCTTCCCTCCGCTCTATCTGGCGATGATCCGCACCGGCGAGCTCACCGGTAAGCTGGAACGCTGCTGCTTTCAGCTCGCGCGACAACAGCAGGAACAGCAGCGTCTGACAGAAAAGGTAAAGAAGGCGCTGCGCTATCCGTTCATTATCCTGATATTAGCGCTGACGCTGGTCGTGGCGATGCTGTTTTTCGTTCTGCCGGAATTTACCGCCATCTATCGGACCTTCAACACGCCGCTTCCCCTGCTGACGCAAATGGTCATTCACATCGGCAATGCGTTGGCCCGCTACTGGCCGTTGCTGCCGCCTCTTTTTGCTATTCCGCTATTTCTCAACCGATTGGCCCGGCGTCGGCCTCGCTGGCTGCTGTTAAGGCAAAAATTATTACACGCGATTCCGATTGCCGGTCGGCTGATCAACGGCCAGCAATTGAGCCAGATATTTACCATTCTTTCACTGACCCAAAGCGCGGGCATAAGCTTTGTCCAGGGGCTGGAGAGCGTCGAGGAAACTGTGAGCTGCCCGCTATGGCGGAAGCGGATTGCACAGGCGCGCGCAGATATCATCCACGGCAATCCAATCTGGCAGGCGCTGACGAATTGCGGCGGATTCACCTCGCTGTGCCTGCAGCTCATTCGTACCGGCGAGGCATCGGGAGCGTTGGATACGATGCTCGATAACCTGGCGCGCCATCATAGCGAGCAAACTCATCAACAGGCGGATAATCTGGCGACGCTGCTGGAGCCAATACTGCTGGTGGTGACCGGAACGATCGTCGGCGTGCTGGTGGTAGCGATGTACCTACCTGTTTTTCATCTGGGGGATGCGCTGGGCACAATGGGGAGTTAATGGCTGGCGCCAGAGCGCCAGCCAACGTCATTACAGGCTGTTGAACACGCGGTTCTCTTGTTCCTGTACGCGGATAAAGGTTGTACGTTTAGTCAGCTCTTTCAGGCGAGAAGCCCCGACATAGGTGCATGCTGAACGCAGGCCGCCGAGGATATCACGCGCGGTATTATCCACCGGGCCGCGCAGCGGCAGCTTGACGGTTTTACCTTCCGCCGCGCGGTACTTCGCGACGCCGCCGACGTGGCGTGTCATCGCCGACTCAGAGCTCATACCGTAAAACAGCATGAATTTTTCACCGTTCTCTTCAACCACGGTACCGCCGCTCTCCTCGTGGCCCGCCAGCATCCCGCCGAGCATCACGAAATCGGCGCCGCCGCCAAAAGCTTTCGCGACATCGCCCGGCATGGTGCAGCCGCCATCGCTGATGATCTGGCCGCCGAGACCGTGCGCGGCATCAGCGCACTCAATCACCGCAGACAGCTGCGGATAGCCAACGCCGGTTTTCACGCGGGTAGTACAGACGGAACCTGGGCCGATGCCGACTTTAACGATATCAGCGCCGGAAAGAATCAGTTCTTCACACATCTCACCGGTCACTACGTTGCCGGCGATAATGGTTTTTTGCGGCCAGGCGGCGCGTGCTTTCGCCACGAACTGAACAAAGTGTTCAGAGTAGCCGTTAGCCACGTCGATGCAGACAAAGTTCAGCTGTGGATTCTGGGTCAGGATCTGCTGAGTTTTTTCAAAGTCCGCGTCAGAGGTGCCGGTGGACACCATCACATGCTGCAGCACTTCTGCGGATTCGCTCTGCACAAACGCCTGCCATTCTTCAACGCTGTAGTGCTTGTGCACGGCGGTCAGAATTCCAAAAGCGGACAGGGCTTTCGCCATGCTGAAGGTGCCGACGGTATCCATGTTAGCAGCAATAATCGGTACGCCGGACCAGGTCTGGCCTGAATGCTTAAAGGTGAATTCACGTTCCAGCTGAACATCAGAACGGCTTTTGAGGGTAGAGCGCTTCGGGCGGATAAGAACGTCTTTAAAACCTAGCTTCAGATCTTCTTCAATACGCATGTGCGAATTCCTGGGGTTAATTGCATTAATGTGAGAGCACAACTCCAGTGACGCTATCATACGCACGAATCATAGCCGCGCAAGACTGCGATTTTCACTTTTTTTACGCTACAATCGTTTAAATTTACCTGGTGAATAGCGAAAAACACGCTCGTGTGCTTTCCTTACCAGTGCATCATTTTTAACCAATTGATTTTCATATATAAAGAAAGTAACGATTCACATAATGGATACTTTTTCGATTTAGCAAAATCTCGATTAAGCTATCCCCGGCACCTGACGGGCGCGGTGAATCGCCAGGGTTTTGAATAATAATGTGACATCGGGATTGAAGTGTATGGGGTATACGGTAGCGTTAACAGGCGGCATCGGTAGCGGTAAAAGTACCGTCGCCGACGAGTTTGCTCACCTGGGCGTAACCGTCATCGACGCCGATATTATTGCGCGTCAGGTTGTAGAGCCCGGTACACCTGCCCTGCTCGCCATTGCCGAAAGATTTGGTCCGCAGATGATCAACGACGATGGCAGCCTGAATCGCCGCCGCTTACGCGAACGCATTTTCGCTTATAGCGAGGACAAGGCCTGGCTTAACGCGCTGCTGCATCCGCTGATTCAGCAAGAAACGCGCCGTCAGATGCAGGCCTCAACCTCACCTTATCTCCTCTGGGTCGTACCCTTGCTGGTCGAAAACCGCCTGACCGATAAAGCCGATCGCGTACTGGTTGTCGATGTGCCGAAAGAGACGCAAATCGAGCGCACCATGCGCCGCGATGGGGTCAGTCGCGAACACGCTGAACATATTCTTGCCGCCCAGGCGACACGCGAACAGCGTCTTGCCGCAGCGGATGATGTTATTGAAAACATGGGCTCCGCGGATGCCGTCGCATCCCACGTCGCCCGCCTGCACGAAAAGTATTTAATGCTGGCATCGCAGGCCGCCTCACAGGAAAAACCGTAATGCATACCCCTGTTCTCTTCGAACACCCGCTCAATGAGAAAATGCGCACCTGGCTGCGCATTGAATTTTTATTTCAGCAGCTCTCTTCTCGCCCCACCATCGCCAGCTATGCGGACGCCCTCCATTTTTTCCGCAATACCGGCGATCTACTGGATGTGCTGGAACGCGGTGAAGTGCGTACCGATCTGCTGAAAGAGCTGGAGCGACAACAGCGGAAATTACAAACCTGGGCCGAAGTGCCCGGTGTCGACCAGCAGCGTATTGAAGCCCTACGTCAGCAGCTTAAACAGTCCGGCAGCACCTTGATCTCCGCTCCGCGCATTGGCCAGTTTCTTCGTGAAGATCGGCTGATTGGCCTGGTGCGCCAGCGTCTGAGCATCCCTGGAGGCTGTTGCGGCTTTGATTTACCAACGCTGCATATCTGGCTACATATGCCGCAGGAATATCGTGATGAGCAGGTGGCGAGATGGTTAGCGAGCCTGACGCCGCTGATGCAGTCGCTGGAGCTGATTCTTGATTTGATTCGTAACTCCGCGCCTTTCCGTAAGCAAACCAGCCTCAATGGTTTTTATCAGGATAACGGCGACGATGCCGATCTGCTGCGCCTGCGCCTGGATCTCGCAAGCCAGCTGTATCCGCAAATTTCCGGCCATAAAAGCCGCTTTGCTATCCGTTTCCTGCCACTGGACAGCGAGCATGGCATCGTGCCGGAACGCTTTGATTTTGAACTGGCTTGTTGCTAAGGAGACACTATGTCAGAAGAGACTATCGTTAACTGCCCAACCTGCGGTAAAAACGTCGTCTGGAGCGAGCAAAGCCCGTTTCGCCCGTTTTGCTCGAAACGCTGCCAGCTTATCGATCTTGGCGAGTGGGCGGCGGAAGAGAAACGTATACCCAGTTCCGGCGACTTGTCCGACAGCGATGACTGGAGCGAGCCGCAGCAGTAACCTTCCCTATCGCTAACCCGGGACGATCCGGATTAGCGTTTCAGGCAGGCGCCGGGTTGCCCGGCGCTCAGGCAAGCGTAATAAGTTTATTGATTATCGGCTCGTTCGCCGGCGGAAATGCCTGCGGATCCAGCGCCTGCTGCGCCATCCACTGCCCCGGTTGTCCTTCTTTGCCCCACGGCTCGCCTTGCCAGTTTTCCACCAGGAAGAACCATAGCGTGATATGGCGGTCAGGGAACTGATACTCCAGTTTGTCGAACAACGCAGACGTCGTCACCGTAATCCCGACCTCTTCCTGCAGTTCACGTACCAGCGCCTGTTCCGGCGTTTCACCTGATTCTATTTTGCCGCCGGGGAATTCCAGTTTATTAGCCATATGCGCGTCTGCGGCACGCTGGGTAATAAATATTTCGCCTTGCGGATTGCGAATTATCCCGACGGCGATTTGCAGTTTTTTCATTGAATCAGCTCCATAAAAAAGGCGCAGAAATCTGCGCCCTGGTTTGCTTTTTATCAGCCCTTAGCTTAGACGGCCGTGGCACTGTTTGTATTTTTTACCGGAACCGCACGGGCACGGATCGTTACGGCCAACCTTACGGTCGCCGGTCTGCTCAGCCAGCGAGGCGGCAGCCAGAGTATCGTCATCCTGATGGCTCAGCTGCTGCATCTGCGCGAGACGCTCCGCCTCTTCACGACGTTGCTGTTCCATCTCTTCGACTTCTTCCGGCATCCGCACCTGCACCTTGCTCAGGGTGCTGATGACTTCATACTTCAGCGATTCGAGCATAGCTGCGAACATTGAGAAGGATTCGCGCTTGTACTCCTGCTTCGGATCTTTCTGCGCATAGCCGCGCAGATGAATACCCTGGCGCAGGTAGTCCATCGCCGCCAGGTGCTCTTTCCACAGGGAATCCAGCGTTTGCAGCATGACGCCTTTCTCGAAGTGACGCATCATTTCGGCGCCGACCACTTCTTCTTTACGCTGGTAGGTTTCTACCGCGCTCTGCAGAATACGTTCGCGCAGGGTCTCTTCATGCAGCTCCGGCTCTTTATCCAGCCACTCTTTGATTGGCAGATCAAGGTCGAAGTCGTTTTTCAGACGTTCCTGCAGGCCTTCGATATCCCACATTTCTTCCAGCGACTGCGGCGGAATGTGCGCATCGATAGTGGCTTTGAAGACATCTTCGCGGATGCTGTTGATGGTTTCGCTCACGTCGGAGATATCCAGCAGCTCGTTACGCTGGGTGTAAATAGCGCGACGCTGATCGTTGGCGACGTCATCATATTCCAGCAGCTGTTTACGAATATCGAAGTTGCGGCTTTCCACTTTACGCTGAGCGTTGGCAATCGCTTTGGTCACCCACGGGTGCTCGATAGCTTCGCCCGGCTTCATCCCCAGTTTACGCATCATGCCGGATACGCGATCGGAGGCGAAGATACGCATCAGGGCATCTTCCATCGACAGGTAGAAGCGGGAAGAACCGGCATCACCCTGACGGCCAGCACGGCCACGTAGCTGGTTATCGATACGGCGGGATTCATGACGCTCGGTACCGATGATGTGCAGACCGCCTGCGGCCAGGACCGCATCGTGGCGCACCTGCCAGTCAGCTTTGATTTTTTCAATCTGCTCCGGCGTTGGATTTTCCAGCGCGGCGACTTCCGCCTGCCAGCTACCGCCGAGCATAATATCGGTACCACGGCCCGCCATGTTGGTGGCGATGGTGACCGCAGCCGGATAACCCGCCTGGGCGACGATATCCGCTTCGCTGGCGTGGAACTTGGCGTTCAGGACGTTGTGCTTGATGCCGGCTTTCGTCAGTTCACGGGAAACCACTTCAGATTTTTCGATTGAGATAGTACCGACCAGCACCGGCTGACCGGCAGCGGTACGATCTTTAATATCCTCGATAATCGCCTGAATTTTTTCCGCTTCGGTCATGTAGACCAGATCCGCCATATCCTTACGGATCATCGGACGGTTAGTCGGGACGACAACGGTATCCAGTTTATAGATGGAGCTGAATTCAAAGGCTTCGGTATCCGCGGTACCGGTCATCCCCGCCAGCTTCTCGTACAGGCGGAAGTAGTTCTGGAAGGTGATGGATGCCAGAGTCTGGTTCTCGTTCTGGATCTCCACGCCTTCTTTGGCTTCTACCGCCTGGTGCAGGCCATCGGACCAGCGACGCCCCTGCATCGTACGGCCGGTGTGTTCATCGACGATGATGACTTCGCCATCTTTCACAATGTAGTCAACGTCGCGGGTAAACAGCGCGTGGGCGCGCAGCGCGGCGGTAACGTGGTGCATCAGCATGATGTTGGTCGGAGAATACAGCGATTCGCCTTCCTCCATGATGCCTTCCTGCACCAGCAGCTCTTCGATCAGTACCAGACCGCGTTCGGTCAGGTTAACCTGGCGAGCTTTCTCATCCACGGAGAAGTGGCCTTCACCGGTAAAGGTGTCGGAGTCTTCCTTTTCCTGGCGGATCAGGTGCGGAATAATTTTGTTCACCTTGCGATACATTTCGGAGCTGTCTTCAGCCGGGCCGGAAATGATAAGCGGCGTACGCGCTTCGTCGATCAGGATGGAGTCCACCTCATCCACCAGCGCATAGTGCAGTTTACGCTGTACGCGCTCTTCCGGGCTGAACGCCATGTTATCGCGCAGATAGTCGAAGCCGTATTCGTTGTTGGTACCGTAGGTGATGTCGGCTGCGTAGGCTTCACGCTTCGCCGGCGCAGGCAGGCCGGACATATTGATGCCCACGCTCATGCCGAGGAATTCGAACAGCGGACGGTTGTTTTCGGCGTCACGCTGCGCCAGATAGTCGTTGACGGTAACGACGTGAACTCCTTTACCGGTCAGCGCGTTAAGGTAGGCCGGCAGGGTCGCGGTCAAGGTTTTACCTTCACCGGTACGCATTTCCGCGATGCAGCGGTCGTTCAGTACCATACCGCCCAGCAGCTGCACGTCGAAGTGGCGCATGCCGAAGACGCGTTTACTCGCTTCGCGCACTACGGCAAAAGCTTCCGGGATCAGGCTTTCCAGGCTTTCACCTTTCTCCAGACGCGCGCGGAATTCTCCGGTTTTGGCTTTCAGCTCATCATCAGAGAGCTTTTCCATCGCCGGTTCCATACCGTTGATGATATTGACGACTTTGCGCATACGGCGCAGCGTACGGTCGTTACGGCTACCGAACACTTTAGTTAACATTTTAATTAGCATAATAAAATCTCAAACGCCCCGCGGTGCGGAGTCAAAAAAATAGGATGGTCCGTGTTTATTTTCAGCTGAGACGTTGAGGCCCTGCGCGGATCCCCGCCACCTGGCTTATCCAGGCGCTGACGCGGAAGGCAGAATAAGAGGAAGGGATATACGCCGCCTGGCGGATAACCACCGGCGGTTTGCTGTCCTGGGTCAGCAGCGCGCTGAGCGTGTCGAGCAGGGCCAGATGCTGGGCCTGAAGCGGCGATGATTCTTCCGCCACCGGCAAAGCCTGCGGCGCCATCGCAAACGACAGATGGCGAATGACGGTGCGAATCGCATGCTGATGCCAGTAATCGACGGTAAAATTCGGCCGACGGTTGGCCTCCAGCAGCGCCAGCTGGGAGAAGTTAACTTTATTCGGGTTATGGTTACTGGCCGTGGCTTTCGCCGGCGTAGTGGTTTCGTGGCTGTTGTTAAGCGCAGGCAGGCCGAGGCTAGCCGCGACCATCCCCAACAGGAGATGCGGCCAAAAATACCGTCTGCCAAACTGTCGCCAACGCGTCAGCAATCCACTCACTTTCTTTACCTTTAGTTGGTATTCCTGCGTCCTTTCAGGCGGTCCATTTTATTGGCGGTCTTCGCAGTACAGCCTGAAATCGACAGGATAAAGCAACCCAGAGAAAAATTTTGCGCCCAAATACTAACATTAATACCGCGCCGAGACAGCAGGAATGAACGCTAATGCTGCGGGAAAACGCTTAATAAAGCAGCGAACGCGCACAGGTTATTGCCAGCGAAACACAGTCAAAAGCGGTTTGGGGAGGCTAAAAAGAAAAACGACTGGTTCCCTGGACGGAGAGAGTACCAGGTTACCAGTCGAATTTACTGAATGGTCAGGCTTACGCCAGAACCATTGACGGTGCGCGGAATGCCAGCGGCAGTTTTGCGTCGTCTTCGAAGGTCACATACTCCCAGGCTTCCTGTTTTGCCAGAACAGCCTGCAGCAGTTTGTTATTTAACGCGTGACCGGATTTGAACGCCGTGAATGCGCCGATAATGTTGTGACCACACATAAACAGGTCACCGATCGCATCCAGCATTTTGTGGCGAACAAATTCATCTTCAAAGCGCAGACCGTCTTCGTTCAGTACGCGATAATCGTCAACAACGATGGCACAATCGAAGCTGCCGCCCAGGCACAGGCCACGGGACTGCAGATATTCGATATCACGCATGAAACCGAAAGTACGAGCACGGCTAATCTGACGCATGAACGCATCAGCCGAGAAGTTCAGCGCATAGCGTTGGGTGCTGGAGTCGATCGCCGGATGGTTAAAGTCGATGGTAAAGTCCAACGAAAAACCATTGTACGGCTTAAACTCAGCCCATTTGTCGCCATCTTCAACGCGAACCGTCTCTTTGATACGCACAAATTTCTTGGCGCTGTTCAGTTCATCGATGCCGGCATCCAGCAACAGATAAACGAACGGAGCGGCGCTACCGTCCATAATCGGGATTTCCGGCGCATCGACTTCAACAATAATGTTGTCGATACCCAGGCCAGCCAGTGCGGCATTTAAGTGCTCGACTGTAGAAATCCGCACGTCATGCTCGTTCACCAGGCAAGTACAGAGCATGGTATCACGCACAGATTTGGCATCAGCCGGAAAATCAACCGGTGGATTCAAGTCGGTGCGACGATAGATGACCCCGGTATTTGCCGGCGCAGGGCGTAAAGTCAGCGTGACTTTCTTGCCGGTATGCAAACCGACACCAGTCGCCTGAACAATACGTTTAAGAGTCCTTTGTTTGATCATCGTATAATCTCGCCAAGTTACCTATCCAACCGAAGTGTACTATACATTCGGCAGGGCAGTTTAGCACAAAGAGCGCAGATGCCCAACTTCCAGCCAATTCTTAATCAGCTTGCTTACGCAGGAAAGCTGGAATATCCAGATAATCCGGCTCTTTCGCGGTTTGCGGCGTATTGTCGTTCACCACTTTGGCCACCGGTTTCTGCTCTTGAGTCAATGGAGCCATACCGTGCTGCTGGTAGCGATCCATTACCGGCTGCTGTACCTGTTTGTTGGTCACCAGGGTAATTTCCGGACGCTTGTCCATACCGATACCGGTGGCAACAACGGTTACACGCAATTCGTCGTTCATATCCGGGTCCAGAGAGGTACCGATAACCACGGTCGCGTTATCCGAAGCAAAGGCGCGGATAGTGTTACCAACGGTCTCGAACTCATCCAGACGCAGGTCGAAGCCAGCGGTGATGTTGACCAGAACGCCGCGCGCGCCGGACAGATCGATGTCTTCCAGCAGCGGAGAAGAGATAGCCATTTCAGCCGCTTCTTCCGCACGGTCTTCACCGCTTGCCACGCCGGAGCCCATCATCGCGTAGCCCATTTCCGACATCACGGTACGGACGTCGGCGAAGTCGACGTTCATCAGACCCGGACGGGTAATCAGTTCGGCAATACCCTGCACCGCGCCTTTCAGTACGTCGTTCGCCGCGCCGAAAGCGTCGAGCAGAGAGATACCGCGGCCCAGTACTTTCAGCAGCTTGTCGTTCGGGATGGTGATCAGTGAGTCAACGTGCTTGGACAGCTCGGTGATCCCCTGCTCAGCAAACGCCATGCGCTTCTTGCCTTCGAAATTAAATGGCTTAGTGACGACCGCAACGGTCAGGATACCCAGATCCTTCGCCACTTCCGCGACCACTGGCGCCGCACCGGTACCGGTACCGCCGCCCATACCCGCCGCGATAAAGACCATGTCCGCGCCATCAAGCGCAGCGCGCAGCGCTTCTCGGTCTTCGTCAGCCGCATTACGGCCAACTTCCGGGTTCGCGCCTGCACCCAGACCTTTGGTAATACCGCTACCGATCTGGATAGTCTGGCCAACAGCCGTTTTACGCAGCGCCTGCGCATCGGTGTTCACCGCGAAGAATTCAACACCCTCAATGCGCTCGCGCACCATGTGTTCAACGGCATTACCGCCGCCGCCACCGACGCCGATGACTTTAATCACCGCGTCGTTGGTCAGTTCCATAGGTTCAAACATAGTTTCTCTCCGTCTTGTGCCTGTCGCCTGAGAACGCTAATTGTCTGCGTTCTCTTAAAAAATTAAAACTCTTTTCGCAGCCAGCTGTTGAGCCGCTTAATCCACGAGCCCACCGACGCCGTCACGCGTTTTTCTACTTCTGCTTCACCACTGAGATGTGACTCTTTTCCGTAGTGCAGCAGCCCAACCGCCGTCGAATAATACGGCTCCTGAGCGTAATCCGTTAAACCGGTAATGTTCAGCGGCGCGCCAATGCGCACCTGCGTATGGAACACGCGCTGCGCGCAGGCCGCCAGGCCTTCAATTTGCGCGGCGCCGCCGGTTAATACAATCCCCGCCGCCAGATGGTGTTTGACCCCTTGCTGACGGAGCTGTTCCTGCAGCTGCAGGATTTCTTCGTTAACCAGATTGAGCAGTTCGGTATAACGCGGTTCAATCACCTCTGCCAGCGTCTGACGCTGCAGGCTGCGCGGCGGACGTCCGCCTACGCTCGGTACTTCCACGTTTTCGTCTTTACCGACGATTGAACCTAATGCGCAACCGTGACGAACCTTGATGGCTTCGGCGTCGCTCGGCGGCGTACCGAAGGCATAGGCGATGTCGCTGGTCACCACGTTGCCCGCGTAAGGGATCACTTTGGTGTGACGCAGCGCGCCGCCGGTATACACGGCGATATCCATTGTACCACCGCCGATGTCCACTACGCAGACACCCAGCTCACGTTCGTCTTCCGTTAATACGGAATAACTGGCCGCTAAACCGGCGAAAATAAGTTGGTCAACTTTCAGACCACAACGTTCAACCGCTTTAACAATGTTTTTCGCCATATCGTTATGGCAGGTAATCAGATGTACCTTCGCCTGCATACGCACGCCGGATAACCCTACCGGGTTTTTAATACCTTCCTGGTAGTCGATGGCGTATTCCTGCGGGATGACGTGCAGTACGCGATGCTCGTCGCGTACGCGTACCGATTTCGCGGTATGAACGACGTTTTCCACGTCATCCTGCGTCACCTCTTCTTCGGAGATAGGCACCATGCCAATCTCATTTTGACAGCTAATATGCTTACCTGAAAGCGCCAGATACACTGATGAGATCTGGCAATCGGCCATCAGTTCAGCCTGGTCGATAGCGCGCTGTACGCATTTCACTACCGACTCGAGGTCATTCACCCCGCCTTTATCCATGCCGCGCGATGGGCAACTGCCCACGCCAATGATATTAATCATACCGTCGGGCAGAACTTCCCCTACTAAAGCGGCAACCTTCGCGGTGCCAATCTCCAGTCCAACTACCAGTTTTCTGTCCGTCGCCTTGATCATCGTTGTTCTGCCTGTGCCTGATTCTGTTGTTGATTATTTTCCTCTACGGGAGCAGGTACCCAACCTACCGCCGCACCCGAGTCATAGCGCAAATCAACGTAGCTTATCCGTTTGCCGTCGGTCTGTGCCTGCTGCTGAAGAACCGGGTAGAGTTCCATAAAGCGCTGAAGCCGTTTCATGGTGTCGCCGCGGCCAAGGTTGAGCTTAATATCGTTATTAAGCGTCAACTGCCAGGAGCGACGCGCGGTCATTGCCGCCACTTTCAACGTGAACTTATCCTTTGCCAGCACCTGCCCCATGTTGCGGTATCCCTGTAGCACTTCATTTTCGCTGCCTTCAGGGCCGTATAACATCGGTAAGTTCTGTTTGCTGGTGCGATCCGCCGGCACGCTGAAAGAATTTCCTTCCACGTCTACCATATGTTGATCATTCCAGCGCGCAATCGGCACATATTCAACCAGATGAATCTTCAATTCATCGGGCCACTGTTTTCTTACGCTCGCCTGTTTAATCCACGGCAGGCGCTCAATTTGGCTCTGGATGATATTGACATCCTGAGTCATAAAGGTGCCCGGCGAGCCCAACGCCAGAATCGCCTGACGGATATCATCGTTACGCGTGTAGTGACGTTCGCCGGTGACGACCATTTTCGACAACGGCAGACGCTGCGCATCTTCCATCCAACCAAGAACCATCCATCCGCTGACCAACACGGTACACAACACCGCCAGCAGGAAAACGATCCCTGCCAGCCGGGTTCCATTATTCCGACGCGAAGAAGCAATCGATTCTTCTTCCTGGTTCCGCGTATTCAGCGCCGCCTGCGACATATCACCCCGCCAGGTCCAGAATTCGTACAACAAGCTGCGAGAAGCTCATCCCCGCCTGGCGGGCCGCCATCGGCACCAGACTATGACTAGTCATACCCGGTGAGGTGTTCGCTTCCAGCAGATAAAACTGGCCATCGCTGTCCAGCATCACGTCAATACGTCCCCATCCTTTGCAACCCAGAACATTCCAGGCTTTAAGCACCAGGCTCTGGATTTCTGTCTCGCGGGCGGGTTCCTCAAAACCAGGGCAGAAATATTGCGTCTCATCAGAGAGATACTTCGCCTCATAATCATAGAAGGTTCCAGCCGCCTGGATACGAATTGACGGTAAAATTTCTTCACCGACGATAGCGACGGTAAATTCCGGGCCACTGAGCCATTTCTCAATCAGAACTTCATCATCATGCTGAAAAGCCAGCGCCAATGCATCCTGCATTGCACAACTTTCGCTAACTTTCGACATGCCGACGCTGGACCCTTCGCGGCTCGGCTTGATGATAACCGGCAGCCCCAGCGCCGCAATCTGCTCAGAAACGCCAGCAGAAAGTCCTGCGTTGAACTGGGCACGAGTCAATGCAACCCACGGCGCGACTGGTAATCCCGCCCCCTGCCACAGTAATTTGCTGCGCAGTTTATCCATCGAAATAGCGGAAGCCATTACGCCGCTGCCGGTGTACGGCAGTTGAATGAGTTCCAGAAGGCCTTGCAGCGTGCCATCTTCGCCGCCGCGCCCGTGCAGGGCAATAAACGCTTTCTGAAAGCCCATGTTTTTCAGCTGGGTGATATCAACGTCGCGCGGATCGACCGGGTGGGCATCCACCCCGCCTTCACGCAGCCCGGCCAACACCGCCGCGCCTGAGTTCAGCGAGACTTCACGTTCAGCGGAGGTTCCGCCGAAGAGAACCGCGATTTTATCAGCCATGTCGGTCCTCCTCCGTTTTTTGCGGTACCAGTTTGATTTCAGCCAGGTGACGTGCGATTTTTCCTATGTTACCGGCGCCCTGCACCAGCACCAGATCGTCGCCGGTCAATACCGACGCCAGCATCTCCGCGGCCTGCGCCGGATCGGAAACCAGAATCGGGTCAACTTTGCCGCGACCGCGGATCGTACGGCATAGCGAGCGGCTATCGGCGCCAGGGATCGGCGCTTCGCCCGCCGGATACACATCCAGCATCAGCAGCGCATCAACCTGGGTCAGCACGTTGGCGAAATCATCGTACAGATCGCGAGTACGGGTATAACGGTGCGGCTGGAATACCATCACCAGATTTTTATCCGGCCAGCCGGCACGCGCCGCTTTGATGGTAGCGTCAACTTCCGTCGGGTGATGACCGTAATCGTCGATTAGCATCGCGCTACCGCTCTTGCCGTTGACTTCCGCCAGCGGATATTCGCCAAGGAAGTCGAAGCGGCGGCCGGTGCCCTGGAAACTTTCCAGCGCGCGCAGAATCGCCTCATCTTCAATGCCTTCTTCCGTCGCGACGGCAACGGCCGCGGCAGCGTTGAGCGCGTTATGGCGACCCGGCGCGTTCAGCGTCACCTGCATGACCTCTTTATCCTGGCGTACCAGGCGGAAATGGCCCTGCGCGCCGACCTGGCGATACTCTTCAATGCGTACGTCGGCGTCATCGCTAAAACCGTAGGTGGTGATTTGGCGGCCAACGCGCGGCAGCAGTTCACGAATCACCGGGTCATCCACGCACATCACCGCACGCCCGTAGAACGGCAGGTTGTGCAGGAAGTTAATAAAGGTCTGCTTCAGGTTCTCGAAGTCGCCATGGTAAGTATCCATATGGTCAGCTTCGATGTTGGTCACAATGGCGACCATCGGCTGCAGATGCAGGAACGACGCATCGCTCTCATCCGCTTCCGCAATCAGATAGCGGCTATGGCCAAGACGAGCATGCACGCCCGCCGCCTTCACCAGCCCGCCGTTGACGAAGGTCGGATCGAGGCCGGCCTCGGCATAAATGCTGGATACCATCGCGGTGGTCGTGGTTTTGCCGTGCGTACCGGCAATCGCAATCCCGTGACGGAAACGCATGAGTTCCGCCAGCATTTCCGCGCGGCGGATCACCGGAATGCGGGCTTCGTGCGCGGCGACGATTTCCGGGTTATCCGCGGAGATCGCGCTGGACACCACGACAACGCTGGCATCGCGCACGTTTTCCGGGCGATGGTTGAAATAAATGGTGGCGCCAAGCTGCGACAATTGCTGAGTCACCGGATTCGGCGCGAGATCGGAGCCGCTAATCTGGTAGCCTTCATTCGCCAACACTTCGGCAATACCGCCCATACCGGCACCGCCGATGCCGACAAAGTGAATGTGCCGAACGCGACGCATCTCGGGCACTATGGAACGCAGTTTTGCCAAATCTTGTGTATTCATTCTTTACGCCATCAACTTCTTTATTCGGGCGGTGAAAATCACCGCGATTAGCGCGCCAAAGCTACGGCGCTGACCTCTTCCGCTACCCGCTCGGTAGCATCCGGAATCGAAGCGCCACGCGCTCGTTCCGCCATATCCATCAGGGTTTCCCGATCCCAACCGGCCAGGGTGGCCGCCACGGCATCCGCCGTGAACTCGGGTTGTTCGAGAATTTTCGCTGCGCCGGCTTTTTCCAGCGGCAGCGCATTCCAGTACTGCTGACGATCTTTGTGCTGGAACGGGACGAACAACGCCGGTAAACCTGCGGCGGCAATTTCGCTGACCGTCAGCGCGCCAGAACGACAAACAACCACATCGGCCCAGGCATAGGCTGCCGCCATATCATCAATAAACTCAGTCACTTTATGCTGCGGCTGACCGGCGGCGGCGTACGCCTGGCGCACGGTATCCATGCCACCTTTCCCGCTCTGATGCCAGATAGTCACCGTATCGCCGAGCTTCGCGGCCACCTGCGGCATAGTCTGGTTCAGTACACGCGCGCCCTGAGAGCCGCCGACCACCAGCACGCGAATCGGCCCCTGCCGCCCCACCAGACGCTGTCCCGGCAGCGGTAGTGCGAGAACGTCAGTACGCACCGGATTCCCGACGACATCTGCGTGCGGGAAGGCGCCGGGAAACGCCTGCATCACTTTCTTCGCAATCTTCGCCAGCCATTTATTGGTCAGGCCGGCAATGCCGTTTTGTTCATGCAGCACCACAGGGATCCCGAGCGACCATGCCGCCAGACCGCCAGGCCCGGAAACATAACCGCCCATGCCCAGCACCACATCCGGCTGGAAACGCTTCATGATCGTCCGCGCCTGTCGCCAGGCGTTGAAGATCCGCACCGGCGCTAACAGTTGCGCTTTTATCCCTTTGCCACGCAGGCCGGAGATGCGAATAAAATCGATATCAATGCCGTGTTTCGGCACTAAATCCGCTTCCATACGATCGGCGGTGCCCAGCCAGCGAACCTGCCAGCCCTGGTCCATTAAATGGTGCGCGACCGCCAGCCCCGGGAACACGTGTCCGCCAGTGCCGCCCGCCATCACCATTAACCGCTTTTCCTGACCGCTCATCGAACACCCCGTGTAAACGCCTGCGCTTTCTCGAGGCGCGTTTCATAATCTATTCGCAATAAAAACATAATGGCCGTCGACATAATCAGCAGACTGGAACCACCATAACTAATCAATGGCAGGGTCAGACCTTTGGTCGGCAGCATTCCCGCCGCCGCCCCGACGTTAACCAACGCCTGGAAGCTAAACCACACGCCGATAGCACAGGCCAAAAAGCCGGAGAAGCGGTGGTCAATCTCCAGCGCTTTACGGCCAATCGACATGGCGCGAAAGGCGACGAAGAATACCATTAAAAGCGCGAGTACCACACCGATATAACCGAGTTCTTCGCCGATAATCGCGAAGATGAAGTCGGTATGCGCTTCCGGCAAATACTCCAGTTTCTGTACCGAGTTGCCGAGACCCTGTCCCCACATCTCGCCGCGGCCAAAGGCCATCAGCGACTGGGTCAGCTGATAGCCGCTGCCAAACGGGTCTTCCCACGGGTTCCAGAAGGAGGTGACACGGCGAATACGATACGGTTCGGCGAGGATCAGCAGCACCACCGCCGAGATCCCCATGCCGATAATGGCGATGAACTGCCAGAGTTTCGCGCCGGCCAGGAACAACATCGCCAGCGTGGTCACGAACAGTACGACTACCGTACCGAGGTCAGGCTGCGCCAGCAGCAAAATCGCCAGTACGAAAATCACGCCCATCGGTTTTAAGAAGCCGCGCAGGTTGTTACGCACCTCATCCGCTTTACGTACCAGATAGTTGGCGATGTAGCAGAACAGCGATAGCTTGGTAAACTCCGCCGGCTGAATGCGCAGCGGCCCGAGCGCGATCCAACGCGAGGCGCCGTTAACCGAGCTCCCCACCACCAGTACGATCAGCAGCATCACAATCGAGGCGATCAGCATTGCGGTGCTGTGGCGCTGCCAGAACTCCATCGGTAGACGGAGCGTAATCATCGCCAGCGCGAAGGCCAGCACAATGTACAGCCCATCACGCTTAGCAAACAGGAACGGATCGTTCGCCAGACGCTGTCCGACCGGCATCGATGCCGAAGTCACCATGATAAAACCGATCGCCGCCAGGCCGAAGGTCAGCCACAACAGCATCCGGTCATACATGACCAGGCTATCGTTATCTTTCGGGCGCGAGCCCATCACCCAACCTTTCAGCGCGGCGAAAAGCCAGGCAAAAATAAACATCCCCGGCAGTCGCGGCAGCTTCAGCCGGGGCAAGCCCAGCTGTGGCATTTTCAGGCGTGGGAGAGAGAAACGCATCAACCTAACTCCTTCGCCAGACGGGTAAAGACATCGCCCCGTTGTTCAAAGTTTTTAAACTGGTCCAGGCTCGCGCAGGCTGGCGACAGTAAGACCATATCGCCTGATTTGACCTGCGAAGCGATCTGCCGCATCGCCTGTTCCATGGTTTCGGTTTGTACCGCAATTTCCGGACGCAGCGCCGCCAGTTGAGCGCCGTCGCGGCCGAAGCAGTACAGACGAACGTTCTCGCCGCCAAGATAGCGTTTCAGCGGCGTAAAGTCGGCGGATTTACCGTCGCCGCCCAACAGCAGATACAGCGTGCCGTCGAGATGCAGGCCGTTCAGCGCCGCCTCGGTACTGCCGACGTTGGTCGCCTTGGAGTCATTGATCCAACGCACGCCGTTATGCTCCAGCGCCAGCTGGAAACGGTGCGCCAGGCCGGTGAAGGTGGTGAGCGCCTTCAGGCTACTGGCGCGCGGTAAGCCCGCGGCATCCGCCAGCGCCAGCGCCGCCAGGGCATTGCTGTAGTTGTGCTGGCCGCTGATGGTCATTTCTTTCACGTTCAGCACTTTCTCACCCTTCACCCGCAGCCAGGTTTCGCCCTGCTGGCGATTAAGGTGATAGTCGCCAACATCGACGCCGAAGCTGACGCAGCGTTCGTCAGCGCCGCGTACCGGCATGGTCAGCGCGTCATCGGCATTCACCACGCAGGTTTTAGCATTTTCATAGACCCGCAGCTTCGCCGCGCGGTACTGCTGCAGCCCCAGCGGATAGCGGTCCATATGATCCTCAGTCACGTTGAGGATGGTTGCCGCGACGGCTTTCAAACTGGAGGTGGTCTCCAGCTGGAAGCTGGAAAGTTCAAGCACGTACAGTTCACGCGCCGGATCCAGCAGCATCAGCGCCGGCAGGCCGATATTGCCGCCAACGCCGACGTTTACGCCCGCCGCCTTCGCCATTTCTCCCACCAGGGTGGTAACGGTGCTTTTTCCGTTAGAGCCGGTAATGGCGATAATCGGCGCCTGCGCCTCGCGGCAAAACAGCTCGATATCGCCGACGATTTCCACGCCAGCGTCGGCCGCCGCGCTCAGTGAAGGGTGCGCCAGAGCAATCCCCGGGCTTGCGACAATCAGATCCGCCGCCAGCAGCCAGTCGTCGTTAAGGCCGCCAACGTGGCGCTCAACGGCTTCCGGTAGCTTCTCAAGCCCGGCAGGGGCGACGCGGGTATCCATCACGCGCGGGGTTACGCCGCGCGCCATGAAAAAGTCCACGCATGACAGGCCGGTCATGCCCAGCCCAATAATGACGACTTTTTTACCCTGATAATCTGCCATGATTAACGTACCTTCAGCGTCGCCAGGCCAATCAGCACCAGCATCAGCGAAATAATCCAGAAGCGCACGATAACGCGCGGTTCCGGCCAGCCTTTCAGTTCATAGTGGTGGTGAATCGGCGCCATACGGAAGATGCGCTGACCGCGCAGCTTGAACGAGCCGACCTGCAGGATAACCGACAGGGTTTCCACGACGAAAACGCCGCCCATAATCACCAGCAGGAACTCCTGGCGCAGCAGTACGGCGATAATGCCCAGCGCGCCGCCGAGCGCCAGTGAACCGACGTCGCCCATAAAGACCTGCGCCGGGTAGGTGTTGAACCACAGGAAGCCCAGACCCGCGCCGACAATCGCCGTACAGACGATAACCAGTTCCCCGGCGTGACGCAGATAAGGAATGTGCAGGTAGTTGGCGAAGTTCATGTTCCCGGTGGCCCACGCCACCAGCGCAAAACCGGCGGCGACGAAGACGGTCGGCATAATCGCCAGGCCGTCGAGGCCGTCGGTCAGGTTGACCGCGTTGCCGGTACCAACGATAACGAAGTAAGCCAACAGGATGTAAAACAGTCCTAACTGCGGCATCACGTCTTTAAAGAACGGCACAACCAGTTCGGTCGCCGGGGTATCTTTCCCCGCCAGATACAGCGCGAACGCCACGCCCAGCGCAATCACCGACATCCAGAAATACTTCCAGCGGGCAATCAGACCCTTGGTGTCTTTGCGCACGACTTTACGATAATCATCAACAAACCCGATGATGCCGTAGCCGATTAATACCGTCAGTACGCACCAGACGTATGGATTTGACGGATAAGCCCACAGCAGGACGGAAACGGTAATCGCGGTGAGGATCATGATCCCGCCCATGGTCGGGGTACCGCGTTTGCTGAAGTGGGACTCCGGACCGTCGTTACGAACGACCTGGCCGAAGGACATTTTTTGCAGACGGGCGATCATGCGCGGGCCCATCCACAGAGAGATGAACAGCGCGGTCAGCAGGCTGACGATGGCGCGAAACGTCAAATAAGAAAAGACGTTAAAGCCGGAATAATATTTGACCAGATGTTCGGCCAGCCATACTAACATGTCGCAATCTCCTGTAATGCGCGTACTACCTCTTCCATAGCGGCACTACGTGAACCCTTCACTAAAATGGTCATGATTTTATGCTCTGCCAGCAGCTCGCGCAGGCGAGCTACGACGGCGGCTTTATCGTTAAAATGTTCGCCCACGCCGCTGGCGCTGCTGATATCCGCGCTCAGGGAACCGACGCTGAGGACGCAATCCAGCCCCGCCGCTTTCGCCGCTTCGCCAACTTCGCGATGACACGCCGCGCTTTCCGCACCGAGTTCAGCCATATCGCCGACCACCATCGCCCGGAAGCCCGGCATTTCCGCCAGTACCTGTACCGCGGCGGTCATCGAACCGACGTTGGCGTTGTAGGAGTCATCCAGCAGCAGCTGGTTTTCCGCCAGTTGGATCGGGAACAGACGTCCCGGCACCGCTTGCAGCTGCGCCAGCCCGGTTTTCACCGCGGCCAGATCGGCGCCTACCGCCATCGCCAGCGAAGTTGCCGCCAGCGCGTTAGCGATGTTATGGCGCCCCGGTAGCGGCAGCAGTACGTCGACGTTGCCGAACGGGGTCTGCAGCGTAAATTCGGTGCCATGACTGGTGATATGTACGTTGGTCGCCGTGAAGTCGCTGTTCGCCGCGTTCGGCGAGAAGCGCCACACTTTGCGATCGCCAATCACGCTCTGCCAGTTCAGCCAGTCATTGTTGTCGGCATTCAAAATCGCGGTGCCGTTTTGCGGCAGACCGGTAAAGATTTCACCCTTCGCTTTCGCCACGCCCGCCAGCGAGCCGAAGCCCTCGAGGTGCGCGGCGGCGAGGTTGTTGACCAGCGCCGCTTCCGGACGCGTCAGGCTGACGGTCCA
The DNA here is from genome assembly GCF_050600805.1 of Klebsiella sp. 141240. Classification (NCBI taxonomy): domain Bacteria; kingdom Pseudomonadati; phylum Pseudomonadota; class Gammaproteobacteria; order Enterobacterales; family Enterobacteriaceae; genus Klebsiella; species Klebsiella sp. 141240. Next base: position 76,948 of record NZ_JAQIRK010000009.1, on the reverse strand, counting down.
GGCGATTTCGCCCTGATGGTTGGCGCCGAGTTCAATCACCGCATACTGGTGATCTTTATTCAGACGCAGCAACGTCATCGGAACCCCGATATCGTTGTTCAGATTACCGGCGGTATACAGCGTGTTGCCGCACTGGCTGAGGATCGCCGCGGTCATCTCTTTGACCGAGGTCTTACCGGACGAACCAGTCAGCGCCACCACGCGGGTCGGCACCTGCTGACGCACCCAGGCCGCTAACTCACCAAAAGCCAGACGGGTATCTTTCACTACCACCTGCGGTAAATCGCAGGCCAGTTGGCGGCTTACCAGCAGCGCGCCTGCGCCCGCCGCTTTCGCTTGTTCGGCAAAATCATGCGCGTCGAATCGCTCGCCCTTCAGCGCCACAAACAGGCAACCCGCCGTGACTTTGCGGGTATCGGACGTCACGTCATCGATAGCGATATCGCTACCCTGCAGTTCGCCGCGGGTGATATCGGCGAGCTGGCTTAATGTAAAGCGAATCATGCTACCGCTCCCAGCAGACGCGCGACGGTCACGCGGTCGGAGTAATCCAGACGGCGGTTACCGACGATCTGATAGTCTTCGTGGCCTTTGCCCGCTACCAGCACAACGTCGTTCGCTTTCGCCTGCATCACCGCGCCGGTCACCGCTTCCGCGCGGCCTTCCATCACCTTCACCTGCCCGGCATCAAGCATGCCGGCCAGAATGTCGTTGATAATCGCCCGCGGCTCTTCGGTACGCGGGTTATCGTCAGTCACGACCACGATATCGGCAAACTCTTCCGCGATAGCGCCCATCAGCGGGCGTTTGCCCTTGTCGCGGTCGCCGCCGCAGCCGAAGACACACCACAGCTTGCCGCTACAGTGCAGACGCGCGGCCTGCAGCGCTTTTTCCAGCGCGTCAGGCGTATGGGCGTAATCGACCACCACGGTCGGTTTGCCCGGCGCGCTGAACACTTCCATACGGCCGCACACCGGCTGTAAGCGCGAAGAGGTTTTCAGCAGATCCGCCAGCGGATAGCCCAGCGCCAGCAGCGTCGCCAGCGCCAGCAGCAGGTTGCTGACGTTAAAGGCGCCCATCAGGCGGCTTTCGATTTCGCCTTTGCCCCAGCTCGAGTCAAACTGAATGGTCGCGCCGCTGTCGTGATAGTTGACCGCGGTCGCCTTCAGCCAGCGGCCGTGGCAGTTCGGATTGATATGATCTTCCATCGACACCGCCACCGCATCCGGCAGTTTCGCCAGCCAGCGGCGCCCGACTTCATCGTCGGCGTTGACGATGGCCTGGCCGCAATGGTGGGTGGAATAGAGCAGCCATTTCGCCGCTTCGTAATGTTCCATGTCGCCATGGTAGTCGAGGTGGTCACGGCTCAGGTTGGTAAACACCGAGGCGGCAAACTGCAGCGCCGCCACGCGGTGCTGCACCAGGCCGTGAGAAGAGACTTCCATCGCGCCGAAAGTCGCCCCCTGCCCTACCAGGCCGGAAAGCACGTGCTGAACATCAACCGCAGAGCCGGTGGTGTTCTCGGTCGGCACTACTTTATCCAGCAGGCCGTTACCGACGGTCCCCATCACAGCGCTGGTTTCGCCGAGCAGTTTCGCCCACTGCGCCAACAGCTGCGTAGTCGTGGTTTTACCGTTAGTACCGGTGACGCCCACCAGACGCATCTGCTGCGAAGGTTGTTGGTAAAAACGCCCGGCCAGCGCGGATAACCGCTCGTTCAGTTGGCTCAGGTAGATGACCGGCACGCCGTGCATCTCACGAACTTCGCCGTCTGCGGCCTCGCCCTGCGCCTCAGCAATAATGGCAGCAACACCTTGCGCTATCGCCTGCGGGATATAACGACGCCCGTCCGCCTGATGACCCTGTACCGCGACAAAGAGGTCGCCGGACGCCGCCACGCGGCTGTCCAGCGTCATCTCTCGCAGAATTCGCTCCGGCGCATTTGGCACCCACGGAGCGAGAAGGTCGCGCAAATTACGATCTGCCACCTGTTCCCTCGCCTTGATTAATCACAAATTCACTTTTTTCGCCCGTTGCCAGCGCATCCGGTTCGATGTTCATGGTGCGCAATACGCCGCCCATGATGGCACCGAACACCGGCGCGGAAACGGCGCCACCGTAGTATTTACCTGCCTGCGGGTCGTTGATCACCACCACCAACGCGAAACGCGGGTGGCTGGCGGGCGCAACGCCTGCGGTGTAAGCAATATATTTGTTGATGTAGCGGCCATCCGGCCCCACTTTTTTCGCCGTACCGGTTTTAATCGCGATACGATAGCCTTTGATCGCTGCTTTCACGCCGCCGCCGCCGGGAAGCGCCACGCTTTCCATCATGTGAACGACGGTACGAACGAGCGAGTCCGGGAATACGCGCTCGCCCGGCACCGGTGGATCAACTTTGGTAATCGACAGCGGGCGATAGATGCCGTAGCTGCCAATCGTTGCGTAGACTCGCGCTAACTGTAACGGTGTTACCATTAGCCCGTAGCCGAAAGAAAAGGTGGCCCTCTCTATGTCAGACCACCGTTGTTTTTGAGGATATAAGCCACTGCGTTCTCCGACCAACCCCAAATTGGTCGCCTTTCCAAGCCCAAAACGTGAGTAAGTATCTACTAACGCTGAGGACGGCATCGCTAACGCCAACTTAGAAACGCCGACGTTACTCGACTTCTGTAGCACCCCGGTCAGGGTCAATTCGCTGTAGCGCGCCACGTCTTTGATTTCGTGGCCGTTAATTCGATATGGAATGGTATTCAGCACGGTATTTTCATTGACGATGCCGCGCTGCAGCGCCGTCATCACCACCATCGGCTTCACCGTTGAACCCGGTTCAAATACGTCGGTGATGGCGCGGTTACGCATGGTATCTTTGGACGTACCCGCGAAATTATTTGGGTTGTACGACGGGCTGTTGGCCATCGCCAGCACTTCACCGGTGTTGACGTCGACCAAAACGGCAGTGCCTGATTCCGCTTTGTTGAACGCCACCGCATTATTCAGTTCACGATACACCAGCGCCTGTAGGCGCTCGTCGATGCTCAGCGCGAGGTTATGCGCCGCCTGGCTGTCGGTGGAAGAAATGTCTTCAATCACGCGGCCATAGCGGTCTTTACGCACGATACGCTCGCCCGGCTGGCCGGTTAGCCACTTATCGAAGCTTTTCTCAACCCCCTCGATCCCCTGGCTATCGACGTTGGTAAAGCCAATGAGGTGAGCGGTTACTTCGCCTGACGGATAATAACGGCGAGACTCCTCGCGCAGATGTATCCCCGGCAGCTTCAGTTTTTTGATGTAGTCGGCCATGTCAGGGTTCACCTGACGCGCCAGATAGATAAAACGCATCCGCGGGTTGCTGTTGATACGCGATGCCAGCTGGTCCAGCGGCATGTTCAGCGCATCGGCTAACGCTTTCCAGCGGTTATCGAGCGTCACGCCGCCCGCATCATGCAGCTCTTTCGGGTCGGCCCAGATGGCTTTTACCGGCACGCTGACCGCCAGCGGGCGGCCGGAGCGGTCGGTAATCATGCCGCGCGCGGTTGACACTTCCTGCACACGCAGGGAACGCATATCTCCCTGACGCACCAGCATATCCGGACTCACCACCTGCAGCCACGCGACGCGGCCAAGCAGGAAGGCGAGAGCGATTAAAATACATCCGCACAGCAACGCAAAACGCCAACTGATAAAGTTGGCCTGTTCTTCCTGACGTTTTGCTTTTGGCGTTTTCGGCGCTGCTTTCATGCGTCGCAATAATCCTTATTTCTGTACCACTATATTTTCTTGTGATGGATCAACGTGTTGCATCTGCAACTTCTCTGTCGCGATCCGCTCAACCCGACTGTGATCGCCAAGGGCGTTCTCTTCGAGGATCAGGTTGCGCCATTCAATATCCAGAGCGTCACGCTCCAGAACCAATTGTTCACGCTGCGCGGTTAACAGACGGGTATGGTGCGCCGTCGTCACCACGGTCACTGCCGTTATGATGATGCAAATGAACAGGCAGAGTGGCAGCTTCCCAAACCGCAGAAGATCGTCCCCGATAACGCCAGGCAAGGCATGGCGCTCGTTGCTTCCTAACGATCCTTTAACTTTGCTTAAGGCTACTGTCACTCTGCCGATCATGCGTTCGTCCTCTCTGCGATACGCAGCACTGAACTACGGGCGCGTGGATTCTCTGCCACCTCTTCTTCGCCCGGCATCAACTTGCCTAGTGCTCGCAACTGACGGCCGCCCAGTTTCCTGAGCTGCTCTTCAGTCATCGGGATCCCCGCTGGAACCTGCGGACCGCGACTTTGTTCACGCATAAAGCGCTTCACAATACGGTCTTCCAGCGAATGGAAACTGATAATCGACAGCCGGCCGCCGGGGGCCAGCACGCCGAGCGAGCTTTTTAGCGCCTGCTCTATCTCCTCCAGTTCACTGTTCACCCAAATGCGCACCGCCTGGAAGGTACGGGTCGCGGGATGTTTGTGCTTATCTTTCACCGGCGTTGCCGCCGCGATAACTTCCGCCAGCTCTTTGGTACGGGTCATCGGCTCAATGCGGTTACGCTCAACGATCGCGCGCGCGATACGTTTACCGAAACGCTCCTCGCCAAAGGTTTTGATGACCCAGGCGATGTCGGCTTCTTCGGCGGTCTGTAACCATTCGGCGGCGGACTGACCGCGAGTCGGATCCATGCGCATGTCCAGCGGACCATCGCGCATAAAGGAGAATCCGCGTTCCGCGTCGTCCAGCTGCGGTGAAGAAACGCCAAGATCGAGAAGAATACCGTCGATCTTGCCGGTAAGATTGCGCTCGGCGACGTAGTCAGCCAGCTGCGAGAAAGGACCATGTACGATGGAAAAGCGTGGGTCATCGATGGTTTTCGCAACGGCAATAGCCGTTGGGTCGCGATCGATTGCCAGCAGGCGCCCTTCCGCCCCCAGTTGGGAGAGGATCAGACGCGAGTGACCACCGCGGCCAAAGGTTCCATCAATGTAGATACCATTTGGACGAATATTCAGGCCGTTAACGGCTTCATCCAGAAGTACCGTAGTATGTTTAAAATTTTCCATCATTTTATAAAGACAAATCCTGCAGGCGCTCCGACAGTTCACCGGTAGCGGACTGCTCAGCGTCGATATCTTCCTTGACCCGTTGATACCAGGTCGTTTCATCCCACAGTTCAAATTTATTAAACTGTCCGACCAGCATCACTTCTTTTGTCAGCCCGGCATGTTGCCGCAGCACCGGCGCGATTAGCAATCGTCCGGCGCTATCCATCTGACATTCGCTGGCATGCCCCAAAAGCAGACGCTGTACACGCCGCTCAACGGGATTCATGCTCGACAAACGCGACAATTTTTGCTCGATGATTTCCCATTCAGGCAAAGGATAAAGCAGCAGGCACGGGTGATGAATGTCAATGGTGCACACCATTTGACCAGAAGCATCCTCGATCAGCCCGTCGCGGTAGCGCGTCGGTACAGCCAAACGGCCTTTACTGTCGAGATTGACTAACGTTGCTCCACGGAACATGCCAGCCTCACCCCTTTTCGCCACTTTACCCCACAAATTCCCACCTAAAGGAGTTTACGGAGCGGAGGAAAAGCTTGTCAAGCCAGCACTAATGCCAACGGAGCGCAAAAACCCATTATTTACAGCCGATATTAGCCCTGATGAATAAATCACCAACAAACGAGGCAAATTAACGTTATGAATACGTGTAAGAAAATAACCAACAAACTCGTAACAGTTAAAAGCGACAAAATATCTTCAGCGGGAAAATATAAAGTGTCAGTTTGCGACGCGAGCGGCATTTTAGGCCATTCTGATGTCCGTTAACAGTGCCTGTTGTGGACGGAGAAGCACTTGTGCCGCGGCCTGACGCTCTCAACGGCGATGAAGGCAGGATAAAGCGATTGTTAATTCAGCAATTATTCCGATGAATGTAACAAAATAATACTAACAGATGGCATTGCGCATTTTCTTGCACCATTTGGATACAAAAAAATCTTTCTCAGGAATAAAACAAAATAAGGCGTAAAGAAGTTTAGGGATTTGTCTGAAAGCGAATAGATTTACGAATCTCTACGTAAATTGTATGGATTATCGCCAGATGCTAATCCATCTGGCGAATAACCTACGAAGAATCTTAACCTTTTTTCGCTAATGGATCAGCGGCGATTCAAACTTCCGCGATGATAAAGGTTACGACGAATACGGCTTAAGCCTGGTTTTGGCTTACGCGGTTCATCCAGGCTTGCCAGTACAATCTCTAAAACACGCTCGGCAACGTCGCGGTGACGCTGCGCAACTGCCAGCACCGGACACTGCAGGAAATCGAGCAGTTCGTTATCACCGAAGGTGGCGATGGCGAGTTCGGATGGCAGTTTGCCTTCACGGCGCAGCGTGACGTCCATCACGCCCTGCAGCAGCGGGAAAGAGGTGGTGAACAGCAGTTGCGGCATCGGATGCGTTTCCAGCCACTTTTCAAACAGCTGGGCCGCGGCTTCGCGTTCATAGCTGTTGGCATAGAGGAAGTTCACTTCCCGCGGGTCATCCTTCCACGCCGAACGGAACCCCTGCTCGCGCAGGAAGCTTACCGACAGCTCCGGCAGCGCTCCCAGATACAGCACATTGTCACCGGGGAATTTGCGCAGCTCGGCGGCGAGCATTTCAGCGTCGTCCTGGTCCGCGCCGACGACGCTGGTAAAGTGTTCACGATCGAGCGCGCGGTCGAGCGCGACAATCGGGAAAGGATCGTTCGCCCAGCGCTGATAGAATGGATGCTCCGGCGGCAGTGAAGTCGAAACGATAATGGCATCCACCTGGCGCTGCAGCAGATGCTCAATACAGCGCATTTCGTTATCCGGCTGATCTTCCGAGCAGGCGATCAGCAGCTGGTAGCCGCGCTGACGCGCCTGACGCTCCAGATAGTTCGCAATACGGGTATAACTGGTATTCTCGAGATCCGGGATCACCAGACCAATTGAACGCGTGCGTCCTGCGCGCAGGCCAGCAGCGACCGCATTCGGGTGGTAGTTATGCTCGCGCACCACCGCCATCACCTTCTCGACCGTTTTATCGCTGACGCGATACTGCTTCGCTTTGCCATTAATCACATAGCTCGCGGTGGTTCTTGAAACACCGGCCAGCCGGGCGATTTCATCCAGTTTCACAATTGCCCCTTGGGTAAGAAGTACAAAAAACAACCATTAAATAGATATACTCATTAGAGTATAGAGATCCATTTTTATAACATCTAAACGCAGAATAGTTAGCGCGGCAACCGCTTTCGTCCACAGTTCCTACGGAATTCGCAAAAAAATAACCCGACAGTTTGTGTCGGGCTATTTTTACGTCATTTTTTCAGCGTTTAGCGCATGATTTTATCGCCGCGCGACAGGCCGACCACTCCGGAGCGCGCCACTTCAACAATGCGCGCGACGTCGCGCAAGGAGGCCAGGAAGGCATCCAGCTTATCGCTGGTTCCGGCAAGCTGCACGGTATAGATAGAAGGCGTGACATCAATAATCTGCCCGCGAAATATCTCGGTGTTGCGTTTCACCTCTTCGCGGCCATAACCGCTGGCCTGCACTTTCACCAGCATGATTTCACGCTCGACGTGGGAGCCCTGGCCCAGTTCGCTAACCCGCAGCACGTCCACCAGCTTATGTAATTGCTTTTCGATCTGCTCAATGGCTTTTTCGTCGCCCACCGTCTGGATGGTCATGCGGGACAACGTCGGATCGTCGGTTGGCGCTACCGTCAGGCTTTCAATATTGTAGCCGCGTTGGGAAAACAGGCCGATCACCCGGGATAATGCCCCCGATTCGTTCTCCAGTAATACAGATAATATCCGGCGCATAATCAGGTTCTCTCCGTTTTGCTCAACCACATTTCGTCCATGCCGCCGCCGCGGATCTGCATGGGGTAAACATGCTCGCTACCATCAACCGTTACATCAACGAACACCAGACGGTTATTACGCACCTGCTCCAGCGCTTCCGCCAGTTTAGCCTCCAGCTCTTGCGGCTCGCTGATGCGAATACCGACGTGGCCATAAGCCTCAGCGACGCGCACGAAGTCCGGCAGCGATTCCATATAGGACTGCGAATGGCGGCCGGAATAGAGCATATCCTGCCACTGCTTCACCATCCCGAGGTAACGGTTATTCAGGTTCAATACCAGTACCGGCAGTTCGTACTGCAGGGCGGTGGAAAGCTCCTGAATGTTCATCTGGATGCTGCCGTCCCCGGTCACGCAGATAACGGTTTCATGCGGTAGCGCCATCTTCACGCCCAGCGCCGCAGGCAGGCCAAAGCCCATCGTGCCGAGGCCGCCGGAGTTAATCCAACGTCTTGGTTTATCAAATGGATAATAGAGCGCGGCGAACATCTGATGCTGGCCGACGTCGGAAGTCACGTAAGCGTCGCCGTTGGTCAGGCGCCAGATGGCTTCAATCACCGCCTGCGGTTTGATCTTGCCGCTTTGCGTGTCGTATTGCAGGCAATGGCGGGAACGCCACTGTTCGATCTGCTGCCACCAGTCGCGGATCTCATCCAGCGGCTGCTGGCTCTCTTCCTGTTCAAGCAGATCAAACATCTGGTCAAGCACCTGACGCGCGTCGCCGACGATCGGCACATCCGCCGGGACGGTCTTGGAGATCGACGTGGGATCGATATCAATATGCAGCACAGTGGCGTTCGGGCAATACTTAGCCAAATTGTTGGTGGTGCGATCGTCAAAGCGGACGCCAACTGCAAAAATAACGTCAGAATGATGCATAGTCATGTTGGCTTCATAGGTACCGTGCATCCCCAACATCCCCAGCGCCTGCTGATGAGTCGCTGGAAAAGCGCCTAAACCCATTAATGAAGAGACCACCGGTAGCTTCAGCTTTTCGACCAACGTACGCAGCTGCGCTTCGCACTGCGAATTGATTGCACCGCCGCCAACGTACACGACCGGTTTTTTCGCCGCCACCAGCGTTTGCAGCGCGCGTTTAATTTGCCCTTTATGGCCGCTGGTCGTCGGGTTATAGGAACGCATGCTAACCGCATCCGGCCAAACGTAAGGCAGCTTCTTCGCCGGATTAAGAATATCCTTCGGCAAATCGACCACCACGGGCCCTGGACGGCCGCTGGCGGCCAGCCAGAACGCTTTCTTTAGAATACCTGGAATATCTTCAGTCTGTTTCACCAGGAAGCTGTGTTTGACCACCGGCCGCGAGATCCCCACCATATCGCACTCCTGGAAGGCATCGTAGCCAATCAGCGAGGTCGCGACCTGCCCGGAAAGAATGACCAGCGGAATAGAATCCATGTAAGCCGTTGCAATACCGGTAATAGCGTTTGTCGCTCCCGGGCCGGAGGTCACCAGCACCACCCCGACTTCGCCAGTCGCGCGCGCCAGCCCGTCGGCCATATGCACCGCCGCCTGCTCATGGCGCACCAGCACATGGTCAATGCCGCCGAGGGTATGTAATGCATCATAGATATCGAGGACTGCGCCTCCGGGATAGCCGAATACTTGCTTGACGCCCTGATCGACAAGCGATTGGACGACCATCTCGGCTCCTGACAACATCTCCATGGTTTGCCTCCAGGCTTATTGTTTTCACGACGGCGGAAGTCATTTTCCGCGCGCGTCGTATGATGCGCCGCCAGCGGCAGCGCATTGAGGTGAACGACTTGCTGTGCATTACCATAACTGCTCGCCAACAGGCAGGCAATTCGCCTGCCGGGGTCTGCAGCGGGTCTCAAAAGCAGAAAAGAAAGCATCTGGAGAAATATATGGAGGATTGCTTCATGAATAGCAAAATGAGACAGCCAATACTCGGGGAAAATGGCTTACGGCAGAAAATCATCCATTTTTCACCGTCGGGTTGCGAGAACCCGCGGTGATAAACAGAATAATATTCTGCTTTTTGGCTATTTATTCAGATAAGCTGGAGCTTTCGCTCCCCTTTGTAGATAACGGCAATTAGCGCTGGCAGATATTCGCCAGTAACTCTTCCATCCATTGATGGCCTTTATCGCGACCGGCCGCTTCGTGCCAGGAGAGGAAGCAGGTGCGGCTATTTACCTTCAGCGGCAGCGGTAATATCTGCAGGTCTAATTTATCCGCGAATTCATTGGCTAACCAGCGTGGCGCTATCGCCACCATGTGGGTTTGCGAAACTACATTTAATACGCTGACCATGGCATTGCCCTGATAAGCAATACAGGATTGTTTATCTACGGAGTCATACCACGGCTGGCTAAATGACGCATAACGATCCAATGCGACGACCGCGTGCTCTTCCTGATAAATATCCGCTTCCGTTAACGGCCCGGAAATACGCGGATGTTTACGGCTGGCAACCAGAACCATTTCATCTTTGAATAAAGGTATGCAGGCGAACTCAGGACGACGAAACTCTTCATAGCCGATAACAAATTCAATTTCCTGATAACGCAGCTGATGTTCGGTGTTTTGATGTAGCGCTGATTTAAAGACCAGATGAATATTTGGCGCGATTTCACCAACTTTATTAAATATTAGCGAGGTTAAGTAATTATCCAATGGGCTACAAACGCAGAGGTTAAATACGCGTTCGCTACTCAGCGGTTCAAAACCGGAACCCGGCAGCTCATTTTGCACCAGTTGCAATGCCTGGCGTACCGAGCCAAACAGCTGATATGCCCGCGCCGTTGGCTGAATGCCGCGCCCATAGCGAACAAACAGTTCATCATTAAACATCACCTTAAGACGAGATACCGCGTTACTTACCGCCGGTTGGGACATGCCGAGAGTATGGGCCGCGCGGGTAATATTTTGTTCCTGCATCACCGCATCAAAGACGGTCAGCAGGTTGAGATCCACCATCCGCAGTTGTGGTTTAACGACTTCCTGTCCCGGGGCTGATTTATATTCAGTATTTTCAATTAACATATCTAACTCCACCGTCACGCTAAATTCCTTTTACCAAAGTGCAGTAATTAATTAAGACAATAGCATTTATCATGCATATTAAATCTGCAAAAGGGTAAAGTTGAATTTTAGGAATATATCAAGGTTATGAGTAGCGACGAAAAACCTCACAGGACATCACCGGAACCCGCCTAAAACATATCATTTACTTGATGATATAAAGTGTACCCATAGATCACAGGAATAAACAACACCACTATTAGTTAATTGCAATTTAAGTATCAATTAACTATCTATTTTCCCTCTGCTATTAATTAACACTTTGTTATCCTTCCTCTCGCCTAAAATTCTCAAAACCAGCAACGACAACACCACTAATCCCTTATGTTTCATTAAGATAAGCACATTCTTCCCTCCTGTCTTTATCGCCCCCCTTTATGATAAAAATTTTTTCTAATTGTTTTATTTTTCCAGAGGCAGATAAATGTCTCAAATAGGATCGTCGGCGAAACAAGGGATAATCCAGCACAATTAGCTAATTCACCAGGCTTGTGAAAAACAGTTTTTATCTTGCCTGGGGTTGACATCAAAACCGCTATCCAGTAACTCTAAAAGCATATCGATTTCAACTGGAGTATGACGCATGATTCGCACTACTCGCTTCACCAGCCTACTACTACTAAACGCATCCATTGTGCGCGGTAGGCTGTTGGGCGACGTTCAGCGTTAAGTCATCTTCCAGCAAGACACTAAACCCGCGCCATTGCGCGGGTTTTTTTATGCTCGAAGCAAGGCGCCAGGCAACAGATTAAGGATCTAAACCATGAGCCAGCAAGTCATTATTTTCGATACGACCTTACGTGATGGGGAACAAGCGTTACAGGCCAGCCTGAGCGTGAAAGAGAAGCTGCAAATAGCCATGGCCCTTGAACGTATGGGCGTCGATGTGATGGAAGTCGGTTTCCCGGTTTCTTCCCCAGGCGATTTTGAATCGGTGCAGACCATCGCTCGCACCATCAAAAATAGCCGCGTGTGCGCGCTGGCGCGCTGCGTTGAGAAAGATATCGACGTGGCGGCGGAATCCTTAAAAGTGGCGGAAGCATTCCGTATTCACACCTTCATCGCCACCTCACCGATGCACATCGCCACCAAGTTGCGCAGTACGCTGGATGAAGTCATCGAGCGCGCTATTTACATGGTGAAACGCGCGCGTAACTATACCGATGACGTCGAATTTTCCTGTGAAGACGCAGGCCGTACGCCGATCGACGATCTGGCTCGCGTTGTCGAAGCGGCTATCCGCGCTGGCGCCACGACCATTAATATCCCGGATACCGTCGGCTACACCATGCCGTTTGAATACGCCAACATCATCAGCGGCCTGTATGAACGCGTACCAAACATTGATAAAGCGATTATTTCAGTCCACACCCATGATGATTTAGGCATCGCCGTCGGCAACGCCCTCGCCGCCGTCCACGCTGGCGCGCGTCAGGTAGAAGGCGCGATGAACGGTATCGGCGAACGCGCCGGCAACTGCGCGCTGGAAGAAGTGATCATGGCGATCAAAGTGCGCAAAGACATTATGAACGTGCACACCAACATCAATCACCACGAAATCTGGCGTACCAGCCAGACCGTCAGCCAAATCTGCAATATGCCGATCCCGGCTAACAAAGCTATCGTCGGTACCGGCGCCTTCGCCCACTCTTCCGGTATTCATCAGGATGGCGTGCTGAAGAACCGCGAAAACTACGAAATCATGACCCCGGAATCCATCGGCCTGAACCAGGTACAGCTGAACCTGACTTCACGCTCCGGCCGCGCGGCGGTGAAACACCGTATGGAAGAGATGGGCTACAAAGAGAGCGACTACAACCTGGATCATCTGTATGACGCCTTCCTGAAGCTGGCGGATAAAAAGGGCCAGGTCTTCGACTACGACCTGGAGGCGCTGGCCTTCATTAACAAACAGCAGGAAGAACCAGAGCATTTCCGTCTCGACTACTTCAGCGTCCAGTCTGGCTCCAGCGATATCGCTACCGCCTCTATCAAGCTGGCCTGCGGTGATGAAATCAAAACCGAAGCCGCCAACGGCAACGGCCCGGTTGACGCTATCTACCAGGCGATCAACCGCGTGACGGACTACAACATCGACTTAGTGAAGTATGGCTTAAGCGCCAAAGGCCACGGCAAAGATGCGCTGGGTCAGGTGGACATTGTTGTGGAATACAACGGTCGCCGCTTCCATGGCGTCGGTCTGGCGACCGATATCGTCGAATCGTCAGCAAAAGCGATGGTACACGTGCTGAACAATATCTGGCGCGCCGCCGAAGTCGAAAAAGAATTGCAACGCCAAGCTCAGAATAAAGAGAACAACAAGGAAACCGTGTAATGTCGAAGAATTATCATATTGCCGTTTTGCCGGGTGATGGAATTGGCCCGGAAGTGATGAACCAGGCGATGAAAGTACTGGAAGCCGTTCGTAACCGTTTTTCAATGCGTATCACCACCAGCCAGTACGACGTTGGCGGCATCGCCATCGACCGTCAGGGCATGCCGCTGCCGCAAGCCACCGTTGATGGCTGCGAGCAGGCTGACGCGATTCTGTTCGGATCCGTCGGCGGCCCGAAGTGGGAACATCTGCCGCCGGCCGAGCAGCCGGAGCGCGGCGCGCTGCTGCCGCTGCGTAAGCACTTCAAATTATTCAGCAACCTGCGCCCGGCTAAACTGTATCAGGGGCTGGAAGCGTTCTGCCCGCTGCGCGCCGATATCGCCGCCAACGGCTTCGACATTCTGTGCGTGCGCGAACTGACCGGCGGCATTTACTTCGGTCAGCCGAAAGGCCGTGAAGGCAGCGGCCAGCATGAAAAAGCCTTCGACACCGAGGTATACCACCGCTTTGAAATCGAGCGTATCGCGCGTATTGCCTTTGAATCGGCGCGCAAGCGTCGTCACAAAGTGACGTCAATCGATAAAGCTAACGTCCTGCAGTCTTCTATCCTGTGGCGCGAAATCGTCAACGAGATTGGCAAAGAGTATCCGGATGTCGAGCTGGCGCATATGTATATCGATAATGCCACTATGCAGCTCATCAAAGATCCGTCGCAGTTCGATGTCCTGCTGTGCTCCAACCTGTTTGGCGACATCCTGTCCGACGAGTGCGCGATGATCACCGGCTCTATGGGCATGTTGCCGTCCGCCAGCCTCAACGAGCAAGGTTTTGGCCTGTATGAACCGGCGGGCGGCTCGGCGCCGGACATCGCGGGCAAAAATATCGCCAACCCGATTGCGCAAATCCTGTCGCTGGCGCTGCTGCTGCGCTACAGCCTGGATGCGGGCGACGCGGCGAGCGCCATTGAACGCGCTATCAACCGCGCATTAGAAGAAGGCATTCGTACCGGCGACTTAGCGCGCGGTACGGCGGCGGTCAGTACAGATGAAATGGGCGATATCATTGCCCGCTATGTCGCGGAAGGGGTGTAATCATGGCGAAGACCTTATACGAAAAATTGTTTGATGCGCACGTGGTGTACGAAGCGCAGAACGAAACCCCACTGCTGTATATCGACCGCCATCTGGTGCACGAAGTCACCTCTCCGCAGGCGTTTGACGGGCTGCGCGCGCACGGTCGTCCGGTGCGTCAGCCGGGCAAAACGTTCGCCACCATGGATCACAACGTCTCAACGCAGACCAAAGATATCAACGCCTCCGGCGAAATGGCCCGTATTCAGATGCAGGAGCTGATTAAGAACTGCAAAGAGTTTGGCGTTGAGCTGTATGACTTAAATCACCCATTCCAGGGCATCGTACACGTCATGGGCCCGGAACAGGGCGTCACCCTGCCGGGGATGACCATCGTATGCGGCGATTCCCATACCGCCACTCACGGCGCATTCGGCGCGCTGGCATTCGGTATCGGCACCTCTGAAGTTGAACATGTACTGGCGACCCAGACCCTGAAACAGGGTCGCGCGAAGACGATGAAAATCGAAGTTCGTGGCAAAGCGGCGCCGGGCATTACCGCGAAAGACATCGTGCTGGCGATCATCGGCAAAACCGGTAGCGCCGGTGGTACCGGTCACGTGGTCGAATTCTGCGGCGAAGCCATTCGCGACCTGAGCATGGAAGGCCGTATGACTCTGTGCAATATGGCAATCGAAATGGGCGCCAAAGCGGGTCTGGTCGCGCCGGACGAGACCACCTTCAATTACGTGCAGGGCCGCCTGCACGCGCCGAAGGGCCAGGATTTCGCCGACGCGGTGGAATACTGGAAAACGCTGAAAACCGACGATGACGCCACCTTCGATACCGTGGTGACGCTGCAGGCAGAAGAGATTGCGCCGCAGGTCACCTGGGGTACCAATCCCGGCCAGGTCATCTCCGTCACCGATATTATCCCGGATCCGGCATCGTTCAGCGATCCGGTCGAGCGCGCCAGCGCCGAAAAAGCGCTGGCCTATATGGGGCTGAAATCCGGCGTGCCGTTGACCGAGGTCGCGATCGATAAAGTCTTTATCGGTTCCTGCACTAACTCGCGAATCGAAGATTTACGCGCGGCGGCGGAAATCGCCAAAGGGCGTAAAGTGGCGCCGGGCGTACAGGCGCTGGTGGTTCCCGGCTCCGGCCCGGTGAAAGCGCAGGCGGAAGCCGAAGGTCTGGATAAGATTTTCATCGACGCCGGTTTTGAGTGGCGCTTACCGGGCTGCTCCATGTGCCTGGCGATGAACAACGACCGCCTGAATCCCGGCGAACGTTGCGCCTCTACCAGCAACCGTAACTTTGAAGGCCGTCAAGGCCGCGGCGGACGCACTCATTTAGTCAGCCCGGCAATGGCCGCGGCGGCAGCGGTGACCGGCCATTTCGCCGATATTCGTAACTTGAAATAAGGAGACCATCATGGCAGAGAAATTTACCCAACATACTGGCCTGGTGGTTCCGCTGGATGCCGCAAACGTCGATACCGATGCGATCATTCCTAAGCAGTTCCTGCAGAAAGTAACGCGTACCGGCTTTGGCGCGCACCTGTTTAACGACTGGCGTTTTCTCGACGACCAGGGGCAGCAACCGAACCCGGAGTTCGTACTGAACTTCCCGCAATATAAAGGGGCGTCTATCCTGCTGGCGCGTGAAAACTTCGGCTGCGGCTCCTCGCGCGAGCACGCGCCGTGGGCGTTGACCGATTACGGTTTCAAAGTGGTGATTGCGCCAAGCTTTGCCGATATCTTTTACGGCAACAGCTTTAATAACCAACTGCTGCCGGTGACGCTCAGCGATGAGCAGGTGGACGAGCTGTTCAAGCTGGTACAGGCGAACCCGGGCATCAGCTTTGAAGTAGACCTTGAAGCGCAGGTGGTTAAAGCCGGGGATAAAACCTACAGCTTTAAAATCGACGACTTCCGCCGCCACTGCATGCTCAACGGTCTGGATAGCATCGGCCTGACGCTGCAGCATGAAGAGGCGATTTCCGCCTACGAGCGCCAACAGCCCGCCTTTATGAACTAACCTTCAAGCCCGGCGAACAAGCCGGGCTTTCTCTTTGTGTTTCTCTCCGGCGCCTATTATTACGTATAATTTATAGATAAATTTATCCTTCCCGTACCTCATCGTGCATTTATACCGGCGTTGCCGGGCTATTTTTGTATAGATCCACAATGACAAGTAAATAATCAGCAGAAGTATTTAAAACAAACCGTCCAATATGTGAATTAACGGTTAACTCCATAGAAAACCCCTATAGCTCAGCACAAAAAAAAGCATTATTTTTCCCCTCCCCGGCTCGTTATCTTTCCTGACAGAGAAATATTAACTTTAGATACGTCACGTCGCCTGCTTCACAACGTGGGCCGCCTGCCGTTCTTGTGGAGAGCCTAAATGAGCCACTATCCTCATCTATTCAGCCCGCTAACTATCAACGGGATGACCATAAAAAATCGCATTATCATGCCGCCGATGGGTACCAATATGGCCACCCTGAATGGCGAAGTCTCGCAGGAACAGCTTGAATACTACGAACTGCGGGCGAAAGGCGGTACCGGGCTCATTACCGTGGAAAATATCTGCATCGATTTTCCCTTCGCCTCCAATGGTACAACGCAGTTACGTATCGATAACGATCAATATATTCCGCGTCTGTTTAAATTAACCGAAACCCTTCATAAACACGGCGCCTGCGTAGCGATTCAGCTAAATCACGCTGGCGCTTCGGCTTATGCTTATCGCCTGAATGGGCAGACGCCGCTTTCCGCTTCCAGCACGCCGTCGAAAAAGCACGGTAATATTCCGCGGCCAATGACCCATGAAGAAATTTATCACGCGGTAGACAAATTTGGCGACGCCGCGGAGCGCGTACGCCGCGCCGGTTTTGACTGTGTAGAAATTCATGGCGGCCACTCCTATTTAATTAGCCAGTTTTTATCGCCGCTATTTAATAAACGTACCGACGAATTCGGCGGTAGTATCGAAAACCGCACCCGCATATTAAGCCTGATTATCGATAAGGTTCGCGCCTGCGTCGGGCCGCATTTCCCAATAAGTCTACGCATCAGCGCCGACGATTTCTTAAAGGGCGGCAACACGCTGGAAGATTCGCTGCGCATCCTCGAACTGTGTCAGGACAAAGTCGACATTATTAACGTCTCTGCCGCGCAGAACGATAACCTGAACCTGCAAATCGACCAGATGTCGCTGGAAGATGGCTGGAAGCGCTATCTCTCCCGCGCGGTACGCGACAAATTCCATAAGCCGACGGTGATCGCCGGCAACATTCGTTCGCCAAAAATCGCCGAAGATATCCTCGCGACCGGCGATGCCGATCTGATCGCCATTGGTCGTGGGTTGATTGCCGAGCCTGAATGGGTGCAGAAAGTACAAAGCGGCAATGAGCGTCTGATGCGCAAATGCATCTCCTGTAATATCGGCTGCGCGGATCACCGCATCGCCCGCTCTCGCCCGCTGCGCTGCTCGATCAACCCGGACATCATCCACGGCGACGCTTACAAACAGCAGCGTGTTTCGCGCGAAACCAACGTCGTGGTAATCGGCGCCGGCACGGCCGGAATGGAAGCCGCCTGTACCGCCGCGGAAGTCGGCTGCAACACCTGGCTGCTGGAAGAGAAAAGCCACGTCGGCGGCCTGGCCAGCACCATTGCGCTGCTGCCGGAGAAAAAGCGCATCGCCGATTTCCCGCAGTTTATGAAAAACCGCCTTTCCGGGCTAAGCAATCTGATGCTGCAGGTCGGTAAACGCGCCGACGTCGCTTCAGTCGCCGCGCTGCATCCACAGCTCATCGTTAACGCCACCGGCTCGCTTCCCCTACTGCCGCCGATCGACGGCCTGCGCGAGAACATTGACGCCAAGGGTGGCCGCCTGTTCTCAATAACCGGCATGATTGAACACCTTGACGCCTTTGCCGATGCCGCAGGTAAACGCATTGTGGTGGTTGGCGGCGGCGCCGTCGGCCTGGACGTCATCGAATACTTCTCCGCGCGCGGCGCCGAAACGGTGCTGATTGAAATGCAGGACGCGCCGGGACAGGACCTCGACATTATTACCAAAAACGCGATGTTGACCATGCTGGAAGAACACCAGGTGGAGCAACACATGCAGACCCGATTAACCGCCGTCGCTCCAGACCATTTCACCGTTAATACCGCCAGCGGCACGTTCGATATTCCCTTCGACTACGGCTTTGTGTGCCTGGGAATGCGCGCCAACCGTGCAGGTCTCGACGACATCGCCCAGTGGGCCGCCGACAACAACGTAAAAATCATGAATATCGGCGACAGCCTGTCGGCCCGGCGAATTATTGACGGCGTGCGCGAAGGCCGCAACGTGCTGGAAATACTCGAAGACATAGGCGTACTCGGCAATCGCGAAGCGCAACAGATTCCATTTTTAACATATTGAGGATATTTATCATGGCAGAACGTCTTACCGGTCATACCGAGCTGATTGGCTTAATCGCTACCCCGATTAGACACAGCATGTCGCCGACCATGCACAACGAAGCCTTTGCGCATCTTGGTCTCGATTACGCCTACCTGGCGTTCGAAGTCGATAACCAGGAGCTAAAAGATGTCGTGCAGGGCTTCCGCGCGCTGAAACTGCGCGGTTACAACGTCTCAATGCCGAATAAAACCGAGATTTGTCAGTATCTCGACAAGCTTTCACCGGCGGCGCAGCTGGTCGGCGCGGTCAATACCGTCGTCAACGATAATGGCGTCCTGACCGGTCACATTACCGACGGCACCGGCTATATGCGCGCGCTGTCAGAAGCCGGTATCGATATCATCGGCAAAAAGATGACCATCCTCGGCGCGGGCGGCGCGGCTACCGCCATCAGCGTACAGGCCGCGCTCGACGGCGTGAAGGCCATCTCGATCTTCAACCGTAAAGACAAGTTCTTCGCCAATGCCGAGCAGACCGTCGCCAAGATCCGCGATAACACCGACTGCGAGATCCACCTTTTCGATCTCGACGATCATGACAAGCTGCGCGCCGAAATCGACAGCAGCGTGATCCTCACCAACGCCACCGGCGTCGGTATGAAACCATTCGAAGGCCAGATGCTGCTGCCAAACGACAGCTTCCTGCGCCCGGACCTGATTGTCTCCGACGTCGTCTATAACCCGCGTAAAACCCATCTGCTGGAAGTGGCGGAGAAAAAAGGCTGCCGCACCCTCAACGGCCTGCGAATGATGCTGTGGCAAGGCGCGCGCGCGTTCGAAATCTGGACGGGCAAAGAGATGCCGGTTGACTACGTCAAGAGCATTCTGTTCTAAGAGGCAAGAGATGAAAAACAAATACATCCCTACTGCGGCAGGGCTGTATCTCAACTACCTGATCCACGGCATGGGGGTGCTTTTAATCACCCTCAACATGGCCCATCTTCAGGAACAGTGGGGAACAGATGCTGCTGGCGTATCGATCGTTATCTCCTCATTAGGTATCGGTAAACTGGCGACGATCGTGACCGGTTTTTTGTCGGATCGCTTTGGTCGCAAGCCTTTTATTTATCTCGGGATCCTGAGTTATCTGATCTTCTTCGTCGGCATTCTGCTGACTAAAAATATTTATCTGGCCTACGTATTTGGCATCATGGCTGGTCTGGCGAACAGCTTCCTCGACTCCGGAACCTATCCGGCGCTGATGGAGTCTTTCCCGCACTCCGCCAGCCGCGCTAATGTACTCATCAAAGCCTTCGTTTCCGCAGGGCAATTTCTGCTGCCGTTCATTATCAGCCTGCTGATATGGGCAAATCTGTGGTTTGGCTGGTCGTTCGTGATCGCGGCGGCTCTGTTTGTACTGAGCGCAATCTATCTGCTCAAGATGCCGTTCCCCGATAGCCAGGCGGCCAAAAAGGAAGAAACTCCAGCGGCGCAGGCATCGGCTTCAGCTAAGCCGCAAGCCAACAAACTGGATATGGTTGTCTTTACCCTGTACGGCTATATCGGCATGGCAACTTTTTACCTGGTCAGTCAGTGGCTGGCGCAATATGGTCAGTTCGTGGTCGGTATGCCTTATGCATCGGCGATCAAGCTCCTGAGCATCTACACCGTCGGTTCGCTGGTCTGCGTCTTCGTGACCGCCGCTTTCGTCAAAGAGGTATTCAGCTCTGCGGTAGCGATGATCATCTATACCTGCCTGTCGATGGTCTCACTGCTGTTAGTGTGCCTGTTCCCCACCCCTCTGATGGTTACCGGTTTCGCCTTCGTCATCGGCTTTGCCGCTGCCGGCGGGGTATTGCAGCTGGGAGCGACCATCATGGCAATGAGCTTTCCGAATGGCAAAGGCAAGGCGACCGGGATCTTCTACACCGCAGGCAGTATCGCGAGCTTCACGATCCCGCTTATCACCGCCAGGCTTTCACAGATTAGTATTGCCAGCATTATGTGGTTTGATTTCCTGATCGCCGTTATCGGCTTTGTGATCGCCCTGTACATCGGCTATCGTCAACTTCAGGCGCGCGCGGCGCAAAGAGTGTCTCGCACCACCGTCACCGCCTGAGGTTCACGACAACAATAATGGATACCTACATGACAACTGCAGTAACCGTAAAGAACATCACCTTCAAGGAAGGCGAAACCTTAATTTGCGTACCGCTGATCGGGAAAACGCTGGATGAACTGCTGACTAATGCGCAGGGCCTGGTTGACGCTGGCGCTGATATTATCGAATGGCGAGTTGACCATTTTACCCACGTCCGGGAAATCCCCCAGGTGCTGGCCGCGCTGGCGGAAATCCGTCATACGCTGAAGGCTCTACCGCTGCTGTTCACCTTTCGCAGTAAGAAGGAGGGCGGCGAAACGGAAATTAGCGACGAAGCGTATTTTGAACTTAACCGTCAGGCGGCGCTAAGCGGATTAGCCGATGTTATCGACATCGAGCTGTTTAACGACGAAGCGCAAATCCGCGCGCTGGTGAACGATGCGCATCAAGCCGGCGTAAAAGTGATCATGAGCAATCATGATTTCCATAAAACGCCGGCGCAGGAAGATATCATCTATCGACTGCGTCGAATGCAGGAGTTGGGTGCCGATCTACCAAAGATCGCGGTGATGCCGCAGACGCCTCAGGACGTTCTCACTCTGCTTTCCGCCACGCTGACCATGAAAGAGAAGTACGCGACGCGCCCGCTGATCACCATGTCGATGGGCAAATCCGGCGGCGTTAGCCGGGTAACCGGACGCTTGTTCGGTTCAGCGATGACCTTTGGCACCGTCGGCCAGGCCTCCGCGCCGGGCCAAATTGCCATCGCTAAGCTGCGCGAACTAATGGACATTCTGTCCTGATAAACAGGCTGCCCGGAGCCACTCTCCGGGCGCTTGCTCAGTTGATTCTCTGGCTATCGTTAATAATGACGTTTTTAAACGATTGAATTGCTGAAGAAAGTACCCTTTCCTTCATCGTTGCGAGGTAGATATAACGCGGGGGGAGCTCATTTTTTATTTTCAGAATGTGCACGTTATAATTTGCCAGTGCGGAGATCCTCGGCATAATCGCAATACCATAATCGATGCTAACCAACCCCGCCATCGCGGTATCTTCATCGACGTAGCAGGCAATATCCGGCACCAGTTTTTGCTGCATAAAGACATTATCAATAAAAGGTCGCAAACCGCTGTTCTCTGAGAAGTAGATATAGGGATAGTGAATCGTCTCAACCAGATCGACCTCATTTTCATACAATCTGGCAAGCGGATGATCTTTCGCCGTCACCACCACCAGTTCCTGCTGAATGATGGGAATAAAATCGATGTCTGGTTCATCGGCAATATATGAACAAATCGCCAGATCGGTTTTTCCTGCCTTTAACGCTTGTAATAACGAAAGCGAAGTGCCTTGCGTAAAGGAAAAAGTCACCTTGTGACTGGATGGTGAATTAGTGTATTTATTAATTAACTGCGGAACAACAAATTCACCCATCGTATAAATAAAGGCGATACGAATATTCTCTTTCTTTTCGCTATCATTGTTTTGCAGCGTCAGTCGCCCATTCTCTAAAGAAGCGAGCGCATCTTCCACATAGGGTAAAAAACGTTTACCGTTTTGCGTAATTTTGACGTTGCGCCCTTTTCTGGCGAACAGCGCCACGCCAAGTTCTTTCTCCAACTCAGATATGGCGTGGCTTAGCGAAGGTTGTGTGATGAACAGGCTGGAGGCAGCTTCGGTGTAATGTTCCGTCTCGCTCAATCGCTTAAAATAATAAAGTTGCTTCAGGTTCATTATTTTTGTCCGTATAATATAAGAATAAGATCACTGCGCTTAATATACCATGCGGCAGGTTGATAATACGCTACAACGAGTCAATATCAGATTCACATCAAATATTATTTGATATTTTCTTTTGTGCGTAACAAAGCGTTGCCATTCATAGGCCCAGTCTATGAATCATTAAAATATTTCTGCATGCATAAATACATGCAAAAATATTTTAAACTTTAAAGGAAATCTTTATGTCTATACCTGGCTCTCAAGGAAGCCTGGCGTCATCGCCCGGCACGCTAAAAAGAAGCAGAACGCGTATTTTTATTTTAACGCTGTTATCGCTGGGTACGATGATTAATTATCTCGATCGTACCATTCTTGGAATCGTCGCTCCAAAATTAACCACTGAAATCCACATTGACCCGGCAATGATGGGCATTGTTTTTTCCGCTTTTGCCTGGACTTATGCGCTGGCGCAAATTCCTGGCGGCATGTTTTTAGACCGTTTCGGTAATAAATTGACCTACGCCCTGTCCATCTTCTTTTGGTCACTATTTACCCTACTGCAAAGTTTCTCTCTGGGGCTGAAATCTTTGCTCCTTCTGCGTCTGGGGCTAGGTGTCAGCGAGGCCCCCTGCTTTCCGGCCAATAGCCGCATCGTCAGCAAATGGTTTCCCCAGCATGAACGCGCCAGAGCCACCGCCACTTATACAGTTGGGGAATATATTGGATTAGCCGCCTTCTCGCCATTGCTATATTTAATTCTTGAACATCACGGCTGGCGAACCTTATTTTTCCTGACCGGCGGGCTGGGTATTTTATTCACTTTCGTATGGTGGCGTTTTTATCATGAGCCACATGAATCAAAAACGGCAAATAAAGCAGAGCTGGATTATATTGGCGCCAACCAGATTACCAATACGAGTGAAAATATTCCATTTAACTGGCGCGATGCCAAACGGCTACTCTGCTGCCGACAAATTATCGGCGCCAGTCTGGGGCAGTTTGCCGGTAACACTACGCTAGTCTTTTTCCTTACCTGGTTCCCCACTTACCTGGCCAACGAACGCCATCTGCCGTGGCTTCACGTGGGATTTTTCGCCACCTGGCCATTCCTGGCCGCCGCGGTTGGCATCATCTTCGGCGGCTGGCTTTCCGACAGGCTACTTAAGCGTACCGGTTCAGCAAATATAAGTCGAAAACTTCCAATAATTTCCGGACTGCTCCTTTCTAGCTGCATTATCGCCGCTAATTGGGTCAGTGCGAATTCGACGGTGATTATTATCATGTCGATCGCTTTCTTTGGTCAGGGAATGGTCGGTTTGGGCTGGACGTTAATATCTGATATTGCCCCGGATAATATGGCTGGGTTGACCGGCGGTATATTTAACTTCTGCGCCAATCTGGCCTCAATTATCGCGCCACTCATCATTGGCGTGATTATATCAGCCACCGGTAACTTCTTTTATGCCCTCATTTACGTTGGGGTGACCGCACTGATCGGGGTGATTGCCTACATCTTTATCATCGGCGACATCAAGCAAATCGTGCTGAAATAACGCTATCCCGCGTCGGACCAGCATGGCCGGCGCGGGAGAATGACTTAAATATCTTTAACCCTACTGGTCAAAAACAGCGTCAGCAGCGAAATCGCCGCGATTGTCCAGTAAACGCTGGCGTGACCATAGCTTTGCGACAGCGCTCCCTGAATCACCCCGGCCAGAATCACCCCGGTGGAGATACTGTTGGTAAACAGCGTGGTCGCCGCCCCGGCGCGCCCCGGCATCAGGTCCTGGAACCACAACATGCCGATCCCGGCGATGATACCGATGAAGATGGCGTTGAATAACTGTAGCGCCAGCAGCGCCGTGCGACCATGGAACATAATCAGGCCCACATAGAACAGCACGCCAGCGGCGACTGCCGCCACCATCATTTTGCGTTTCCCCCAATGCTTAACGTAGTAGCCGGCCAGGATCATCGCCGGAATTTCAAGACCAGCAGCCGTTCCCATCAGTATCCCCGCCAGGCTATCCGGCAGGCCAAGATCGCTACTGATCCACAACGGCATATCGATGATATACATCGTGTTGCATGTCCACATCAACGTAGAAGCGATAAACAGCATGCGCACGTTTTTATCGCGCCAGCCGCCTTCCAGCTCCGGCAGGCTGCTGCCTTTCTGCAGTTGCGTCACTCGCGCCACCGAAGGCAGCTTAAAGGCAATCAGCGCCAGGCTGATGACAAAAATCCCGGCGGCGATGGAGAACATGGTCATAAAGCCATAATTCAACGCCAGCATAAAAGCCAGCGGTGGGCCAATGACCCACGCCAGCGACAGCTGGGCGCGCATCACCGAGCTGAACATGACCACTTCGCGGGCAGAGCTATCGGCGTATTCGCGGGCGAGGGCAAACAGCTGCGGCATTGCCGCATTAGCGACCGACGCCAGCATGACGCCGCAGGTGATAAGCGTCAGATAATGGCGGTTGAAAGCGAATAACAGCGCGTTACCCACCGCCATCAGGCAGCAGAACATAATTAACCGCCGACGATCGCCGCGGCTATCGGATCGTTTGGCCAGCGCCAGGCTCACCAGGATACCGGCAATCGCATTCACCGTATAAAACAGGCCGACCCAGAACGGCTGTGCGCCGACTTCACGGCTGAGAAACAGACTAAGCGTCGGCGCCTGCAGCGCCCCGGCCACGCCCATCATAAAAGCCACCAGCATAAAGGCGGCGTAGACGCCGTTTAACCGTCGCCCCATCGTCATCAACCACAGCATGAAATGTCCTTAACACACGCGAAGTAAACGAAAAAAGCCAGCAGAAGCAATCTGCTGGCGGGTGATTCTATACTCTGTGGATTTCGAGTTGCAGCCAATACGCTTGCAGCCTGAAAACGGCGAGTATAACACCAATACTCAGTCACACATGATGTCGGCAAGTCAACGATCGGAGGTCGACGACGTAACTCCCCACTGCATCAATTCCTCCAGCATTTTCTGCTGCCTTCCTGCTAACTGGCGGGCCAGCCAGGACGCGCCCTGCGTCGCAGAAAAGTACCGTTGATAGAACTGCTTAGTGGTTGACCTCGTCATATTCATCTCCTTACTTCATCGAGGTTCATTATTGGCTTAATATAGGAACTCATAAATTGCTGAGTTTTCGTCAGGAGTTCCTCTTTTATGCCTTCCAGCCGTCTGCAACAACAGTTCATCCGCCTGTGGCAATGCTGCGACGGCAGGTCGCAGCAGACCACCCTCAACGAACTGGCGGAAATGCTTAGCTGTTCGCGCCGCCATATGCGCACCTTGCTCAACCTGATGGAAGCGCGCGGCTGGCTGGCGTGGGAATCCGAAGCCGGGCGCGGCAAGCGTTCCAGGTTGACCTTCCTTTATACCGGTCTGGCGCTGCAGCAGCAGCGTGCCGAAGATTTGCTGGAGCAGGATCGCATCGATCAGCTGGTGCAACTGGTTGGCGATAAAACGGCGGTCAGGCAGATGTTGATCTCCCATCTGGGACGCAGTTTCCGCCAGGGGAGGCACATTCTGCGCGTGCTCTACTATCGGCCGATGAAGAATCTACTGCCCGGCAGCGCCTTGCGCCGTTCGGAGACCCACATCGCGCGGCAAATTTTTAGCGCCCTGACGCGGGTAAATGAGGAAAATGGGGAACTGGAGGCCGATATCGCCCACCACTGGCAGCAAATTTTGCCTAACCACTGGCGCTTTTTCCTGCGTCCCGGCATTCATTTCCATCATGGCCGGGAGCTGGAGATGGCCGACGTTATCTCCTCGCTACAGCGCAGCAGCGAACTGCCGCTATTTTCCCATATCGAGCGCATCGTCTCGCCGACCGCCTGGACGCTGGATATTCACCTCAGCCAGCCGGACCGTTGGCTGCCCTGGCTGTTAGGCCAGGTCCCGGCAATGGTGCTGCCGCAGGAATGGCGGACGATGGAGAACTTTTCCAGTATGCCTATCGGTACCGGCCCTTACGCGGTCGCGCGCAATAATCAAAACCAGTTGAAAATCCATGCCTTTGAAGAGTACTTCGGCTACCGGGCGCTGATCGATGAGGTTAACGTCTGGGTGCTGCCGGAAATTAGCGAAGAACCCAACGGCGGCTTAACCCTGCAGGGTAATACTGAAAGCGAAAAAGCCGTAGAGAGTCGCCTGGAAGAGGGGTGCTATTACCTGCTCTTTGATAGTCGCAGCCCGCTGGGCGGCAATGATGACGTGCGCCGCTGGTTAAGTTATCTGTTCCAGCCCGCCAATCTGCTGTATCACGCCGGCGAGCACTATCAAGGTAACTGGTTCCCGGCCTACGGCCTGCTGCCGCGCTGGCACCACGCCCGCAGCCACGCCTGCGAAAAACCAGCCGGTCTGGAGTCAGTCACCCTCACCTACTATCGCGATCATGTGGAACATCGGGTCATTGGCGGGATCATGCGGGCGCTGCTGGCGGAACATCAGGTGAAGCTGAACATTCAGGAGCTGGAGTATGATGACTGGCATCGCGGCGAAACGGTGAGCGATATCTGGCTTAACAGCGTCAACTTCACGCTGCCGATCGATTTTTCCCTATTCGCCTATTTATATGAAGTGCCGCTCATGCATCACTGCATTCCCATCGACTGGGAGGCAGACGCCAACCGCTGGCGCGCGGGCGAATTCAACCCGGCGACCTGGAGCCAGCAACTGCTGGAGAAACAGCATATTGTCCCGCTGATTCACCACTGGCTTATGATTCAGGGCCAGCGCAGTATGCGCGGCGTGCGCATGAACACCCTCGGCTGGTTTGACTTTAAATCGGCGTGGTTCGCCCCGCCGGAGCCCTGAATGCTTTGCGTCATCTAACAAAATCATTACACTATCGCCGTTCTCAACGGGGTGCTAATAAACATACGCAATATCATTCAAGTTGAATCAAGGCAGCAAGCGGGTCAATCCCCTGGAGCATAGATAACTATGTGACTGGGGTGAACGCGCGAAGCTAACGCAGATGCGGCTTGAAGGATGAAGCGTATGGGCTGAGAAAATACCCGTCGAACCTGATCCGGATAACGCCGGCGAAGGGATTTGAGGCCTACTCAAAATCCTTTGCCTCCCCATATATTGAGGTGCAAAGTGTTGAAAAAACTGCTTCCCCTGCTGGCGCTGGTCGCCGCCCCGGTCTTTGCTAAACCGGTCCTGACCGTTTACACCTACGATTCATTCTCTGCCGACTGGGGTCCTGGCCCGGCGGTTAAAAAGGCATTTGAGGCCGATTGCGGCTGCGAACTGAAATATGTCGCCCTCGAAGATGGCGTATCGCTGCTTAACCGGCTGCGAATGGAAGGCAAAAACAGTAAAGCCGATGTCGTGCTCGGCCTTGATAACAATCTGCTGGCAGCCGCGGCGCAGAGCAAACTGTTTGCCAAAAGCGGCGTGCCGGCCAGCGCAGTCTCCGTACCCGGCGGCTGGGATAATGACACCTTCGTGCCTTACGACTACGGCTACTTCGCCTTCGTGTATGATAAAAACAAGCTGAAAAACCCGCCGAAAAGCCTGAAAGAGCTGGTCGAGAGCCCGCAGAAATGGCGCGTGATTTACGAAGACCCGCGCACCAGTACGCCGGGGCTCGGTCTGCTGCTGTGGATGCAAAAAGTGTATGGCGATAAGGCGCCGGAAGCCTGGCAGAAGCTGGCGGCCAAAACCGTCACCGTCACCAAGGGCTGGAGCGAAGCCTACGGCCTGTTCCTGAAAGGCGAAAGCGACCTGGTGTTGAGCTACACCACCTCGCCGGCTTATCACCTCATCGAAGAGAAAAAAGATAATTATGCCGCAGCGAACTTTACCGAAGGCCACTATCTGCAGGTTGAAGTCGCCGCGCGTACCGCCGCCAGTAAGCAACCGGAACTGGCGGAGAAGTTCCTGAAATTTATGGTCTCGCCAGGCTTCCAGAACGCCATTCCCACCGGCAACTGGATGTACCCGGTAACCCAGGTCGCGCTGCCGGCCGGCTTCAATACGCTAACCAAACCGCAAACCACGCTGCAGTTCACCCCGCAGCAGGTCGCCGCTGAACGTCAAAACTGGATCGGTTCATGGCAACGCGCCGTCAGCCGCTAAGTTTCGGCTGGCTGATCCCCGGCGCCGCGGCGGCTTTCTTACTGGTCATCGTAGCGCTGGCGGCGTTTCTGGCGCTGTGGCTGGAAGCGCCGCAGGCGCCCTGGCAGACGATCCTCAGCGATAGCTATCTCTGGCACGTCGTACGCTTTTCTTTCTGGCAGGCGTTTTTGTCGGCGCTATTTTCCGTGGTGCCGGCGATATTCCTCGCCCGCGCCCTGTATCGCCGCCGCTTTCCGGGGCGCACGCTGCTGCTGCGCCTGTGCGCAATGACGTTGATCCTGCCGGTACTGGTGGCGGTGTTCGGCATCCTCAGCGTCTATGGCCGCCAGGGGTGGCTCGCCGCGCTGTTCCACGCGCTCGGCTGGCAGTGGGATTTCTCGCCATACGGCTTACAGGGTATCCTGTTGGCCCATGTGTTCTTTAATATGCCGATGGCGACCCGCCTGCTGCTGCAGGCGCTGGAAAACATTCCCGGCGAACAGCGGCAAATCGCCGCTCAGCTCGGGATGCGCGGTTTCGTCTTCTTCCGTCTTGTGGAATGGCCGTGGCTGCGTCGGCAGATCCCGCCGGTGGCCGCGCTGATTTTTATGCTGTGCTTCGCAAGTTTCGCTACCGTACTGTCGCTCGGCGGCGGGCCGCGGGCCACCACCATCGAGCTGGCCATCTATCAGGCGTTGAGCTTCGATTACGACCCGGCGCGGGCGGCGCTGTTAGCGATTATTCAAATGGTCTGCTGCCTTGGACTGGTGCTGCTGAGCCAGCGCCTGAGCAAAACCGTGGCGATCGGTGCCAGCCAACTGCAAGGCTGGCGCGACCCCGACGACCGTCTTCATAGTCGATTATGCGATGGCGCGCTTATCGCCGTCGCCCTGCTGCTGCTATTTCCGCCGCTGCTGGCAGTCATCGTTGATGGTCTCAACGTCAATCTGCCGAAGGTGCTAGGCCAAGCCGCGCTATGGCAGGCGCTGTGGACCTCGCTGCGTATCGCCCTCGCCGCCGGTCTGCTCAGCGTCATTCTGACCATGATGCTGCTGTGGAGCAGTCGCGAACTGCGCGCCCGCAACCTGCCGCTGGCCGGGCAGACGCTGGAGCTCAGCGGTATGCTTATTCTTGCCATGCCGGGGATTGTGCTGGCGACCGGTTTCTTCCTGCTGCTCAATAACAGTATCGGCCTGCCGGAATCCGCCGACGGGATTGTCATCTTCACCAATGCTCTAATGGCGATTCCTTATGCCCTGAAGGTGCTGGAAAACCCAATGCGCGATATTGCCGTCCGCTATGGCGCCCTGTGTCAGTCGTTGGGGCTACGAGGTTTTAACCGGCTGCGGGTGGTGGAGCTGCGGGCGCTGAAACGGCCGCTGGCGCAGGCCCTGGCATTCGCCTGCGTGCTGTCGATTGGCGATTTCGGCGTGGTGGCGCTGTTCGGCAATGAATCCTTCCGCACGCTGCCTTTCTATCTGTATCAGCAGATCGGCTCCTACCGCAGCCAGGACGGCGCGGTCACCGCGCTCCTGCTCCTGCTGCTGTGCTTTATCCTTTTTACTTTGATCGAGAAACTACCGGGACGCGATGCTAAAACTCAATGATGTCACCTGGCTGTATCAGCATTTGCCGATGCGATTTACGCTCAGCGTCGAGCGCGGAGAGCGCATCGCCGTGCTCGGTCCCAGCGGCGCCGGAAAGAGCACGCTGCTGAATCTGATTGCCGGGTTTCTGCCCCCCGCCAGCGGTAGCCTGCTGATCGACGGCGAGAAGCATAACACCACGCCGCCGGCGCAACGCCCGGTTTCTATGCTGTTTCAGGAGAACAACCTGTTTAACCATCTCACCGTCCGGCAGAATATTGGCCTCGGCATCCACCCCGGCCTTAAGCTGAACCGCGAGCAGCACGAGCAGGTCATGGCGATAGCCGGGCAGATGGGAATGGATACATTGCTGGATCGCTTGCCTGGCGAGCTATCCGGCGGCCAGCGGCAGCGGGCGGCGCTGGCCCGCTGTCTGGTACGCCAACAGCCGGTGCTGCTGCTTGATGAACCCTTCTCGGCGCTCGATCCGGCGCTGCGTCAGGAGATGCTGACGCTGGTCACCGATGTCTGTCAGCGGCAACAGTTGACGCTGTTGATGGTATCGCACAGCGTGGAGGATGCGGCGCGCATTGCGCCTCGTTCCATCGTGGTCGCCGAAGGGCGCATTGCCTGGGACGGCGCCACTGACGATCTGTTAAGCGGCAACAGCAGCGCCTCGGCGCTGTTGGGAATTAGCGCGAAATGACCTTATGCAGGATCTCAAGATAGACCGGCATCAGGGGATGGCGGAAAACAAATGTTAGCGCCGCTACCGCCAGCGCCGCCATCAACGGCGCCAGCCACAGCAGGCGTCCGCGCGGTAGCCAACGGGTCAGGCGATCGCCGGAGGTTTTCGCGCTCCGCCACAGCCGCCAGCACAGCCAGCCCGCCAGCCACGCCAGCAGCGCCGCGCCCAGCAGCAGCCATTTGAAGCTGGCGCTGTTTTCATCGGCAGGAATATCAATCGCCGCCCCCGCCAGAATACCGGGGAGGAAATAGAGCGGCGGCCAGAGCAGGCAGCCAATAATATTCGGCAGCACGAACTTCGCCACCGGCAGGTCGAGCATCCCGGCCACCATCGGCACCAGCGGCCGCGTCGGCCCGACAAAGCGGCCAATCAGAATCGTCACCATGCTGTGCTGGTGCAGCGCGTGTTCGGTTTTCTCCAGCAGCGCGCGATTTTTTTTCATAAACGACCAGCGGTGTAACGGCTTTTTAAAGCGCCAGCCGAGCCAGAATGAGATCCAGTCTCCCAACAGGCAGCCGACAATCCCCGCCAGCCACGCCTGCCAGAAGTTAACTTCGCCGCTGCCGATGAGCGCCCCCAGACCAGCCATCATGACCGTGCCGGGTAAGATAAGCCCCACTAGCGCCAGCGACTCAAGAAATGCCACCAGCATCACGGCTATCAACGAGTAGACCGTGGATTGGGTGATAAAGTGTTCCAGCAATGCCTGCATAATGTACCCGGTTAAAAAACGAAGCCCGGATTCTCCGGAGCCGTCACGTCGTCGTCAAGCCACCAATTGTCTTAATAGTTTACTGGCTGTGACATTTAAGCGGGTCATCATTTCACTTTCTTTACTTTTTATTCACATCCTGCGCGGAATTCACTGGGGCTGGCGCCGGTGCATTTTTTAAAGACCCGCGAAAAATAGAGCTGATCTTCGAAGCCAACGTTGCGGCCGACGCTGGCAATCGGCATCCGGGTAGTACTCAACAGCAGTTTAGCCTGGCTAATTCGCTGATCTTCCCGCCAGCCAAGTACGCTTATCCCCAACTGCTGGCGAAACAGATGCGACAAACGAGAAGGTGACAAACAGACGTGCTGGGCGACGCTGGCGATATCGAAATGGCTGTCCGCCAGATGGTCGCTGATGTACTGGCAGGCGTCGCGCACCCGGTTATCCAGCGGCGGATGCAGCGATTCGTTAATCGCCTCCATGCGCCGCAGTAGCAGCTGTTCCAGCAGGTTAATCGCCAGCAGTTCGGAATAACGCCCCGCCCCCTGTCCGGCATCGACAATCTGCCCGAATAGTTCGCCAAACCGCGCCTGCCATTGTTCATCCGGGCGGAAGAAACCGGTATGGGCGAAGATCGTCGGCCAGTTGAGCCATTCATGCCAGTAGGCGCGTGGGCGGAAATAGACCCACTGGTGATACCACTCGCTGGCGTTGGGATGGCGGCCATAGTGATGAATCTCCCCCGGCGGAAACAGCAGCATATCGCCGGGGCGACAAACGAACTGTTCGCCGTGGTTGTTAATCACCCCCTCGCCGCGGATCGTCAGGTTGAGAATATAGCCTTTCATGCCCAGCGGACGGTCGATAAAGAAATCGAGATATCCCTGCGCCTCAATCGGCGTCAGGCCGGTGACCAGATGGGCGTTAAAGGAATAGCCCGGAAGCAGCGGATCGTTTTGCGTTTCGGCCATAAGCGTCGTTCTCCACGAGGTATTTTTGACACCAATTGTCCATATTCATCATTTTATCGCCATCCGCGCCGTTGCGACTGCGATACCGGTGGGAATTTAGACAAAAACCCGCACGGCGAGCGAAAAAAGCGCTACCAGCACGCATTTCGCGTTGATCCAGCGCATAACAAAAGTGTCTATAAATACGGCAGGAAAGTCCACATCGAATATTTGCACGGCGTCACACTTTGCGTGGTGACAGCAATATAGTCCATAAGATTAGCGAATACGGCCTGACGAATTTATCCGGGGATATCTACTGTTGCTGCATGAATGATTTCAGCATGGAGTAACAAGATGGCAATTGCGATTGGCCTCGATTTTGGTAGTGACTCAGTACGCGCGCTGGCGGTGGAATGCGCTACCGGCGCGGAACTGGCCGCGAGCGTAGAGTGGTATCCACGCTGGCAGGAAGGGCTGTTCTGCGATGGGCCGAATAACCGCTTCCGCCATCACCCGCGCGATTACATTGAATCCATGGAATCGGCGCTGAAAAGCGTACTGGCGGCATTAAGCGCTGAACAACGGGCGACGGTGGTCGGTATCGGCGTCGACAGCACCGGCTCAACCCCGGCGCCGATTGATGCTGACGGAAACGTGCTGGCGCTGCGCGAAGAGTTCGCTGACAACCCGAACGCCATGTTCGTGCTGTGGAAAGATCATACCGCGGTGGAAGAGGCGGAGGCCATCACCCGCCTGTGCCACACGCCGGGTAAAGAAGATTACTCGCGCTATATCGGCGGCATCTACTCCAGCGAATGGTTCTGGGCCAAGATCCTCCACGTCACGCGCGAAGATAGCGCCGTCGCGCAGGCCGCGGCGTCATGGATTGAGCTTTGTGACTGGGTGCCCGCCCTGCTTTCCGGCACCACCCGCCCGCAGGATATCCGTCGTGGTCGCTGTAGCGCCGGACACAAATCGTTGTGGCACGAGAGCTGGGGCGGACTGCCGCCCGCCAGCTTCTTCGACGAACTCGACCCGATTATTAACCGCCACCTTGCCTGGCCGCTGTTCCGCGACACCTGGACTGCGGATCTCCCCGTCGGCAATCTGACCGCCGAATGGGCGCAGCGCCTCGGCCTGCCGGAGACGGTGGTCATTTCCGGCGGCGCCTTCGATTGCCATATGGGCGCGGTCGGCGCCGGCGCGCAGCCTAACGCATTGGTTAAAGTGATCGGCACCTCCACCTGCGACATTCTGATCGCCGATAAACAGAGCGTGGGCAACCGCACGGTGAAAGGTATCTGCGGCCAGGTGGACGGCAGCGTGGTGCCGGATTTCATCGGTATGGAGGCCGGTCAGTCGGCATTCGGCGATATCTATGCCTGGTTTGGCCGCATTCTCGGCTGGCCGCTGGAACAGCTTGCCCAACAGCACCCTGAATTGCGCGAGCCAATCAAAGCCAGTCAAAAACAGCTGCTGCCGGCGCTCACCGAGGCCTGGGCCAATAATCCGTCCCTCGATCACCTGCCGGTGGTGCTGGACTGGTTCAACGGCCGCCGCACGCCGAACGCCAACCAGCGGCTGAAAGGCGTTATTACCGATTTAAATCTGGCCACCGACGCCCCGGCATTGTTCGGCGGATTGATTGCCGCCACCGCCTTCGGCGCTCGCGCCATTATGGAGTGCTTCACCGAGCAGGGCATTCCGGTGAATAACGTGATGGCGCTCGGCGGCATCGCGCGCAAGAACCAGGTCATCATGCAGGCCTGCTGCGACGTCCTGAACCGTCCGCTGCAGATTGTCGCCTCCGATCAGTGCTGCGCGTTGGGCGCCGCCATCTTCGCCGCCGTCGCCGCGGGCGTCTATCCGGATATCCCCGCCGCGCAGCGCAACATGGCAAGCGAGGTGGAAAACACCCTGCAGCCGCACGCGCAACAGGCGCAGCGTTTCGAACAACTGTATCAGCGCTACCAGCAGTGGTCGGCTAGCGCGGAACAACACTATCTCCCTTCGGCTGCAAAGGCGGAAAACGCCCCGCAATCTCCGGCAGCGCTCACCCATTAAGGATACGAAAATGACGATTTTTGATAACTATGAAGTATGGTTCGTAATTGGCAGCCAGCACCTGTATGGCCAGGAGACCCTGCGCCAGGTGACGAAACATGCCGAACATGTGGTGAATAGCCTGAATGCGGAAGCAAAACTGCCGTGCAAGCTGGTGCTGAAACCACTCGGCACCACGCCGGATGAAATCACGCATATTTGCCGCGACGCCAACTACGATGATAAATGCGCCGGATTAGTGGTCTGGTTGCACACCTTCTCACCGGCGAAAATGTGGATCAACGGCCTGACGCTTCTCAACAAGCCGCTGCTGCAATTCCATACCCAATTCAACGCCTCCCTGCCGTGGGACAGCATTGATATGGACTTTATGAACCTTAACCAGACCGCTCACGGCGGCCGCGAATTCGGCTTTATCGGCGCGCGCATGCGCCAGCAGCACAGCGTCGTCACCGGCCACTGGCAGGATAAAGAAGCGCACCAGCGCATCGGCGCTTGGATGCGCCAGGCGGTTTCGAAGCAGGATACCCGTCATCTGAAAGTGTGCCGCTTCGGCGATAACATGCGCGAAGTGGCGGTAACCGACGGCGATAAAGTGGCGGCGCAGATTAAGTTCGGCTTTTCGGTCAATACCTGGGCGGTCGGCGATCTGGTGCAGGTGGTGAATAGCATCAGCGACGGCGATATCAACGCGCTGGTCGATGAATACGAAAGCAGCTACCGCCTGACGCCAGCAGCGCAGGTGCACGGCGATAAGCGCCAGAACGTGCTGGACGCCGCGCGCATCGAACTGGGGATGAAACGCTTCCTTGAACAAGGCGGTTTCCACGCCTTTACCACCACCTTTGAAGACCTTCACGGCCTGAAACAGCTGCCGGGTCTCGCCGTACAGCGCCTGATGCAGCAGGGCTACGGCTTTGCCGGCGAAGGCGACTGGAAAACCGCCGCTCTGCTACGCATCATGAAAGTGATGTCGACCGGTCTGCAGGGCGGCACCTCCTTTATGGAGGATTACACTTATCACTTCGACAACGGCAACGATCTGGTGCTGGGCTCGCACATGCTGGAAGTGTGCCCGACTATCGCTACCGCCGAGAAACCGATCCTCGACGTCCAGCCGCTGGGAATTGGCGGTAAGGCCGATCCGGCCCGTCTGATCTTCAACACCCAAACCGGCCCGGCGATCGTCGCCAGCCTGATTGATTTAGGCGATCGCTTCCGCCTGCTGGTCAACACCATCGAAACCGTCGCGACGCCGCACGATCTGCCGAAGCTGCCGGTGGCCAACGCGCTGTGGCAGGCGCAGCCGGATCTGCGCACCGCGTCGGAAGCCTGGATTATCGCCGGCGGCGCGCACCATACCGTCTTCAGCCATGCGTTAACCCTCGACGATATGCGCCAGTTTGCCGAGCTGCAGGATATTGAGCTGGCCGTCATCGACAACGATACCCGCCTGCCGTCGTTCAAAGACGCGCTGCGCTGGAATGAAGTCTATTACGGTAGCAAACGCTAAGCGCACAAGCAGAATGCCCGATGACAATCCGCTCATCGGGCAGGGAGAACAAGATGTTAGAAGATCTCAAACGCCAGGTGCTGGAGGCCAACTTAGCGCTACCGCAGCATAATCTGGTGACCTTAACCTGGGGTAACGTCAGCGCCGTCGATCGTGACAAAGGGATATTGGTTATTAAACCCTCCGGCGTGGATTACGGCCTGATGATCGCTGACGACATGGTCGTCGTCAGTCTGGAGACCGGTGAAGTGGTGGAAGGCAACAAGAAGCCCTCTTCCGATACGCCGACCCATCGCCTGCTATACCAGGCGTTTCCGTCGCTTGGGGGGATTGTGCATACCCATTCGCGCCACGCCACCATCTGGGCGCAGGCCGGGCAATCTATTCCGGCAACCGGCACCACCCACGCTGACTATTTTTATGGCCCGGTCCCCTGCACCCGGTTGATGACCGATGCGGAGATCAACGGCGAATATGAGTGGGAAACCGGCAACGTGATTGTCGAAACCTTCCGTCAGCAGGGCATCGACCCGGCGCAAATGCCCGGCGTGCTGGTGCATTCCCACGGCCCGTTCGCCTGGGGTAAAAACGCCGAAGATGCGGTGCACAATGCCATCGTGCTGGAGGAGATCGCCTATATGGGAATTTTCTGCCGCCAGCTGGCGCCGCAACTGCCGGATATGCAGCAGACGCTGCTCGATAAGCACTATCTGCGTAAACACGGGGCCAAAGCCTACTACGGCCAGTAATCACCCCTGTATAAAACCCCAGCACCCATCATGAAACCAGGCTATAATTAGGCCTGGTTTTTTATCGTTGAGAGCACGCGTGACGCAGCCGCAAGCAGGATTTTTACTCACCCGTCACTGGCGGGATACCCCGCAGGGAACGGAACTGGCCTTCTGGCTGGCGACCGATAACGGCCCGCTGCAGGTCACGCTGCCGCCGCAGGAATCCGTGGCGTTTATCCCCGAAACGCAGCGGCGGCAGGCTGAAAGCCTGTTGCAGGGTGAAAACGGCTACCGTCTGGCCCCGCTTGCGCTAAAAGATTTCCACCGCCAGCCG
Organism: Klebsiella sp. 141240; assembly: GCF_050600805.1. Lineage (NCBI taxonomy): Bacteria > Pseudomonadati > Pseudomonadota > Gammaproteobacteria > Enterobacterales > Enterobacteriaceae > Klebsiella > Klebsiella sp. 141240. The sequence continues at coordinate 39,599 of NZ_JAQIRK010000009.1, read as the reverse complement.
GTTTTCGGCCTGTACTGCCGCGCGCATCGCCAGCTGATGCGGCTGGAAAAAAAGCTGCGTGAAAACGGCGTCACCGTTTACGAAGGCGATATCCGCCCGCCGGAGCGCTACCTGATGGAGCGCTTTATCACCGCCCCGGTGTGGGTAGAAGGCGAAACGCGCGGTTCGCAGCTGGTTAACGCGCGCATGAAACCTAATCCGGATTACCGCCCGCCGCTGAAATGGGTCTCGCTGGATATCGAAACCAGCCGCCACGGCGAGCTCTACTGCATCGGCCTGGAAGGCTGCGGCCAGCGGGTGGTCTACATGTTAGGCCCCGAGCCCGCCACGCCGCCGGACGTGGGCTTCAGCCTGGTCTATGTCGCCAGCCGCCCGCTGCTGCTGGAAAAGCTCAACGCCTGGTTTGCCGACCACGATCCCGACGTGCTGATCGGCTGGAATGTGGTGCAGTTCGATCTGCGGGTCCTGCAAAAACACGCCGAGCGCTACCGCATCCCGCTGCTGCTCGGCCGCGGCAATAGCGAGCTGGAGTGGCGCGAGCACGGTTTTAAGAACGGCGTCTTTTTCGCCCAGGCCAACGGCCGGCTGATTATCGACGGTATCGAAGCGCTAAAATCGGCGTTCTGGAACTTCTCCTCATTTTCACTCGAGGCCGTCGCCCGTGAGCTGTTGGGCGAAGGCAAAGCTATCGACAATCCGTGGGATCGGATGGACGAAATCGATCGCCGCTTCCATGAAGATAAACCGGCGCTGGCGACCTATAACCTACAGGATTGCGAGCTGGTGACGCGGATCTTCCACAAAACGGAGATCATGCCGTTTCTGCTAGAACGGGCGACGGTCAACGGTTTGCCCGCCGATCGCCACGGCGGATCGGTCGCCGCCTTCAGCCATCTCTATTTCCCGCGCATGCACCGGCTGGGCTACGTGGCGCCGAATCTCGGCGAAGTTCCCCCGCAGGCCAGTCCCGGCGGCTACGTCATGGACTCCCGCCCCGGCCTGTATGACTCAGTGCTGGTGCTGGACTACAAAAGCCTGTATCCGTCGATCATCCGCACCTTTTTAATCGACCCAGTCGGCCTGGTTGAGGGACTGGCGCAGCCCGATGACCGCCACAGCACCGAAGGGTTTCTCGGCGCCCGCTTCTCGCGCGAAAAGCACTGCCTGCCAGGCATCGTCGGGCAGATCTGGCACGGCCGCGATGAAGCCAAGCGTCAGCACAATAAGCCGCTGTCGCAGGCGCTGAAGATCATCATGAACGCCTTTTACGGCGTGCTGGGGACCAGCGCCTGCCGCTTTTTCGATCCACGGCTGGCGTCGTCGATCACCATGCGCGGCCACGCGATCATGCGCCAGACCAAAGCGCTGATTGAAGCCCAGGGCTATGACGTTATCTACGGCGATACCGACTCCACCTTCGTCTGGCTCAAGCGCCCGCATAGCGAAGCGCAGGCGGCGGAAATCGGCCGCAAACTGGTTGCCTATGTCAACGACTGGTGGGCGCAGGAACTGAGCAAAAGCCAGCTGACCAGCGCGCTGGAGCTGGAGTATGAAACCCACTTTTGCCGCTTTTTAATGCCGACGATCCGCGGCGCCGATACCGGCAGTAAAAAGCGTTATGCTGGGATGATTCAGGAAGGCGATGCCCAGCGCATGGTGTTCAAGGGGCTGGAGACGGTACGCACCGACTGGACGCCGCTGGCCCAGCAGTTTCAACAGGAGCTGTACCTGCGCATCTTCCGCCATCAGCCGTATCAGGATTATGTACGGGAGACTATCGCCAGGCTGATGAACGGCGAGCTCGATGAGCAGCTGGTTTATCGCAAGCGCCTGCGCCGACCGCTGGCGGAGTATCAACGCAACGTGCCGCCGCACGTGCGCGCCGCGAGGCTTGCCGATGAACACAACGTGAAGCTTGGGCGGGCGCAGCAGTATCAGCAGCGCGGCACCATTAAATACGTCTGGACTACCGGCGGCCCGGAGCCGGTGGATTACCAGCAGTCGCCGCTCGATTACGATCACTATCTGTCAAAGCAATTGCAGCCGGTGGCGGAAGGAATCCTTCCCTTCGTCAACGACGACTTTGCTACAATAGTGACAGGGCAACTGGGGCTATTTTGACAGGTGACTAACACCGCGGCATCCAGTACCATAGCGCCCTTTCCATTCCTGGACCCAATTTTGATTCCTCAGCGTAACTATGCTGAGGATGCACTATTGCCTGCAATTAAAGAACAAAGAGCCGAACACATATGCCTTTTACACTTGGTCAACGCTGGATTAGCGATACAGAGAGCGAACTAGGACTAGGGACAGTGGTAGCGCTGGATGCGCGCATGGTCACTCTCCTTTTCCCCGCCATCGGCGAAAACCGTCTGTACTCTCGCAACGATTCCCCGATCACCCGCGTAATGTTTAACCCGGGCGATACCATTACCAGCCACGAAGGCTGGCAGCTCCACGTTGACGAAGTAAATGAAGAAAACGGGCTGCTGTCCTACACCGGCACACGCCTGGATACGCAAGAAGAAAATGTTACCCTGCGCGAAGTCCTGCTCGACAGCAAGCTGGCCTTCAGCAAGCCGCAGGACCGCCTGTTCGCAGGGCAAATCGACCGAATGGACCGCTTTGCCCTGCGCTACCGCGCGCGTAAGTTCCAGAGCGAACAGTACCGCATGCCGTGGAGCGGCCTGCGCGGCCAGCGCACCAGCCTGATCCCGCATCAGTTGAACATCGCCCACGACGTAGGCCGTCGTCACGCGCCGCGCGTTCTGCTGGCCGATGAAGTGGGCTTAGGTAAAACCATCGAAGCCGGGATGATCCTGCACCAGCAGCTGCTCTCCGGCGCCGCCGAGCGCGTGCTGATCGTGGTCCCGGAAACCCTCCAGCACCAGTGGCTGGTGGAAATGCTGCGCCGCTTCAACCTGCGTTTCTCGCTGTTTGACGACGAACGCTATGCCGAAGCGCAGCACGACGCCTACAACCCGTTCGAAACCGAACAGCTGGTTATCTGTTCCTTAGACTTCGTGCGCCGCAGCAAGCAACGCCTGGAGCACCTGTGCGACGCCGAGTGGGACCTGATGGTGGTCGATGAAGCGCACCACCTGGTGTGGAGCGAAGAGGCGCCGAGCCGTGAATATCAGGCTATTGAACAGCTGGCCGAACGCGTGCCGGGCATTCTGTTGCTGACCGCGACGCCGGAACAGCTGGGCATGGAGAGCCACTTTGCGCGCCTGCGTCTGCTGGATCCAAACCGCTTCCACGATTTTGAACAGTTTGTTGAAGAACAGCAAAACTATCGCCCGGTCGCCGACGCCGTCGCCCTGCTGCTGGCGGGCAACAAGCTGAACGATAATGAACTCAACACCCTTGGCGATCTGATCGGCGAGCAGGACATCGAGCCGCTGCTGCAGGCTGCCAACAGCGATCGTGAAGATGCTCAGGCCGCGCGCCAGGAGCTGGTTTCGATGCTGATGGACCGCCACGGCACCAGCCGCGTACTGTTCCGTAACACCCGTAACGGCGTGAAAGGTTTCCCGAAACGCGAGCTGCACACTATTCGCCTGCCGCTGCCGACCCAGTACCAGACGGCCATCAAGGTCTCCGGCATCATGGGCGCGCGCAAAACCGCGGAAGAGCGCGCGCGCGACATGCTCTATCCGGAGCAGATCTATCAGGAGTTTGAAGGCGATACCGGCACCTGGTGGAACTTCGATCCGCGCGTCGAGTGGCTGATGGGTTACCTGACCAGCCACCGTTCGCAGAAGGTGCTGGTGATTTGCGCCAAGGCCGCCACCGCGCTGCAGCTGGAGCAAGTACTGCGCGAGCGCGAAGGTATTCGCGCCGCGGTATTCCATGAAGGCATGTCGATTATCGAACGCGACCGCGCCGCGGCGTGGTTTGCTGAAGAAGACACCGGCGCGCAGGTGCTGCTGTGTTCCGAAATCGGCTCTGAAGGGCGTAACTTCCAGTTCGCCAGCAACCTGGTCATGTTCGATCTGCCGTTTAACCCGGATCTGCTGGAGCAGCGTATTGGCCGTCTCGACCGTATCGGCCAGGCGCACGATATCCAGATCCACGTGCCGTATCTGGAAAAAACCGCGCAGTCGGTGCTGGTGCGCTGGTATCACGAAGGGCTCGACGCCTTCGAACATACCTGCCCGACCGGTCGTACCGTCTACGATAGCGTTCACGACGACCTGATTAACTACCTTGCCGCGCCGGAATCCACCGATGGTTTTGACGATCTGATCAAATCCTGCCGCCAGCAGCATGAAGCGTTGAAAGCGCAGCTGGAACAGGGCCGCGACCGTCTGCTGGAGATCCACTCCAACGGCGGCGAAAAAGCGCAGGCCCTGGCGGAGAGCATCGAAGAGCAGGATGACGATACCAGCCTGATTGCCTTCTCGATGAACCTGTTCGATATCGTCGGCATCAACCAGGATGACCGCGGCGAAAACCTGATCGTCCTGACTCCATCCGATCATATGCTGGTGCCGGATTTCCCGGGCCTGCCGGAAGATGGCTGCACCATCACCTTCGAGCGTGACGTGGCGCTGTCGCGTGAAGACGCGCAGTTCATCACCTGGGAACACCCGCTGATTCGCAACGGTCTGGATCTGATCCTCTCCGGCGATACCGGCAGCAGCACCATTTCTCTGCTGAAGAACAAGGCCCTGCCGGTCGGCACGCTGCTGCTGGAGCTAATCTACGTCGTCGAAGCGCAGGCGCCGAAGCAATTACAGCTTAACCGCTTCCTGCCGGCGACCCCGGTTCGCATGCTGCTGGATAAAAACGGCAACAACCTCGCCGCGCAGGTGGAGTTCGAAAGCTTCAACCGCCAGCTGAGCGCGGTCAATCGCCACACTGGCAGCAAGCTGGTCAATGCGGTGCAGCAGGACGTTCACGCGATTCTGCAACAGGGCGAAGCGCAGATAGCCAAAGCGGCGCAGGCGCTGATCGACGCGGCGCGTAACGAAGCCGATGATAAACTGACGGCGGAACTGTCGCGTCTCGAAGCACTGAAAGCGGTGAACCCGAACATCCGTGACGACGAACTGGCGGCGATCGAAAGCAACCGCCAGCAGGTGATGGATGCGCTGGCGCAGGCAGGATGGCGTCTGGACGCGCTGCGTCTGATCGTCGTCACTCACCAGTAACGGAACGCGAAAATGGCGATGGAAAACTACAATCCGCCGCAGGATCCCTGGCTGGTGATTTTGTATCAGGATGAGCACATTATGGTGGTCAACAAGCCGAGCGGCTTGTTGTCCGTGCCCGGCAGGCTGGAGGAGCATAAGGATAGCGTGATGACGCGTATCCAGCGCGATTTCCCGCAGGCCGAATCGGTGCATCGCCTGGATATGGCCACCAGCGGCGTGATTGTGGTGGCGCTGAATAAGGCCGCCGAACGTGAACTGAAACGTCAGTTCCGGGAGCGCGAGCCGAAGAAGCAGTACGTCGCCCGCGTCTGGGGTCATCCGCAGCCTGCGGAAGGCCTGGTGGATTTACCGCTGATTTGCGACTGGCCGAACCGGCCAAAGCAGAAGGTGTGTTATGAAACCGGCAAAGCGGCGCAAACCGAGTATGAGGTGTTGGAGTACGCGGAGGACAACACCGCCCGCGTGCGCCTGAAGCCGATTACCGGGCGCTCGCATCAGCTTCGCGTGCATATGCTGGCGTTAGGGCATCCGATCCTCGGCGACCGCTTTTACGCCACGCCGGAGGCGCTGGCGATGGCCCCGCGCCTGCTACTGCACGCCGAAACGTTAACCATCACCCATCCCGCCTACGGCAACGCGATGACCTTCCGCGCGCCGATCGACTTTTAAGTCGTTATCCGGACGCCCCCGGTTGCGCTTCGCCGCCGGGGAAATCTCTAACGCAAACGCGATTAATCGCGGGCGAACCACGCATCAATCATCTGCTCGACGCGAGCGACCACCAGCTCGGTGTCGTGACGACGGCTGCGCGCGCAGGCGTGGGCCGGCTCATCGCACAGCAAGCAGCGGCGCATCGATTCGCCCTGTGCCTGGCGGCTAATCAGCCCCGCTTGCGGACAAATGACATCGATATCCCACAGGCGACCCAGCGGATGATTCTGTTCCAGTTCGCTGCATAGCGCTTTGATCTCTTCCGCGGAGTGCTCAACGCACCACATCGCTTCCGGGCCGGTAGGCAGCCACAACACCTGGCGGTCGAGCGTTTTCCAGCGCTGCTGCCACAGAAGTTGGTCACAGGCCTGCAGCGCAACACCCATCATATTGCGATAGCGAATACTGTCTTTTACCGCCCCTGGCGTTACCAGGGTGAGAGAAATGACCGGTTGTTGATAATGGTTGAGCCAGTCTTGTTGACGGGCTGCGCGCTGCTCTTTCGCCGCCAGCAGATTTTCCATGCTGACGCCCGCCCGGGCGGGAGTATGCACTGACATTCTTTCCTCTCCTTTAATGATCAAAAAGGCAGCTCGGAGCTGCCGTCGCTATCGCGGATAACGCCGCCTATTGTATCGCTAATTGCACAGAATTTAGGACGCAGGACAAAGAAATTTTCTTCGTCCTGCGGAGGGAAATGGCAGTTTTTGCTATTAGCGCAGAACTAAATCACGATAAGAAATGACTTAAGAACAGCAGCCCTAACGACACATTAATCGCGCCGCCGATACGGGTGGCTATCTGAGCAAACGGCATCAGGTTCATACGGTTGCCGGAAGTCAGAATAGCGACGTCGCCGGTGCCGCCCTGCCCGCTCTGGCAACAGGAGACAATCGCCACGTCGACCGGATGCATCCCCATTTTCTTGCCGACGAAGAACCCGGTGGCCACCAGCGCCGACACGGTGCAGACAATGACCAGCAGGTTGGTCAGCGTGAAGGCGTTTACCAGCTCCTGCCACGGGGTAATCGCCACGCCAACGGCAAACAGAATCGGGTAAGTCACCGCGGTGCGGAAGAATTTATACACCACCTGCGAGCCCTCCTGCAGGCGCGGCGAAACCACATTCGCCAGCTTCAGTAGCACCGCGAGGAACAGCATGCCAACCGGCGCCGGCAGGCCAATCAATTTGTGTCCCAGCATGCCCATCATATACAGCAGCACCGCCAGCAGCGCGCCGGAGGCCAGCGTCGCCACATCCGTTTTACCGCCAAATCCTTCGCTTTCGCTCAGGCTGCGGGTTTCATTACTGCGGTTAGGCATTAGCTGGCCTTCGCCGGTCAAATGTGGGAAGCGCTTACCGAGCTGGTTCAAACATCCGGCAATGACGATCGCCGTCAGGCTGCCCAGCATCACCATCGGCAGCACGCGTCCCAGCGCAACGCCCTGATCCATATGCATCAGCGCCGCATAGCCAATCGACAGCGGGATCGCCCCTTCGCCCACGCCGCCGGCCATAATCGGCAGCACGATAAAGAAGAAGACCTGGAACGGATCCATCCCCAACAGGCTGCCAACTCCCACGCCGACCAACATACCGACGACCTCGCCGCACAGCATCGGCAGGAAGATCTTCAGGAACCCCTGAATCAGCGTGGTGCGGTTCATGCTCATAATGCTGCCAACGATAATGCAGCAGATGTAGAGATAAAGAATATTGGTCGATTTATAGAATTTGGTGGTGGATTCAACCACCACATCCGGCAGCAGGCCGTAATGGACCAGCGCGGAAGGAATAAAGGTGGCGCAAATCGCCGCCGCGCCAAGCTTGCCGAGTACCGGCAGGCGCTTGCCGAACTCGCCGCAGGCGAAACCGAAGAAGGCCAGCGTCGCCACCATCACCACGATATCGCTCGGCAGCTTGCCGCCAAGGCAGTCCAGCGCGATAAGACCACCCGCCAGCAAAAATAGCGGCAGCGGGATAATCCCCACTTTCCAGCTATCCATCACGTGCCACCAGCGCTGCTTCAACGAGGCTTTCGGTTTGTTAATAGGTTCAAGGGTTGCAGAGAATGCGTTGTCTGTGGTGCTCATAAATTCAGCCCTGTAGTTATTATTCCTGTTCAGGGTAGAGGGCCGGGCGCGCGGTTAATGTGAGAGGGGGCAGATTAAAAAAGAAGTTTTAATGGTCGTTATGGTTTTTATGGTTTCTATTGACTCTAGTGATATATATCTAATTTCTTAGCGTGGTTTTTATGGTTTTTTTAATAACCGGATAATTACCCTTTATAAATAGGCGCCAGTAGATAAATTGTCCTTCTGGCCGCTGACGATATCGTTACCGCATCTCAAATACTGTGCGCATAACTATGAAAGTTTCATTTCAATTTAAGCTGTTCATCTCCCTGGTGGCCTTTTTCTCCATCTTATTCGCTCTGCTTGGCGTTTATTATTATCTCGACGCCAGCCGCCAGCTGTATCAGGAAATGAGCGCCAGGGCGAAAATTCAGGCCGAAGAGATTGCGCTGATGCCCAATCTGCGCCAGCAGGTCAGCCTGCACGATCCGCAGGCTATCGGCGCCTTCATGAAGCAAATCGCCGTCCACAGCGACGCCAGCTTTATCGTCATCGGTGATGATAAAGGCGTGCACCTGTTTCATTCCGTACACCCGGAATGGGTCGGCACGCGCTTAGTGGGCGGCGATAACCAGGCGGTGCTGGAAGGCAAAACTATCACCACCATCCGTAAAGGTGGTTTAGGCGTCTCGCTACGCAGTAAAACGCCCATTGTCGATGATAACGGGAGGGTGATCGGCATTGTCTCCGTCGGCTATCTGACCAGCTATCTCGACAGCATCACCGTGCAAAAGGTGGTGAATATTTTTGTCGCCGCCATTCTGTTGCTGATCGCCCTGTTTATCTTCTCCTGGTATTTTACCCGCAGTATTAAAAAACAGATTTTTTCGCTGGAGCCGCGCGAAATTGGCCTGCTGGTACGCCAGCAAAAAGCGATGATGGAATCGATTTTCGAAGGGGTTATCGTTATCGACAGCCAGCGACGGATTGAAGTGATTAACCACGCCGCCCGCAGCCTGCTGGGGCTTAAGCAACCCGCGCATCTGCTGCGCGGCAAATCGATTGATAGCGTGATCGCCCCGCAGCCGTTTTTCGCCAGCAGCGCGATGCTGGCGAACGATACGCACGATGAACTGTGTCGCTTCAACCAGCTGACGGTACTCGCCAGCCGGGTGCGCATCATGCTGGAAAACTCGCTACAGGGCTGGGTGATCACCTTCCGCGACCGCGATGAAATCAACGCCCTCACCGCGCAGCTCAGCCAGGTGAAACGCTATGTCGATAACCTGCGCATTATGCGCCACGAACAGCTCAACCGCATGACCACGCTCTCCGGCCTGCTGCATATGGGCCACTACGACGAAGCTATTCGCTATATACAGGCGCAATCGGAGCATGCCCAGGAGCTACTGGACTTCATCTCCTCGCGATTTCGTTCGCCGACGCTGTGCGGCCTGCTGCTGGGTAAAGCCACTCGCGCCTATGAAAAAGGCGTTGAACTGAGCTTTGATCCGGCCTGTCGTATCGATCGCCCGCTGTCGTCGCTGATGGAGTCGGAACTTATCTCGATCATCGGCAATCTGCTGGATAACGCCATTGAAGCCACGCAACGCGCCGAACTACCGCACGAACCGGTCGAGGTACTGATTCAACTCAACGCCCGCGAGCTGATGATTGAGGTGGCCGACCGCGGTGTCGGTATCCGCCCGGATATTCGCGAGCGTATTTTTGAGCGCGGAGTGACGACAAAAACCCGTGGCGATCACGGTATTGGTCTGTATCTTATTGAACATTATGTGACTCAGGCTGGCGGCACGATTGAAGTCGCCGATAACGCGCCGCGCGGAACGATATTTACCCTGTTTATTCCCGCTGACCCGCCAGCCCATCCGCAACCGGAGGCCAACGATGCATCATGATTTGGTCGATGTGCTGATCATCGAAGATGAAAACGAGCTGGCCCGACTGCACGCCGAGCTCATTCAGAAACACCCGCGCATGCGGCTGGCGGGAATGGCCGCCTCGCTTTCTCAGGCGCGGCAGATGCTCAACGCCAGGCCGCCGCAGCTGGTCCTGCTGGATAATTATCTGCCGGACGGCAAAGGCGTCACGCTGATGACCGACCCGATTCTGGCCAACGCCAATTGTTCGGTCATTTTCATCACCGCCGCCAGCGATATGGAAACCTGCAGCCAGGCGATACGCAACGGCGCCTTCGACTACATTCTCAAACCGGTTTCGTGGAAACGCCTGAGCCAGTCGCTGGAGCGCTTTATTCAGTTTTACGACCAGCAGCGGGAATGGAAAATTGTCGATCAGCAAAACGTTGATTCCCTGTATCAGCTGCAGGCTAAAAATTTTCGCGCCGATAACGGCAGCAAAGGCATCGAGGAAAAGACCCTGGCGCTGGTGCAGAATTTATTTCATGGCCGCGAAACGCACTGCTTTTCAGTGGACGAAGTGGTTAGCGAAACCGGACTGAGCAAGACCACCGCCCGTCGTTATCTCGAGCACTGCGTGGAAGTGAGTTTTCTGGAAGTGGAAATGCTGTACGGAAAAATTGGCCACCCGCGGCGGATGTATCGCCGCGCGCAGGGCGCGAACTAAGGCTTCTCCATGGAGGAGAAGCCTTACGGGATTCAGAAGCCGCGCTGCTCTTTGATAAGCTCCCAGGCTTTCTGGATTTCCTGCGCTTTCTGTTTCGCCATTTCCATCATCTCCGGCGGCAGCCCTTTGGCCACCAGCTTGTCCGGGTGATGTTCGCTCATTAGTTTACGGTAAGCGCGCTTGACGGTTGTAGCATCATCGGTCGGCTTGACGCCGAGAACATTACAAGCGTCTTCAAGCGTCGGGCCGCGCTGTGCCTGCTGCCAGCCGCCATTGCCGCCACGCTGACCATAGGATTGCTGCTGCGAGCCGCCGCCGAACTGCGCGCCGCCCTGCATCATGCGCAGGAACTGCTCAAACTGCGCACGCGAGATACCAAGCTCGTCGGCGATAACAAACAACACTTCGCGTTCATTGGGATGTAATTCGCCGTCGGCGAAGGCTGCCTGCAGCTGAATTTCCAGAAACATCCTAATTAAATCGAAGCGACCGAAACAGACGCTTCGCAGCTGGCGCATTTTCTCGCGCAGCGGGTAATTATCGGCCTTTCCGGCGCGAAATGCCTGCTGCGCCGCGGTGCGCGACTCGCCGTGCAGGTTCATACGATCCATCAGCACATTCGCCACATGAATATCGGCTTCCGTCACGCGCCCTTTCGATTTGGTCAAATGTCCCATCACTTCAAACGTGGTGGAAAAGAACAGCGACTGCCGTTCCTGCTGGTTGGCAAATAAATTCAGTCGACGGCTACGGGCCCGGTCAAACATATGCCCGACTAAAAAGCCAAGCACCACGCCCCAGAAGCCGCCGCCCATCAATAATGCAACCGCGACACCAATCACTTTACCCAAATACTGCATAGACTCCCCAATCTTTGTGCTACCAGTTAAGCTATATATGACCGCACGTTACCAAGCGTTGACGCCACGGTCATGTGGGACATCGCCTATAATTTGCTTTATCATACTCGCCATTCTACACGGTGCCTAACGCTCAGAAACGAAACGAGCGGATTAAGACTAGCGCGATTAAGATGAGTACGTTAGGCTCTGACCGTTTGCAAGCCGCTGCCACAAGATGACGGAACAACAAATAAAACGTATGAAAAAACGTATCCCCAGCCTCCTGGCCACCATGATCGCCAGCGCCTTGTATAGCCAACAGGGCATGGCCGCCGATCTCGCCACGCAATGTATGCTTGGCGTGCCAAGCTATAATCGTCCTCTCGTTGAAGGAAAGCCTAACGATCAACCGGTAACGATTGACGCCGATCATGCGAAAGGCAACTACCCTGATAATGCCGTGTTTACCGGCAACGTTGATATTAATCAGGGGAATAGTCGCCTGCAGGCCGACGAGGTGCAGTTGCATCAGCAGCAGCCGGCGGGCCAACCGCAGCCGGTGCGTACCGTTGATGCGCTTGGCAACGTTCACTATGACGACAACCAGGTCATTCTGAAGGGGCCGAAGGCGTGGTCGAACCTGAACACCAAAGATACTAACGTCTGGAAAGGCGACTATCAGATGGTTGGCCGTCAGGGGCGCGGTACCGCCGACCTGATGAAGCAGCGCGGCGAAAACCGCTATACCATTCTGGAAAACGGCAGCTTCACCTCCTGTCTGCCGGGTTCTGATACCTGGAGCGTCGTCGGCAGCGAAGTTATCCATGACCGCGAAGAGCAGGTTGCCGAAATCTGGAACGCGCGCTTTAAGCTGGGTTCCGTCCCTATTTTTTATAGCCCGTATCTGCAGCTGCCTGTCGGCGATAAGCGCCGCTCCGGCTTCCTGATCCCCAACGCCAAATACAGCACTAAAAATGGCGTTGAGTTCTCGCTGCCCTATTACTGGAATATCGCGCCGAACTTCGACGCCACCATTACGCCGCACTACATGAATAAACGCGGCGGCGTAATGTGGGAAAACGAATTCCGCTATCTGACCCAGGCGGGCGCAGGTTTATTCGAATTCGATTACCTGCCTTCCGATAAAGTGTACGAAGACGATCACTCCAACGACAGCAACAGCCGCCGCTGGATGTTCTACTGGAACCACAACGCGGTTATCGATCAGGTGTGGCGTCTGAACGCCGACTACACCAAAGTCAGCGACCCGGATTACTTTAACGACTTCAGCTCTAAGTACGGCTCCAGTACCGACGGCTACGCGACGCAGAAATTCAGCGCCGGTTACGTTAACCAGAACTTTGACGCCACCGTGTCGACCAAGCAGTTCCAGGTCTTCGACCGTAGCTCGAGCAACTCCTACGCTGCTGAGCCTCAGCTCGATATTAACGCCTACCAGAATGACGTCGGTCCGTTCGATACCCATCTGTATGCGCAAGCGGTGCACTTCGTCAACACCAATGGCGATATGCCGGAAGCGACGCGCCTGCACATGGAGCCGACGATCAACCTGCCGCTGTCTAACGGCTGGGGAAGCATCAATACCGAGGCGAAGCTGCTGGCGACCCACTATCAGCAGAGTAACCTCGATCAGTACAACACCGCTAACGGTACCGATTACAAAGATTCGGTTAACCGCGTGATGCCGCAGTTCAAAATCGACGGCAAAATGGTCTTCGAACGCGATATGCAGGAAGGGTATACCCAGACCCTGGAACCGCGCATGCAGTATCTGTATATCCCGTATCGCGACCAGAGCCACATTGGCGTCTACGACTCGACCCTGCTGCAGTCCGACTATAGCGGCCTGTTCCGCGACCGCTCCTACAGCGGCCTTGACCGTATCGCGTCAGCCAACCAGGTCACCACCGGCGTCACATCTCGCGTATATGATGACGCGGCCGTTGAACGTTTTAATATTTCCGTTGGTCAAATCTACTATTTCACCGAGTCTCGTACCGGTGCGGACAACATCAACTGGGAGAATAACGACACCACGGGTTCACTGGTCTGGGCCGGCGATACTTACTGGCGCATCACCGATAACTGGGGTTTACGCGGGGGGATCCAGTACGATACGCGTCTGGATAACGTCGCAACCGGCAACGGAACCATTGAATACCGCCGCGACGAAAACCGCTTAGTGCAACTGAACTACCGTTACGCGAGTCCGGAATATATTCAGGCGACGCTGCCTTCGTATTCCACCGCTCAGCAGTATAAAGAGGGTATTTCTCAGGTGGGAATGACCGCAAGCTGGCCGATTGTCGATCGTTGGTCAGTGGTCGGCGCGTACTACTTCGATACCAATACCAAAAAAGCGGCTAACCAGATGTTAGGGGTACAGTATAACTCTTGCTGCTACGCTATCCGCCTTGGCTACGAACGTAAGATCAACGGCTGGGATAACAACAACGGCGGCGAAAGCAAATACGACAACACCTTCGGTATCAACATCGAACTGCGTGGTCTGAGCTCCAACTATGGTCTTGGCACCCAGCAGATGCTGCGCTCGAACATTTTGCCGTACCAGAGCTCGCTGTAAGGCGTCTGGTTTAAAACGTAATCCGCATTTGCGGTTAATTGAAATGGAAAAAGTATGAAGAACTGGAAAACGCTGCTTCTCGGTATCGCCATGATCGCGAATACCAGTTTCGCCGCCCCGCAGGTGGTCGATAAAGTAGCGGCTGTCGTCAATAATGGCGTTGTTCTGGAAAGCGACGTCGATGGTCTGATGCAGTCGGTGAAGCTCAACGCTGGTCAGGCGGGACAGCAGCTGCCGGATGACGCGACCCTGCGTCATCAGATCCTCGAAAGATTGATCATGGACCAGATCGTTCTGCAAATGGGTCAGAAGATGGGCGTGAAAGTCAGCGACGATCAGCTTGACCAGGCCATTGCCAACATCGCCAAACAGAACAACATGTCGATGGATCAGATGCGTAGCCGTCTGGCCTATGAAGGCATCAACTACAACACCTACCGTAATCAGATCCGTAAAGAGATGCTGATTTCGGAAGTGCGTAACAACGAAGTGCGCCGCCGCATCACCGTGCTGCCGCAGGAAGTTGAAGCGCTGGCCAAGCAGATTGGCGATCAGAACGATGCCAGCACCGAACTCAACCTGAGCCATATTCTGATCGCGCTGCCGGAAAACCCGACCTCCGATCAGGTTGCGGCAGCGGAAGAGCAGGCGAAGTCCGTCGTTGAACAGGCCCGTAGCGGCGCTAACTTCGGCAAACTGGCTATCACCTATTCCGCTGACCAGCAGGCGCTGAAAGGCGGCCAGATGGGCTGGGGCCGTATTCAGGAGCTGCCGGGTATCTTCGCTCAGGCGCTGAGCACCGCGAAGAAAGGCGATGTTGTCGGTCCGATTCGTTCCGGCGTCGGCTTCCATATCCTGAAAGTTAACGATATGCGCGGCGGCAGCCAGAACATCTCCGTCACCGAAGTCCATGCCCGCCACATCCTGCTGAAGCCGTCGCCGATCATGAACGACGCGCAGGCACAGGCGAAGCTGGAACAGATTGCCGCTGATATTAAGAGCGGTAAGACCACTTTCGATAAAGCGGCGAAAGAGTTTTCCCAGGATCCGGGTTCCGCCAATCAGGGCGGCGACTTAGGCTGGGCGACGCCGGATATCTTCGATCCCGCGTTCCGCGATGCGCTGATGCGCCTCAACAAAGGCCAGACTAGCGGCCCGGTTCACTCCTCCTTCGGCTGGCACCTGATCCAACTGATGGATACCCGCAACGTCGACAGAACCGACGCCGCGCAGAAGGACCGTGCTTACCGCATGCTGATGAACCGTAAATTCTCTGAAGAAGCGGCCACCTGGATGCAGGAACAGCGCGCCAGCGCTTACGTCAAAATTCTGAGCAACTAAAGCTCTCCCCTCTCCACGCCTTAAAGGCGTATCGAGAGGGTAGACCGGTCGCCCCAGCTACGGCTGGGGTCGACTGCGCAGCCGGGCCTTCCTGGCCCGAAGGAACGTTTCTATGCAACGTGTTGTTATCACTCCCGGCGAACCCGCAGGGATTGGTCCCGATCTTGTCGCCGAGCTTGCGCAGCGCGACTGGCCGGTTGAACTGGTTATTTGCGCCGATGGCGCCCTGTTAACTGACCGAGCCCGCCAGCTCGGTCTTCCTTTATCGCTCCTCCCTTACGATCCAACCCGTCCTCCACAGCCGCAGCGGGCGGGCACGCTTACGCTACTTCCCGTTGCCCTCAACGCGCCGGTACAGCCGGGCGTGCTTAATGTCGCTAACGGCAGCTATGTGGTGGAAACCCTGGCGCGCGCCTGCGATGGCTGCCTTAAGGGTGAATTCGCCGCGTTGATTACCGGGCCGGTGCACAAAGGCAACATCAATGACGCCGGTATTGCCTTCACCGGCCATACCGAGTTCTTTGAAGAACGCGCTCACGCCAGCAAAGTGGTCATGATGCTGGCGACCGAAGAACTGCGGGTCGCACTGGCCACCACCCACCTGCCGTTAAAAGCGATAAGCGAGGCGATTACGCCGGAGCTGCTGCGTGAAGTGATAACCATCCTGGATGCCGATCTGCGGCATAAATTCGGTATCGCTCAGCCGCACGTGCTGGTTTGCGGCCTGAATCCCCACGCCGGCGAAGGCGGTCATATGGGGACGGAAGAGATCGAGACCATTATTCCGGTGCTCGAAGAGATGCGGGCGAAGGGCATGAATTTAAGCGGTCCGCTGCCTGCGGATACCCTTTTTCAGCCAAAATATCTCGATAATGCCGATGCGGTACTCGCGATGTACCACGATCAGGGCCTGCCCGTGCTAAAATACCAGGGCTTTGGCCGCGGCGTGAATATTACGCTCGGTTTACCTTTTATTCGTACCTCCGTTGACCACGGTACCGCGCTGGAATTAGCCGGTCAGGGAAAAGCGGACGTCGGCAGTTTTATCACGGCGCTTAATCTCGCCATCAAAATGATTGTTAATACCCAATGAATAATCGAGTCCATCAGGGCCATTTAGCCCGTAAACGCTTCGGGCAAAACTTTCTCAACGATCAGTTCGTGATCGACAGCATTGTTTCGGCCATCAATCCTCAGAAAGGCCAGGCGATGGTCGAAATCGGCCCGGGTCTCGCCGCGCTGACCGAGCCGGTCGGCGAACGCCTCGACCAGTTAACCGTTATCGAGCTGGACCGCGATCTGGCGGCCCGCCTGCAGACCCATCCGTTCCTCGGACCTAAGCTGACCATTTACCAGCAGGATGCGATGACCATGAACTTCGGCGAACTGTCGGAGAAAATGGGCCAGCCGCTGCGCGTCTTCGGCAACCTGCCGTACAACATCTCTACGCCGCTGATGTTCCACCTCTTCAGCTATACTGATGCCATTGCCGATATGCACTTTATGCTGCAGAAGGAAGTGGTTAATCGTCTGGTTGCCGGGCCGAATAGTAAAGCGTATGGTCGATTAGGCGTAATGGCGCAGTACTACTGCCAGGTGATCCCGGTACTTGAAGTCCCGCCGACCGCCTTTACGCCGCCGCCAAAAGTGGATTCCGCCGTCGTGCGCCTGGTGCCGCATCGCACCATGCCGTACCCGGTGAAGGATGTCCGCGTGCTGAGCCGTATCACTACCGAAGCCTTCAACCAGCGCCGTAAGACCATTCGCAATAGTCTCGGCAATCTGTTTAGCGTTGAAGTGCTGACGGAGCTGGGCGTCGACCCGGCGGTACGTGCGGAAAATATTTCTGTAGAGCAGTACTGTAAGATGGCCAACTGGTTATCCAACAATCTGCCTTCGAAGGAGAGCTAACCATGATTAATTCGCCTCGTGTTTGCGTCCAGGTGCAAAGCGTCTATATCGAATCGCAATCTTCTCCGGAAGAAGAGCGCTACGTCTTCGCTTACACCGTCACCATTCGCAACCTGGGGCGGAGTCAGGTTCAGCTTCTCGGCCGCTACTGGCTTATCACCAATGGACACGGTCGCGAGACGGAAGTCCAGGGTGAAGGGGTCGTCGGCGAACAGCCGCACATCCCTGCCGGCGAAGAGTATCAATACACCAGCGGCGCGGTTATCGAAACGCCGCTGGGCACCATGCAGGGTCATTATGAGATGATTGATAGCAACGGCGTACCGTTCACTATCGAGATCCCTGTCTTCCGTCTCGCAGTTCCAACGCTTATACATTAAAACAATGGCTACATACCTTATTGGCGACATTCATGGTTGCTACGATGAACTGATCGCATTGCTGGAGCAGGTGGAGTTTAACCCTGATACGGACACGCTGTGGCTCACCGGCGACCTGGTCGCGCGCGGCCCCGGCTCTCTGGAAGTGCTGCGGTTCGTGAAAACGCTCGGCGATAGCGTGCGCATCGTGCTGGGCAACCATGACCTGCATCTGCTGGCGGTGTTTGCCGGCATTAGCCGCAACAAGCCCAAAGACCGTCTGACGCCGCTGCTGGAAGCACCGGACGCTGACGAACTGCTCAACTGGCTGCGTCGCCAGCCGCTGATGCAGGTCGACGAAGAGAAAAAGCTGGTGATGGCTCATGCCGGCATCACGCCGCAGTGGGATCTGGAAACCGCCAAACAGTGCGCGCGCGATGTCGAAGCCGTGCTGGCAAGCGACTCCTATCCGTTCTTCCTCGACGCGATGTATGGCGATATGCCGAACCACTGGAGCAACGAGCTCAGCGGCCTGGCGCGCCTGCGCTTTATCACCAACGCCTTCACCCGCATGCGCTATTGCTTCCCGAACGGCCAGTTGGATATGTACAGCAAAGAGGCGCCGGAAGACGCGCCTGCCCCGCTTAAGCCATGGTTTGCCATTCCGGGCCCGGTTGCCCGCGAGTACAGTATCGCCTTTGGTCATTGGGCGTCGCTGGAAGGCCGCGGTACCCCGGAAGGCATCTACGCGCTGGATACCGGCTGCTGCTGGGGAGGGGACCTGACCTGCCTGCGCTGGGAAGATAAAACGTATTTCACCCAGCGTTCCAACCGCCAGAAAAGCCTCGACGAAGGCGAAGCGGTCGCCTCCTGAGTCGATCCCGGATGGCGGCGCGCTGCGCCTTATCCGGGCTACCTCCGGTACGGGAGATTCCTGATAAAACAAAACCCCGGCCACGCCTGACGCGACCGGGGTTTTTTAATCGACGCTATGTTAGCTTAACGACGCTCGAGGATCTCGAAGCAGTAGCTATGGGAATTTTGCGCGTCGGCATCGTGGAACTCACTGAACACCGATTCCCACTCGTCCGGATCGTAATCCGGGAAATGGGTATCGCCTTCCACTTCCGCATCAATATGGGTCAGGTAGAGTTTGTGCGCTTTCGGCAGGAACTGCTCGTAAACGCGGCCACCGCCAATCACCATAATCTCTTCCGCGTCGCCGCAGGCGGCAATCGCTTCATCAACAGACTTCACCCACTGCACGCGATCGTCGCTGCCTGGCTTGCTGCTGATAACGATATTTTTACGTCCTGGCAACGGGCGACCGATGGATTCCCAGGTCAAACGCCCCATTACCACCGGCTTGTTTAAGGTATTACGTTTAAACCAGGCGAGATCGGCAGGCAAGTCCCATGGCATAGCGTTCTCCATGCCAATTACGCGATCTACAGCTAACGCCGCAATCAGACTAATCATTGAAAATATCCCGAATGCAAAAAATTGCCGCCACTATACGGAAAGCGTAATACTTCGTCGACTGAACGAAGAGTAAAGAATAAGAAAATTTTTAGATTTGCTGGCGAGCCCACGTAACCCTCATGAGCCGCCAGATCAGGAACTAAATTGAAAACAAAATGTTAGCTGTAAAGTTAACGCAACATCTGCTTACCACCTCAGGTTGAAGGCTTATTCTCCGGCTCATCGCGAACGTCTCCGGTGTGCCGTCCTTCTTCGGTACCTTGCCAGCCGTGACGCTGCACCAACGACAGATGATTACGGTCCTCATTGATGATACCGGTAAGCATATCGCTGGTTCGCTTGAACACCGCCACGCGAGAGGCGGCATCATTTTCCGCCATCGCCACCATCTCTTCCACCATCTGCTGGTTGAAACGGCGGAACAGATCGGCGCGCTCGCGGGCCTCATAAGCGCCCAGACCTAAGGCCTCCAGCGTCATACGGCCGCTTTTCAGCGCCGATTCGAAGGTTTCACGCTCCGGCGCTTCCACTCCGGCCTGGCGCAGCTGAATGTAGTGATCGACATCGCGGGCGCGCGAAATGATCTGCAGATGTGGGAAGTGCTCTTTCGCCAACTCCACCAGCTGCAGGCTGGCCTGCGGATCGTCGATGGCGTTAATCAGCACTTCAGCCTTTGCCGCCCCCGCCGATTCCAGCAGATCCACCCGCGTGGCATCGCCGTAAAACACCTTCATATCGAACTTGCGCAGGGTATCAACGTGGTCCGGGTCGTGATCGAGGATAACCATTTTCACGCCGCTGGAAAGCAGCACACGCCCGGCAATCTGCCCATAGCGGCCAAAACCGGCGATAATCACTCGCGGTTGCTCTTCGTCAATCTCGTCCGCTTCGCGCTCCTGGCCGCTGGCGGATTTCTCCATCCGCGTCAGCAGCACCAGCAGAATGGGCGTTGCCGCCATCGATAGGGCCACCGCCAGCGTCAGCGCCTTCGCCCACTCGCTATCCAGCACATCGGCCATCTGCGCGGCGCCGAAGACCACGAAAGCGAACTCACTTCCCTGCCCCAGCAGTACGGCAAACCAGCGTCGCTGCGCGCGCGGTACACCCAGGGGTTTAGCAATCAGCCATAGCATCAGAGCCTTAATCGCCAAAAAACCCACCAGCAGGATCAGGATACGTAGCGGATGGGTGACGAGGGTACCGAAGTCGATAGACATACCGACGCCGATAAAGAACAGCCCCAACAGCAACCCTTTAAACGGTTCGATATCGCTCTCCAGCGCATGGCGGTATTCCGAACTTGCCAGAAGCACCCCGGCAAGAAACGCGCCCATCGCCATCGACAGCCCGACTTCCTCAAGCAGCAATCCGAAGCCAAAGACCAGGAACAGGGCCACGGCGCTGAATACTTCGCGCAGACCGGAACGGGCAACAAAGCGCAGCACCGGCCGGGTCAGATAGCGCCCTAATAGCACCACCAGCGCCAGCGCGCCGGCCACTTTCAACGCCGACAGCGCAAACGCGGCCAGGGTCGTTGAACCGCCGCTGGCCGCCAGCAGCGGAATCATCGCGACCAAAGGAATAGCGGCGATATCCTGGAACAACAGCACGGCAAAGGCGCTCCGCCCTAGTTGCGTCACCGTCAGGTTACGTTCGTTCATCGCCTGCATGGCAATCGCCGTCGACGACAGCGCCAACGTCATCCCGATAAGCTCCGCCACCTGCCAGCGCAAGCCAAGCAGCATGCAGAACAGCCCGATAAACGCGCCGCACACCACCATTTGCAGCGCACCGCCGCCAAATACCGAGGCGCGCAGTTTCCATAGGCGCTGCGGATCCAACTCAAGGCCTATAACAAACAACATCAGCACCACGCCGATTTCGGCGAAATGCAGAATCGCCTCAGCGTCAGTGACCAGTCGCAGTCCCCACGGGCCGATAACGCAGCCGGCAATCAGATATCCCAGCACCGATCCCAGTCCCAGACGCACGGCGATCGGCACGATAAGCGCAGCGGAGCCGAGGTAAATCAGCGCCTGTATTAGCGTATGGCTATCCATTGTTATGCGTCTCCTGCCATTCGATTAAGCGTTGACGATAATGACGGGCCTGCGCCTGCAGCGTTTCGTCATCGCAGATAAAGGTACAGTGCATCGCAAACGGCGGCAGCCATTTCATGCCACAGTACAGCGCCGTCGCCTGCAGAGGCTGCGCCAGCACGTCAAAGCCGGGGAATGAACCAATATCGAAATGGCTTTCGCCGCCGCCGGTGGTAACCGCCCACATCAGCGATTTACCGTGTAACGCAATACCGTTGTGGCCGTACGCCCAGCCGTGGGACAGTACTTTATCCATCCACAGTTTTAACAGCGGTGGAACGCTGTACCACTGCATCGGATGCTGCCAGATAACCAGATCGGCGCGCGCCAGCGCCGCCTGCTCGGCAGCGATATCGATATTGAAGTCGGGATATAGCTCATAGAGGGAGCGTATCTCTACGCCATCAAGCGTCCCTGCTTGCTCAAGCATCCGCTTATTCGCATGCGAGTGATGCGGATAAGGATGCGAGTAAATTATCAGAATCATGAATGGGCCTGTCTTTTGTATTCTTGTAGCAGTGAGTGTAGACAGTTAACTCGCTCACTGAAAGGGGGGAATGCCTGAGGAGAAGTCGAATACAGCCAATGATAATCCTTCCATCATGAAAGAATTGCAGACGCTCCAGGGGGCAATCGCCGTCCCATTCAATTCCCCATACGAATTTATTATTACAAATAATACAGTCAATGCATATTTTAAGACGAGATTAAATCATTCTTTAATAAATAAACCTATACAGTCCACAATGTACAACCAATAATTTTACGCTCTTCATCTTGAGCCTAAAAATTTTCAATCTAAAAACGCAATTCTAATATATAGCGTTAACCGGAAGCGCTATTTACGCAAATGGACGTGTATATGAGCAACAAACACTTTGAACTAAACAGAACAACCAAAACACTGGCGAGAATATTTCCCGCCTTATTAATGTTTACGCCAATTGTTGTCAGCGCAGGCACGATTGACCAGTCAACTTCAGTACCGCAAAACTTCTCCACCGACACGGAATACGCCATCAGTAGAGACGTCACCGTCTCCTCCGCAGATAACACCCCAGCAGTATCCGTTAGCGGAATGAACGTCAAAAAAGTCACCAATGAAGGCAATATTGCCGGAACGGGAATCGGACTGGATATTAATATCGAAGGTCAATCCGTTAAAATTAATAATAATGAAAATGCAATTATTTCATCTGCAACTGATAATGCCGTTAACGTACAATCAATGGCAGGTGATTTTAATAATAGCGGAATCATTACTGGCGCTAACAACGGTATTTTCGTTAGCGAAGAGTCATCGGCAATTAGTATCACCAATACCGATACCGGCGTGATCACCGGGAAAAACGGCCTGAGTTCGCAAATTGGCCTCGGGTTAGATAATAGCGGCGCCATCACCGGTACCGCAGGCGATGGTGTTGCGTTAAGCAACGGCAACAGCAAAATTAACAACAGCGGCACCGTGCAGGGCAGCCAGAACGGGATCAACATCGTTGATAGCGCGAAAGCCGATATCATCAACAGCGGTTTACTTGGCGGCGGCGATGCGGCCGTTATGTTTGTCAGCAGCAAAAATAACAGCCTGGTACTCAATACCGGCTCTTCCCTCATCGGCGATGTCATCTCCACGGGCTCAACGGGTAACACCATCTCGCTGGTCGGTACCGGAACGGAAGACAGTAACTTTGTCGGCCTTAACGACGGCGACGGTTTTGCCTCCGTGAAAATGAACGGTGAAAACTGGACGCTCACCGGCAACCTCGACATCATCGGCAGCGGCGATTCACTCGAGGTGAATAGCGGCCAGTTAACGCTGGGGGGCGCTGTCGCTAATAGTGGTAACACGCTGGTCGCGGAAGCGGCCACGCTGCAGTTGGGCGACGGGCAGAAAACCGCAACCCTCACCGGTAGCCTGACCAATAACGGCACGCTGATCTTCAATCAGGGAAGCGACTCTACTTTTGCCACCGGCATCATCGGTAGCGGTAACGTGGAAAAAGTCGATACCAACACGCTGACGCTCACCGGCGCCAATAGCTATACCGGCGATACCGTGCTCAAAAGCGGCACGACTCTGGTCGCAGAAGGCGCGACCCTCGGAGCATCCGGTAGCGATGCCACCCTCACTATCAACAATGGCGCGCAATTTGCCAGCGCAGGCGAAGTCAATAACAACATTGATATCCTCAGCGGAGGTGTCCTCGCGGCGTGGAATGCAATTGAAGGAAACGCCACGTTAAGAACATCCGGCGTCGACACCATCAATGGCAATGTGAGCAACAGCGGCACGCTGTTGCTTAGCGCCGCGGATAATAGCGTTGGCAACAATTTTACGATTAACGGCGACTATAGCGGTTCTGCCGGCAGCCAAATCGTGATGAACAGTCAGGTTGGCGAAGACAGTTCACCGACCGACCATTTGTCGATCACCGGCAGCAGCTACGGTCAATCCGGCATCAGTATCGCCAACATCGGCGGAATGGGCGCGCAAACCGTTAATGGCATGGAGATTGTCAGCGTCGGCGGCAGTTCTGAAGCACAGCTAACCTTGTCAAAACCAGTTGTCGCCGGAGCTTATGAATACGATCTTTATCAGCACAACAACGGCAACTGGTATCTGGAATCCAAAGCGACCCCGTCTGACGATCCGTCGGATGATACCGACGATGATGACAGCGGCACCGATGGCGGCAGCAGCACCGATGGCGGCAGCGGCACCGATGGCGGCAGCAGCACCGATGGCGGCAGCAATACCGATGGCGGCAACAATACCGATGGCGGCAACAATACCGATAATGGCGATCAATCCGCGCCAGAAGTAATGGCCCCGGAAGTCGGTGCTTATCTGGGCAACTATCTTGCGGCACAGAGTATGTTCCTGCATAAACGTGACGATCGCGACCAGCTCACTTTCCGCAACGAAGACAATCTGAACACCTGGATGTACGTGAAGGGCCGCTATCATGAGAACGACGCCGGCGGCGATAAAGTCAGCTACGACACCACCACCACCGTGCTCCAGCTCGGCAGTGATTTCATGAGCAAGCCGATGGACAAAGGAATGCTGCGTGCGGGCGGCATGTTTGGCGCAGGCCAGGCGAAAACGGATTCGGATGCGAAACACAACGTGCGTGATGCGCAGGGTAAAGTCGACGGTTTCAACGTTGGCCTGTACGCCACCTGGCAGGAAGATCCGAAATTACGTCTCGGCAGCTACATCGATACCTGGGCGTCATACAGCTGGTATAACAACACCGTCACCAGCAATCGCAACAATGAAAAGTATGACAGTAAAGGTTTTGCCGCCTCTGTTGAAGTCGGCCATGCGTGGGTGATCCCTTCAGAAAGCGCGCGTACGTGGAAGATTGAGCCTCAGGCGCAGGTGATCTACAGCTATCTCGATCAGGAAAATCATACCGACCCGGATGGCGTGCGGGTAACCACCCTGGACAACAATAGCCTGTTTGGCCGTCTCGGCGTGAAGAGCAGCTACTTCGAGCAGCACGATGTTAAAGCATGGCAGCCGTATATCGCGGTGAACTGGTTGAAAGGCGCGGGTCAAAACGATCTGGCGTTCAATGGTGAAAAAGTCAGCAACGATACGCCGGACGACCGCGGTCAGTTAGAGCTGGGCGTGACCGGCAATGTGAACGAGACGACCACTATCTCGCTGCGCGCCAGCGGCGAATGGGGTGAAAACAGCTACGCCGCTTATGGCGGCCACATTCTGCTGAATCACCGTTGGTAATCGCCGTACAATGAAAGGTAAAAAGCAGTGGCCGAAGCCACTGCTTTTTTTTAGTTATCCAGCTCGTCCATAGACTTCACCTGGTCGCGATTAATCTGCTCCACGCGACCGGTTTCCGCATTTTTGTAGGATACCAGGCCAGTATCATCATCGACCTGCGGCTTACCGCTGGTCACAATTGTTTTGCCATCTGTCGTTTTGAGCGACTGATTTGATGAGCAACCTGCCACAAATACCATCGCCGTTGCCGCCAGCGCGGATGCCACCAGAATTTTGTTCCGCATTGTATCCTCCTGTCTTTTCATCAATTGGTATCGTTATCGTGCTAACTATAGTTAGCCTGACCTGACAGACAGATAAAAGCAGAACTCTCCGAAGATGAGTGCCGTAAAAAAATGGGGCTGACGATATCGTCAGCCCCCGTGTTTCGCTTTCCGGCCCGGCCGGTGCGCTTATTTGGTGATTTGCGCGTGCATTTCCTGCACCGAAATGACCTTCTCGGTCGCATCGGCATTCAGCGCCATCGCGGTGGCGAAACCGCCGTTCAGGGTGGTGTCATAATGCACCTTGTACTGCAGCGCGCTGCGGCGAATCAGCTTGGAGTCTTCAATCGCCTGACGTCCTGCGGTGGTATTGATGATGTAGGTATACTCGCCATTCTTGATACGGTCCTGAATGTGCGGACGACCTTCATGTACCTTGTTGACAAGACGCGGGTTGATACCGGCTTCGCCCAGAACAATTGCAGTACCGTGGGTTGCATCCAGCTCGAAGCCCTGTTTCAGCAGTTTTGCCGCCAGGTCGACAACGCGCTCTTTGTCGCCTTCGCGAACGGAGAGCAGCGCGCGGCCCTGTTTCTTCATCGTGGAGTTGCTGCCCAGCTGCGCTTTGGCGAACGCTTCCGCGAAGGTGCGGCCCACGCCCATCACTTCCCCGGTAGAGCGCATTTCCGGCCCTAACAGCGGGTCAACGCCCGGGAATTTGTTGAACGGCAGCACCACTTCTTTGACCGAATAGTACGGCGGGATGATTTCTTTGGTGACGCCCTGCTGCGCCAGCGTTTTACCAGCCATCACGCGCGCCGCCACTTTCGCCAGCGGTACGCCGGTGGCTTTCGACACGAACGGTACGGTACGCGCCGCGCGCGGGTTGACTTCAATCAGGTACACTTCGTTGTTCTTCACCGCGAACTGTACGTTCATCAAGCCGCGAACCTGCAGCTCGAAGGCCAGCTTCTGCACCTGCTCGCGCATCACATCCTGAATCTCTTTGCTCAGAGTGTAGGCAGGCAGAGAACAGGCGGAGTCGCCGGAGTGTACGCCCGCTTGTTCGATGTGCTCCATGATGCCGCCAATCAGCACCATTTCGCCATCGCAGATAGCATCGACGTCAACTTCAACCGCGTCGTCGAGGAAGCGGTCCAGCAGTACCGGCGCATCGTTGGAGACGCTCACCGCGGTCTGGAAGTAACGGCGCAGGTCAGCCTCGTCGTAGACGATTTCCATCGCGCGGCCGCCCAGTACGTAGGACGGACGCACCACCAGCGGATAACCGATCTCTTTTGCCTTCTCAACCGCTTGCTCAAGCGCGGTCACGGTGGCGTTCGCCGGCTGCTTCAGCTTCAGGCGGTCAACCGCATGCTGGAAGCGCTCGCGGTCTTCAGCACGGTCGATAGCATCCGGGCTGGTGCCGATAACCGGTACGCCTGCGGCTTCCAGTTCACGCGCCAGCTTCAGCGGGGTCTGGCCGCCGTACTGCACGATAACGCCTTTCGGCTTCTCGATGCGCACGATTTCCAGTACGTCCTCAAGCGTTACCGGCTCGAAGTACAGACGGTCGGAGGTGTCGTAGTCGGTCGAAACGGTTTCCGGGTTACAGTTAACCATGATGGTCTCGTAACCGTCTTCGCGCAGCGCCAGCGAGGCGTGTACGCAGCAGTAGTCAAATTCGATACCCTGGCCGATACGGTTCGGGCCGCCGCCGAGAACCATGATTTTATCGCGGTCTACGGACGGGTTGGATTCGCACTCGTCTTCATAGGTGGAATACATGTAGGCGGTATCGGTGGCAAATTCCGCCGCGCAGGTATCCACGCGCTTGTAGACCGGGTGCAGGTTGTACTGGTCGCGCAGCTTGCGGATTTCCGCTTCGCGCACGCCCGCCAGCTTCGCCAGACGCGCATCGGCAAAGCCTTTACGCTTCAGGTGACGCAGGAAATCAGCGTCGAGGCCGTTGATGCCCACTGCCGCCACTTTCTCTTCCAGGCGCACCAGTTCTTCGATTTGTACCAGGAACCAGCGGTCGATGTTGGTCAGGTTGAAGACGCCGTCGACGGAGAGACCGGCGCGGAAGGCATCAGCGATGTACCAGATACGCTCGGCGCCCGCGTCTTTCAGCTCGCGGCGGATTTTGGTCAGCGCTTCCGGATCGTCGAGGCTGACTTTCGGGTCGAAGCCGGTGGCGCCCACTTCCAGGCCACGCAGTGCTTTCTGCAGCGATTCCTGCTGCGTGCGGCCAATCGCCATCACTTCGCCGACGGATTTCATCTGCGTTGTCAGACGGTCGTTAGCGCCAGCGAATTTTTCGAAGTTAAAGCGTGGAATTTTGGTCACAACGTAATCGATGGACGGTTCGAAGGAGGCCGGAGTACGGCCGCCGGTGATATCGTTCATCAGTTCGTCGAGGGTGTAACCCACCGCCAGCTTCGCCGCCACTTTGGCAATCGGGAAGCCGGTCGCTTTCGAAGCCAGCGCCGAAGAGCGGGAGACGCGCGGGTTCATTTCGATGACGATCAGGCGACCATCTTTCGGGTTCACCGAGAACTGTACGTTAGAGCCGCCGGTTTCCACGCCGATTTCACGCAGTACCGCCATCGAGGCGTTACGCATGATTTGGTATTCTTTGTCGGTCAGGGTCTGCGCCGGGGCGACGGTGATGGAGTCGCCGGTGTGAATCCCCATGGCATCGAAGTTTTCAATCGAGCAGACGATAATGCAGTTATCGTTCTTATCGCGCACCACTTCCATCTCGTACTCTTTCCAGCCGATCAGCGATTCATCAATCAGCAGTTCGTTGGTCGGAGAGAGATCCAGGCCGCGTTCGCAGATTTCTTCGAACTCTTCGCGGTTATAGGCAATACCGCCGCCGGTGCCGCCCATAGTGAAGGACGGACGGATGATGCATGGGAAGCCAACGTCAGCGGCCACCGCCAGCGCTTCTTCCATGGTGTGCGCAATGCCGGAACGCGCGGTGTCGAGGCCGATTTTCTTCATCGCCACGTCGAAGCGACGGCGGTCTTCCGCTTTATCGATCGCATCGGCGGTCGCGCCAATCATGGTCACGCCGAACTCTGCCAGCACGCCCTGACGCTCCAGCTCCAGCGCGCAGTTCAGCGCGGTCTGGCCGCCCATGGTCGGCAGCACCGCGTCCGGGCGCTCTTTTTCGATAATTTTACGCACCACTTCCCAGTGAATCGGCTCGATATAGGTCGCATCGGCCATTTCCGGGTCGGTCATGATAGTCGCCGGGTTGGAGTTCACCAGAATAACGCGGTAACCCTCTTCGCGCAGGGCTTTACAGGCCTGGGCGCCAGAGTAGTCAAACTCACACGCCTGACCGATAACAATCGGGCCCGCGCCCAGAATCAGGATACTTTTTATGTCTGTACGTTTTGGCATGGCTCTTTTACTCCTGATTATTTCGCGGACTGACGGTATTGCTCAATTAACTCGATAAAGTGGTCGAACAGCGGCGCGGCATCGTGCGGGCCCGGGCTCGCTTCAGGGTGACCCTGGAAGCTAAACGCCGGCTTGTCGGTACGATGGATCCCCTGCAGGGTGCCGTCGAACAGTGACTTATGGGTCACGCGCAGGTTGGCAGGCAGCGTCGCTTCATCAACGGCAAAGCCGTGGTTCTGGGCGGTAATCATCACGACGTTGTTATCGATATCTTTAACCGGGTGGTTGCCGCCGTGGTGGCCGAATTTCATCTTAATGGTCTTCGCACCGCTCGCCAGCGCCAGCAGCTGATGGCCGAGACAGATGCCAAAGACCGGAATATCGGTGGTGAGGAATTTTTCAATCGCCGTGATGGCGTAATCGCACGGCGCCGGGTCGCCTGGGCCGTTGGAGAGGAAAATACCGTCCGGATTCAGCTTAAGCACGTCTTCAGCCGACGTTTGCGCCGGAACGATAGTCAGGCGACAACCGCGGTCAACCAGCATCCGCAGGATGTTGCGCTTGGCGCCGAAGTCATAAGCCACGACGTGGAACGGCAGCTCGCTTTCCGCCTTCGCTTCCGGCAGGTCGCCCGCCAGTGTCCAGCTCCCCTGGGTCCAGGCGTAGGTTTCTGCGGTAGTGACCTCTTTCGCCAGATCCATACCGTTCAGGCCAGGGAACGCCTGGGCTTTTTCCAGCGCCAGCTGGGCATCAAGGTTATCGCCCGCGATGATGCAGCCATTCTGCGCCCCTTTCTCACGCAGTAAACGCGTCAGCTTACGGGTATCGATATCGGCAATGGCCACAATGTTATGGCGCTTGAGGTAAGAAGAAAGGTCTTCGGTATTGCGGAAGTTGCTGGCAATCAGCGGCAGGTCGCGGATCACCAGACCTTGTGCGTGTACCTGGGAAGATTCTTCATCGGCGGCGTTGGTGCCGACATTACCAATATGGGGATAAGTAAGAGTGACGATTTGGCGGGAATAGGAAGGATCAGTGAGGATTTCTTGATAACCGGTCATTGAAGTATTGAAAACGACTTCCCCAACCGCCGTGCCGGTTGCCCCAATGGCCCGACCGTGAAACTGGGTTCCGTCTTCCAGAACCAAAAGCGCTGACTTAATCAAAACACCCTCCAGAGAATATTCACTCACTTTATTTGCATATTAATGCAGAACGTAGATCTGAATCAATGCAAATTTTTGCCCGCAGAATTTTGGCAAACGGCGGCATTCTGGAGAGATGTCGGGTAAAAGTCAACTTAAAGCGGATATTTTTAATCTTATTTTACGCCACTGGCGCGTAACGGGCGTTTTTCACGGTAAAAAGATCAACTAACCTGGTTGAGAAAACGCTTGCGGGCGAGGAAAACTGTAAAATCACTCGACAGAGGGGGAAAAAGTGGACCAGATGGTCAAAATTTACAATTCAATAACTAAAAACATTAGTAAGATATAGTTTTTTGAAGCTTTAAGAAGAAAAAAAGATAAAAGCAGTCAAAATAAAAAGGGCAATAAAATATTGCCCCTTGCAATCAATTACATATTGAATGCAATAACCACATCACGATGGGTAATAATCATTATAAAGCATTCAGATCAAGCACATCTTTCATGTCAAATAGACCATTTTTTTTGCCTTTCAGCCACAAAGCAGAACGAACGGCGCCATTGGCAAATGTCATCCGGCTGGAGGCCTTATGGGTAATTTCGATACGTTCGCCGATATCAGCGAACATCGCCGTATGTTCGCCGACGATGTCGCCCGCGCGAACGGTAGCGAAACCAATAGTACCCGGAACACGTTCACCGGTATGGCCCTCACGGCTGTAGACGGCGCAGTCCTTCAGATCTTTGTTCAGTGCCCCGGCGATCGCCTCACCCATCGCCAGCGCGGTGCCTGACGGGGCGTCCACTTTATGCCTATGGTGCGCTTCGATGATTTCGATATCGGTATAATCGCCCATCACCTTCGCCGCCTTCTCCAGCAGCTTTAACAACACGTTGACGCCAACGCTAAAGTTAGCGGCAAAGACGATAGCAATCTCCTGTGCGGCATCGCTAATCGCCTGCTTTCCGGCATCATCAAAACCGGTAGTGCCGATCACCATCCCTTTGCCGTACTGACGGCAGAAAGCCAGATGGTTGAGCGTGCCTTCCGGGCGGGTAAAATCGATTAAAACATCGAAATCATTGCTTACCGCCGCCAGGCTGCTTTGGACGGTAACGCCTGATTTACCAACGCCCGCCAGCTCGCCCGCATCGCTGCCCACCAGGCTCGAACCTTCGCGCTCCAGCGCCGCGCCAAGCGCCACGCCGTCCATTTGCAGCGCAGCCTGAATTAACTGGCGTCCCATCCGGCCGCCCGCGCCGGCGATGGCCACGCGGATTTGTGCATCTTGCATAGCTATTCTCTTTTGTTAACTTCACGTGAATTGTTTTCAGAGTAACCAGCCCATTGCATAGCCGCTACTCAAAAACGCCGATAATTAGAAATTTATGACAAACGGCGGTCGATATCAGTAAAAACTATATGATTGTGCCGCGATTCGGCGTTTAAGTAGTGAAATTCGGGAGGGGGCACGTAGCGCCCCGCCCGCGCGACGCGGGCTAAGGCGTTGTTGTACGCAATCAAAGGGGGAAAAGCGCGCCTGCGGGGAAAGCGGATAAAAACCAGGTTACCGCCAACAAATCGGCGCTGCCGCCGGGGCTGAGATGGCGAGCAATCAGCTCGTCGTCGAGTTGGCGTAGCGCCTCCAGCCCACCGTCAGCCATAACGCCGCCCTGCCACAACAGCCGCTGCGCCTCCTGCTGCACAAAGTTCAGTCCGGCAAGCCCGCCGCGCGAAACCAGATTGGTGTCATCATTCCATGCCATCAGATGCAGCAAGGTTTGCAGCAGCGCCAGGTTACTATCGCCGGTCTCTTCCATCATGCGGTTGAACACCGGCAGCGCCTGGGTGCGTACGGTACGAAAGCCGCTCTCGGCTTCGCCGCGAGCACCGGAGAGGCCGTAACGTAGAAAATGGGCCTCGCCTTTGCTTAACGGTTCCCCGCTGGAAGCGGAGAGTTCTTGCATAACCATGCCGCGACAGAATCGAGCCACCTGGTCGCAAAGCCGATGCTGTTCAATCGGTTCGCCTTTCGACACCAGCCTTCCCGCCGCCGCGCTCAGCAAACCAAAAGCGAAGATCGCCCCACGATGGGTATTCACTCCGCCGGTGGCCTCCAGCATATCGTTTTCGCA
The DNA here is from genome assembly GCF_050600805.1 of Klebsiella sp. 141240. Classification (NCBI taxonomy): domain Bacteria; kingdom Pseudomonadati; phylum Pseudomonadota; class Gammaproteobacteria; order Enterobacterales; family Enterobacteriaceae; genus Klebsiella; species Klebsiella sp. 141240. Next base: position 7,692 of record NZ_JAQIRK010000009.1, on the reverse strand, counting down.
GGCCATCCCCACCGGACGCAGCATCATTAGTACCTGCTCCGGGACAATCGCCGCGGTATCGTGGCCCATGATGAAAAATTTCTCCATCCACGGCGCCACCACCGCGGTGCTGGCCTCAAACGAAGCCAGATCCATATCGTGATGGGCGCCCGCATTACGAATATCCACCAACCCAGGCTTTGGGGTCAGGCGAACTTCAGTCAGCAGCGCGCGCTCTACCGCGCTGACCACCTCTTCAGCGTTCAGCGGTTTCACGCGCAGCGAACGGTGCGGATTGATTAACACTTCGCTCATTGCCCTTCCCCCTCTGCGTTTAGTCGCTGTTTTTCACCTGACGAATAACATCAAGCACGGAGCCATCGCGATAGCGCACCACCGCCACCACGCGATCGGTAAACTCGATCGGCTGCGGTTTGCCGGTTAACAGTTCCGCACGCTGCTGCAGTTCCTCAATAGTCATCAGCGCAATGCCCGCATTGCGCAAATTGTCGATCAGATCCTGGCGCGCCGGATTTACCGCAATGCCGTGGTCGGTGACCAGCACATCTACGCTGGCTCCCGGCGTGACGCGAGTCAGCACTTTTTCCACGACGCAGGGAATACGGCCGCGAACTAACGGCGCGGTAATGATGGTCAGATCCGCGCCAGCGGCGGTATCGCTGTGGCCGCCGGATGCGCCGCGCAGTACGCCATTGGAGCCGGTCATCACGTTGACGTTAAAATCGGTATCAATTTCCAGCGCGCTGAGCATCACCACATTTAAGCGCTCGCAGGAGGCGCCTTTAGAGCCCGGGCTGGCATACTGGTTGGTGGAAATCTCTACGTGGTTCGGGTTCTGCGCTAATGAACGCGCCGCGTCGCCATCGAACGATTGGGTATCGAGCAGCGTTTTAATCAACCCTTTTTCGTGCAGGTCAACCATCGTCCCGGTGATCCCGCCAAGGCCAAAGCTGGCGGTAATACCGTTACGGCGCATTTTGTCTTCGAGGAAGCGGCTCACCGCCAGCGAGGCGCCGCCGGTACCGGTCTGCAGCGAGAAACCGTCTTTAAAGTAACCGGAATGCTCAACGACTTTCGCCGCCTGACGGGCGATTAGCAGCTCACGCGGGTTGCTGGTCAGACGGATCGCGCCAGCGGTGATTTTTTCCGGATCGCCGACTTCGTCCACCTGAACAATCAGATCCACCTGATCCTGAGCGATGCTGGCCGGATAGTTAGGATAATCCACCCACTCTTCGGTCAGCAGCACCACGCATTTGGCATGTTCCGCATCAACGCGCGCATAGCCCAGCGAACCGCAACGTGATTTTCCGCTAAAGCCGTTGGCATTACCAAACTCATCGCAGCAGGGAACGCCGAGAAACGCGACATCAATCGACAGCTCGCCGCTTTGAATCAGCTGTACGCGACCGCCGTGGGAGTGGATCTGTACCGGGTTTTCCATCAAACCGGCGGAGATCTCCTCGCCCAACTTGCCGCGCAGGCCGGAGGTGTAGATCTGGCGGATCACGCCATTTTTAATATGCTCGATCAGCGGCCAGTGGGCGTCGATCAGCGAACTGGATGCCAGCGTCAGATCGCGAAAACCCATTTCCGCCAGCTTCGCCACTACCATATTGACGACTTTGTCACCGCCGCGAAACGCGTGGTGGAACGAAATGGTCATGCCGTTTTGCAAGCCGGAGCGACGGATTGCCGTTTCCAGCGAATCGCAGATTTTACGCTGACGTTTTTCGCTTTCGCTGGCCAACCACGGGCTTTTCGCCGTCACGCCCGCATAAGGCGCTAACCCTTCCGGCATCACGTACTGCTGATTAAGCATTGCTACTGTCTCTTTCATCTTATTCCCCTTAATCACGAATACCGGAAGCCGAGAGCGCCACCACTTTGCGAGCGTGGTCGATAATCGGTCCATCGATCATCTTGCCGTTCAGCGATACCACGCCAAGACCGCGCGTTTCGGCTTCTTCCGCCGCGGCAATCACTTCCAGCGCGTGGTCGACCTCTTTGCGCGTCGGAGCATAGACCTGATGCAGGAGCTCTATTTGTCGTGGGTTAACCAACGATTTGCCGTTAAAGCCGAGGTTTTTGGCCAGATTCGCTTCCGCCAGGAAGCCCTCTTCGTTATTGATATCCGACCACACCACGTCATAAGCGGCGATGCCGGCAACGCGCGCCGCATGCAGTACGGCGCAGCGGGCATAGAACAGTTCAGTACCGTCGCCGCGGGAGGTGCCCATATCCATAACGTAATCGAAGGCCGCCAGCGCAATCGCCGCCAGACGCGGGCTGGCGCGGGCGATCTCCACCGCGTTCACCACCCCCAGCGCCGACTCAATAGCCGCCATCAATTTGGTGCTGCCCACTTCCCGGCCGCATTCGCGCTCAATCCGCTCAACATGCGCTTCCAGCTCATGGATATCTTCTTTGCTGTCGGTTTTCGGCAGACGCACCATATCCACGCCCGCGCGGACTACCGCTTCAAGGTCGGCAAGACCGAATGGCGTATTCAGCGGGTTAATACGCACCACGGTTTCGATATCCTGATACAGCGGATGCTGCAGCGCCTGATGCACCAACAGGCGAGCGGTATCTTTTTCGCGTAGCGAAACGGCATCTTCAAGGTCGAACATCACCGCATCGGCGCCGTACACGAATGAAGTGCTTAACATGGCGGCATTGGCGCCAGGGATGAACAGCATACTGCGACGTGGTTTCATAGCTGGCTCCATTGTAATTGGGACTGTTGCGCCGCCCGCAGCGCCGCGGCCTGTACGCGGGCACGCAGTACGCACTCCAGCGCGCCTTTATCATCGACCACCACGTTGGCCTGCTTCACGCCAAGCTGCGCCAGCGTTTCTCTGACCACCTGCTCAATCGCGGCGCCAAACTGCTGTTTCACAATGCTGTCGATTTCCAGCTGAATGCCCGGCTGCGCCGCCGGTCCAATCCTGACCATCACATCGCTGGATTCCAGCGTGCCGGCCAGGGCGTCAATCTTCATTTCCATAGGGGAAAATCCTTAGTTAGGGCATAAAAATCAGGCGGTTTGATGTTCGCTTTCCGCCAGTTGCATCAGAAAAGAGAGGGTTCCCGGCGGCACCAGCGCCGCGACCGCCTGCCAGTTGCGTTGCCGATAGAGTTCGCGCACTCGCGAGGCCGACACGGGTCCGCCATTTTTTTCAATTCGCGCCAGCTCAACCACTTCAATGGGCGGCGCGTCGCCTGGCGCTTCCAACAGTGACTTCATGCGTTGGTTGTAATTACGGGTCAGGGGACACAGCGGCTCGGTGCCGACAAAACGATGGGTTATCTGCAGCGCCGGGGCCAGACGTTCGCGGAAGAGCTGCAGGTCAATCTGGCTGTGGCAGTCATCGACCACGCCCTGCTCTTTCAGGAAGTAACCGGGGAACGTCGCCCGCGAGATCAGATACGCCGAACCGGGGTGCAGCGTCACTTTGTCGATGCCGGTAATCCCCTGTTCGATCAGCGTGAAGCGATCGTGATAGGAAAAGCAGGACGCATCCTCCTTGACCACAAACAGATGCAGCCAGTCGCACTGCCGTGCCGCCTGTTCCACCAGCCAGCGGTGGCCAAGGGTGAAGGGATTGGCGTTCATCACAATAGCGCCGATTTTTCTTCCCGGTTGACGGTACATCGCCAGCTGACGACAGTAACGAGTCAGACGTTCGCGGCTGTTTTCCATCAATACGGCGCGGTCGCCCGCCTGGGCTATCGACCAGAAGCCGGCGCCGGAGAACAGCGCGGCATTGCTCGGTTTAGTAAATAAGAACAGTTCGCTGCGCCCCAGTTCATAGGCCAGCGTCAGAAGTTCGGTCAGTAATTTGAGGCTCAGCCCCTCCCCCTGTAGCGAGGGATCGACGGCGATGCATTTCAGTACATTACCGGCAATGGCGCCGCAGCCGACCAGCCGCTGCCGATACTCCGCCACGATTGCCATCTCGCAATCGGCTTCTAACGACAACTGATGCTGATGAAGAAACCGATCGATCGCCTCTCGCCGCGGTTGATCCTTTAATAGCTGAACGCGTTTTAATATCAGAGTCATTTTTTAGCGCTTCGTTATTCTAAAACGAACTGTATTTCGCCAGCGTTCGACTATTGATACTTGTATTTAAGTCACAGTTTTCCCCGTGGCTTAATTAGCTTTATGGTTTTTATGTTGTTAATTAATTCAGAATAATAAAAATAATTAAATTAATAAAAAACACGAGTATTCAGTGAAGGCAATCACACCTTAGCACTAAGTCTATTTATTACTATGCGCCGGTATTACTACTCCATCAATAAACAGGAAAACGTTTATGACCAACATGAGTCAGGCTCCGGCGACGGAGAAAAAGGGCGTTAGCGACCTGCTGGGATTTAAAATCTTCGGCATGCCGCTCCCCCTTTACGCGTTTGCGTTAATTACGCTATTACTTTCACATTTTTATAACGCTTTACCCACCGACATCGTTGGCGGCTTTGCCATCATGTTTATTATCGGCGCCATATTCGGCGAAATAGGTAAACGCCTACCGATATTCAACCAATATATAGGTGGCGCCCCGGTAATGATTTTCCTGGTTGCCGCTTATTTCGTTTACGCCGGTATTTTCACGCAAAAAGAAATCGATGCTATCAGCAACGTTATGGATGAAAGTAACTTCCTTAACTTATTCATCGCGGTATTAATTACCGGGGCGATTCTGTCGGTAAACCGCCGTCTGCTGCTGAAATCGCTGCTCGGCTATATTCCAACTATCCTGATGGGCATTGTCGGCGCGTCGATTTTCGGCATCGCTATCGGTCTGGTGTTCGGCATTCCGGTAGATCGCATCATGATGCTGTACGTCCTGCCGATCATGGGCGGCGGCAACGGCGCGGGCGCGGTTCCGCTGTCGGAGATCTATCACTCCGTCACCGGTCGTTCTCGCGAAGAGTATTACTCAACCGCTATCGCTATTCTGACCATCGCTAACATCTTCGCCATCGTCTTTGCCGCCGTCCTCGATATCATCGGCAAAAAACACACCTGGATGAGCGGCGAAGGCGAACTGGTGCGTAAAGCCTCGTTCAAAGTCGAAGATGACGAGAAAGCGGGACAAATCACGCATCGTGAAACCGCCGTCGGTCTGGTGCTTGCCACGACCTGTTTCCTGCTGGCGTACGTCGTCGCGAAGAAAATCCTGCCAAGCATTGGCGGCGTTTCGATTCACTACTTCGCGTGGATGGTGCTGATCGTTGCAGCGCTGAACGCCTCCGGCCTGTGTTCACCGGAAATCAAAGCCGGCGCCAAGCGTCTGTCTGATTTCTTCTCTAAACAGCTGCTGTGGGTACTGATGGTCGGCGTCGGCGTTTGCTACACCGACCTGCAGGAAATCATCAACGCCATCACCTTCGCTAACGTCGTTATCGCCGCCATTATCGTTATCGGCGCAGTGATCGGCGCGGCGATCGGCGGCTGGATGATGGGCTTCTTCCCAATTGAATCAGCGATCACCGCTGGCCTGTGTATGGCTAACCGCGGCGGTTCCGGCGACCTGGAAGTTCTTTCTGCCTGTAACCGTATGAGCCTTATCTCTTATGCGCAAATCTCCTCCCGTTTGGGCGGCGGTATTGTGCTGGTCATCGCCAGCATCGTGTTCGGCATGATGATTTAACCCATACGCACGATGGCGCCGTTGAGCGGCCGAAGAAGTTGACCCAGTCAGGGACCAGCGCCGGGGGCGGCTGCGGGAAATCCACCCTGCTCCTTAGCCGGAAGCGTCGACAAGCTCGCCAACCAACGCGCCATCGTGCCCTTATTCGAGATTTTTTATGACTGATGCCGTTCTGTTAGGCGAAGGCTTCACCCTGATGTTCCTCGGCATGGGCTTCGTGCTGGCGTTCCTGCTGCTGCTCATTTTCGCCATCCGGGGAATGTCTCTCGCCGTTACCCGTCTGTTCCCTGAGCCGCCTGCCGCGCCCAAACCGGCGCCTGCGGCCGTCGCGCCCGCTGACGACTTCGCCCGTTTAAAGCCGGCGATTGTCGCCGCCATTCACCACCATCGCCGCCTTAATTCTTAATTCACGGAGGAATTCATGACCGTTGCCATTACCGATGTCGTCCTGCGCGACGCCCACCAGTCCCTGTTCGCCACCCGTCTGCGTCTCGACGATATGCTGCCCGTTGCGGCTGCGCTCGACGACGTCGGCTACCGCTCCCTCGAATGCTGGGGCGGCGCCACCTTTGACGCCTGCATCCGCTTCCTCGGCGAGGACCCGTGGGTCCGCCTGCGCGAGCTGAAAAAGGCGATGCCGAAAACCCCGCTGCAGATGCTGCTGCGCGGCCAGAACCTGCTCGGCTACCGCCACTACGCCGATGACGTGGTGGAGCGCTTCGTCGAGCGCGCCGTCAAAAACGGCATGGACGTGTTCCGCGTCTTCGATGCCATGAACGACCCGCGCAACATGCAGGCCGCCCTGCAGGCGGTGCGCCGCCACGGCGCCCACGCCCAGGGCACCCTCAGCTACACCACCAGCCCGGCGCACACCCTGCAGACCTGGCTCGACCTCACCGAACAGCTGCTGGAGACCGGCGTCGACTCCATCGCCATCAAGGACATGTCCGGCATCCTCACCCCGCATGCCGCCTTTGAGCTGGTCAGCGAAATCAAAAAACGCTATGACGTCACCCTGCACCTGCACTGCCACGCCACCACCGGCATGGCGGAAATGGCGCTGCTGAAGGCCATTGAAGCCGGCGTCGACGGCGTTGATACCGCCATCTCCTCGATGAGCGCCACCTACGGCCACCCGGCCACCGAAGCGCTGGTGGCCACCCTCGCCGGCACGCCGTACGACACCGGCCTCGATATCCACAAGCTGGAGAGCATCGCCGCGTACTTCCGCGAGGTGCGCAAAAAATACCACGCCTTCGAAGGCCAGCTGAAAGGCACCGACAGCCGCATCCTGGTCGCCCAGGTGCCGGGCGGGATGCTCACCAACCTCGAAGGCCAGCTGAAGCAGCAGAGCGCCGCCCACCGGCTGGATGAAGTGCTGGCGGAAATTCCCCGCGTGCGCGAGGACCTCGGCTTCATCCCGCTGGTGACCCCGACCTCGCAGATTGTCGGCACCCAGGCGGTGCTCAACGTGCTGGGCGGCGAACGCTACAAAACCATTGCGAAGGAGACCGCTGGTATCCTGAAAGGCGAATACGGCCACACCCCGGCGCCGGTTAACGCCGCCCTGCAGGCGCGGGTGCTCAACGGCGCCGACGCCGTCACCTGCCGCCCGGCGGATTTACTCAAGCCGGAGCTGGCGGAGCTTGAAGCCGACGTGAAACGCCAGGCGCAGGAGAAGGGCATCACGCTTGCCGATAACGCCATCGACGACGTGCTCACCGTGGCGCTGTTCCCGCAAATCGGCCTGAAGTTCCTCGAAAACCGCCACAACCCGGCGGCCTTTGAGCCCGTGCCGCAGGTGGAAGAAGCAAAATCTGCCGCGCCGGCAAAAGCCGCCGCCTCCGGCGTCTACACCGTCGAAGTGGAAGGCAAAGCCTTCGTGGTCAAGGTCAGCGACGGCGGCGACGTCAGCCAGCTCAGCGCCGCTGCGCCGGTAGCCAGCGCGCCCGCAGCCGCCCCGGCAGGCGCCGGCACCCCGGTGACCGCGCCGCTGGCGGGCACTATCTGGAAGGTGCTGGCCAGC
>NZ_JAQIRK010000008.1:0-212444 GCF_050600805.1 Klebsiella sp. 141240 | reverse complement strand
AGTTAGGTCTGATCTTATGGGACGATCTGGCGGCGCCGATAATCGCTGGCATCGTGGTCAGCATTATCGTCAGCTGGATGCATAACCAGAAGTGATGGACCGGCGGGCGTGAGTCTGCTGCGTTGGCAATTTGCGCCCGAACAGGCCGCAGGAATTCTCCTGCGGCCTTTTTCGTATTTACTGCGGATACGGTACCCAACTGCCGCCGTTGAGCTGCACGTAAGGTTTGCCTTGATACTGAATGACAATAGCGTTGGAGTTTTCCGATACCGCAGCGGTTTGCGGCAGGTTAGCGGTGTATTGCTGCCAGTTGACGTTATCCTCGGTAAACATCTTACCGTCGAGGGCGCGTACCACCAGTTCAGAAACTGCGAGGTAGCTGGAAGGCTGAGTGATTTCCACCGCGGCGCCCTGATGCGGCGCCTTCATGCCGAAGAATTTCACCGCCGCCGGCACGTTAGTGATCGACGGGCTTGGAATATCGCGCAGCCCGGAGACCTGCATTTTATCACCCTTCAGCGCGCCGCCGTGTTCTGGCACCACCACCACCATCACTTTACGCCCGGATTTTTCCAGCGCGGTGAAGAAGGCATCCAGCTCATCAAAGAATTTCTGCGCGCGGGCCTTATAGTCGGCCGTTTTGCTTTGGCCGGGATAATGGTTGCCATCGTGCAGCGGCAGCGTGTTGTAGAAGGTCGCGGTACGTGGCGTGTTGAGCTTTTCTGTGGTTTGTAGCCAGCGATCGAGCGTTGCCCGATCGTCATAAACCGGAGATCCGTCGAAGCCCTGGAGAATAACCGGTAAACCACTCTGATCCATTAATGGACTCTGCATACCGCCGAGCGAGCGAACCTCTTTGAGGAAGTCGCCGAATACGCCGTTATGTCCCAGCATCAGCTGTTGGGTAAAGCCGAGTTTGGCCAGATTTTCGAACAGATAGCACTCGTTGCCCGACGGCTGATACAGGTTGTTATGTGATAGCTGGCCGCAGCTAGCGCGCAGCAGGCGAACCGCTGCCGGGCCGCTGTAGGAGGTGGCGGAGTTGAAGTTTTTGAAGACGATATCGAAATGTTTCCACAGTGGATGGTCCATCAACCCGGCAGCCTCAATGTCTGACCATGACAGGGAACAGATATTGATTACCAGCAGATCGAACGGCTGCGCATCACCAGGAAGCTGAGCCGGGAACGGCGTTTTTCTTTTCTGTTCAGAAGCATAGAAAGTTTTCAGCCAGTTGCTAAGGTTAGCCGAGGTGGGCGGTTCGGTCTGCGGCGGGATATCGCCGCTGGCGTCAGCGCTGGCGGATGCCGCGGCTGTTGTCGTTCCACCAGTCGTTGCCGCGGGCGTGGCCGCAGCGGTGGTCGGCTGGCCGGCGGGCCACAGAGTAAAGGAGGGCAGCAGCGGGCTGATAACCAGCCAGACCATGATCGCCGAAACAAATACGGTAACGCGCAGCCACTGGCTGATGAATAGCCACAGCACCAGCAGTACAAAGAAGGCGCCGACCATATTCCAGTTAATAAAGCGGGTGATCAGGTCCCAGATGTAATCGGCGCTGAAACCGGCGATTTGCGAGCCCTGGCTCATAATGCTTTCCGGACCGGGTAACCAGGTATCATGCCAGAACAGGGCAAAGCCGAGCGGAATCGCTATCCAGTGGCGTATCCGGTGCAGTTTTTCGCTGGGGATCGGCACCAGCAGAAAGGCGAGGAACACCAGGTTAAGCATTGGATGGAAGTTCAGGTATCCCGCCCACAGCAGGGCAAACTTCACGAGAAAATAGAAGTTCCAGCCAGACAGGCCGCGCCAGTACTGCCATAGCGGAAGCGGCGTAGCGGTAGTTTTTGTTTTGGTCATTTTTTCAGTTTGCCCTGCCTGGTCGCGTTATCCCGGCGCAGCACGCCGGCCGGTTTCACGTAACGGGGTTTAAAGAACATCAAACGTAAAGTCGTGCGAATACGGCGCTGATAATGGCGCGTTAGATACCCCAGCGGAAAAAACAGCAGGGCGCACAGTACAATCAGCTGAATGATATCGGCGATAGACATCATGACCGCGGTTCTCCGTCGGTGGAGAGGCGCCAGGGTTCCGGGATTCGCCGCCACTGGCGACCATCGTGCTTAACGTTAAGGGCTTCGTTTTTGCCCACCGTAATTGGCAGCGGCGTGTTCCAGTTGTCCGGGGAGAGGCCCCGCATCAAAAGTATTTCCGCAGAAATTTGCTTGTCTTCGAACCAAATCATACGGTTAGAGAAAATGTCTCCAGTCGGTAATGGGAAGATATGGTTTAACGCCGTGTCCAGATCGTTTACCCGGCAAAACGATAAAAACAGCACTAATCGATTATTACCGATCGTCACGATATCGCCCATGCGGTTGGGTTTACACAGGGTTAATGCCTGTTCGACACGTAGTCCCGGCGCGGGGCGCAGCGCCACCATCACCCCTTTACTATCCGGCGGCAGCAGCGTGTTGCCCATGATATTGCTGACCGCTTCGCAGAAGGCGTCCCACTTTTGATAGCCGCGAAGTTTAAGCGGCCGGCTCCAGGTTAGCAGCGTGTTGAAGTCTTCCGGAACGTGGCGAGTAAACTTCTGCTTTTGCACGCTTTCAATCAGCGTCAGGCAGCGTGAAAGCCCGGCGCTGCAGGGGATCACCATGTTGGCGCCGCTGCTTAGCAGCAAGCGTTCATCGGTGGCGCGCAGGCTTGGCGTTTGTTCGCGTACCACGATTTTTAAGGCGCTGCCGCGCTGGCGGCGCAGGATATGGATATAGCGGCCGAGCTGCTCTATTTGTTCGTTCTGGGTGATGGAAAATAGCAGGGTGGCCGCTTGCGCGGTACGACCGGCTTCAAAGACCGCATCATTGGTTTCGAACAGCGTCCAATACTCGGAAAGCGCAGGCGCCCCTTCCAGCACGCGCAAATTACTGAGGACGATTTTTTCGTCGCTGCGTGGCTGTACCACAGCTTCTTCGTTCTGCGCCAGCCGCCAACCCTCATCATCGTGTAAAATAACCAGTTGCTGCTGTGCGCTAATACCTTTCTCGCTTCCCCACCACGCGATATCAAATAGATGGCTGTCGCCCTGATAACGAATGCTTGCCAGCCCGGAAAGGGCGCGGTACTGGCGTAATAATGGAGAAAGTTGTTTATCGGTATCATTAGCCGAATTAAGTACCATAAGAGAGCAGTTATGGTATTTGGTCCATCGATTAGATTTTTCTACCCAATGGAGTAATTCATCTATTTTTATATTTTGCCAGGAATTTTCTGTACATAGCAGAATAAATAAATAGTTGCCAGGTTCCATAGAGCAAAGTATGTCGCGGTGCAGCTCCTGCAGGCCTTCCGGGCGATCGGGCATAGTGAATAATGCGATTTTGTTGGGACCGCGATCTTTTTTTAATGATATGACTTCATTAGGTTTTTTACCCATCACTATGGCCGCGACCTTGCTGTCCTGCGCCTGGCTTTCCAGCGTTTGATTCAGCAGGCTGACGGCGTCGGCATAGCGGTCGACATTAAGCCACCATACCCCGCCAACGGGCATATGGCATACTTCGTCCCATAACGATGAAATACCCAACGTATATACAATATCCACGATGTCCCTCGCGCGCCCTATTTACAATGATTAGTTTACTAGCGAAAGCGTGAGAGTAAACCTAACATTGAAATTAAAGGACATCAGTTTTAGCATGTACACGTAATTTTAGGGATGAGCGGTTTACACTTCCTGGTTTTATAATGTGTTTTTCGAATGGACAGAGAAATGCCGGAAAAAGACCCTGCGGTACCTGGCGATGCGACGCTGGGATATACCTTCCAAAATGATTTCCTGGCATTAAGCCGGGCATTTTCCCTGCCGGATATTGATTACCACGACATTTCCCGACGCGAACAGCTCGCTGCGGCGTTGCAACGCTGGCCGCTGTTGGCCGAATTAGCTGAGAAAAAGTAAGGAAGCCGTCGATGGCGATTCTGGGATTACAAGGCATACGCGGCGGCGTAGGCACCACATCTATTACCGCCGCACTGGCCTGGGCACTACAGCTGCTCGGTGAAACTGTGCTGGTGGTCGATGCCAGCCCGGACAATATGCTGCGCTTTTTCTTCAACGTTGATTTCGACCATCGCAACGGCTGGGCACGCTCGTTGATTGACGGTGGTGACTGGCGCGACGCCGGACTGCGCTACACCGCGCATATCGATCTCCTGCCGTTTGGCCGGCTGACGCCTGGCGAACGTGAGCACGTTGATAAACTCAGTTCAGCGCTTGAACCCATCGCGGAACAAATCAAATTGCTCGACCAGCAGGGAAGCCACCGCTGGCTGCTGATTGATATACCAGAGGGTTATTCTCCGCTTACCCGCGAGTTGCTGAGCGTGTGCGATCGTGTGCTACAGGTTGTGCACCCGGACGGCAACAGCCATATTCGCCTGCATCAGCAGGCGCTGCCTGCGAACGCGGATATTTTGATTAACGACCTACGCGTAGGCAGCCAACTGCAGGAAGATCTCTATCAACTATGGCTGGAAAGCCAGCGGCGGATCCTGCCGGTCACGATTCACCGCGATGAAGCGATGGCGGAGTGTCTGGCGGCGAAACAGCCGCTTGGCGAATATCGTCAGGATGCCCTGGCGGCGGAAGAGGTGCTGACGCTGGCCAACTGGTGCCTGCTGCACTATGCCAGAGAGGGGACGGCATGATCCGCCTGAGTACGTTGCTGCTGGCGCCGCCGGTGGGCGAGCGCTTGAGCGAACGTTATGATGACTATCGTCAGCATGGCGCGTCGGTGCTTTCGGCTTTTCTCGGTTGCCTGTGGGTGTCGTTGGCGTGGGCGTTAATGCCGCTTGAGACGCCGCGCTGGCAAGCTATTCGCGAACACCATGCCGACTATTTTCCGCATATTAATCCGCATCGCCCACGCCCGTTAGATCCGCTGCGCTATTTGCTGCAGTCGCTCTGGCTACTGGCGACCCGGGTGCCGGAACCGGATAAAAAAATTAACTGGCGCTCGCTGGCGGCGTTGGAAGGGGTTCACGGGCGCTACGCGCAGTGGATGGAAAAATTACCGGAAAAGGTCAACACCCGTACCGGCCACCTCGATAAGCAGAAAGAGCTTGAGCACCTGCATCCGCAACTGCGGCGGCTAGTGCTTGGCACCGTCACCTTCTTCTCACTGATTCTGGCGTTGTTGTGCATTACCCAGCCGTTTAACCCGCTGTCACAGTTTATTTTCCTGCTGCTGCTGTGGGGCGTCGCGCTGCTGGTGCGGCGTATTCCGGGGCGTTTCTCCGCCCTGATGCTGATCGTGTTGTCGCTGACCGTTTCCTGTCGCTATATCTGGTGGCGCTATACCTCCACGCTTAACTGGAACGATCCGGTCAGCCTGGTATGTGGGCTGATCTTGTTGTTTGCCGAAACCTACGCCTGGATTGTGCTGGTGCTGGGCTATTTCCAGGTGGTGTGGCCGCTTAATCGCCAGCCGGTGCCGCTACCGGAAGACATGAACGAATGGCCGACGGTGGATATCTTCGTCCCGACCTACAACGAAGACCTTAGCGTGGTGAAAAATACCATCTACGCTTCGCAGGGTATCGACTGGCCGAAGGATAAGCTCAATATCTGGATCCTTGATGACGGCGGGCGCGAAGAGTTTCGCCAGTTCGCGAAAGACGTCGGCGTCCATTACATCGCGCGTACCAGCCACGAACATGCCAAGGCCGGTAATATCAACAATGCGCTGAAGTATGCGAAAGGCGAGTTCGTCTCTATTTTCGATTGCGACCACGTGCCGACCCGTTCCTTCTTGCAGATGACTATGGGCTGGTTCCTGAAGGATAAAAAGCTGGCGATGATGCAGACGCCGCACCACTTCTTCTCGCCGGATCCGTTCGAACGCAACCTGGGCCGTTTTCGTAAGACGCCGAACGAGGGGACGCTGTTTTACGGCCTGGTGCAGGACGGCAACGACATGTGGGATGCGACCTTTTTCTGCGGATCCTGCGCGGTCATTCGCCGCGGCCCGCTGGATGAAATCGGCGGTATCGCCGTTGAAACGGTCACCGAGGATGCCCATACCTCACTGCGTCTGCATCGTCGTGGCCATACCTCCGCCTATATGCGCATCCCGCAGGCGGCGGGTCTGGCGACGGAAAGCTTATCGGCGCATATCGGCCAGCGTATTCGCTGGGCGCGCGGGATGGTGCAAATTTTCCGTCTCGATAACCCCTTATTTGGTAAAGGGTTGAAGCTGGCGCAGCGTATCTGCTACGTCAACGCGATGCTGCACTTCTTGTCCGGTATCCCACGGCTTATCTTCCTCACCGCGCCGCTGGCATTCTTGTTGTTACATGCCTATATCATCTATGCGCCCGCGTTGATGATCGCGCTGTTCGTGCTGCCGCATATGATTCACGCCAGCCTGACGAACTCGAAGATTCAGGGTAAGTACCGCCACTCCTTCTGGAGTGAAATCTACGAAACGGTGCTGGCATGGTATATCGCGCCGCCGACCTTCGTCGCGCTGATTAACCCGCACAAAGGCAAGTTCAACGTCACCGCCAAAGGCGGACTGGTGAAAGACGAGTATGTCGATTGGGTTATCTCCCGCCCCTACATTTATCTGGTATTGCTTAATCTGGTGGGCGTGGCGGTCGGCATCTGGCGCTTTATGTACGGACCCGAGAACGAAATTTTGACCGTCTGGGTCAGTATCATCTGGGTGTTTTATAACTTAATCATCCTTGGCGGCGCCGTGGCGGTGTCGGTGGAGAGCAAGCAGGTGCGGCGTTCGCACCGCGTAGAGATGTCGATGCCGGCGGCGATTGCTCGCCCGGATGGTCACCTGTTCTCCTGTACCGTTCATGACTACTCCGACGGCGGGCTGGGGATAAAAATTCACGGCGAAGCGCGGGTACTGGAAGGGCAACACGTGAATTTGCTGCTCAAACGCGGACAGCAAGAATACGTTTTCCCGGTTCGCGTCGCGCGGGTGAACGGCGGTGAAGTCGGCCTGCAATTGCTGCCGCTGACTAACCAGCAACATATTGATTTTGTGCAGTGTACGTTTGCCCGCGCTGATACGTGGGCGCTTTGGCAGGACAGCTTCCCGGAAGATAAACCGATGGAAAGCCTGCTGGATATCCTCAAGCTGGGGTTCCGTGGATATCGTCACCTGGCGGAGTTCTCACCGCCGTCGGTGAAGGTTATTTTCCGCTCGCTCACCTCGCTGGTGGCCTGGGTTGTATCATTTTTACCGCGCCGTCCCGAACGTGCCGCGGCGGTGCTCTCGGCAGAACCGGCAATGGCTCAACAATGATGATAATGCGATGAAAAGAAAACTTTCCTTGATTTGTGCAGTGGCGGTGGGAATGAGCAGCTGGTACCCCTTCGCAACATTTTCGGCTCCGGCGGTGACGCCTAATGCCGCGGTGGTCGACGCTCCCGCCACAACGGTTACGGCTCAGCCAGCGCCGGTGATTAACGATAGCCAGCCGACCGCGGCGGTTATCGATCCTGCCGCGCCGGTGGTGGTGGCGGACAATATCCCGACTCGCGACGTGAAGCTGACTTTCGCGCAAATCGCGCCGCCGCCGGGTAGCATGGTGCTGCGCGGTTCGCATCCAGAGGGCGCCGTGGAATTCGGCATGCGCAGTGATGAAGTAGTCGCTAAAGCGCTGCTCAATCTTGATTACACGCCTTCGCCATCGCTGCTGCCGGTGCAATCACAGCTGAAGGTTTATCTCAACGACGAATTAATGGGCGTGTTGCCGGTCACCAAAGAGCAGCTGGGTAAAAAAGTGAGCGCCCAGATCCCGGTCGATCCGCTGTATATCACCGATTTTAACCGCGTGCGGCTGGAGTTTGTCGGCCACTATCGCGACGTTTGCGAAAACCCGGCCAGCAGTACGCTGTGGCTTGATATCGGCCGTGAGAGCTCGCTGGATTTAACCTATCAGTCGCTGCAGGTACGTAACGACCTGTCCCACTTCCCGGTTCCGTTTTACGACTCGCGCGACAACCGTCCGCTGACGTTGCCGATGGTTTTTGCTTCTGCGCCTGACGTCAAACAGCAGCAGGCGGCGGCGATTGTCGCCTCCTGGTTTGGCAGCAAGGCCGGCTGGCGTGGTCAGCAGTTCCCGGTCCGCTTCAATGAGATACCGGAACGTAACGCTATCATCTTCGCGACCAACGATAAGCGTCCGGACTTCCTGCGCGACCATCCGCCGGTAAAAGCGCCGACCATCGAAATGGTCAACCACCCGAGCAACCCCTACGTCAAGCTGCTGGTGATCTTCGGCCGTGATGATCAAGATCTGCTGGTGGCTGCGAAGGGTATTGCCCAGGGCAATATTCTATTCCGCGGCGATAGCGTGGTAGTGGATGGCGTGAAAGAGTTGAAGGCCCGCCAGCCGTATGACGCGCCAAACTGGGTTCGTACCGACAGGCCGGTGACTTTCGGCGAGCTGAAAACTTATGAACAGCAGCTGCAATCAAGCGGTCTGGTGCCAGATTCGATTAACCTGGCGCTGAATCTGCCGCCGGATCTGTACCTGCTTCGCGCCAACGGCATCGATATGGACCTGAAATATCGCTATACCATGCCGCCTATCAAAGATAGCTCGCGGATGGATATCAGCCTTAACGATCAGTTCCTGCAGTCGTTTAGCCTCAATAGCTCGCAGGATGTGAATAAGCTGATTTTACGCCTGCCGGTGCTGCAGGGGCTGTTGGATGGCCAGAACCAGGTGACCATACCCGCGCTGCGCCTCGGCGCGATGAACCAGCTGCGCTTCGATTTTCAGTATATGAACCCGATGCCGGGCGGCAACATCGATAACTGTATCACCTTCCAGCCGGTGCAGAACCATGTGGTGATCGGCGATGACTCCACCATCGATTTTTCGAAATATTACCACTTCCTGGCGATGCCGGACCTGCGCGTCTTCGCTAATGCCGGTTTCCCGTATACCCGCATGGCCGATCTCTCTCAGACGCTAATCGTGGTGCCGAAAACGCCTGATGCGGGTCAGGTGGAGACATTGCTGCAGGCGGTAGGCGGCATTGGCGCGCAGACCGGGCTGGCGGCTATCAGCATGCAGATGACCGACGACGGCAACCAAATTAAGGGCAAAGATGCCGATCTGATGCTGATTGGCGCTATCCCGCCATCGCTGAAAGACGATACTAAAATCAATCTGCTGGTCGAGGCGACCAAAAGCTGGGTGAAAACGCCGATGCGTCATTATGACCTGGCTAGCATCTATCCGGACGATGATGCCCGCACGCCGCATACGCGGACCGATATCACCTCTTCCGGGCCGATGGCGGCCATTATTGGCTTCCAGTCGCCGTATAACGACCAGCGCAGCGTGATCGCCCTGATGGCCGATAGCCCGCGCGGCAATGAGCTACTCACAAACGCCTTAAATGACAGCGGTAAACGGGCGGCGATGTTCGGTTCGGTGGCGGTGATTCGCGAATCTGGCGTCAATAGCCTGCGGGTTGGCGATATCTATTATGTCGGCCACCTGCCGTGGTTCGAGCGCATCTGGTTTGCGCTCTCCAGCCATCCGATACTGTTGGCGATTCTGGCGGCCGTCAGCATTGTGCTGCTGGCGTGGGTGCTGTGGCGCATGCTGCGTATTCTCAGCCGTCGCCGTCTTGATCCTGATGATGAGTAATTGCTGATGAACGCATTTCGTGGGGTACTTCTCTCGGTATTCATACTGGCGGCGGGGCAGGTTAGCGCCGCCTGCCAGTGGCCCGCCTGGGAGCAGTTTAAAAAAGCGTATGTCAGCGCCGAAGGGCGAGTCATCGACCCCAGCGATGCGCGCAAAATCACCACCTCCGAAGGACAAAGCTACGCGTTGTTCTTCGCCCTGGCGGCCAACGATCGGCAGGGCTTCGATAAGCTATTCCAGTGGACGCAGAACAACCTGGCGCAGGGCGATCTGCGCGCCCATCTGCCGGGATGGCTATGGGGGAAAAAAAGCGAGGACGAATGGACGGTGCTGGACAGCAATTCGGCATCGGATTCTGATTTGTGGATTGCCTGGTCACTGCTGGAAGCCGGACGCCTGTGGAAGGTCGCTAACTACACTGAGGTAGGAAAAGCGCTGCTGGCGCGGATTGCCGATGAAGAAGTCGCCGATGTTCCGGGACTGGGGCCGTCGGTGCTCCCGGGGAAAGTCGGTTTCGCGGACGACAAGGGCTGGCGCTTTAACCCAAGCTACCTGCCGCCGCAGCTCGCAACCTATTTTACCCGCTTTGGCGCGCCGTGGCTGAAGATCCGCGACAGCAATCTGCGGCTGCTGCTGGAAACGGCGCCAAAAGGCTTCTCACCGGACTGGGTGCGCTATGAGAAAGGCAGCGGCTGGCAGCTGAAAACCGATAAGCCGATTATTGGCAGCTATGACGCTATTCGCGTCTATCTGTGGGTCGGGATGCTCAATAACGCCGATAAACAAAAAGCGCCGCTATTGGCGCGTTTCAAACCGATGGCGACCCAGACTATCAAACAGGGATTGCCGCCGGAAAAAACCAATATCGCCAGCGGGAAAACCACCGGTGAGGGGCCGGTTGGTTTCTCGGCTTCCATGTTGCCGTTTTTGCAAGATGACGACGCCCGCGCGGTACAGCGTCAACGGGTCGCCGATCATTACCCCGACGCGGACGCCTACTACAGTGCGGTGCTGACGCTGTTCGGCCAGGGGTGGGATCAACATCGTTTTCGTTTCGCCGCGGGTGGCGAATTACAACCTGACTGGAACCAGGAATGCGCAAGTTCTCACTAAGCTTCATCACGCTGTCTGTCAGTCTCGCGCTGCTGCCGCTGGCGCAGGCGGCGAATACCCCTGCGCAGCAGCATCTGCTGGAACAAGTGCGTCTCGGCGAGGCGAGCAACCGTGAAGATCTGGTGCGTCAGTCGCTTTATCGACTGGAGCTAATCGACCCGAACAATCCCGATTATCTCGCCGCCCGGGCTCGCTACCTGCTGCGCCAGGGCGACACCGCCGGCGCGCAAAAGCAGCTCGATCTGCTGGCGAAACTGGCTCCTGAATCATCGGCGCTAAAAGCGACGCGCAGCGAGATCGATCTCAGCGGAGGCAAAGGTCAGCAAGAACTGCAGCAGGCGCGCCTGCTAGGCGTTTCCGGGCACGTCGACGAGGCCATCGTCGCCTATGAAAAACTATTCGACGGCGTTCCGGCGGATGTTAATTTTGCTATTGAATACTGGACACTGGTCTCGCGTTTGCCGGCGCGGCATAACGAAGGCATTAGCCAACTGAAAAAACTGAATGCCAGCTCGCCGGGTAACGTGGCATTGCAAACGACATTGGCAAAACAGATGTTTGCCGATAATAAACCGGATGAAGGTTTCGCTTATCTCGAACAGATGTCTCGATCGGCCGCCGGGCGAGATGCGGCTTCGGCGATGTGGTTTGATGAAATTAAACATTTGCCGGTTAGCCGCGCCAGCGTGCAAGCGCTGCAGCGTTTTCTGGTCGTATTCACCACCGGAGAAACGGTTGCTAATGCCCGGGTGCTACTCGATAAGCAACAAACTCAACTGAAAGATCCGACTTTCCGCGCTAAAAGCGAAGGACTGGCGGCGGCGAAATCCGGTAATGCGGCGCAGGCGGTGGCCGATCTGCAGCAGGCGGTGCGCGCCGATGCCCGCGATAGCGATGCCGTCGGCGCGCTGGGCGCTGCCTACTCACAGCGCGGCGACCGGGCGCGGGCGGTGGCGCAGCTCAATAAAGCGATCGCGATGGATCCGAAAAGCCCGAATCGAGATAAGTGGGACAGTCTGCTGAAGACCAACCGCTATTGGCTGTTGATTAAACAGGGCGATAACGCGTTGAAAGCAGGCCAACTGGCGCAGGCGCAAAACGCCTATGCCCAGGCGCAGCGGGTGGATAACACCGACAGCTACGCGGTGCTGGGGTTAGGCGATGTCGCCGTGGCGCGCAAAGATGACTCCACCGCCGAACGCTACTATCGCCAGGCGTTACGCATGGATCGCGACAATAATCTCGCCGTACGCGGTCTGGCGAATGTTTATCGTCGTGAATCCCCGGAAAAAGCCAGCGCCTATATTGCCAGTCTCCCCGCTAGCCAGCGGCGTAGCATTGATGATATTGAACGCAGCCTCACTAACGACCGACTGGAAAAACAGGCCGAAGCGCTGGAAAACCAGGGCAACTGGGCGCAGGCCGCGGAGGTGCAGCGGCGGCGTCTGGCGTTGGATCCCGAAAGCGTGTGGATAACCTATCGGTTGGCGAAAGATCTGGTCAGCGCCGGCCAGCGGCCGGAAGCGGACGCGCTGATGCGTAACATGGCCAACCGCAAGCCGGGCGATGCCGAACGGGTTTACGCCTACGGCCTCTATCTGTCCGGTAATAATCAGGATGATGCCGCGCTGGCGCAAATTAACGCGCTGCCGCGCGGACAGTGGACCGACAATATTCGTGAACTGGAAGGGCGTCTGCAAAGCGACAAAGTGATGCGCGAGGCCAACCAACTTCGCGATAGCGGACAGGAAAGTCAGGCTATCGCCTTGATTAAACAGCAGCCGGAATCGGTACGCTACGATCTGACGTTGGCGGATTGGGCGCAGCAGCGCGGCGATAGCGAGGCGGCGATAGCCCAGTACCATCGGGTGCTGAGCCAGCAGGCTGATAATGGCGATGCGCGCCTGGGACTGGCGGAAGTCTATCTTGCTGAGGGCGATAAAAATGCCGCCCGCGCGCAGGTCGCGCAGTTGAAGGATGCGGATACGGAATCGATCAACATGCAGCGCCGGGTAGCGCTGGCCCGCGCCGGATTTGACGATACCGCGGGCGCGCAACAAATATTCGACCGCATCGTGCCGCAGGCGAAAAGCCAGCCGCCATCGATGGAAAGCGCGCTGGTGCTGCGTGATGCCGCGCGCTTCCAGACGCAAACCGATCAACCACAGCAGGCCCTGGAAAGCTATAAAGACGCGATGGTGGCCTCGGGCGTGACCCGCGTTCGCCCGCAGGATAATGAGGCCTTTACCCGCCTGACCCGCAACGATAGCCAGGATGACTGGCTGAAGCGCGGGATCCGCAGCGACGCCGCCGATCTCTATCGCCAGCAGGATCTTAACGTTACCCTTGAGCACGACTATTGGGGATCGAGCGGCACCGGCGGTTATTCAGACCTCAAAGCGCACACCACCATGCTGCAGGTGGACGCGCCGCTGTATGACGGACGGATGTTCTTCCGTACCGATGTGGTGAATATGAACGCCGGGACGTTTTCCACCAATAGCGACGGCGGCTACTCGCCGAGTTGGGGGACCTGCGGCGAAATTAGCTGCTATGGCGGTAGCAAAAACCAGAGCGACGGCGGCGCCAGCGTGGCGGTCGGCTGGAAGAACGACACCTGGAGCGGTGATATCGGCACCACGCCGATGGGCTTTAACGTGGTCGATGTCGTGGGGGGGCTGAGTTACAGCGGCGATGCCGGCCCGGTCGGCTATACCGTCAACGTCCACCGGCGGCCCATTTCCAGCTCGCTGCTCTCCTTCGGCGGGCAAAAAGATAACCCTAACGACGGCCACACCGGTACCACCTGGGGCGGGGTACGCGCCGCCGGCGGCGGTATCAGCCTGAGCTACGATAAAGGCGAGGCTAACGGCATCTGGTCATCGCTGGGTGCTGACCAACTCACCGGCAAAAACGTCGAGGACAACTGGCGCGTGCGCTGGATGACCGGTTACTACTATAAAGCGATCAATGAAAATAATCGCCGGGTGACCGTCGGCCTGACCAATATGATCTGGCACTACGACAAAGACCTCAGCGGCTACACCCTGGGTCAGGGCGGTTACTACAGCCCGCAGGAGTATCTCTCTTTCTCGGTGCCGGTCATCTGGCGTCAGCGTACCGAAAACTGGTCATGGGAACTCGGCGGGTCGGTGTCGTGGTCCCATTCGCGCACGCAAACTCAGGCGCGCTATCCGTTGCTGAATTTGATTCCGTCGCAGTATCGCTACGAGGCCAGTCAGTTAAAAGAACAGGGCAGCAGCAGTCAGGGCTTCGGTTATACCGCGCGGGCGCTGGTGGAACGGCGGGTTACCGGCAACTGGTTTGTCGGCGCGGCGGTGGATATTCAGCAGGCCAAAGATTACACGCCGAGCCACGCGCTGCTGTACGTGCGCTATTCCGCTTCCGGTTGGCAGGGCGACATGGATATGCCGCCGCAGCCGTTGGTGCCTTATGCGGATTGGTAGCAGATTAGCCTGATTTCTACGGCTAATCGCCAATCCTCCGCGCTGTTCGCGTATACTCGCCGTACCTCGCCCGCCGCTTTCGGGAAGAACCCGCCTTGCGGGCGAGAGCGAACCATTTGCGTATATAATCAGCCTGAAAACGACCGGTATCGATGGATCTTGCCGGATAGTCGTTCAGTTTCAGTGGAGAACACAGTTGCGCGTCAGCCGCTCACTTACAATTAAACAGATGGCGATGGTCGCGAGCGTGTCCATGGCGTTTGTCCTGGTCTTTTGTTCTATTTTGCTGTTTCACTTTGTGCAACAGAGTCGCTATACCACGGCCACGCAATTAGAAAGTATCGCCCGTTCCGTTCGCGAGCCGCTGTCGGCGGCTATTTTGAAAGCCGACATTCCCGAAGCGGAAGCCATTTTGGGCCGCATTCAGCCTGCTGGCATCGTCAGCCGGGCGGATGTGGTGCTACCGAATCAATTCCAGGCGCTGCGGATGCGCTTTATTCCCGAGCGTCCGGTGCCGGTGATGATCACTCGCTTGTTTGAACTGCCGGTGCAGATATCTCTGCCAATCTACTCGCTGGAACGCCCGGCTAACCCGCAGCCGCTGGCTTATCTGGTACTGCAGGCGGATTCCTATCGCATGTACAAATTCGTCATGAGCGCGCTTGCGACGTTGGTGACCACTTACTTACTTTTGGTGCTGGTTTTAACGGTAGCGCTCACCTGGTGCATCAACCGACTGATTGTTCGCCCGCTGCGCGCCATCGCCCGCGAACTCAACGATATTCCGCCTCAGGATCGTCTTGGACATCAACTGAGCCTACCGCGACTGCACCAGGACGATGAAATTGGCATGCTGGTGCGCTGCTACAACCGCAATCAGCAGTCTTTGCTGCGCCAGCATGATGAGCTATCGCTGCAATCGACCCGTTTTCCGGTGTCTGAGCTCCCCAACAAAGCCTTTTTGATGGCGATGTTGGAGCAGACCGCGACCCGTCCGCAGCCTTCGGCGCTGCTGGTGGTGGCGTGTGAAACCCTGCAAGATGCCGCGGGCGTCCTGAAAGAGAGCCAGCGCGAGATGCTGCTCTTAACGCTGGTCGAGAAACTAAAAGCAGTTATCCCGGCCAATATGGTACTGGCGCAGGTGAGCGGTTACGATTTCGCCATTTACGCGCCCGGACTTAGCGAGCCTTGGGAAGCGGTTTCGCTAAGTAAGCGAGTGCTCACTTCTATTAGCGAGCGATTGCCGCTGCACGGTGTCCAGCTGCGCCCCTGTGCCAGCATCGGCATCGCGATGTTTAATAGCGAGCTGAACGCCGAACAGTTCTATCGCCGTGCGGTTTCCGCCGCGGTGACGGCACGGCGTAAGGGTAAAAATCAAATCGAGTTCTTTGACCCTGAGCAGATGGAAAAAGCCCAGCGCCGGTTAATGGAAGAGCACGACATCCTCACAGCGCTCGATAATCAGCAGTTCGCCATCTGGTTCCAGCCGCAGGTGGATATTGCCAGCGGCGATATTTGCGGTGCGGAAGTTCTGCTGCGTCAGCGACAGGCCGATGGCAGCTGGTCGCTACCGTGCGATCTGATTGAGCGAATTGAAAACTGCGGGCTGATGGTGCCGGTAGGCTATTGGGTAATGGAAGAAGCCTGCCGTCAACTGGCAGCCTGGCAGCAGCAGGGCATCATGCTGCCGCTGTCGGTGAATGTCTCGCTACTGCAGTTGTTGCATCCCGAGCGCGGCGTTGAGCTGTTGGCACTTATTGAACGCTACCGTATCGCCCCCGGCACGTTGGTGCTGGAGGTGACGGAAAGCCGCCGCCTTGACGATCCACAGGCGGTGATTGCCCTGCTGCGCCCGCTGCGCGACGCCGGTACGCGTATTGCGCTGGATGATTTCGGCATGGGTTATGCCGGGTTGCGCCAGCTGCAACATATGAAATCGCTGCCGGTGGATATTCTGAAAATCGACAAGGCGTTTATTGATATGGTGCCGGATGATACCAGCATGGTCCCGGCGATAATTCAGCTTGCGCGCGGGCTCAAGCTGCGGATCGTCGCTGAGGGCGTCGAAAAAGAAGAACAGCTGAAATGGTTGCAAGCGGCTGGGGTGGACATCGCCCAGGGTTACCTGTTTGGTTGCGCCTTACCGCTGGAAAGCTTTATGCAGCGCTTCCTGCACGCTGAAAAGGATGATGCAAGTTTGTAACATTTTTAGTTGTTTGTGCGAGTCAGCTCAAATATTTTAACAATTCCGTTGCAACTTCGCGGTTACTTATTTCTGAAATGTTTCCAGGGTGTTATTTTTAAGCCACAGACACAGATAACCTTTCATTGTCTGTGGTTATTCCCAAAGGACACCCTATGAAACTCTCTCTCTTCAAAAGCCTCTATGTCCAGGTTTTATCGGCCATAGCCATCGGTATTTTGCTGGGCCATTTCTACCCGGAGCTTGGCGCGCAGATGAAACCGTTCGGCGACGCCTTCGTAAAACTGATTAAAATGGTCATTGCCCCGGTTATCTTCTGTACCGTTGTGACAGGGATTGCCGGGATGGAAAGCATGAAGGCCGTCGGTCGTACCGGTGCGGTGGCGTTACTCTACTTTGAAGTGGTGAGTACCATTGCGTTGATTATCGGTCTTATCATTGTCAACGTGGTGCAACCCGGCGCGGGCATGAACGTCGATCCGGCGACGCTGGACGCGCACGCGGTGGCGGTCTATGCCGAGCAGGCTAAAGATCAGGGTGTTGTCGCCTTCTTACTCGATATTATCCCGGGAAGCGTAATTGGCGCTTTCGCCAGCGGTAATATTTTGCAGGTGCTGATGTTTGCCGTCCTGTTTGGCTTTGCGCTGCATCGTTTAGGTAGCAAAGGGCAGCTGATTTTCAACGTCATTGAAAGCTTTTCGCAGGTCATTTTCGGCATCATTAACATGATTATGCGCCTGGCGCCGATCGGTGCTTTCGGGGCCATGGCATTTACCATCGGTAAATACGGCGTCGGTACTCTGGTACAGCTGGGCCAACTGATCATCTGCTTCTACATCACCTGTATTCTGTTCGTGGTGCTGGTACTGGGCTCTATCGCGCGGGCTACCGGCTTTAGCATCTTCAAGTTCATTCGCTATATCCGTGAAGAGCTGCTGATTGTGCTGGGTACCTCCTCTTCGGAGTCCGCGCTGCCGCGAATGCTGGATAAGATGGAGAAGTTGGGTTGCCGCAAATCGGTGGTGGGGCTGGTAATACCGACCGGCTACTCCTTCAACCTCGACGGCACCTCCATCTACCTGACGATGGCGGCGGTGTTTATCGCCCAGGCCACCAATAGTCATATGGATATCTTCCATCAGATCACCCTGCTGGTGGTGCTGCTGCTCTCTTCGAAAGGGGCGGCGGGCGTTACCGGTAGCGGATTTATCGTACTGGCGGCAACCATCTCCGCGGTGGGGCATCTGCCGGTGGCGGGTCTGGCGCTGATTCTCGGTATCGACCGCTTTATGTCGGAAGCGCGCGCGTTGACCAACCTGGTGGGTAACGGCGTGGCGACCGTGGTTGTCGCGAAATGGGTGAAAGAACTCGACGCCAAACAGCTCGATGATGTGTTAAATAACCGCGTTCCCGCGGACAAATCACAAGAATTATCCTCGTAATTCCTCATGTTATGCCCATGAACTATGGGCTCCTGCGCAAAATTAGGTATCATTCCCCTTCTGGGGGAATGATACCTCATGATTATTTTACGTCTTCATGCGACATTTTCGCCTTCGCGTGGTCTAACCGACGTATTTGATTCACCACCTTTTTCGGCAACCCGGCGATGGGTTGCCTATGTAACCAGGAATGTTCATCAGGGGTTCACATGCAGGGCACAAAAATTCGACTCTTAACCGGTGGTTTGCTGATGATAGCGACGGCCGGTTCTGTGCAGGCAGAAGCGCTCCAGCCGGACCCGGCCTGGCAACAGGGGACTTTGGCGAACGGTTTTTCGTGGCAGGTACTGGCCACGCCGCAGCGTCCTAGCGATCGCGTCGAAGTCCGCCTGGCTGTGAATATTGGCTCGCTGAGCGAAAGCACTCAGCAGAGCGGCTTCAGTCATTTCATTCCGCGCCTGGCGCTGACCCAAAGCGGCAGCCTCCCGACGATGCAGGCGCGTTCGCTGTGGCAGCAGAGTATTGACCCGAAGCGTCCTCTGCCGCCGGCGATCGTTTCGTACGATTTCACCTTGTTTAATCTGAGCCTGCCGAACAACCGCAACGACCTGCTTAAAGAAGCGTTGAACTGGCTGGCGGACGCCAACGGTAAGTTGAGCATCACCCAGCAAGCGGTCAATCATGCGCTGCAGGGCAGCGATATGGTGGCGACCTGGCCGCTGGATACCCAGGAAGGCTGGTGGCGCTATCGCCTGAAGGGCTCAACGATGCTCGGTCACGATCCGGCGGCGCCGTTGAAGCAACCAGTTGATATTAAACAGCTGAAAGAATTTTATCAGAAATGGTACACCCCGGACGCGATGACGCTGATTGTCGTCGGTAACGTCGATAGCCGCAGCGTCGCGGAGCAAATCAACAAAATCTTCGGCGAACTGAAAGGTAAACGCGAGACTCCGGCGGCGGTGCCAACGCTTTCACCTCTGCCAGCTACGCCGGTTAGCATCATGACCGATGCCGTACGTCAGGATAAGCTGTCGATCATGTGGGATTCCCCATGGCAGCCGATCCGCGATTCCGCCGCGCTGCAGCGCTACTGGCGCGATGACCTAGCTCGGGAAGCGCTGTTCTGGCACGTGCAGCAGAATCTGAGTAAAAGCAACGTAAAAGATATCGGCCTCGGTTTTGATTGCCGCGTGCTGTATCAGCGCGCCCAGTGCGCGATCAATATCGACTCGCCGGGCGAACGTCTGAACGCCAATCTGAGCGCGGTATCGCGCGAGCTGGCGAAGGTGCGCGACAACGGTCTGCCTCAGGAAGAGTTCGATGCGCTGATTGCGCAAAAGAATCTTGAACTGCAAAAGCTGTTCGCCACCTACGCGCGCACGGATACCGATATCCTGATTAGCCAACGTATGCGTTCGCTGCAAAATCAGGTGGTGGATATCGCGCCGGAGCAGTATCAGAAACTGCGCCAGGAGTTCCTGAACTCACTGACGGTCGACATGTTGAACCAGTATCTGCGCCAGCAGTTATCGCAGGATATGGCGCTGGTGCTGCAGCAGCCGAAAGGCGAGCCGGAGTACAACATGAAAGATCTGAAAGCGACGTGGGAAAAACTGATGGCGCCAGCGCCCGCTGCGGCGATGAGCGCCACGCCGGATGCGGTTGATGCGCATAATGAGGCGACGGATATTCCTCCAGCGCAGTAACACAGGCAGCGGGCGCGGAGCCGCTTTTGCGCCGGATGGCGGCTACGCCTTATCCGGCCTACGGTTCGTACGACTTGCCTTTAATTTATAGCCGGTGTTGGTGGCCTCAAAATCCCCGGTGGCGCTACCGCTTACCGGGGCTACAGTACTGTTCGATTTGGTAGCAGGGGGAATCGGACCTTAGTCCGGCATCGCTTCGCGCGGGATAATTGCCCCGCGATACTGGATAACCGTGCTGGCGGTGAGGTGTCCGCGTTTCGCCGCGGATTCCGCGTCGCCACCGGTCAGGCGCACCGCCAGATAGCCGGCGCTGAACGAATCGCCCGCCGCAGTGGTATCCACCACTTTCTCTTTCGCCAGCTTCACCGCGGGCACCTCCAGCAGCGGCTGGCCGGCAATCGCCACCAGGCAAGAGTCCGCGCCGCGCTTCACCACCACCTCTTCGACGCCAGCGGCGTGGGTACGGGCGATAACCTCGGCAACCGGTACCGCTCCCCATAGCGCATCTTCATCATCCAGCGTCAGAAAAGCGATATCGGTGCATTCCAGCATTTGCTGGTACACCTGGCGAGTCTCTTGCTGGCTGGCCCACAGGCGCGGACGGTAGTTGTTATCGAAAATCACTTTCCTGCCGTTAGCGCGGCATTCGCGCAGTAGCGTGAGCAGTTTTTCCCGGCTGGACGGGCTGAGGATGGCGAGGCTGATGCCGCTCAGGTAGAGGTAATCAAAGGTAGCCAGCTCTTCGCAGATGGCGTCAGCGCGCTCGCTTTCGAGCCAGAATTTGGCCGCCGCTTCGTTGCGCCAGTAGTAGAAGGTGCGCTCGCCGGTCTCGTCCGTTTCAATGTAATAAAGGCCAGGCAGACGGTCAGCCATACGCTGAATCAGATCGGTTTTTACCTGTTCGCCCTGCCAGGATTCCAGCATCTGCTGGCTGAAGGTGTCGGTACCCAGCGCGGTCACGTAGTGCACGCTAAGCGCATCGGCGCTGGTCTGGCGCGCGATGTAGACGGATGTGTTTAAGGTATCGCCACCGAAACCGCGATTCACCGCCGCGTTTTTCTCTGACAGTTCAATCATGCATTCGCCAATCACGGCAATTTTCTTAGACATAGTGCTGACCTGAAATTGAATCGAAATTAGCGGTAGTTTGCGCTGGGTACCAGACAGGGTCAACCATATTAAAACATCGTTCCATTATTTTTTGACCTGACGCGCAAAATGTGACGAAAAGCGCATTTGGCGGATGAATCTCCGCTCTTCAACTATAGTGAGGAGTGACGAGACGCAAAAGGAGCGGAGAGGGGATGACCAGAGCCCGTAAAACGATTGCTATTATCTCGGGAACGATTGTGCTGTTAATCGTTCTTTTTTTCATCGTGTTGGCGACCTTTGACTGGAACCGGCTCAAGCCGACGATCAATCAGAAAGTTTCCGCCGAACTCAATCGGCCATTCGCCATCCGCGGCGACTTGGGCGTGGTGTGGGAGCGACAGCCTGAGGAGCGCGGTTGGCGCAGTTGGATCCCGTGGCCGCATGTGCATGCCGAAGATATTGTGCTGGGTAACCCACCCGACATTCCGCAAGTGACGATGGTGCATTTGCCGCGCGTGGAAGCGACGCTGGCCCCGCTGGCGCTGCTGAGCAAAACGGTCTATTTGCCGTGGATTAAGCTCGAACAGCCCGACGCCCGGCTGATAAGGCTGACGGAAAACAGCAATAACTGGACCTTTAAATTAGCTGCGGACCCGGCATCCGAAAAAGCCAACCCGCCATCGGCCTGGTCTTTCCGCCTTGATAATATTCTCTTCGACCGCGGCAACATCGCCATTGACGATAAGGTAACCCGCAGCGATATCGCGATCGTGGTCGATCCGCTCGGCAAAGCGCTGCCGTTTAGCGAAGTTACCGGTGCGGGCGACAAAGCGCAGGCGACAAAAGCCGGCGATTATATCTTTGGCCTGTCGGTGAAGGGGCGCTACAAAGGCCAGCCGCTGAGCGGCAGCGGCAAAATTGGCGGCATGCTGGCGCTGCGTAGCGATAGTACGCCGTTCCCGCTACAAGGGGATTTTCACTCTGGTAATACCCGGATTGCGTTTAGCGGCACAGTCAGCGATCCGCTTAACGTCGGCGGGCTCGATCTGCGGCTGAAATTCGCCGGCGACTCGCTGCGCGACCTCTACGATCTGACCGGCGTCCTGCTGCCGGAAACGCCGTCCTTTTCCACCGATGGCCGCCTGCGCGCCGACTTTAAGCACAAAAACGGCATGCGTTTTGACTATCGCAATTTTAACGGCCGGATTGGCGACAGCGATATCCACGGTTCGTTGACCTATACCACCGGCAAACCGCGACCGAAGCTCACCGGCGATCTGGAGTCTAAACAGCTGCGGCTGGCGGACCTCGGCCCGCTGATTGGCGTTGATTCCGGCGGCGGGGCGAAGAAATCCTCATCACGTAAAGCGGGCGATGCCCTACAGCCGGCGGGGAAAGTCCTGCCGGCCGATCGCTTTGAGACGGATAAATGGCAGGTGATGGACGCCGATGTGCGCTTCAAGGGGCGGCGAATCGAACACGGCGGTACTCTGCCCATCAGCGACCTGGCAACCCACATTATTCTTGAGCGCGGCGACCTGCGCCTGCAGCCGGTGCGCTTTGGCCTGGCCAACGGTTCGATTGCCGGCAGCGTGCATCTGCAGGGCGATAAAAAACCGCTACAGGGCGAAGCCAATCTGCAGGCGCGGCGGCTTAAGCTCAAGGCGCTGATGCCGAATGTTGAAATGATGCAGAAAACGCTCGGTGAGATGAGCGGCGATGTACAACTGCGCGGCAGCGGTAACTCGGTGGCGGCGCTGCTTGGCAACAGCAACGGCAACCTTAAGCTGCTGATGAATGATGGTCTGATTAGCCGCAACCTGATGGAAATCCTCGGCTTAAACGTCGGTAATTTTATCATCGGGCAGATTTTCGGCGATGAGGAGGTTCGGGTGAACTGCGCGGCGGCCAATATCGATGTGGTCAACGGCGTGGCGCGACCGCAAATTTTCGCCTTCGATACCGAGAACGCGCTGATTAACATTACCGGCACCGCCAGCTTTGCCTCTGAACAGCTGAATCTGACCGTTGACCCGGAAAGTAAGGGCCTGCGGGTGATTACTCTGCGTTCTCCGCTGTACGTGCGCGGTACGTTTAAATCGCCGGATGCCGGGGTGAAAGCCGGGCCGCTGATTGCCCGCGGCGCGGTGGCGGCAGCGTTGGCGACGCTGGTCACGCCGGCGGCCGCTTTACTGGCGCTGATCTCGCCGGCGGAAGGCGAGGCGAATCAGTGCCGGACAATTTTGTCGCAGATGAAAAAGTAAGGATGAGATGAGCGATGGCCCTGACGGCAACAGCGTCAGGGCCTGCAGCTTACAGCGATTGATGGCGGGTTTCGTGGGTCAACAGCAGAGCGATCAGCGTCAGCGCCGCCATCGCCGCCAGGTAGATACCGACAGCCGGCAGGCCGTAATTGCCCTGCAGCCAGGCGGCAATATAGGGTGCGACCGACGCGCCGAGGATCGACGACACGTTATAGGAGAAAGAGGCGCCGGTATAACGAACTTCCGTCGGGAACAACTCCGGCAGCAGCGCGCCCATCGGGCCGAAGGTCAGCCCCATCAGACTGAGGCCCAGTAGCAGGAAGGCGAAGACCAGAATCGGGTTGCCGGAACCGAGCAGCGGTTTAAAGGCGAACAGCGCGAACAGAATAATCATCGTGGTGATGATAATCATACTTTTACGACGGCCAAAGGCATCCGCCAGCAGGCCCGCCACTGGCACCATCACGCCGAAACCAATGACCGCCATCATCAGCATCCACAGCACTTCGTTACGCGGCAAACCTAAACCAATCGGCGCGGCAGCGGTACTGAAGGTCATGGAGTAAACGGTCATGATATAGAACAGGGTATAGGTCGCCAGCATGATGAAGGTGCCGAGCACGGTCACGCGCACGTGCTTAGTCAGCAGCGTGCCAAGCGGGATTTTGACCTGTTTTTTCGCCGCCGCCACCTTAGCGAAGACTGGGGTTTCATGCAGCGACACGCGAACATACAGACCGATAATGACCAGTACCGCAGAGAAGATGAACGGCACGCGCCAGCCCCATTCCATGAACTGCTGGTCGCTCAACAGCCACGACAGCAGCAGGAAGGTGCCGTTGGCGAAGAAGAAGCCGATTGGCGCCCCCAGTTGCGGGAAGGAGCCATATAGCGCGCGTTTGCGCGGCGGAGCGTTTTCCGTCGCCAGCAGCGCCGCGCCGCCCCATTCGCCGCCAAGGCCGAGACCCTGACCAAAGCGCGCCAGCGCCAGCAGCATCGGCGCCAGAATGCCAATGCTTTCATAGCCCGGCAGCAGGCCGATGACCACGGTGGAGATGCCCATGGTCAGCAGCGAGGCAACGAGTGTGACCTTACGGCCTACGCGGTCGCCGAAGTGGCCGAATAGCGCTGAGCCAATCGGGCGCGCGACAAAGGCGATGGCGAACGTCGCCAGCGACTGGAGCGTCGCGGCGGCAGCATCACCCTGTGGGAAAAAGATATGAGGGAAGACGATAACCGCGGCGGTGGCGTAAATATAGAAGTCGAAGAACTCAATGGCGGTGCCGATGAGCGAGGCGACGACGACTTTATTACGCGAGTTAACCGGCGTGGCGTCTTGCGCGTTGTCGATAGTAGTGGCTGTGGCTTGCATAGATCTTTCTTATTTTTGAGCGAACGAAAAGCCATATAGCCACAGCAAAAGAGACATTTCAATCTGTAACAAAACTCGCCATCGCGCAAAAAACAGGCAAAAAGCGGATAATTTTCGCCCTGAGAAAATATCTTCTATGAAATGCTTCACATAATTAAAATATTAGAGAATAAAACCAGTTTTAGGTTAAATAAAAGTTACGCGTTGGATTTATCTGCTGAAATGATAGGTTGGGCTGAATTTTGCGTCTTTATTCAG
Source organism: Klebsiella sp. 141240 (assembly GCF_050600805.1). Lineage (NCBI taxonomy): Bacteria > Pseudomonadati > Pseudomonadota > Gammaproteobacteria > Enterobacterales > Enterobacteriaceae > Klebsiella > Klebsiella sp. 141240. Next base: position 187,834 of record NZ_JAQIRK010000008.1, on the reverse strand, counting down.
CCCGATAATGACTTTAATCGTGGGTTTTGCCCGGCATCCGCTTATCGTCTTTATACTCTGCGGTCGCAATCCATGCGGCGCAGAAGAGGGTCAGACGGGCGAAGAAGTAGAAGAAGGCCATCAGCCCCAGTACCGAACCAAAGGCGGCGCCGGAGGGGGATTTCACCAGCGCCGGCAGCGTCCAGGTCATCACGATTTTAATAATCTCAAAGCCAATCGCCGCAATTAGCGTACCGCGGAACAGCGCTTTGCGGCGTGGACGGTGGCGCGGCAGTCGCCAGAAGATCCAGAAAAACAGCAGATAGTTAGCGAAGATGGAAATCGCCAGGCCAATCAGGCGCCATGCGGGTTTCAGCCATTCTATATAATCGAGATACAGCGCGGAGATGATCATTTGCTGCGCGGATCCGGCAACGGAGGTAATCGACAGCGTGATAACCAGTGCGACCAGCAGGCCAATCAGCGAGATCAGATCGCGGAAGTATTTTACCCAGATTTTTTCCTGATCCTGCGGCGTACGTTCCCACACGTCGCGCGACTGGGCGCGAATCGCTTCACGCAGGTTGCCCATCCAGTTAATGCCCGAGTAGAGCGCGACCAACAGGCCGACTAGCCCGACGGCGGTACGCTGCTGTACGGCGGTGTTGATGGTGTTTTTAAGCGTTGCCGCCAGCGTCGGGTCGCTGACGTTTTGCAGAATTTTATCGAAGATGTCCTGCAGTAGGGTCGGATGCCATGCCAGCACGAAACCGGCGGCGGCGAACGAGACCATCAGAATCGGGATCATCGACAAGAATGAGAAGTAGGTGATGGCTGCGCCAAACTGATTGCCAAGCCTGTCATTGAACCGCTCGGCGGCGCGCAGCAGGTGGGCTATTACCGGATTGCGCTGAACTTTGGCCGCCGTTCCGGTGACCGTTTTCAGCGCCTGGTTAGCTTTCTGCCCAACGGCGGAATCGTTGATGGCGGCGAGCGTACTTTTGTTTTTCTCCGGCTGCTGGTCCGTTTCCTGTGGCGGCTGGCGATCGTCGTTTTCCGGCGTCATAAGTGATTTCTTCCTTTCTTTACAGCGATATTCAGCCAAAAGTATACCTTAAACGACGCATCTTGCAGGCGCCCATCGGCCAGACGGGTATTGACGACTCGCGCTGATTAATCGACATAACCTTTCATCAATCCGCCCAGCCACTCCATAAAGAGATGTACGCGGCGGGAGAGATTGCGCCGATGTGGATAGATAATCGATACCGGCATCGGTTCGGCGCGGTACTGCGGCAGGATCTCAACCAGCTCGCCGGTGCGCAGCGGTTCGCGTACCGCGATGCGCGGAACCTGAATAATGCCGAGCCCGGCCTGACAGGCGGCCTGGTAGGTTTCGGTGCTATTGACGGTCAACACGCCGCCGGTTTTCACCCAGCGCACGGCGCCATCACTGACGACTTCAAAACCAGGCTGCCGCGCGCCGAAGTTGCTGGCGTAGTGGATCAGGGCATGATCCGCCAGATCGTCGAGGCTTTCCGGGTAGCCGAAGCGCGCCAGATAATGCGGACTGGCGCAGTTAATTTGCGTGAGCTTGCCGAGCGGGCGGGCGATGAGTCCCGAGTCTTTAAGCGTACCCACCCGGATCACGCAGTCGAAGCCTTCGCGCACCACATCGACCAGCCGGTCGCTACTGCTCAGTTCGATTTCAATGCCGGGATACTGTTGTAAAAACGCGGGAAGTTTCGGGATGACCAGTTTTTTGGCGACGCTGATCGGCATATCGACACGCAGGCGGCCGCTGATGCTCGATGGATCGCCCTGAAACATACCATCCAGCTCTTCGAGATTACTTAACAGGTCTTTGGCGCGTTCGTAATAGACCATGCCGTCCTGAGTCAGCTGCACCCGGCGGGTGGTGCGGTGCAGCAGGCGGGCGCCGAGATGGCTTTCCAGCGCCTGGATCTGTCGCGATACGCTACCTTTGGGCAACCCAAGGGTATCGGCGGCGCGAGAGAAACTCTCCAGTTCCGCGACGCGGATGAAGAGTTGCATTGCGTGAATTTTATCCATACCTACTGCCTATTGTTGTTATTAACGAAACAGTAAAACGTAATTTAGCGCATTTATTGTTACTACGTCTGCTAATAAGCTCTTTATTCACACACACGTAATGACGAAGGGGTTTCTGATGACACAACGTATCGCTTTAGTGACCGGCGGCAGCCGCGGTCTGGGAAAAAATGCGGCGCTGAAGCTGGCGGCGAAGGGAACCGATATTATTCTGACCTACCACAGCAACCAGCAGGCGGCGCTGGAAGTGGTGCGCGAAATTGAGCAAACAGGAGCGCAAGCAGCAGCATTACCGCTGAACGTCGGCGATAGCGCCAGTTTTGCTGGCTTTGCGCAACAGCTGACTCAATGTCTGAAGGAGAAGTGGCAGCGCGATAGTTTCGATTATTTATTGAACAATGCCGGCATCGGATTGACTGCGCCGTTTAGTGAGACCAGCGAAGCGCAGTTTGACGAGCTGATGAACATCCACTTTAAGGGGCCGTTCTTCCTTACCCAGCAGCTGCTGCCTTTGCTTAAAGACGGCGGGCGCATTCTGAACGTCTCCAGCGGGCTGGCGCGCTTTGCGCTGCCGGGCTATTCCGCTTATGCGGCGATGAAAGGGGCGATGGAGGTATTAACCCGTTATCAGGCGAAGGAACTCGGCGCGCGCGGGATATCGGTCAATATCATCGCGCCCGGCGCGATTGAGACCGACTTTGGCGGCGGCGCGGTGCGCGATAATGCCCAGCTTAACCAGCATATTGCCGCTCAGACGGCGCTGGGGCGCGTCGGCCTGCCGGATGATATCGGCAATGCTATTGCTGCGCTGCTGAGCGACGAGCTTGGCTGGATGAACGCCCAGCGCGTTGAGGTTTCCGGCGGCATGTTTTTATAATGACCACGCCCTGCGCATAATGACGCAGGGCGTCACCATATTGTGCGTTTTATTATTCCGTAACACTCTTTTGCATCATGCGTATCGCTGATTTTAAGCGGTTGGATTACACTGGCAGAAATAATATTATTATCCTGTTAGCTATCCGTTTAATTAAGGAATTTCTTACGTCAAATGTAATAAATATTATGAATGAGTAATCGTTACGCGCTGGCGTGTAACCATTCATCATCATGATGTTTATATCATCTACTCCATCGGTAAAATGGCTTAGGTCATACGGCGAGTTCTTATTTTTGCTGGCTGATATTACCCTTCCCCCACTTTTTAAGGGGTATTTTTTCGATGGAGAGCAGTCCATGCAAGTAATCATGTTTGACAGGCAGTCAATATTTATTCATGGAATGAAAGTCGGCTTACAACAACGTATTCCTGAAATTAATATTCATAGTACCTGTCAGGCAGAACAGCTGTGGCAGCTGCTCACGGCTCATCCGCAGGCGCTCCTCATACTTGATGGCGACCTGAACAGTGAATTTTGTTGCTGGTTGCTCCAGGAGAAGCAGCAGCGTTTTCCGCATGCCAAAGTATTATTAGTGGTTTCGGATGATAATAAAAGCTGGCTGCAACGAGCGCTGGCGTGGAACGTGCGCGCCATTGCCCAACGTGAGGATAGCGCCGATATGTTTGCCCAGATCATTAATAGCATCATGTTGGGGATGATGTGTCTGCCGGGCACCTGGTTAATGACCTCTGCGGATCGCAATAAACATGCGGTGCATCTCAGTCGCCGCCAGCAGGAAATTTTAAAACTGCTGGCGGAAGGCAGCTCTAATAAGGAAATTAGCCGTACGTTAAATATCAGCGCAGGGACCGTGAAAGCGCATCTTGAGTCGTTATATCGGCGGCTGGATGTGAAAAACCGAACCCAGGCGGCGATGGCATTTAATAGCGTCGGTGACAATTAACTGGTCTGAGAAAACCACTCGCACTCCTGCAGGCGATAGGCGTTGTCGCGGTCAATGTGCCGCCATATCGCCAGCGCCTGCGTCATGTTGTGGCCGTTAAGATAATGCAAAATAGCGTCCAACTGCGGCTGGGCGCTGCCATCTAAACTGAACACCAGCGCCAGCAAGGCATCGTACTGCGGCTGAGTCAGTTCCACGACTAACCTTCGCTGTAATATCTGTTGGCACTGCAGCAGGTCTACCGTCAATAGCATCATCGCCAGTTCAGCGGTGATGGGCGTCTCTTTCTCATCTTTTCCGATAGCGTGACCGTAGCCGACCCGCCATTGCCCAAATTTGTCCTGATACGGCAGTAGCGCCAGCCCCTGCGTCTGCTGGATAAAACGCAGCCCCGCCAGGCTTAACGTGGTGACAGTCATGATCTTTTCCTCTGTGGTTGGCGGCAGTGTAGAGGAAAAGCGGGGTCGCCCCCATTCGCCGGATGGCCCAGGGCCTTATTGGTAATCGTGGCGCATCAGGCCAAACAGCCAGTCATTGTGCCAACGGCCATGTAGCCAGTAGCTCTCGCGTAGCTCTCCTTCCTGAATAAATCCTGTTTTTAGCAGCAGTTGTTTTGAGGCCTGGTTCCCGGCGGTGACGCTGGCGGTCAGGCGACGGATGCCGCCTGTAGAAAACGCGTAATCACATAGCGCCCGCAGTGATTCATATCCGTAGCCCTGGCCCTGCGCCTGTGGGGCGAAGAGAAAGCCCACTTCGGCAATATCATCATCGTGGTGGCAATAGCCGGTCAGGCCGAGGGGCGTATGGCTTTGCCGATCGCGAACCACCAGGCACAGCCAGTGCGCGGCCTTAGGCGACCAGACCGGCAGGCGCGCATCAAACGCGGCGCGGATATCGGCGATGGGCCGGTTATCCGCGACATAGAGCATCACCTGCGGATCCTGTTGCAGGCTGAGAAAAAAAGACCAGTCGTCAAGCTGCAGCGGCGAGCAGCGCAGCCGCGGCGTAAGCAGTTCGGGCATGTTGTCGGCTCTGGCAAAGGGAAAATAAAACCTTAACAGCACAGCCTGCCGACGGAAAGTGCCTCATGAAGACCTCGGCTCGCCGTACAGGCTGATGAGTCGCCGCACGACGCCGTTGGTCCAGCCGAAGCCATCCTGCAGCGGATACTCCCCGCCGCCGCCCTCATGTGGGACGCCGCTGGCGATATGATATTTCTCAATGAGCTTGTGGTGTTTAAGATAAAATTGATTCACCGTCTGCAGCCAGCTCTGGGCGATTTCATCGCCAAGCGGGTCGTGGCCGTACATTTTGAATCCCTGTACCGCCATCCACTGCAGCGGCGCCCAGCCGTTGGGTTTATCCCACTGTTCGCCGCTTTCATATTCCGTCGCCATGATGCCGCCAGGGGTGAGCAGACGCGCGCGTACGGCATCCGCCAGCCGTTCGGCCTGGGCGTGGGTCGCCATCCCGACATACAGCGTGACGATGCTGGCGGCGGAGAACAAGGCCAACTGCTCACGGCGCCAATCGTAATCGCGAAAACAGCCGCACTCTTCATCCCACAGGTAGCGGGTAACCGCCTCCCGGCGTGCGTTAGCTTTACGGCGAAATTCGGCTTCAGCCTCGCGATCGCCCTTCAGGCCGGAAAGATTGGCGATAGTATTTTCCAACTTAAACAGAAAAGCGTTGAGGTCGATGGGAATAAACTGGGTGGTGCGGATACTCGCAAGCCTGGTGATATCGCGCAGCCAGCGGCTGGAGTAGTCCCAGCCGGAAGCCGCACCGGCGCGAAGGTCACGATAGACCTCGTTTGGCGGGCGGCCGGAATGCTTCGCCGTTTCGACATCTTCTCGCCAGGACTCATCGCGCGGCGTATCGCGGTCGTCCCAGTAGCGGTTAAGCAGCGAACCATCTGGCATACGCACCACGTGACGGTAGGCCTGGTTAGGGATCAGCGATTCCGCGCCGTCCATCCAGAAGGCGTGCTCTAATTTGAGATGGTCGAGATAGCGGCGCGCGCCGCGAACGCCATCTTCCTCAAACAGTTCAACCATCAGGGCGAACACCGGCGGCTGGGAGCGGCTGAGATAGTAGGTGCGATTGCCGTTAGGAATGTGGCCGTAGGTTTCAATCATCCAGGCGAAGTTGTCGGCCATGCATTTGAGCAAATCTTCACGGCCGCTTTCCGCCAGCCCCAACATGGTGAAGTAGGAATCCCAGTAGTAGGTCTCGCTAAAACGCCCGCCGGGGACGATGTACGACTGCGGTAGCGCCAGCAGCGACGACCACGGAATATGATCCTGCGGTTCACGTGTGAGCACCGGCCACAGCTTATCGATATGCTCTTTTAGCGTCAGTTTCGGATCAGAGGTGTAATCATCGGCGCGGTTATCCGGCAGCCAGAAGTTGTCTTCCACAAACTGACGCAAATCGAACTCCGGCGTACGTTTAACCCGCCGATAGTGCATCAGGATATCCAGCGGATCGTGTTTCGGCGCGCAGTCGGGAAAAGTTTTACTATCAAGAAAAATGCGCGACTTTTGTACGTTAGTAAACAACTCGAGATAGCGGTCGGCGGGGGTCAGCGCGTCAGACGCCGGTAGCCCTTCGATGATCTCCGGCTCCGGTTCGGCGTCGAACATTTCATCCAGTTTTAACTCATACGGATCGGCTTCGTAGCACGGATCGTTTTCGATCCTCAACTCGTCGTCATCAACGTTGCGTAGTTTCTGGCTGAACATAGCGATACAGGCCTCCGGATAGCGTGAGTTTAGGGGCCGGGCATGCCCGGGCTCTCTAATAAGCGTAGACACTCGCTTCGGTCTGCGGAAGATAAACTGTGCGTCACGTCACGCTTTTCGCTAAGAAAAAACGGCGGAGAAGAAGAGCAGGTCTTTGAAACTAAAGGGTGAATATTTACCGTTATCGTGAATGCGCGAAAACGAAATTCGGAGCATTCATTATGCAACAAAATTTGAACCGCCCCGGTAAACGCAGGCGGTTGGCTCGTTTACTCCCAGGCGGCTTCCAGCATCTCCAGCAGTTGCTCTGAATCCAGCGTGACCGGATTGGCTTTCATCGACGATGAACTACTGGCCGCCAGCGCGGCGGGTTCCAGCGCTTCGCGCGGCACGCCGAGGTCGCGTAAATTGCCGAGCCCCGAGCGCTGGCTCCATTCGCGCAGGCTTTGCCAGGCGTCATCCGGCGAGACGCCAAGTCCGGCGGCGATCCACTGGCGCACGTCGAGGAATCGCTGGCGCAGCGCCGGATTGGTTACCTGCGACTCATTGAGTTCCAGACCAAAGGGCAGCAGGCAGCCGCAGAGCGCGCCGTGGGAGGCATCGCTTAGCCCGCCAAGCGGCCCCGCAAGACCGTGAACCACGCCCAGCCCGGCGTTGGCCAGCGCTAGTCCGCCGCACAGGCTGACCCAAGCCAGCTCGTCGCGGCTGTCGGCACACTCTTTTTCCATCAGCGTTTTTAACGCGGCGATGCCGCGGGGGATCGCCTCCCGGCACAGGGCATCGGTGAAGGGCGTCGCCCGGGTGCACAGCCAGGGTTCGATAACCTGAGTTAAGGCATCAAGGCCGGAGCCGAGGGTGACGGTGCGGGGGGCGTTATCCGTTAAAGCGGGATCGACAATCGCCAGCTGCGGCAGCATGCGATCGTCGCGCAGGCTGACTTTGCGCTGCTGCAGCGGGACGTTGATGACCGCGTTTTTAGTGACCTCCGCGCCGGTGCCGGATGTTGTGGGAATAGCGACAAACGGTAGCGGGCTGGCTTCCAGTATTCTCCCCGTTCCGACGACTTCCAGATAGTCGATGACAGGCCCGCTTGCCGGGACCAGCGCGGCAATGGCTTTACCGGCATCAATGACCGCGCCGCCGCCGAGGCTGACCACCGCGCCAACGCCGCGCTCGCGCGCCAGCCGTACGCCGCGTTCAATATCGTCCAGCGTGGGTTCATTGGCGATAGCAAAAGTGCTGACCTGAAGATGCAATGCGCTCAGTTCGCTCAGTAAAAATTGAGCGCGGCTTTTGGTCGCGCCGTGAACCAGCAGCACCGGGGCATCATATTGCGCCAGCCACGGCGCGGCGCTGCGGGCCTGCCCGCGGCCAAAGCGGATATTGCCCGGTGTTAAGATGTTGAAGGGAGTGACCATGTGTAAGAGTACCTGTAGTGGATAATTATTCTGCAATCCACTATACACATTATCCGGCAAGCTTCATGTCTGCCATATTACGAAAAAGGGTTGCTGACGATGATAAGAATCTTGGGTAAACGCTCGTCTATTAACGTGCGCAAGGTGCTCTGGACCTGCGAAGAGGCGGGGGTCGAGTATCAGCAGGAAGATTATGGCAGCGGCTATAGCCCGCTTGATACGCCGGAATTTTTGGCGCTCAATCCGAATGCGTTAGTGCCGGTGCTGGTGGATGATGATTTTGTCCTTTGGGAGTCGAACAGTATCTGCCGCTATCTGGCGCGCAAGGCCGGACGTGAGGATTTGTTGCCCTCGGCGTTACGTGCCGCGGCGCAGGTAGAACACTGGATGGACTGGCAGGCGACGGAGTTTAATAGCGCCTGGCGCTACGCTTTCACGGGGCTGGTGCGTAAAGACCCGCGTTTTCAGGACCCGGCGGCGATTAAAGAGAGTATTGCCGCGTGGACGCGCTGCGTACAGATTGTCGACAACCAGTTGCTGCGCACCGGCGCGTGGCTGACCGGCGAGACGTTTACGCTGGCGGATATCGTGCTGGGGCTTTCGGTGCACCGCTGGAAAATGACGCCGTTCGCCCACCCGGAGATGGCAAACGTCGAACGCTGGTATATGGCCCTTAACCAGCGTCCGGCATTTATGCGCCACGGCAATAACGGCGTGGCGTAGCCGCTGATTTAGCGTTGCGGGCGGGTACTGCCCCTGACGATAAGCTTCCCTTGCAGGACATGCTGAACGGCGCTGGTTTCAACCGCGCCCAGCTGCGTTTTCAGCACGGCGATGGCGGTATCCACCATTTCCGATAGCGGCTGGACCCAGGTGGTTAAATTTATCAGCGGCCAGCTGGCCATGGCGATATCATCGAACCCGACGACGGAGATATCTTCGCCCGCCTTCATGCCCATTTCGCCGACAACCACGTTGAGGGCGGCGATGGCCATCATATCGTTGGCGCAAAATAGCGCGTCAGGTGGCGTTGGCAACGCCATCAGTCTGCGGGTGGCGTTCATCGCTTCTTCTATCGACCACATTCCGCTATCGCGCAGCATCGGGCGCGCGCCGCGGGCCTCCAGACGCTGTCGAAAGCCTGTCTCCCGGTCGCGGCTGGTAGAGGAGGTATCTCTACCGGCAACAAATGCCAGCTGCTGATGGCCGAGATCCAGCAGGAAATCGGCAATCGCGGCGCCGCCGGCCAGGTTATCGCTGGTGACGCTGGAAACCGATCGGCTGTCGTTTTTGCGGTTGAGCAGCAGCACCGGCAGCCCGAGCTGCTGGCATTCATGAGCAAAGTGTGAAGAAAGGCTATTGGACACCAGCACTAGCGCTTCAACACGATGACGCAGAATCTCTTCCATGATTGGGGTAGTGTCATCATCACGGTACGTCGAAAACAACAGTACCCGGTATCCCATCAGGTTCAACGCTTGTGACAGTTCATCCAGCACCGCGGCGTAGAAGGGATTCACCAACCCCGGAACGACGATACCAATAAGCGTTGAGCGGCGGGTGATCAGCGACTGGGCGATAAAGCTCGGACGATAGCCCAGTTCGGCGGCGATCTTACGCACCTTTTCTTTGGTGGCTGGCGAGATTTTCGCTCCTTCGGTAAAGGCGCGGGATACCGCAGACTGCGAGACGCCAGCCGCTTTCGCGACATCGTAACTGGTGACTGCTCGTTTGTTTTGACCTGCCATTCCGTTGCCTCTCCTGACCCATGCCCCGTCATTATGCGTGAATCTTCCCCCCTGTCACTAATTTTGCGATCTCTGTTGCATTCGAATGCATTACTGCTTCACATAACATTTCATTCACGCCAGGATGCAAGTGAATTCGAATGCATTAGCATTTTATTAACATTATAGTGAGGCAAGTTATGGCTATCTGGCTCAAGCGCGGTGCGGAATCTGAAGCAGTGAAATCTCACGACCGTACGGTTCGTGAAGCGGTAGAGAAAATCCTGGCGGATATTGAAGCGCGCGGCGACGCAGCGGTGCGCGAGCTGTCGATTAAGTTCGATAAGCTCGATCGCGCAAACTTCCGCCTGTCGCAGCAGGAAATCGATGATTGCTATGCGCAGCTGTCGGATCGCGATATTGCCGATATCCGCTTTGCTCAGGAGCAGGTGCGTAATTTCGCGCAGCACCAGCGCGACAGCCTGAAAGATATTGAGGTTGAAACGCTGCCGGGCGTCATTCTGGGACACAAAAATATTCCGGTCAGCGCGGCGGGCTGCTACGTGCCGGGCGGGAAATACCCTCTGCTGGCGTCGGCGCATATGTCGATTATCACCGCGAAAGTCGCAGGCGTGCCGCGCATTGTCACCTGTGCGCCGCCGTTTAACGGTAAACCGGCGCCGGCGATTGTGGTTGCGCAGCATATGGCGGGGGCCGACGAAATCTACTGCCTGGGCGGTATTCAGGCCGTGGCGGCGATGGCAGTCGGTACCGAGAGTATCGCCCCGGTGGATATGCTGGTAGGACCGGGCAACGCCTTTGTCGCTGAAGCCAAGCGCCAGCTGTTTGGCCGCGTCGGTATCGATCTGTTCGCCGGGCCGACGGAAACCCTGGTCATTGCCGATGAAAGCGTGGATGGCGAAATCTGCGCCACCGACCTGTTAGGTCAGGCGGAGCATGGCCCTGATTCTCCGGCGATTTTGTTGACGACCTCGGAAACGCTGGCGCGCGAAACGCTGGCGGAAATTGAACGCCTGCTGGCGGTGTTGCCCACCGCGGAAATCGCGCGCCAGTCGTGGGCGAAGTTTGGCGAAATCATTGTGGCTGAAGACCGGGAAGAAATGCTGAAAATCGCCAATGAGCTGGCGTTCGAACATGTGCAGGTAATGACCCGCGACCCGGACTGGTTCCTCGAAAATATGCAGAACTTTGGCGCGTTGTTCCTGGGCCCGCGAACGAACGTAGCTTATGGCGATAAGGTTATCGGCACCAACCATACCCTGCCGACGCGTAAAGCGGCGCGTTATACCGGAGGGCTGTGGGTTGGGAAGTTCATCAAAACCTGCACCTATCAAAAGGTTCTTACCGATAGCGCCTCCGCGCAGATCGGCGAGTACTGTTCGCGTCTGTGCGCCCTCGAAGGTTTCTCCGGCCACGGTGAACAGGCCAATGTCCGCGTGCGCCGCTACGGCAATAAAGACGTTCCTTACGCTGGGATTCCTGAATAACCCGTAAGGTCTGAAACGGGAAGCGGGATACGCTCCCCAACTTAACATCGGCCGCCCGATAACAAGGAAATAAGCGGCGGCCATGCTGACGGATAACCCTATGGACGTATTGATTGCCTTACTGGCGTTAGGATTGCTGATGCTCGCCGCCTATCGCGGCTATAGCGTGATCCTTTTTGCCCCTTTGGTTGCGCTCGGCGCCGTATTACTCACCCAGCCAGCCGCTGTTGCCCCGGTATTCAGCGATATCTTCATGGATAAGCTGGTAGGGTTTGTAAAACTCTATTTCCCGGTTTTTTTACTCGGCGCGGTCTTCGGGAAATTAATTGAGTTTTCCGGATTTTCCCGTTCAATCGTGAGTGCTGTTACCCGGCTGATGGGGCAAAACAAGGCGATGCCGGTGATTATTCTGGTCTGCGCGTTGTTAACCTATGGCGGGGTTTCGCTATTCGTGGTGGTATTTGCGGTCTATCCCTTCGCCGCTGAGATGTTCCGCCAGAGCCAAATTCCGAAACGGCTAATGCCTGCGACTATCGCGCTGGGCGCCTTCACTTTTACGATGGATGCGCTACCGGGTTCGCCACAGATTCAGAATATTATTCCGACTACCTTTTACGGTACGACCTCTTGGGCGGCGCCCTGGCTTGGGGTATTGGGCTCTGCGTTTGTGGCTATTGGAGGCTGGTTATATCTGGAGGCGATGCGCCGTAAAGCGCAGCGCAGGGGCGAGGGTTATGGAAGCGAGCTCGTGAATGAACCTGAAACCCCGGCAGACCTTAATTTGCCGCACCCGGTGATCGCGCTGCTGCCGTTGATAATCGTCGGCGTCGCCAACCTGCTGTTCACCTGGCTTATTCCTCAGGCGTACGGTAGCCATTTCCTGATTGACCTGCCGGGACTGAAAGCGCCGATGGAAAGCGACGTGAAGAAGATGGTGGCGATTTGGGCGGTGATGGCGGCCTTGTTGTGCGGAATTATCACTATCTTCCTGTTTGCCGGGCGTAGCCTGAAGGGTAAGCTGGCCGACGGTAGCAAAGTCGCCGTTGGCGGCGCGATGCTGGCGGCGCTGAATACCGCATCAGAGTATGGTTTTGGCGGGGTGATTGCCGCGCTACCGGGGTTTGTTCAGGTGGCGGATGCGCTGAAAGCGATCCCAAATCCTTTACTCAATCAGGCGATTACGATCAATATTTTGTCCGGGATCACCGGTTCATCCTCTGGTGGAATGAGCATTGCCCTGGCGGCGATGGCGGATCGCTTTGTGGAGTCGGCGCATGCTGCGGGGATCCCGCTGGAAGTGATGCACCGTGTGGCGTCGATGGCGGCGGGCGGCATGGATACATTGCCGCACAATGGCGCGATCATCACTCTGCTGGCGGTGACCGGACTGACGCATCGCCAGGCCTATAAACCGATTCTCGGTATCACGCTGTTTAAAATCCTCGGTGCCTTTTTCATTATCGGCATTTACTACGCCACCGGATTGGTATAAAGCCCGGGCCGTCGGCTATCTATGCCGACGGCCTTATTTATTTTTCAGCGTATTCGCTTTGCGCCGGCGGGGTAATGCCGCTACGATCCGCGTCTATTTTTTATCTCATCCCAAAAACGCGCGGCAGGTAGGTGGAGTTTGAACAGGCGGTTAGGCCTTGTGCTATTGGCATTACTGTTGGTTTCAGGCTGCTCCGGCACGCTGTCGCAAATGAGCCCTCCCAGCAATGAAACCAGCCTGGTGGGGCATAACGGGCAGCGGCTTTCCGTCGATACTTTCGTCAGCCATTACATGCGCGAGAAGCAGGTCAGCGGCGTGGTAGTGGCGATTATTCATCACAACGGTCCGGCGGAGTTTCACTGCTTCGGCGTGACGGATGAAAAGCAACGCTACCCGATAACTCCGCAAACGCTTTTTGCCCTCGGCTCTTTAAGTAAAGGCGTGACCGCTGAAGTGGTCACGATGCTGGTCAACGAGGGGCGTTTGCACTGGAACGATACGCTGCAAACCCTGCTGCCGCCGGGGACCGTGCTCAGCGACGACGCCCGCAAGATAACCTTGCTGCAACTGGTCACCCATACCTCCGGGCTGCCGCGTCAGCCGATGAACATGCTGTCGCTTGAGCATCTGTTGGCGTATCTCAACAATGGTGAAAACTTTTATCACGAACTTGATGCCGACGGCGTGCTGAGCTATCTGAGCAACTTCAATGCGCCGCTGGAGCGCGAGCCGGGTTATTCCAATCTTGGTTTTGCTATCCTGGGGTATATTCTCAAATACCAAACCGGCGAATCGATTGAGACGCTGGCTTCACGGATGATCTTCCGACCATTGGCGATGGGGAATACCAGCTTTCTGCCGCAAACGCTGCGCGAATATCCGTGGCGGGCGCTGGGGCACGCAGGCGATCAGCCGAAGTTTAAACCGCGCGGCGCGCTGACGCCGGACTGGCAGTTCACCAATAACATGGTTGGCGCGGCGAGTTTGTACAGCGATGCCGCCGATCTGATTAATTATGCCCGCGCTCACTTCGCGCCCACGGGGCAGACGGTGCTCGATAAGGCATTCAGGGACGTTAGCGTCGATTATTATCCGCGGCAAATTGAAGCAGCGAACATTGCCTGGGTGACCGACACATTTGGCCGGCAGCAATTGACCTATCAGGTGGGATACATCGGCGGCTATTCGAGCTATATCGGCTTCGATAAAGCGAATCAGAATGCGGTGGTGGTGCTGCAAAACAGCTTTAACTGGAGTAACTACATCGGCCATCAGATCCTACGTAATCTGGTGACGGAGTCAAAATGAAGCCCCGTCCTGAGACGGGGCTGCGCGGATTAACGCATGGTGACAAACTCTTCCGCCGCCGTCGGGTGAATGGCAACGGTGTTGTCGAAGTCTTTTTTGGTCGCGCCCATCTTCAGCGCTACCGCAAAGCCCTGCAGCATCTCATCCATTCCGAAGCCGATACCGTGAATACCGACAATCTTCTCTTCCGGGCCGACGCAGACCAGCTTCATGCGGCACGGCTGGCGGTGAGAGGTCACGGCGGTATACATCGCGGTGAAGGACGATTTGTACACCTTCACGGCGTCATCGCCGTACTGCTCGCGCGCCTGCGGCTCGGTTAAGCCAACGGTGCCGATTGGCGGGTGGCTGAAGACCACGGTCGGGATGTTGCTGTAGTCCAGGTGCTCTTCCGGCTTGTTGTTAAACAGGCGTTCGGACAGACGACGGCCTGCCGCCACGGCGACCGGCGTCAGCTCGACGGCGCCGGTATTATCGCCCACCGCGTAGATGCCCGGTACGTTGGTGTTCTGGAACTTATCAACGATGATGTAGCCTTTATCGTTGGTTTTAACGCCCGTTGCCGCCAGGTTGAAGTTATCGGTCGCCGGTTCGCGGCCAATCGCCCAAATCAGGCAATCTACGGTCTGGCTGCGGCCATCTTCCAGCTCCAGAGTCAGGCTGCCGTCGGCATTCTTGACTACCGCCTTCGGAATTGCGTTCGTGTGCAGCTGCGGGCCTTCGGCGTTCATCACTTCCACCAGAGTCTCAACGATCAGCGGATCGAAGCTACGCAGCGGCGCGTGTTTACGCACGAACAGGTGGGTTTCGGCGCCGAGGCCGTTAATCACACCGGCCAGTTCAACGGCAATATAGCCCGCGCCGACTACCGCCACGCGCTTCGGCAGTGCCGGCAGTTCGAAGAAACCGTCGGAATCAATACCGTATTCCACACCTGGAATGTTCGGGTGGCTCGGGCGGCCGCCGGTGGCGATCAGGATATGATCGGCGGTAATGGTCTCGCCGTTGACTTCCACGGTATGGGCATCGACAAAGCGCGCGAACCCTTTGATAACATCAACTTTATTCTTACCCAGCACGTTGTCGTAAGAGGTATGAATACGGTCGATATAGGCGCTGCGGCTGGCAACCAGCTTATCCCAGTCGAAATGGTTGATGGTGGTATCGAAACCGTAATCCGGGCCATACAGGTGGATTGCTTCGCGGATCTGCGCCGCATGCCACATCACTTTTTTCGGCACGCAGCCGACGTTAACGCAGGTGCCGCCCAGCTCTTTGGCTTCAATCAGCGCGCACTTCTGGCCGTACATCGCCGCACGGTTAATCGAGGCGATACCGCCGCTGCCGCCGCCGATGGCGAGGTAATCATAATGTTTGCTCATGCCCATATGTCCTTAATCGTTAATTGCCGCGATTGTAGCGCGAGGCTTAAAAGGTTCCACCGATGGTTGCGATTACTCCGGTACGATCCAATTCACGGTCGCGTGACCGGTACCGGCTGGAACCAGTTTGCTGTGCAGCCACGGCAGCACGTTATTCATCTGCTGTTCCAGCTTCCACGGCGGGTTGATGACGATCATCCCGGAGGCGGTCATGCCGCGCTGGTCGCTGTCCGGACGCACCGCCAGCTCGATTTGCAGAATTTTGCGGATACCTGTGGCTTCTAAATCTTTGATCATGCGTTTGATTTGCGCGCGCAGCACCACCGGATACCACAGTGCGTAGGTGCCGGTGGCGAAGCGTTTATAACCTTCGTTGATCCCGGTGACCACCGCCTGATAATCGGTTTTGATTTCGTACGGCGGGTCGATAAGAATCAGACCGCGACGGGAAACCGGCGGCAGCTTGGCCTTCAGCTGCTGATAACCGTCGGCTTTATCGACGCGCGCGCGGCTGTCTTTCTGGAACTCGGCGCGCAGCAGCGGGAAATCGCTCGGGTGCAGTTCGGTCATCTGCAGGCTGTCCTGCTCGCGCAGCAGCTGGCGCGCGATAAGCGGCGAACCCGGGTAGTAACGCAGCTGGCCGCTGCGGTTGAAGTGTTCGACGACCGAAATATACGGCTCCAGCTCGGTCGGTAGATCGTCCTGCTGCCAGATACGGGCGATGCCTTCAAGATACTCGCCGGTACGTTCGGCGTGCTCGCCGCTCAGCTGATAGCGGCCCGCGCCGGCATGGGTGTCCAGGTAGAGAAACGGTTTTTCTTTCTCTTTCAGCGATTCAATGATCAAACTCTGAACGGTGTGTTTGAGGACGTCGGCGTGGTTGCCTGCGTGAAAGCTGTGGCGATAACTGAGCATGGATGCAGAGATTCCGGAAATAAACAAGTTAACCGACAGTTTACCGCAGTTCGCCCAGGATTGCCGCTGTCGCACCGCCTGTCATTGAAATTCCCGCAACTATCCCCCATTCTAGATCTCATGCAAAAGCGCCGGAACGCGCGCTTCATTCACCCTCTTCAACAGGACAGCGCATATGACCAATCCATTACTGACGCCTTTTTCATTGCCGCCATTTTCTGCAATCAAACCGGAGCACGTGGTCCCTGCGATCACCAAAGCGCTCGATGATTGCCGGGCTGCGGTGGAAAGCGCGGTGGCGCACGGCGCGCCGTATAGCTGGGAAAATCTTTGCCAGCCGCTGGCGGAAGTGGACGATGTGCTGGGACGCATCTTCTCGCCAATCAGCCATTTGAATTCGGTAAAAAACAGCCCGGAGCTGCGTGAAGCCTACGAACAGACGCTGCCGCTGCTCTCCGAGTACAGCACCTGGGTCGGCCAGCATGAAGGTCTGTATAAAGCCTACCGCGACCTGCGCGACGGCGACAACTACGCCACCTTGAATACCGCGCAGAAAAAAGCGGTCGATAACGCGCTGCGCGATTTTGAATTATCCGGGATTGGCCTGCCGCCGGAAGCGCAGAAACGCTACGGCGAAATCGCCGCGCGCCTCTCTGAACTTGGCAATCTGTACAGCAACAACGTGCTTGATGCCACCATGGGCTGGAACAAGCTGGTGACCGACGTCGCCGACCTCGCAGGCATGCCGGAAAGCGCGCTGGCCGCCGCTCAGGCCCAGGCGCAGGCGAAAGAGCAGGAAGGGTATCTGCTGACCCTGGATATCCCGAGCTACCTGCCGGTGATGACCTACTGCGATAACCAGGCGCTGCGCGAAGAGATGTATCGCGCCTATTCCACCCGCGCCTCCGATCAGGGGCCGAACGCCGGTAAATGGGATAACAGCCCGGTGATGGCTGAGATCCTCGCGCTGCGTCACGAGCTGGCGCAACTGCTGGGCTTTGACAGCTACGCCTTTAAATCTCTGGCCACCAAAATGGCCGAAAACCCGCAGCAGGTGCTCGATTTCCTGACCGACCTCGCAAAACGCGCGCGTCCGCAGGGCGAGAAAGAGCTGGCTCAGCTGCGTGCTTTCGCCAAAGCCGAGTTTGGCGTCGATGAACTGCAGCCGTGGGATATCGCTTACTACAGCGAAAAACAGAAGCAGCATCTCTACAGCATCAGCGATGAGCAGCTGCGCCCGTATTTCCCGGAAAACAAAGCCGTTAACGGCCTGTTTGAAGTGGTTAAGCGTATTTATGGTATTACCGCCAAAGAGCGTACCGATGTCGATGTGTGGCATCCGGAAGTGCGTTTCTTCGAGCTGTATGACGAAAATAACGAGCTGCGCGGCAGCTTCTATCTCGACCTGTATGCCCGCGAACATAAACGCGGCGGGGCGTGGATGGATGACTGCGTCGGCCAGATGCGTAAGCTGGATGGTTCCCTGCAGAAACCGGTCGCTTATCTAACCTGTAACTTCAACCGTCCGGTAAACGGTAAACCGGCGCTGTTCACGCACGATGAAGTGATCACCCTGTTCCACGAGTTCGGCCATGGTCTGCATCATATGCTGACCCGCATTGATACCGCCGGCGTTTCCGGCATCAGCGGGGTGCCGTGGGATGCGGTCGAGCTGCCGAGCCAGTTTATGGAAAACTGGTGCTGGGAGCCGGAAGCGCTGGCCTTTATCTCCGGTCATTACGAAACCGGTGAACCGCTGCCGCAGGAGCTGTTGGAGAAAATGCTGGCGGCGAAAAACTACCAGGCGGCGATGTTTATTCTCCGCCAGCTGGAGTTCGGTCTGTTCGATTTCCGTCTACACGCGGAATATTCGCCGGAGCAGGGGGCGAAAATCCTCGAGACGCTGGCCGAGATTAAAAAACAGGTCGCCGTGGTGCCGGGCCCAACCTGGGGCCGCTTCCCGCATGCGTTCAGCCATATCTTCGCGGGTGGCTATGCCGCGGGCTACTACAGCTATCTGTGGGCCGATGTATTGGCGGCAGATGCCTTCTCACGCTTCGAAGAAGAGGGGATTTTCAACCGTGAAACCGGTCAGTCATTCCTCGACAATATCCTGAGCCGCGGCGGTTCCGAAGAGCCGATGGAGCTGTTCAAACGCTTCCGCGGGCGCGAGCCGCAGCTGGACGCGATGCTTGAGCATTACGGGATCAAAGGCTGATTGCTACGTGAAGATCTGCTTAATTGATGAAACAGGCGCCGGTGACGGCGCCTTATCTGTTTTGGCCGCCCGTTGGGGGCTGGAGCATGATGCTGAGAATCCGATGGCGCTGGTGCTGACGGACGCGCATCTGGAGCTGCGTAAGCGCGATGAGCCAAAGCTTGGCGGCATCTTTGTCGATTTCGTCGGCGGCGCGATGGCCCATCGGCGCAAGTTTGGCGGCGGCCGCGGTGAAGCGGTAGCCAAAGCGGTGGGCATTAAAGGCGATTATCTGCCGGATGTTGTCGACGCTACCGCCGGGCTGGGGCGTGATGCCTTCGTGCTGGCGTCGGTCGGCTGTCGCGTGCGGATGTTGGAGCGTAATCCGGTGGTCGCCGCGCTGCTCGACGATGGTTTGAAACGTGGCTATGCCGATGCGGAGATCGGCGGCTGGCTGCAGGAGCGCTTACAGCTGATTCATGCCTCCAGCCTCAATGCGTTGACCGATATCACCCCGCGCCCGCAGGTGGTGTATCTGGATCCGATGTTTCCCCATAAGCAGAAAAGCGCGCTGGTCAAAAAAGAGATGCGGGTATTTCAGTCGCTGGTGGGGCCGGATTTAGACGCCGATGGTCTGTTGGCGCCAGCGCGTCAGCTGGCGACCAAACGAGTGGTGGTGAAGCGTCCGGACTATGCGCCGCCGCTGGCGGATGTCGCCACGCCGAACGCGGTGGTGACCAAAGGACATCGTTTTGATATTTACGCCGGTACGCCGGAGTAATATTACGCCGTGGTAGTATTTCCCGGATAGCGGCGCAAAGCGCCTTATCCGGGCTACTTATTGAGGCCTAACGCGGCCAACTATTCTGAAAGAAATCATTCTCTAATAGATAGCTTAAGTTTTCAGCCTGCCATGGGCAACCGAGGCATTTGCCAGGCATTTCAACTTCAATGGGCGCGATCGGATTGGTATATATTAGCGCGAACTTTCGCCAGAGAACGTTGCGCATTTTAATTTCGCGTATATCAGTATAAGGGATGCGCTGGTAATTATCTTTGTAATCATAAAACAATGAAAGATTAAGCTGGACTATTTGTGTGTCGGCGAAGTACAGCACCGCTGGCTTCGAACGAATAAGACCATGAACATATTTTCGTTCATCAATGGTTTCATTTGGCAATAATTCGCTAAGTATCTGGAGCAAGTTATCCCTTTTAAACCCATTATTCATAATAATTCCTTTTATCTATGATTTATTTACCGGACGCTTGTGTTTGAAATGTGTTCGCGGTTTTTCATATGTATTAATTAAGGCCACGTATCTTGCAGAGTAGTTTATCATACTAAAAACACCACAAATAATATGGTAATAAAATAAGACTTATGCTTATTTTCCTGCGGAGATATTTGGGGTCTATATCAAATATATTTTTATATTGATATTATAAATAAAAAGCGGTGACCGGATAGATAGAGCATTAGAAAGTAGCCCGACTCGCGTAGCGCAAGCCGGGAACCGCAATACTTAAACAAACGGCGCCAGCGGATCGGCAATCTCAAACGCGGCGGCTTTATCGGCTTTCGGCGGATAGATAAGTTCGCTGACGATCGACACCTTCACCTTTTTTGCCTCTTCGCGCGTCAGTTTCACCTGCTGATCCCAACCCTCGGTGTAAACCGCGCCCCAGGCGCCGAGATCCAGACAGGTAACGTAGGTTTCCTGGCGATAGGGCAGCGGCGCGACGCCCAGCAGGCCGGCGGCGGCGTTATTACCGGCGAATTTACCGAGCAGGATAGCGTGCTGGCAAGTCATCAGGGCGTGATTGCCCTTATCATCGGTCGCGGCATAGGCCACGTCGCCGGTCGCGTAGATATCATCGTAACCCACCACCTGTAGTTCGGCGTTGACATGCAGACGCCCTTGACGGTCGCGCGGCGCATCGATTTGCGCTGTTAGATTATTCGCCTGCACGCCGACGGTCCAAATCACGGTCTGCGAGTCGATACGCTTTCCGTCTTTCAGGTTCACGCCAGCGGCATCGACGCTTGCCACTTCAGCATTCACAAGCCACTCGACGCCCAGTTCTTTTGAGGCCTGAATGATGACTTCACGCAGCGCATCGCTGTATCGAGAGCCCGGCTGCGGACCGCGTTCAACTACGACTACTCTGGTCTTAGAATTCGAGCCGAAGATCGCGCGCAGCTTGGTCGGTAATTCCATCGCCATCTCGATACCGGTAAAGCCGCCGCCGCAGACTACCACGGTGTTGCGCGCATCGCTTTGCGGACGCTGTGCTAAAGCAATTAAGTGGTTTTCCAGCGTCGTAGCGCTTTCGAGCTGATCGAGGTCGAAAGCGTGCTGTGCCGCGCCCGTGACCATCGCGCGGTTGACGTGACTACCGCTCGCCAGGACTAAACGATCCCAGTGCTGAGCGTGGCTTTCGCCGTTGCTATCGGTCCAGGTTACCGTTTTATCCGCAGGATGGATCTGCGACACGCTGCCACGAAGAAAACGGATCCCGGTAGCATCGAACAGCGGCTGTAGCGGCGCAACCAGCGACGGTACGTCGCTTTCGTAGAAACGAGGACGAATGCGCAGCTCAGGCTGCGGCGCAATGACTGTGATATCAACGGCCTGCTGTTGATTTTTTTCCGCTAAACGCGCGGCGCTCAGGGCCGCCCACATCCCGGCAAAACCGGCGCCTACGATCAGGATTTGTTTACGCATCTTTTTTTCACTCGCTGTTAACTACGATTCATTTACTCGGATTTTATTGGTCGTAGTTAAGAAAAGCAATGCCTCTCACGCGATCCTGAGGATCCTTTAGCAGCGTTTTTATTTAATATACTGATAAATAATAAATTAAATTTTTGTCTTGCGAGGGGAGATATCAGATATCTGGAATGAGGCGGTGGGAAAAGCTACAATAACTCAGATTAATATTGGCTGAGATAAGTGAATGGCATTTTACAGTTCCGGAGTTGAGTACGGCATCCATAGCCTGATGTGTATGGTGGACAGCAAAGGCGACGCCCGCGATATGAGCGTGCGCGAAATCGCCGAGCTGCAAAACGTGCCCTACGATTATCTGGCCAAGATTTTTACCCGCCTATCGAAAGCGGGCCTGGTGCGCAGTATTGAAGGCAAAGGCGGCGGCTTTCAGCTTGCCAGAGCGGCTGAGCACATCACCGTGTTGGATGTTGCCAACGCTATTGATGGCGAAAAGCGTATTTTCGAGTGCCGTGAGATCCGCCAGCGTCTTGCGGTGTTTGATGAGCAGCCGCCGCAGTGGGCCTGCGAAGGTATTTGCGGTGTGCGTGCGGTCATGGATATGGCGCAGCAGCGAATGGAAGAGGCGTTAGGCCAGCATACTATCCTCGATCTGGCGCGTAAGATGTACCGTAAAGCGCCGGATGAGTTTGTGATTGAAGTGCAGGAGTGGATCGCGGCGCGTAAGAACTAGGCCGCGCGCCCCGGCGGTTGTCGCCGGGGCGGCTAACGGGTTACTCGGCGCTGGCCGGGGTATTGATCATCCGGTTCAGCCACGGCACCATAAAGGCCATCACCACCGTCACCGCCAGGGTCACGAGGCCAATTTTACTAAACACGTTGGTGTAGATCGGCAGCGTCTGCAGCGGGTCGGTTATATTTTCCGGCACCGCGGTGAAGGTCGCGACATAGCCGCCCATCAGGAACGCGGCGGCCTGTGTCAGGAACCACATCCCCAGAATAAAGCCCATCAGCCGCTGCGGAACCAGCGCGGC
The DNA here is from genome assembly GCF_050600805.1 of Klebsiella sp. 141240. Classification (NCBI taxonomy): domain Bacteria; kingdom Pseudomonadati; phylum Pseudomonadota; class Gammaproteobacteria; order Enterobacterales; family Enterobacteriaceae; genus Klebsiella; species Klebsiella sp. 141240. The sequence continues at coordinate 165,480 of NZ_JAQIRK010000008.1, read as the reverse complement.
GACCATCGCCAGTCCCAGGGCGCTAATCAGCAGTTCGCCGAGACTCTGGAACAGATAAACCAGCACGATAAACCATGGCGAGGTGAGCCCCTGCGGGTCGGCAAACCACATCCCGGCCGCGGCGGCGGTCAGAAAGCCCAGCGCGCAGAGGAACATGCCGAGAGTGAATTTCATCGGCATGGTCAGGTCTTTACCTTTGTTGCCAAGACGGGTGTAGATAGCCGCCAGTACCGGGCTGGCGACCACCACCCAGAACGGGTTCAACGCCTGGAAACTCACCGGGTTAATCGCGATGCCGAGAATGTCGTGATGCACGTTATTGATGGCGAAGAAGTTCAGCGAGGTTGGCATCTGGGCGTACAGGATATAAAACACCACCGCTTCGAGCATCAGGATGAAGGCGACGAACATCTTGTTGCGGCCGGTTTTATCGAGGCGGAAGGCTTCGCGGAAGAAGAAAATCGTCACCACGATGGACAGCACAATCAGCACCAGGTTGGCGATTTTAACGTTATGCATCAGCCAGGCGCAGAGGAAAATCATCACCACGGTGCCGACCAGCACGTACAGCAAATTACGGAAACTCAGCGGCTGATGATCCGGGGTTGAACCGATATCTTTCACCATTCCGCGGCAGGCGAAGTAGACCAGCAGCGCGACGATAAGCCCGGCGCCGCACAAGTTGTAGGTCACCGCGTAGCCGAACTTATCGGCAATAACCGGCGCCAACGACAGCGACAGTAGCGAGCCGATGTTAATCGACATATAAAACAGGGTGAAGGCGCCGTCGAGACGGGCGTCTTTCGGCGGATAGCATTTTGACAGTAGGCTCGCTGGATTGGCTTTAAACAGCCCATTGCCGACGGCGATAGTGCCAAGCGCGATAAAGATAAGGTCGGGTTTGAGCAGCGACAGGCCGGTCATAAAGTAGCCGATAGCCAGCACGACGGCGCCGAGCACCAGCGTGCGTTTGGTTCCCAGCAGATGGTCACCGACATAGCCGCCGATGGAAATGAGGCCGTAGACCAGCGCCGCAAAGGCGCCAAAGGTGATAAATGCCTGTTCCTGAGAGAAACCAAGCTGTTTAACAAAGAACACCGCCAGGATGCCCTGGACGCCGTAATAGCCAAAACGCTCCCATAACTCTACAAAAAAGATCATGAAGAACGGACGGGGTTGCTGTAGCAAACCCGTAGGTGCAGTTGTTTTCATATTCCTTCGCCTTTTAGTGCTATCCCAAAAAGTATGAACGCGTCTGCCAAAACGCGCCGAAAAAGTCTGATGGCCCATAATGATTCGGCCATTGGCTGAATGTATAGATTATTATATAGATATTAATTCTAATAAATGGTTGATCACACTAACCGATATTAATTATCTGGATTGATATCCTGATGGGGTCAATGGGATTCAGGCGGGATGCAGCATAAAAACAAAAACGCCCGCAGGCGCGGGCGTTGGCTGGCGAGGAAAAGCGATTATTCGTCTTCTTCGTCGCGCAGCGGTACGATCAGCATATCAACGTGAACGGTGTTGATCAGCTGACGCGCGGAGGACATCAGCTTGCTCCAGAAGTCCTGATGGTGACCGCAGACCACCAGGTCCATATCATATTTTTTAATCGCGTCGACCAGCACCTGGCCAAGATCGCCGCTGCCGCTCAGGGTTTCGGTAATCGGGTAGCCGGCGTTGGTGGAAAGCTCGGTCAGCGCGTGGTGCGTCTCTTCAGAGATGCGTTTCTGCATGTCGCCCAGATTGACATCGATAAGACCGGTGTAGAGGTCGGAGTAATTCACATCCACGTGAATCAGGGAAACTTTCGCATTGTAGGGACGCGCCATAGAAACCGCTTTCTCTACCAGCACTTTGCTTTCCGGTGATAGGTCTACTGCAATAAGAATGTGTTTGTAAGCCATAGTGTTACTCCTTCCATAAGTTGTCGATGACCGTTGGACCAGACAGCCTGTGCTGTCGATTCGCCCGCGTCCTGCAAGCTAGATTCGCGGGGGGTAAGCCTTTAAGGACTTAATTGTAGAAGATAATTTCTACAATATAGCGCCCCTCGCACTCCGTCAATGCACCTGGTTCACCGTTAGTTAAACAAATTATTCCGTCTTACGTATTGATAACGATTAACCTTGTGGTAAAAAAATTAACTGATCTCCTACACTATTTAATGAGCCGGTCGGATAAATAAACGTGACCGGAATCGCACTCTTTTACTGTACGGTGGGTTGGATGATATTGGGGAGCGGTAGTCCCGGAGGGATCTCCGTGGATGGGTCGCCGGGGAGGAAGTATGATCAGCACTGTTGCGCTGTTTTGGGCCCTGTGTATCGTTTGTGTGGTGAATATGGCACGTTACTTCTCATCGTTGCGTGCATTATTGGTTGTGCTACGTGGTTGCGATCCCTTGCTCTATCAATATGTTGATGGCGGAGGTTTTTTCACCTCGCATGGGCAGCCCAGTAAACAAATGCGGCTGGTTTGGTATATCTATGCCCAACGATATCGCGACCATCATGATGACGAGTTTATTCGTCGCTGTGAGCGTGTTCGCCGGCAGTTCATCCTGACCAGCGCGCTGTGTGGTCTGGTGTTGGTGAGTATGATTGCGTTGCTTATCTGGCATTGAGCCGTGCTGAATAGACGGCAAAAAAAATGGGCCAGTTTCCTGACCCATTTTTCGCATGACTACTGCTTAGATAAGCTTCAGAGCCAGCCAGTACAGCACGCCTGACAGCAAAATGGCTGCCGGCAGGGTGAGTACCCATGCCATCAGAATGCTGGTGACGGTTTTCTTCTGCAGACCGCCGCCATCAACGAGCATTGTCCCCGCAACCGAGGAAGAGAGCACGTGGGTGGTGGAAACCGGCATCCCGGTGTAGCTGGCAAGGCCGATAGACACCGCGGCGGTCATCTGGGCGGACATACCTTGCGCGTAGGTCATACCCTTCTTACCAATCTTCTCGCCGATGGTGGTCGCCACGCGGCGCCAGCCGATCATGGTGCCAATACCCAGCGCCAGCGCGACCGCCATAATGATCCAGATTGGCGCGTACTCGATGGTGCTCAGCATATCGGTTTTCAGTTTCTTCAGCAGGCGCTGGTCGTCAGAGCTCACATCCGGCAGTTTTGCCACTTTGTCGGTGGTGTCGGAGATGCAGAGCATAATACGACGCAGCTGGCCGCGCTGATCCACTGACAGCGAATCGTAGCTTTCCGTTCCGGTGAGCATCGTCTTCACGCGGTCAAGCGCATTGATGGTGTTCGCCGGATGGCAGTGGAACTCGCCGTTGGCCGCGGTGTTGGTCTCCGGTGACGGAACCAGTTGATCAACGCCGGTGGCTTTCTTCAGCAACTCAGGGCGCTGTTGGAAGAAGGTTTCCACGTTGTTGACCGCATCGCGGGTACGAGTGATTTCGTAACCAGATGCGTTCATGTTGACCACGAAGCCCGCCGGCGCGACGCCAATCAGTACCAGCATGACCAGACCAATGCCTTTCTGCCCATCGTTGGCGCCGTGCGAGAACGACACGCCGATAGCGGACAGGATCAGCGCGATACGGGTCCAGAACGGCGGTTTTTTCTTACCGTCTTTCTTTTCGCGTTCCGCTGGGGTCAGGTGGATACGAGCGCGTTTTTTGGTACCGCTCCAGTAACGACGCAGAATGAAAATCAGGCCGCCTGCTACCACCAGGCCAACGATCGGCGAGACGATGAGCGAGGCAAAAATGCCGATGACTTTCGGGATATTCAGTGCATCCACCACTGAAGTACCGGTCATCAGCGCATTGGTTAAACCAATACCGATGATGGCGCCAATCAGGGTGTGAGAACTGGAGGCCGGGAGGCCGAAATACCAGGTTCCGAGGTTCCAGATGATTGCCGCCAGCAGCATAGAGAACACCATGGCGAGGCCATGTGCGGAACCCATGTTAAGCAGCAGGTCCGTTGGCAGCATATGCACGATGGCATAGGCTACGCTGAGACCGCCCAGCAGAACGCCGAAAAAGTTGAAGAGTGCCGCCATCGCAACAGCAAGCTGCGACCGCATTGCGCGAGTGTAGATCACCGTTGCAACAGCGTTTGCGGTATCATGAAAACCGTTAATCGCTTCGTAAAACAGTACAAAAGCTAAAGCAAGCAATAACAATAGTCCGGTATGTAAATCCAGACCGGCAAATAAATGTAGCATAGGACGTTACGCCATTTTGAGGACATGAACGCGGCGCATTATCAGTGACTTTAGCGGCGCGGGCAAAGTGAAATATAGACTTTTTTTGATTTTCTTCCTGTTTGGGTTTTACCCGGTTGGGAGTAATCCTATATCTTTCAAAGACGTAACTGATTGTTGTTTTTTTCGTGCTGGTGTGACCAGAGTGAAATATTTACAATTCCCGACAATTCGGGAATGAGGAAAGTTGAGTGGAAAGGTTTGATGCCATTGTGATCGGCGCCGGTGCGGCGGGAATGTTTTGTGCGGCGCAGGCGGGGCAGTTGGGCTGCCGGGTACTGCTGCTCGATAATGGCAAAAAGCCGGGGCGCAAAATCCTGATGTCCGGCGGTGGCCGCTGCAACTTTACCAACATGTATGTCGAGCCCGCGGCGTATCTCAGCCAAAACCCGCATTTTTGCAAATCTGCGCTGGCGCGCTACACCCAGTGGGACTTTATCGAGCTGGTTGGCAAATATGGCATCGCCTGGCATGAGAAGACCTTAGGTCAGCTGTTTTGCGATGATTCAGCGGAGCAAATCGTCAACCTGCTGTTGTCTGAATGTGAAAAAGGCGGCGTACAGATCCGTCTGCGCAGCGAAATTCTCAGCGTCGAACGCGATGAACAAGGCTACCGGCTACAGGTGAACGGCGAAACGCTGGCGGCGAAGAAGCTGGTAATCGCCTCCGGCGGTCTGTCGATGCCGGGGCTGGGCGCATCGCCGTTTGGTTACAAGGTGGCTGAGCAGTTCGGCCTGAAGGTGCTGCCAACCCGCGCCGGGCTGGTGCCGTTTACTCTGCATAAACCGCTGCTTGAACAGCTGCAGGCGCTTTCCGGCGTTTCGGTGCCAGCTACCATTACCGCCGAGAACGGTACGCTGTTCCGCGAAAATTTGCTGTTTACCCATCGCGGCCTTTCCGGCCCGGCGGTGCTGCAGATTTCCAGCTACTGGCAGCCCGGTGAGTTTGTCACCGTCAACCTGCTGCCGGACTGCGATCTTGAGGCATTCCTCAACGAGCAGCGGGGCGATCATCCGAACCAAAGCCTGAAAAACACCCTTGCGATGCAGTTGCCGAAGCGGCTGGTCGAATGTTTACAGCAGCTTGGGCAGATACCTGATGTGACACTGAAGCAACTGAACGTTCGCGATCGGCAGACGCTGGTGGAGACGTTAACTGCCTGGCGCGTGCAGCCGAACGGCACTGAAGGTTATCGTACTGCTGAAGTGACGCTCGGCGGTGTGGATACCAACGAACTTTCGTCACGTACTATGGAAGCGCGTAAAGCGCCGGGGCTTTACTTTATCGGTGAAGTGATGGACGTCACCGGCTGGCTCGGCGGCTATAACTTCCAGTGGGCGTGGTCAAGCGCCTGGGCCTGCGCGCAGGCGCTGGCGGAAGTTTAATCGAAGGACCCGGGCATCCTGATGCCCGGGCTTTTTCGATCAGTTCAGCCCAAGAAAATACTGGGCGATTTTGAAATAGATAATTAATCCGGTGCCATCAATCAGCGTGGCGATAAACGGCGCGGAAACCACCGCCGGGTCGATACCGATCCGCTTAAGCAACATCGGAATAACCGAAGACACCACCGCGCTCCACAGAGTAATGCAGACCAGCGTCAGGCTGACGATCAGCGTGATTTCCATGCCAATCCCCATCATCCAGGCGCGCAGGCAGCCCGCCAGACCCAGTGTCAGGGCAATCAGAAACGAGGTCGACACCTCTTTGCGGATTACCCGTCCCATGTCACGTAAGCGTACTTCACCCAACGCCATCGAACGCACCAGCGTTGAGGTTATCTGAGTTCCGCTGTTGCCGCCGGTGCCGATCAGTAACGGGATGAAGAAGGCCAGCGCGATGGCCGATTCCAGCGCCTCTTCAAAATGCTGCAGCACGCTGCTGGTGTAGGCTTCGGCAACAAACAGCAGCAATAGCCAGACCGAACGTTTCTTCCACAGCGTCCACGGACTGATTTCCAGATACGGTTTTTCCAGCGGTAGCGTCGCCCCCTGCAGTTGGGCGTCTTCGGTGACGTCATCCTCCAGCAGATGAGCAATTTCTTTTTCCATCAGGCAGCCGACCAGCTCGCCTTTATCGACAACCGGCACCAGATCGAGGCCGCGCTCGGTGAGTTCGGCAATGACCTGAGGGCGCTCATCGTCGGGTTTAACGCGGAACAGACAGCTGTCCATCAGGTAGCGAATAGACTGGCCTACCTCTGCTTCCTGCAATAGTTTTTTGACTGATAAGCTGCCGCGCAGCTTGTTACCGGCGACGACAAATACCTGGCCGGGAATATCGTCGCTGGCGAGCTGCGAGATAAAGTGTTCACGCGCCTCGTGGACGCTGAAATGTTCCTGCAGCGTAATAAAGTCGGTACGCATGTACTGGGCGATAGCATCGCCGTCGAAGCCAGAGGTCGCCTGATGCGCGGCGCAGAGTTGAATGGAAGACATGATTAAAATCCCTATAAAAAATCACTCATAGGGGCGAACAAGACAGGGTTAGCGCAGGCAGATCCCTACGTCCTGGTTTTAGCACTGCATAACGTATCTGAACGGTTATGACCGCCAGAAGTTACCTTGGCAACACCTTGATTCGATGGAAGCCTGTATTTCCCTGAGTGGTCTCTCTCGATACCAACAGGGCGGTAACTTGTATTTATGCAGGAGCCTCGCCATAACGAGATCGTTAAATGAGGCGCCATTATTAGCGAACAGGGATAATTAACAAAGCGTATAGTTTATGTGGTTTATCAACTGTTGATAAACCACATAAATCATTCTCAATTTTTTATGGATTTAGCAGCTTAATTTTCAAGGTTTTTATCATCCCCTAAACACCGCAAATGCCCATGCCGCACGCCGCGCTGGGCAATCACCTCGTCGGCAAAATGCTGTACTTCGTCCATGTTGCCTTTCAGCACCGCGATCTCCAGACAGTCATCATGATTGATGTGGACATGTAACGTGGCGACCGAAAGATCGTGATGCTGATGCGAAGAGGCGACCAGCCGGCTCGCCAGTTCGCGTTTTTCATGCTCATACACGTACGACAGGACCGCATAGCCGCGCTGCGCCGCCTGCTGTAGCGGATTGTGGTGGAGCGCGTCACGCAGAATATCGCGCACCGCTTCCGAGCGGTTGTGGTAGCCGCGGTGGGCGCTGTGCGCGTCGAGCGCGGTCAGCAGGTCATCATCCAGAGTCAGGGTTACGCGCTGCATGGCATGGCCTCGTTAAGCAGAGTGTGGGGAAAGGGCGGGAGCACCGCGCGCTGTAGCGCCTGTCCGGCAGCGGATGTAAGGCGCAGCGGCAGACTAACCGTTGCCGTTTCAACGATGCGTCCGCTATCCATCACCAGCACCCGCTGGCAAAAACGCTCCACCAGCCGCAGGTCGTGGGTGATAAACAGGCAGGCGGTGGCGAACTGCGCCTGCAGGCGTTTGAGCAGGGCGATAATTTCCGCCTGAAGCATTAGATCGAGATTCGATACCGCTTCGTCGAGAATTAATAGCTGCGGACGGACCACCAGCGCCCGCGCCAGGCACACGCGCTGCAGCTGTCCGCCGCTGAGCTGCGCCGGACGCTTGTCGAGCAGCGCCGGGGCGAGATCAACCGCCAGCAGCATCTCCTCCACCCGCTGCGTACGCTCATCGCGCGATAAACTAAGCAGGTGCCGCAGCGGCTCGCTGATAATCTCGCGTACCGTTTTGCGCGGATTCACCGCGCTAATGGCATCCTGAAACACCAGCTGAATATCGCGGCGAAAGGCGCCGGTCGCTTCCCCCTTCAGGGAGGTCAACGACGCGCCGCGCCAGGCGACATCGCCATACCGCGGCGTTTCGAGACCGACCAGCATCCGCGCCAGGGTACTTTTGCCGCAGCCGCTGCGCCCGAGCAGCGCCACCGTTTCACCGGGGGCGATATCGAACTGGATATCGCGCAATACCCGGCCATGATGGGGGTAATCGTGGCTCACTGCGTTTACGCTGAGTAAATTCATGGTGTTTTCTCCAGACCATACAGCGCCAGATGGGCGGCCAGCAGGCGCTGGCTGAGCGGGTGCTGTGGGGCGCTAAATAGCGTGTTGACGTCGCAGCGTTCAACGAGACGGCCGTTTTCCATCACCGCCACGTCATGCGCCAGACGGGCGACAACGCCCATATCATGCGTCACCAGCAGCAGCCCCTGCCCGCGGTTGGCGACGATATCCGCCAGCAGGTCGAGAATGCGCGCTTGGGCAACGGCATCAAGGTCGGTGGTCGGCTCGTCGGCGATAATAAACGGCGCGCGGCTGAGCAGGGCCAGGGCCACCATCATCCGCTGCAGCATGCCGCCGCTCATCTCGAAGGGGTAGCGCTTAAGTAGCGAGAGCGGATTTTCCAGCCCCACTTCTTCCATCGTCGCCAGCAGGGCGGCGTTATTGACTTCGTAACCCGCCGCCCGGCAGGTTTCCCACGCGTGCGCCGCCATGGTATGTAGCGGATTAAAGGCGCTGCGCGGATTTTGCATAATGGTGGCGATGATCGAGCCGCGCAGCTGTTCACCATACACCGGGATACCATCGAGCAGCACCCGGCCCGCGATTTGCCTGACGCCAGGCGGTAAAATACCGAGCGTGGCGGCGCAGGTCAGTGATTTACCGCTGCCGCTACTGCCGAGCAGTGCCAGAACCTGACCGCGGCGCAGGGTAAGGGAAACGTCGCTGACCAGCGGACGGTCGGCGACGAGCGAAAGTTGTTCCAGTTGGATCTTTTGCGGCATCAGTGGTTATGCTCCGCGATCAGCTGAGGATCGAGACGATCGCGCAGCGCGTCGCCTACCAGGTTAAAAGCCATCACGCTGATAAACAGCGCCAGCCCGGGCCAGACCATTTGCAGCGGCTGCGTCCAGATATACTGACGGGCGTCGTTGATCATCACCCCCCATTCCGCCGTCGGCGCGCTGACGCCGAGGCCGAGGAACGACATACCGGCCACGTGCAGCATCATATGACCGATATCCAGCGAGGCGAGCACCAGTAGCGAAGGGATCACCGCGCCGGCCAGATGGTCACGGAACAAGGGCCAATGTCCCGCGCCGCTCAGGCGCGCGGCGAGAATAAACTCGCGCTGGCGCAGAGAGACCACCAGGTTACGCACCATCCTTGCGTACCAGGCCCAGTGCGACAGCGCAATGGCGATAATCACGTTGCTAAGACCGGTACCGAGTACGCCGACCATAAAGAACGACAGTATTGAGGTTGGGAAGGTCATAAATAGTTCGGCCAGGCGCATCAGGCCGCGATCGACGCGGCCGCCCACCATCCCGGCGCTGCCGCCCACCGTAAGGCCTATCAGCAGCACCAGCAGCAGGCAGGCCATCACCGCGCCCAGCGAGACGCGGGTGGCGGCGAGAAGGCGCGAGAAAATATCCCGGCCGAGATGATCGGTGCCGAGCCAGTGGGCGTCACCTGGAGAGAGCAGACGTTGATGGAGATCGATGGCCGCCGGGTCATAGGGCAGCCACCAGCCGCTGCTCATGGCGATTGCCGCCAGCAGCGCAATAATGAGTAGCGCCAGTTTTACCGGCCAGCGGAAGGTTGCGAACAGCGTCATACGGTAGCCTCCTCATGGCGACGCAGGCGCGGATCGAGCGCGGCGTTAAGCAGGTCGACCGCCAGATTGGCCAGCACGAACACCGCCACCATCATCAGGGTGAAGCATTGGATCACCGGGTAGTCGCGATTGAAAATCGCGGAAACCGCATAGCGACCGACGCCGGGCCAGGCGAAGATATTTTCGATGATCATCGTGCCGCCAATCAGCTCGCCGATGTGCATACCCAGCGCCGTCACTACCGGCAATGTCGCGTTACGCAGCACGTGTCGCCGCTCCACCTGACCCTCGCTCAGCCCGCGCAGACGCGCCCAGACCACGTGGCGCTGGCTGGACACTTCCAGCATGCTGGCGCGCAGCAGACGGGCATTGATCGCCAGCGACATCAGGGCGATGGAAAACGCCGGCAGCAGCAGATGTCGCCAGCCGCCGTAGCCCATTGCCGGCAGCCAGCGCAGATGGACGGAAAAGAGCATCACCAGCAAAAAGGCCAACCAGAAGTTGGGCATTGAGACGCCGAGGAAGGCAATCAAACGTACGGCGAAATCGGGTAATCGGTCGCGATGGCGCGCGGCCCAGATCCCCAGCGGCAGCGAGGTCAGCAGAATAATCACCAGCGCCGCGCCGGTGAGCTGTAGCGTCGCGGGCAAAAAATGCAGCAGGTCGTCCAGCACCGGGCGCTGGCTGGCGTAGGAGACGCCAAAATCGAGATGCAGCGCGCGCCACAGCCAGTGTATATACTGCAGCGCCAGCGGCTGATTGAGCCCGAGCTGCTCGCGGGTAGCGGCAATCATTTCGCTGGTGGGCGGCACGTTAGAAAGGCGCAAATAGTCCAGCGCCGGGTCGCCGGCGCCAAGACGTAACAACAGGAAGATGATCGCCGAGGCGGCAAGCAGCATCAGCGGCAGCGGTAGCAGGCGGCGAAGGAGATATTTCAACATCATGGTGCCACCGGCGTAATGAGTTCTAACGGCAGATCGGTGGTCACCGGCGCGAAGGGCACTTTGCCCAGCGTTTTGCGGGCGACGGACATCAGCGAGACGTAGCTTATCGGCAGATAGACCGCTTCGTTGTGCAGACGGGTGAGGATATCGCGATACAGTTCGCGACGGCGGCCTTCGTCGGTGGTAGTCAGTACCTCTCCTATCTCTTGATCAATCACTGCTTTATCCGGCAGGCCGCGCTGCGCCTGATAGTCGGCGTGCGAAGCGACGCGCATTGAGCTCATAAACGCGTGCGGGTCGAAGGGCGCGCCCCAGGTATGGTTGAAGATCATCGTGAAGCGGCCATCGTGCTGGCGGGCATAGATACTGCTCTCCTCTTCGCCGACCAGCCCGACATCGATACCTACCTGGCGCAGGTCGGCCTGGATAATTTCCGCCATCGACTTAGCCAGCGCATCGGTGCCGATAAAAGCCAGTTCAAGTCGCAACGGGCGCCCGTCTTTTTCACGAATATCCTTGCCGGATATTCGTTTCCAGCCAGCGCTTTCCAGTAGCGTTCGGGCTTTATCTGGATTGAAGCGGCGCGGCGGCAGATCATCCGGCGCGTAAGGTACCGACGGTGCGAAAAGCGCGTCGGCGACCTGCTGAGTGCCGTACAGCACGCCGTCAATGAGCGCCTGTTTATTGACGGCATAGTTAAGCGCCTCGCGTACCGCCAGTTCATTCGTTGGCGCTTGCAGCGTATTGAGCGCCAGCATCACGGTTTGCGACGGGGCGGAAAGACGCGTGCGGTACTCGTCCTGCTGGCGAAAACGGGCGAACGTATCCAGCGGCAGTAGCCCTTCATCGCCGTATAGCAGATCAACTTCACCGGTTTCAAAGGCGACCGCCCGGCTGGTGGCATCGGGGATCACTTTCACGGTGACTTTCTCAAGCGCCGGTTTTTTGCCCCAGTAGCGCGGGTTGCGTACCAGTACATCCTGCTGATTAGGCTGCGAGCTGGCCAGCATCCACGGACCGGTGCCGATGGGCGCCTTGATGCCTCGCTGCGTACTACCGTCAACAAACTGCGAGGGGGCGATAAAACGAAACGGGCGGGGAAGGGCGAGTTCCTGTAGGAACGGGTAGTAGGCGCTTTTCAGGGTGATTTGTAGTTCGTTATCGCTGAGCGCTTGAACGTCCGTTATTTGATTGGTCAACTCCAGCCAGGCGTGCCGCTGGCGGTTGGCCAGCACCGCCTGAAAATTGGCCACCGCGGCCTGGGCGTTAAAAGGTTCGCCGTTGGAAAAGTAGACATCATCCCGCAGGGTGAAACGCCAGATTTTACCATCGGCTGAGTGGATCCAGCGGGTAGCCAGCCAGGGGGTAACCCGGCCATTAGCCTGATATTTGACTAGCGGCTCATACACCATACTTTGGGCGAACATTTGGTTCGGCGTATACAAATGTGGATTAAGAGGACCGACGTTAACCGGCCAGGCGATGGCGATTTCATGCATGGCGGCGGGCGCGAGCAGAGGAATGCAGGCGCAGAGCGCCAGCAAGGTGGTGCGGAAAATAGACAAGGTTTACATCCAGAAGGAACGAAAAGTATGACGATTTTAATAATTTGTCATACTTAAGGAGTAACCTGGATCAATATGTTGGGAGAAAACCATAACAAAATCATATGTAGCATATGATTACGATTGTCTGAACAAATCCAGCAGGGTGGTGACCTGTTCATCGAGCGGAGCCAGGTCCCGCTTCACTATCAAATGCAGCGGCGTGGCGCGGCGGGCACCATGGCTCAGCGGCAGCGCTTTCAGCACGCCCTGTTCCAGGTGTGCGCGGATTCGCTCCTCAGGTAACCAGCCGAATCCCACCTGATACAGCACCGCATCTATAGCGGCATCAATAGTAGAAAAGGTCCAGGCATCGCGCGTGGATGAGGCATCGCCGCTACGGTCGGCAATGCGGATCAGCGGCCAGGGAGCCAGCGCGTTGTCGTCCAGCAATTCATCCGATTGCGACAGCGGATGGTCGCGATGGGCGACCGCGATAAAGTCGATATTCATCAGCCATTCACCGCGCCCGGTAATATCCTGGCGACGGGTTAAGACCATCACGTCGGCCTCGCTGCGGACGGCGCTTGCCTCATCGACGTTTTCCAGCACTTCGGTCAGCCGAACCTGAGTTTGCGGGTAGCGTTGCTGAAACTGACGCAGAATGGCGAACAGCCGCTGGCGGGGAAAAATGCTGTCGACGACCAGATCCAGCCGGGTGCGCGCGCCGTTGCGCAGCGTCGCGGCGTGGGTCTCAACCCACGAAAAGGCCTTCAGTAGCGGTTTCACCTGATTGAGCAACAGTTCGCCAGCGGGCGTCAGCACCGCCCGCCGCCCGGACGGCGCCAGCAGCGCCACTCCTAAACGTTCCTGCAGCAGCGCCAGGTTATAGCTCACCGAAGACTGGCTGCGGTTGGTCTCTTCCGCGGCTTTGGCAAAGCTGCCCAGCTCAATCACCTTTTCCAATAGCGCCCATTGTTCCAGCGTGGTCTTGTGCATAATTCATCTAAAAATTAGATTATTTTCATCCAAACATAGCGTTATTCATTCAATTTTTAAAGCCGTATTCTTACCTCAACGAAACAGAGGAGAATAAATAATGAGCACTTTCGATAAACATGACCTCAGCGGCTTTATCGGTAAACATCTGGTTTATACCTACGACAACGGCTGGAACTACGAAATTTACGTTAAAAATGGCACCACCCTGGATTATCGTATTCACAGCGGCATCGTTGCCAACCGGTGGGTGAAAGACCAGCATGCGTACATCGTGCGGGTAGGCGAAAGCATTTATAAAATTTCCTGGACCGAACCAACCGGTACCGACGTCAGCCTGATCGTCAACCTGGGCGACAAACTGTTCCACGGCACCATTTTCTTCCCCCGCTGGATCATGAATAACCCGGAAAAAACCGTCTGCTTCCAGAACGATCATATTCCGTTAATGAACGCCTATCGTGACGCCGGCCCGGCCTACCCGACCGAAGTGATTGATGAATTCGCGACTATTACCTTTGTTCGCGATTGCGGCGCGGATAATAACGAAGTTATTAATTGCCCTGCTAATGAATTACCTGCTGATTTTCCTGCAAATTTGTAATACAGCAGAAATAATTCTGTGATCTAACGCTAATTTTTACCGATAGATTAAAACGTAAATAAATATTTATTGCGGGCTGGTTGACGATTCGTTTACTTTTACCCGTTAAGCCCCAGTTTTCTCTATGAAACTGGGGCTTTTTACTACTAATTCCTGCCATAAGAAAATACTATCCATCTGATTCTCAATGAGATATTACTATTCTCGCGAAAAATATTAATTTCTTAATATTATCCTAAGCAACAGCGACTAGATTTATAACCGTCGAAATACCCTGGAATGAAATGTGGCGGTGAACCGACTTCATTTTCATTTTGTTTAAGTCCGCTGGCGCAGGATATTTCTTTCTACCGACCCCCTTTTTTAGTGGGTTATTAATAGAACAGGAAAAAGATGAGCGAATTTCTGCCGTTTTCGCGCCCGTCGATGGGCGACGCAGAGCTGGCTGCGCTGCGTGAAGTTTTGCAATCAGGATGGATTACTACCGGTCCTAAAAACCAGGCGCTGGAAGAAGCATTTTGCCAACTGACCGGCAACCGCCACGCTATCGCCGTCAGCTCCGCCACCGGCGGTATGCACGTCACGCTAATGGCGATGGGCATTGGCCCTGGCGACGAAGTGATCACCCCTTCGCAAACCTGGGTGTCGACGTTGAATATGATCTGTCTGCTGGGCGCTACGCCGGTGATGATTGATGTCGATCACGACAATCTGATGATTACCCCTGAGGCGGTGGAAGCGGCGATCACCTCGCGGACGAAAGCGATTATTCCCGTCCACTACGCGGGCGCGCCTGCGGATATCGATGCGATCCGCGCCGTTGGCGAGCGCCACGGTATTCCGGTTATCGAAGATGCCGCGCATGCCGCGGGAACGCACTATAAGGGCCGCCATGTCGGCTGGCGCGGCACCGCGATTTTTTCGTTCCACGCGATCAAAAATATGACCTGTGCCGAAGGGGGGCTTATCGTCACCGATGATGACGAGCTGGCTTCCCGCATCCGCAGCCTCAAATTCCACGGCCTGGGCGTTGACGCCTACGACCGCCAGACCCACGGCCGCGCGCCGCAGGCGGAAGTGATTACACCCGGCTTCAAATACAATCTGGCCGATATCAACGCCGCGTTGGCGCTGGTGCAGTTGGATAAGCTTGCGCAGGCGAATCAACGTCGCGCTGCAATCGCCCAGCGCTACCTGCGCGAGCTGGCGGATACCCCGTTTAAGCCGCTGACCGTTCCGGCATGGGATCACCAGCACGCCTGGCACCTGTTTATTATCCGCGTTGATGAAGCGGCCTGCGGCATCAGCCGCGATGCCCTGATGGAAAAACTCAAAGCCATGGGCATAGGCACCGGTCTGCACTTCCGCGCGGCCCATACGCAAAAGTATTACCGCGAGCGTTTTCCTGAAGTTTCGTTACCGAATACCGAATGGAACAGCGCGCGCATTTGTTCCATCCCGCTGTTCCCGGATATGACCGACGACGATGTCACCCGCGTCATTACCGCGCTGCATCAGTTGTCAGGACGTTGATATGCTTACTTATCCTCCCGTAAAAAAAGTCTCGGTGGTTATCCCGGTTTATAACGAACAGGATAGTCTGCCGGAGCTGCTGCGTCGTACCGACGCCGCCTGTGCGACGCTAGGGCGCCAATATGAAATTCTGCTGATCGACGACGGCAGCAGCGACGATTCCGCGCGCATGCTGACCGAGGCCGCCGAAGCCGAAGGCAGCCACGTGGTGGCGGTGCTGTTGAACCGTAACTACGGCCAGCACTCGGCGATTATGGCCGGTTTCAGCCATGTCACCGGCGATCTGATCATCACCCTTGATGCCGACCTGCAAAACCCGCCGGAAGAGATCCCGCGGCTGGTGGAAAAAGCCGATGAAGGCTACGACGTGGTCGGTACCGTACGTCAGAACCGTCAGGACAGCATCTTCCGTAAATCTGCCTCGAAGATGATTAACCGCCTGATTCAGCGAACCACCGGTAAAGCCATGGGTGATTACGGCTGCATGTTGCGCGCCTATCGCCGCCATATCATTGACGCCATGCTCAACTGCCATGAGCGCAGCACCTTTATCCCGATTCTGGCGAATACTTTCGCCCGCCGGGCGGTCGAGATCCCGGTGATGCACGCCGAGCGCGAATTCGGCGACTCCAAATACAGCTTCATGCGTCTGATTAACCTGATGTATGACCTGGTGACCTGTCTGACCACCACCCCGCTGCGTTTACTGAGCATATTTGGCAGCGTGATAGCCCTGTTGGGCTTCGCCTTCGGCCTGCTGTTGGTGGTGCTGCGTCTGGCTTTCGGTCCGCAGTGGGCGGCTGACGGGGTGTTCATGCTCTTCGCCGTGCTGTTCATGTTCATCGGCGCTCAGTTTGTCGGTATGGGCCTGCTCGGGGAGTATATCGGCCGCATCTATAACGATGTTCGCGCCCGTCCCCGTTACTTTATTCAACGTGTTGTTCGTCAGCCGGAAACGGCGTCTCAAGAGGAAGATCGTTCATGAAAGCAGTAGTCTTCGCTTATCACGATATGGGTTGCGCAGGTATTCAGTCACTGCTGGATGCCGGTTATGAAATCGCCGCTATTTTTACCCATCCGGATAACCCTGGCGAAAACCATTTCTTTGGTTCCGTTGCCCGTATTGCCGCCGAGCAAGGTATCCCGGTATGGGCGCCGGAAGATGTCAACCATCCGCTGTGGATTGAACGTATTCGCGAGATGAAGCCGGATGTGCTGTTCTCGTTCTACTACCGCAACCTGCTGTGCGATGAGATCCTGAATATCGCGCCGAAGGGGGCTTTCAACCTGCATGGTTCTCTGCTGCCGAAATACCGCGGTCGCGCGCCGCTGAACTGGGTGCTGGTCAACGGCGAAAGTGAAACCGGCGTGACCCTGCACCGAATGGTTAACCGCGCCGACGCGGGCGATATCGTCGCTCAACAAGCTGTGGCTATCGGCCCGGATGAAGCGGCGCTGGCGCTGCACCGTAAACTGTGCGCCGCCGCCTCCGATCTGCTGGGCCAGGCGCTGCCGGCTATCCGTGAGGGTAAGACTCAGGAACGCGCGCAGGACCACAGCCAGGCGACCTACGTGGGTCGTCGTACCCCGGAAGATGGGCGTCTCGATTGGGACAAACCGGCGCAGACTCTGCACAATCTGGTGCGCGCGGTGTCCGATCCGTGGCCGGGCGCCTTCGCCTATGCCGGCGCGAATAAATTTATCGTCTGGAAATCCCGCGTGCGCGCCGACCTGCCAGCAGCCAAGCCCGGCACCGTGATCTCTGTCGCGCCGCTGGTAGTGGCCTGTCAGCAGGGGGCGCTGGAAATCGTCACCGGCCAGACCGAACGCGGCGTTTATATGCAGGGAACCCAACTGGCGCAGGCGCTGGGGCTGGTGACCAGCGCGGTACTGAGCAGCAAACCGGTGGTGGCGATTAAGCGCCGTACCCGCGTGCTGATCCTCGGCGTCAACGGCTTTATCGGTAACCATCTGACCGAACGTCTGTTGCAGGACGACAACTATGAGATTTACGGCCTGGATATCGGCTCTGACGCCATCAGCCGTTTCCTCGATAACCCGCGTTTCCACTTCGTAGAAGGCGATATCAGCATTCACTCCGAGTGGATCGAATACCACATTAAGAAGTGCGATGTGGTACTGCCGCTGGTCGCGATCGCTACGCCTATCGAATACACCCGTAACCCGCTGCGCGTGTTCGAGCTGGATTTCGAAGAGAACCTGAAGATTATCCGCGACTGCGTGAAATACAATAAGCGCATCATTTTCCCGTCGACCTCGGAAGTGTACGGCATGTGCACCGACAAAAACTTCGACGAAGATACCTCCAACCTGGTGGTCGGGCCGATCAACAAACAGCGTTGGATCTACTCGGTTTCTAAACAGCTGCTGGACCGCGTGATCTGGGCCTATGGCGATAAGAACGGCCTCAAATTCACCTTGTTCCGTCCGTTCAACTGGATGGGACCGCGTCTGGATAATCTTAATGCCGCGCGTATCGGTAGCTCCCGCGCCATCACTCAGCTGATCCTCAATCTGGTGGAAGGTTCGCCGATTAAGCTTATCGAAGGCGGTAAGCAGAAGCGCTGCTTCACCGATATCAGCGACGGTATCGAAGCGCTGTTCCGCATCATTGAGAACAAAGACGGTCGCTGCGATGGACAGATAATCAACATCGGTAACCCGGAAAACGAAGCGAGCATCAAAGAGCTGGCGGAAATGCTGCTTGCCTGCTTCGAGCGCCACCCGCTGCGCGATCGCTTCCCGCCGTTCGCCGGTTTCCGTGAAGTGGAAAGCAGCGATTACTACGGTAAAGGTTACCAGGACGTTGAGCATCGTAAGCCAAGCATTCGTAACGCAAAACGTTGCCTGAACTGGGAACCGACCGTCGAGATGGAGGAGACCGTTGAGCACACTCTGGACTTCTTCCTGCGCACCGTTGAGCTCACGGACGATAAAAACTCATGAAACAAGTCGGCTTACGCATAGATGTCGATACCTTTCGCGGGACGCGTGATGGCGTACCGCGGCTGCTGGCCCTGCTGGGCAAGCACGGGATTCAGGCAAGCTTCTTTTTCAGCGTCGGGCCGGACAATATGGGGCGCCATTTATGGCGCCTGGTAAAACCGAAGTTTCTGTGGAAAATGCTGCGCTCTAACGCGGCGTCGCTGTACGGCTGGGATATTCTGCTGGCCGGTACCGCGTGGCCGGGGCGCAGGATTGGCGCGGGTAACGAAGAGGTTATTCGCGCCGCCGCGCAGATCCATGAAGTGGGCCTGCATGCCTGGGACCACTACAGCTGGCAGGCATGGAGCGGCGTGTGGCCGCAGGAACGTCTGACGCTGGAAGTGGAACGCGGTCTGCTCGAACTGGAACGCATTATCGGTCGCCCGGTGACCTGCTCAGCCGTCGCCGGCTGGCGCGCCGACCAGCGGGTGGTAAAAGCGAAAGAATCCTTCGATTTCCTCTACAACAGCGATTGTCGCGGCACGCGGCCATTCCTGCCGCAGCTTGGCGGCGGGGCCTCCGGCACCGTACAAATCCCGGTGACGCTTCCCACCTGGGATGAAGTGGTCGGTAGCGCCGTCGATATCGCCGGCTTTAACCGCTATCTGCTGGACTGCATCCATCGCGACAAGGGAACGCCGGTCTATACCATCCACGCCGAAGTGGAAGGCATTGCCTACGCTGACCAGTTCGATGCGCTGCTGACCATGGCGGAGGAAGAAGAAATACAATTTTGCCCACTGAGCCAGCTGTTGCCCGCTGACTTTAGCGAGCTGCCGTCAGGCAAAGTGGTCCGTGGTGAACTGGCTGGCCGGGAAGGTTGGCTTGGACGTGAACAATTACTGGGCTCGGGTGTATGAAAAGCATTCGTTATGGCGTCTCTCTGGTTGTGCTCTTTGCGCTGTATTACTTATTGCCGCTGAATTTCCGTTTGCTGTGGCAGCCTGATGAAACCCGTTATGCCGAGATCAGCCGTGAAATGCTGGCTTCCGGCGACTGGGTTGTGCCGCATCTGCTGGGTTTGCGTTACTTTGAAAAGCCAATTGCCGGTTACTGGATTAACAGTATCGGCCAGTGGTTATTCGGCCATAATAACTTCGGCGTGCGTTTCGGTGCGGTTTTCGCCATTACCGTCAGCGCGTTGCTGGTGGCGTGGCTGGCGTGGCGTATTTTCCGCGATAAACGCGTGGCGATCCTGTCGCCGGTTATCTTCCTCACCGCGCTGCTGGTATACGGTATCGGAACCTACGCGGTGCTGGACCCGATGATCACCATGTGGCTGGCGCTGGCGATGTGCAGCTTCTGGGGGGCCTCCCAGGCGCAGAGCCGCGGCGGTAAGATTTTAGGTTATGTCTTGCTGGGCTTCGCCTGCGGTATGGGGGTGATGACCAAGGGCTTCCTGGCGCTGGCGGTGCCGGTAGTTGGCGTGCTGCCGTGGGTGATTGCGCGTAAGCGCTGGCGCGAAGTGCTAACCTACGGTTGGCTGGCGGTAGTGGTCTGTACGTTGGTGGTGCTGCCGTGGGGGCTGGCTATCGCTAATCGCGAACCGGATTTCTGGCGCTATTTCTTCTGGGTCGAACATATTCAGCGTTTCGCCGAGAAAGACGCCCAGCATAAAGCGCCGTTCTGGTACTACATTCCGTTCCTGATAGCCGGAAGCCTGCCGTGGCTGGCGCTGCTGCCAGGCGCGCTCAAGCGCGGCTGGGTCGAACGCGATGATGCCCGCGGCGCACTGTATCTGTTAGGCTGGGTGGCGATGCCGTTCCTGTTCTTCAGCATCGCCAAAGGAAAACTGCCGACCTACATTCTGCCGTGCTTTATGCCGCTGTCGATTCTGATGGCCCGCTACGCGCTGGATGCCGCGAAGGCGGGGGCGAAAGCGTTGCGCATCAACGGCATGATCAACCTCGGTTTTGGCCTGATCGGCCTGGTCGCGGTGCTGGTGGTCTCACCGTGGGGCGTCATGCATAAACCGGTGTGGACGAAGATCGAGCTGTATAAATGTCTGCTGGCGGCGATCGCCTTTGCCGTATGGGCGCTAATGGGCTGGTTGGCAATCAAGGACAATGGTCGTCGCTGGACGCTGGCCGCCATCTGCCCGCTGGGGCTGGCGCTGCTGGTGGGCTTCGCTATTCCGGATCGGGTTATTGACAGTAAACAGCCGCAGTTCCTGGTGGATATCGTGAGTGAATCGCTGGCGCCAAGCCGCTATGTACTGACCAACAGCGTCGGTATCGGCGCGGGGCTGGCGTGGGAGCTCAAGCGTGACGACATCATTCTGTATGACAAGCAGGGGGAGCTAAAATATGGCCTCGGCTGGCCGGATGCGCAGAGCAAATTCCTGGCGACTCACGAATTTGCTGATTGGCTGGCGGCGCACCGCCAGCAGGGTCCCATCTCTCTGGTGCTGCTGATGGATAAAGGTGAAACGATGAACGAACTGGCGTTACCGAAACCTGATAACTCCTACGAGCTGGGGCGCGTGGTGTTTATTCAGTATCTGCCGCAATGAGTGTCTGGTTCTGTCTGGTACTCGCCAGCCTGCTTAGCTGCGCCGGCCAGCTGTGCCAGAAGCAGGCGACCCGGCCGTCCCGTAGCGGGCGGCGCGGGCGGCATATCCTGGTCTGGTTGGGATTAGCCCTGCTGGCGCTCGGCGGCGGTATGCTGCTGTGGCTGGGGGTACTGCAGGCAATCCCGGTCGGTATTGCCTATCCGATGCTGAGCCTCAATTTTGTCTGGGTGACGCTGGCGGCATGGGGCATCTGGCGCGAGCCGGTGGCGCGCCGCCACTGGCTTGGCGTCGGGCTGATCGTAGTCGGTATCGCCGTTCTGGGGAGTAGCGTCTGATGGGCTTAATCTGGGCGTTATTGAGCGTTGGCCTCGTCAGCGGCGCACAGCTGCTGTTGCGCAGCGCGATGGTCGAACTGCCGCCGTTGACCGATATCCTGACCTTCCTCAATCATCTGCTGCATTTTCGCACCGGTACCTTCAGCCTGGGTTTCGGCCTGGTTGGCTATCTGCTGTCGATGGTCTGTTGGTATTTCGCGCTACACCGCTTACCGTTGGCCAAAGCTTACGCGCTGCTAAGCCTGAGCTATATTCTGGTGTGGGCCGCCGCCATCTGGCTGCCCGGCTGGCATGAACCGTTTTACTGGCAATCGCTGCTGGGCGTGCTGATTATTATCGCCGGCGTGCTGACCATCTTCTGGCCGGTCAAGCCGCGCCGTTAAAACATTGAATGTGCGCTGCCGTCAGCTTAAACGGCGTTGGCGTACAGACCGCAATACTTAACCCTTCATATTGAATCTGGCTCAATGACAGCGCGCCGTGAAAGGCGCTGTCCACAGAGGCCATCTGCCAGGCGCTGCCGCCGCGTTGTTTCACCAGCGCTTCTTTGCGCGTCCAGATACGCCAGAAGGTGGCTAACTGTCGCTTCGGCGGTTCACGCTCCAGTTCCAGGTGCTCGCCCTCGCTGAACAGGGCGTTAGCCAGCCGCTGCCAGCCGTTGCGCGGGCGAATCACTTCGATATCGCAGCCAACCTCGCCTTCATCGCTCAGCAGTAGGGCAATATGGTTGCCGCTGTGGCTAAGGTTAAACCACCGCTCGCAGCCGGGCGGGAAAGCCGGTTTACCCTGTTCGCCATACTGAATATCCATTAGCGGGGTAGTCGCATGCGCCAGCAGCGCGCGCCCGGCAAGCCAGCTGGCCCGCCGCGGACCGTCCGGCGCCTGCGCCATCAGCACAGGCGGCAACGGCAGGGCGCTAAGGGTTGAGATGTGGCCGAGGATAAGCTGATACATCTTACGGCCAGCGCTGAATAATGATTGAGGTGTTAATGCCGCCGAAGGCGAAGTTGTTGCTCTGCAGGAATTCACAATCAATCTTGCGCGATTCGCCCATGATGTAGTCAAGATTACCGCAGTTAGCATCCGGATTATGCAGATTCAGCGTAGGCGCGAACCAGCCCTCGCGCATCATCTGCAGGCTCATCCATGCCTCCAGCGCCCCGCAGGCGCCAAGGGTATGGCCGAAATAGCTTTTCAGCGAGGAGATCGGCACATTGTCGCCATAAATCGCCGCCGTCGCCTGGCTTTCGGCGATATCGCCGCGGTCGGTCGCGGTGCCGTGGGCCGAAATGTAGCCAATATCCCGGGCGCTTAAGCCCGCCATTTTTAACGATTGTTCCATGCAGATCTGCATGGTTTCGCGCTGCGGCTGGGTGATATGCGCGGCATCGCAGTTGGTGGCGAAGCCGATGATTTCGCCGTAAATAGTCGCGCCGCGCGCTTTGGCGTGCTCCAGCTCTTCCAGTATGAGAGTACCGGCGCCTTCGCCTATCACCAGCCCATCGCGCTGTTCATCGAACGGGGCGGGGGTGATCTCGGGCTGTTCATTACGCTGGCTGGTGGCGAACAGGGTGTCGAATACCGCGGCTTCCGACGGGCATAGCTCTTCTGCGCCGCCGGCGACCATCACCGTTTGATAACCGTGGCGAATGGCTTCCCAGGCGTAACCGATCGCCTGGCTACCGGAAGTACAGGCGCTTGACGTCGGAATAACGCGGCCGCGCAGACCGAAAAACAGCCCGGTATTAACCGCGGTAGTATGGGGCATCATCTGCACGTAGGTGGTGCCGGTAATATTGTTGGTGTGCTTTTCCGTCAACATGGTAGCGAACTCGCTCACCGGGCCGGTACTGCCGGTTGACGAGCCGTAAGCGATGCCGGTCTCGCCGTTGCTCAGCACGGCATCGTCGATAAGCCCGGCCTGCTCGAGCGCCAGTTCAGTGGCGCGGGTAGAAAGTAGCGACACGCGGCCCATCGCGCGAATACGCTTACGGGTATAGTGGGCCGGAAGGGTGAAATCATCGATCGGCGCGCCCAGTAGCGTATGCAATCCGTCGTAAATGCGCCACTCCGGCATGGCGCGCACGGCGTTTTTATATCTCTGCAGCCCCGCCGAAACATCCTGCCAGTTGTCGCCAAAGGCGGTGACGCCGCCCATCCCGGTAATGACCACACGACGTGTCATAACATCCCTCCATTGATTGAAATGACCTGCCGGGTAACATATCCCGCTACATCCGACATTAAATAACTAGCAAGCCCCGCGACCTCGTCCGCCTGTCCCATACGTTTCATCGGGATCATCGACATCGCCTCTTTTAGCGCAGCCTCTTCCATTTCGATCATCCCGGTGTCGATAAGCCCCGGGGCGATGCAGTTCACGGTGATTTTGCGTTTCGCCAGTTCAATGGCCAGCGCTTTGGTGGCGCCGATGATCCCCGCCTTAGCGGCGCTATAGTTGACCTGGCCGCGGTTGCCCATGACGCCGGAAACGGAAGATAGCGTGATGATACGCCCGCCCTGACGCGCGCTAATCATCGGCATGATGCACGGATGAATAACGTTGTAGAAACTGTCGAGGTTGGTGTGGATCACCGCGTCCCAGTCATCCTCGCCGAGCGCCGGGAAGGCGCCGTCGCGGGCGATGCCGGCGTTGCTGATAATGCCGTACCATGCGCCGTGTTCGGCCATATCCTGCTCAAGCACTTCGCGACACTGCGCGCGGTTGGCGACATCAAAACTCAGTAGACGACCCGAGCCGCCAGCCGAGGTAATCGCCTCCAGCGTTTGCTGTGCGCCCGACGCATCGCGATGATAGTGGATGCCTACGACAAAGCCATCCGCCGCCAGCTGACAGGCGATAGCGCGACCGATGCCTTTACTGGCACCGGTGACCAAAACTGAACGACTCATTCTGACGCTCCTTGTTGAAATAGGGTGTTAAGTTCTGTTGGCGTCGGCTGGAAGGTATTGACCCGTCCGCTTGCCAGTTCTTCATTGCCTGCCGTAATGGCGCATTCGAAGCTGCCGAAACGCTCGTCCTGCATTAACAGCTTCACGGTAACGGACAGCGCCTTGCCGCCCGGTAGGCATCCTGTCGCGCAGACTAACTCGCGTGCGCCAAGCACCATACCTAGTGCGATGGACGTTTGCCCCCGCTGTTGGCGGTGCCATCCGGACCAGACGCCAACGGTTTGCGCCATGAGTTCCAGGGCGAACCAGCCGGGGAGATTGCCCTCTGCATCGAGAAACGGCGCCAGGACGCCATGGGGAGAGACAGTGACCCCGCAGGTAGCGGTTTCGTCGGTGACATTGATGACCTCTTCCAGCAGCAGCATTGGCGACTCGTGCGGTAAATAAGCGCCGGGCGATAAATAGTGGCTCATTGAATGCTCCCGAGCAGAATGCTGGCGTTATTGCCGCCAAAGGCAAACGAGTTCGACAGGATAATCGGCCGCGACAGCGGCAGGGGGCGTTCGATAATCCCGCACGGCGGAAGGGTGGCGTCGCGCGGCGACTGGCTGAAATCCTGCGCCGGCAGCGGCAGATTGCGTTGCAGGATCAGCATGCCGATGGCGGCTTCGGTGATCCCCGCCGCGCCCAGCGTATGCCCGGTCAGATGTTTGGTGGAGCTGCATGGAACCTGCTCGCCAAATAGCGCGTTGACGACGTGAGACTCTATCCGATCGTTAAGCGGCGTGGCGGTGCCGTGCAGGTTGATATAGCCCACCTGTTCAGGGGCGATCCCCGCATCCTCCAGCGCCTGCTGAATGGCGCGGATCGCCCCTTCTCCTTCAGGATGCGGGGCGGAAATATGCCAGGCGTCGCTGGACTCGCCGATACCCAGCAGCGCGACAGGCTGCGGTTCGCGGGTCAGCAGCATCAGCGCCGCCCCTTCGCCGATGGTGATGCCGCAGCGATCGCGGCCAAACGGCTGGCACAGGGTCGTGGAGAGCGACTCCAGACTGTGAAAACCGTTGATCGGCATACGGCTGAGGGTATCCGCGCCGCCGACAATCGCCGCATCCGCCAGCCCGGCTTCAATCAGTCGGCGCCCACTGATAATCGCTCTGGCGCTGGAGGAGCAGGCGGTTGACAGCGTAAATGCCGGGCCATCCAGCGCCAGCCAGTGGCTGAGAAAACGCGATGGGTCTCCCAGCTCCTGCTGCGGATATTGCCAGGCCGCGCTTTCCGCGCCGCTAAGGGTCGAAGTGACGTGCGCGTCGCCCTCATCCAGCCCCGAGGTGCTGGTGCCAAGTACCACGGCAACGCGCTCCCGCCCGTACTGGGCGATGGCGTCATCCACCTGCGGCTGAATTTGCGCCAGCGCCGCCAGCAGCAACTGATTATTGCGCGAACGATGGGCGCTAAAGGTATCGGGAATGGCGGGTAATTCGCCGTCCACGCCTGCGAAAACCGCCTGCGGATGTCCCTGTAGCCACCCCTCGCGTGGGCGCATGCCTGGCGCGATACCGCGAACCAGATTGGCGGCGATTTCATGATTATCGCGCCCCAACGCGTTAATCATGCCGACGGCAGAAATGTAGATCATCTCAGTCACCCAGGTATTGAATGGTGATGTGGTATTTAAAGACGTGCTGTTCGATGCTTATCGGCACGCGCTTGCCTTTGCGGTTGATATAGGTGATTTCCGTGACCAGCTTCCCGCGCGCGTTACGCAGTTCGCGTTTGTCGCCGCGGTCGGTCAACGTCCACCCTTTTGGCAACTGCGGCATCCATGCGCTAACCGGCCAGTGGCTGAGCATCACGTCGGCCAGTACCTGGCTGGCTGGCGGCAGTTGCGGAACCACCATCGACTGTTCAGCATGCAGCCCTCTTTCATCATAGGTCACCAGGAACAGGCGGATACCGACGGACGACAGGCCCGCCAGCGTGAGCTTTTTATCATCGGCATTAAGCATGACCAGCAGCGACTGGGTTTGGCCGTTGAAGCTGCCGGTGAGTAACTGCTGCGAGTCTATGGCCGGCGAGATGCCAGGCGGCGGCAACGTGACGCGCGTACCCGGTTCCAGCCACGCCTGCGGACGGCCTTTCGGCTCCGGCTCCGGCTGCGAATGGCTGCAGCCGGCCAGTAATAAGGCGGCGAGTAGCGCGAAGGCGCGCCAGAATGATGGTCTTATCATCGTCTTTTTTTCTCTTTTTTGGTCGGCATCGCCAGCGGCGAAAGCAGGAAGGCGGTGAAAATGCCGCTTACCAGAACAATACCAAAACTACTAATGGCCTGAGTGGCGCTAAAGACCAGCATGCCAAGCGTCAATAAGGTGGTCATCATTGCCAGCGTGACCGCCAGCAGCGATGTCAGCGGCGTGCCGCGCGGGTTGCTGAAAAACAGCGTGTAGTTAATGCCGATGCCCAGTACCAGCACCAGCGCCAGCAAGGAGAACAGGTTAACCGGGTGGCCGCTAAGCGCCAGCGCCGCCAGCCCGCAGCCCAGCGACAATACGGACGGCACCAGGCTTATTAGCCCTTTGCGCCAGCCAAGGCGGATAACGGCGCCACAGGCAATCACCGCCAGCGCAACGCCCAGCAGCCCGGTTAAAATATGGCGGTAGAGCGCGAATAGATCATCGAGGCTACTTTTACGATCTACCCATGCTATACCACCAGGAAACAGCTCGCTCAGCATGCCCACCTCTGCGCTGTTTCTCACGCCTTCAACCGGTACCAGCACGCCGCTTTCGCCATCCGGCAGCGTCAGCCACAGCAGCCGCCAGCCTTCGCTGGCCGGGCTGGCAAGCCAGTCATCGACCGTTACCGGCATGGCGCTGAGCTCGGGATTTACTGCTGGCATTCCGGCGTTTTGTAACGCTTTTGCTACCGCAGGCGCTGCATTTTTCAGTAACGTTAAATCCTGCTGCTGGCGTTTGAGTGAATTCAGCGGAATAGCGCGATATCCGCTGATTAATCCATCGGTTTTTGCATGTTCCAGCTGTAAGGTAAACCTCTCCAGGATCTCCAGCGTTTGCTGGGCGGATTCGCCGTAAACCACAAACCACTTCTGGTCGACGCTTTGTCCGGTGAGCGCGGTAATCGCTTTTTCCTGAGCCAGGATATCCTGCGGCAGCGCCTGGAGCTGCGAAATATCATCATCCACCCGCAGCGTCGCGAGCCCCGCCAGCGACAACAGCGCCAGCGCAACGGGAAGGCCGATGGACAGCTTTTTATTGCGCCGCCAGGCGGCGAGCCAGCGCAACAGCAACACCATCGCCGGCACCGGGCGCACGGGGAGCCCCCGGCATAGCCATGGATGCCAGAAAATTACCGTCAGGCATGAGGCGCTCAGGCCGACCGCCGCGAATAGCGCCATCTGGCGAATCGCCGGAAAGGGAGCCAGCATCATAATCAGATAAGCCGCCACGGTGGTGAGCAGCGCCAGCAGCAGCGCATGACGCACTTTGACGAGGCTTTGCCACGGGGTTAATTCCGCGCCATGCACCATCCGTTCGGTCAGATAATAGAGCGTATAGTCGGCGGAGATGCCGATGATGCTCATGCTCATCACCAGAGTCATCAGATGCAGTTCGCCAAATAGCAGCAGCGTGACGACGGTGCCCGCCAGCGCGCCGATCGCAATGGAGAGCAGGCACAGTAGCAGCGGGCGCAGGGAGCGGAATACCGCCACAATCAGTAGGATCACGCCAAGCAGGGTGGCTACCCCAAGGGTGGAGATATCCTGTTTGGCCTGCTGGCTGGCGTAATCGCTGTAGAACACGGTGCCGCGTGACAATAGCTGCGCCTGCGGATGCTGCGTTTTCCACTGCTTCTCCAGCTCGCCGAGCGTAGTGACCAGCCGGTGCGTCTGCTGCATATCGAATGAGGAACCCGCCAGTTCGCCATGCAACAGATACCAGAGGTTGCCCTGGGCGTCTTTGGTCACCAGCCAGCCATCCTGCAGCTGCATCCGCTGGCCGCTTTTCGCCATCGCCAGCTGCGAGCCGCGCATCAGCATCAGCGGATCGTTTTGCAGTTCTTTGCCGCTGACGCCGGAAAATGCCGAATAGAGCTGCGAGAGGATCCATTGCGCCTGCGCTTCGCCGCCGTTTTGCAGGCGCGCGCGGGTAGCGGGGTCAATTAAACCGTTACGATGTTGCCAGAAAAACGCGCCCCAGGCCTGCTGGCTCTCAGCATCCATTGGGCCTTTTACCTCGGCCAGCGCTTTCGATGTTTGCAGCAGTCGCAGCCAGTCGCGGGCCACCTGCGGATCGGCCTGTTTACCGGGGCTGACCAGCCACACCAGTTGGCGGTCAAGACGCTGCATAAAACCGTCGTTCAGGCCAGGCGGGATTGCGCCAAGCGTCTGCTTCGGCAGCATAGCCAGTACGCTGCTGTTAAGCCGGGCCTGCGGCAGCAGCGCCAGCAGCGCGCCCGCCAGGATCAGACAGACGATAGCCCATAACAGCGCAGGGCGTTTACTGGGCGGCAAAGCGTTGGCGTTCGTCATCGGTCAGTTGCGCTGGCGTCAGTTGATGTTGGGAAAGCGTAATATCGGTGCGATCGCCTTGTTTGTCGTTGAGCTGAATATGCTCCAGATAGGTTTTTCCGGCCAAATCGATGCGGGCGAAAATCTTATCCAGCGGCGTAGTGATGGGCGTCAGGCGCAGCGTCCACTGGCCTTCGCCTTTATCGGCAAATTCTACGCGGAAGTTCTCTTCCAGGACTTTACGATCCGCCTGGAACAGCGCGCGTAGCAAATGGTTGAACTGGAACATCTGCGGGTTGTTTTCAGCGGTGATGGTCTGCGGCGGCTGACCGTTAATTGCCTGCACCATCCGTTTGTCATCCAGCAACAGCTGCATTGGGAACGGCGAGGTTTGGTCCCACAGTAAACCCTTATCGCGGGCGATCAACATCTGTCCCTGGGATCGCAGCGGCTGCGGCAGATCCTTAATCGTGCGAACTTGATCAAAGTGGGCGCGCACCACCGGCTGTTCGGTAAAACGTTGTTGCAGGGTATCAAGCGTCAGGGCGCTGACTAACGGGCTGATAAACAGCCCTAACAGCAGCAGTAATCTCATGGTGTGACCCCCATGCGTTCAAACAGGATATCCGGGCTGACGAAACACATCTCGCGGCTATTTTCGTCCACCGCGACCTGGATGGTGTAGCCGGTGGTGGTACGTTTGCCGCTATCGGCATCAAAAATTTCGTAGCCAATGCGTAGACGGTTCTCAAACTCTTCTATCCGCGCGCGGACGCGAATGCGTTGCTCGAAGGTGATAACGTCGCGGTATTTCACGCGGGTATCGACCACCGGCCACAAATAACCAGAATCTTTCATCTGCCGGTAGCCGTAGTTGAACTGGTTAAGCAGCGCCTCACGGGCAATTTCGAAGTAGCGGAAATAGTTGCCATGCCACACGACACCCATCATATCGATGTCATGAAACGGAATTGTCAGCTCTACTTCAGCAGTAAAACGGGGATCGTTAAGCACCCTTTACTCCTTGTCTTTGGGATCCGGCAGATGCCAGAAATCGAAAAAGTTGAACCAGTCGAGCGGCGACTGCAGCGCGTAGTGTTCCAGCCGTTCGGCGTAGCGGTCGATGATGTGTTGCAATGCCTGCTGGCGTTCGGCGCGCGGCAGCAGCAGCGGATCGGCGAACGGTTCGCAGTAAATGCGTAGTTTGCTCTGTTGGCGTAGGGCGAAAATCAAATTAACCGGGCAGCGCAAAATGGCTGCCAGGATAAACGGCCCTTGTGGAAAGGGGGCGGCTTGCCCCATAAAACGGCTCCAGCAGACGCGCCATTCACCGCCGCGCTGCGGGTTAACCGCAATACGGTCGCCGACAATAGCGATCCATTCGCCGCGATCCAGCTTTTCTTGCAGCAACATGGCGGTTTCCGGGCCGATATCGGTCACCAGCATCAGGTTCAGCCCGGCCTGAGGCGCCATCTCCGCCATAATTTGTTTAAAACGTTGCGCGTTTTCGCTGAACACCAGGGCGTTGATGGTTTTGCTGCCCTGCAGTTGCGCCAGCGCGCGGCAGGCTTCGACATCGCCGAGATGCGAGGCCAGCAGTAGTTTTCCTCGCGGGTCGCTAATATTTAGCGTCTCCTCGGCGCCTGCGGCAAAGACCACGTCGCGACCAAACTGTAACTCGCCGCGCCAGCTGGCGATTTTATCCAGCATCGCCTCGCCAAAGCGCAGGAAATGCCGGTAGCTGGTCAGAGTTGGCGGTAACGGCATCTGGCGCGCGGAGAGCTGTTCGCGCGCGCGGGTTATCCATTGTTGCGACGCGCGGCGCGCCGTCGCGGCCGTCAGCCAGTACACACCGACTACCGGATAAAGCAGCAACGAGAATGCCTTGCGCCCCAGCAGTCGCCACACCAGCAGCATCAGGCGCATTCCCCATAATCCTTTTACCTCCTGCTGGCGCGCCCAGTGCGGCGAGGCGCGGCGAAACAGCAGGGAGGGGATCCGCGGCAGCATGCCGAGGAACAGACGCGTGTGCATCAGCGAGATGCGGCAGTTATCTTTGAAGGCATCAAAATGCGACAAACCGTCCGGTGGATAGGTCACGCGGGTCGGAATAAAGTAGCTGGTGTTCCCCTGCCAGTAGAGGCGCACCATTACTTCGGTATCGAAATCCATGCGCTGGCCGAGCGTCACGCGCTGCGCCAGCCGCAGCGTTGGCATCACCGGATAGACGCGAAAGCCGCACATGCTGTCTTTCAACTGCAGTGATAGCGTTTCAATCCATACCCAGATGTGGGTTATCCAGCGCCCGTACAGGCGCGAACGCGGGATGGAGTCGTCGTAAATCGGCTGCCCGGAAATTAACGCTTCGGGGTGGGCCTGCGCCAGCGCCAACAGTTGCGGAATATCTTCGATGGCGTGCTGACCATCGGCATCGACCTGCACCGCGTGGCTGAACCCAGCTTCCGCAGCGGCCTGTAGTCCACGGATCACCGCAGCGCCTTTGCCTGCGTTCCGGGGTAAGCGGATTAGGGTCAGATTGGCAGTTTCCGCCGACAGCCGATCCAACTGCTGCCGCGTGCTGGTATCGCTGCCGTCGTCCACCACGATGCAAGGCAGGCCAAAGGGCTGCAGGCGCGCCAGCACTCGCGGCATCATTGCGCCGTGGTTATAGCAGGGGATCAGCACGCAGGGAGAGAAATCTAACGGCATAAGCGAATTTTCCCGCTGCTGGCGGTGTGTCGCGCTTCGCCGTCGTGGCGCAGATAGCTAAACGTAAGAGTCTGGCGCGCTTCCTGCCAGTTGAGGGCGAGCGTAACGGTTGTGTCCGGCAATAGCGGCGACTGAAACTTCACGTTCTGAACGCTGTGAAAACGCCAGCCGGGGGCCAGCAGCGTGGTGGCGTAATGCATCGCCCAGTCCATCTGCGCGACGCCGGGTAGTAGCGGCTGCACGGCAAAATGGCCGCGAAACCAGAATAGCGCCGGATCGAGATATAGCACGATTTCAACCCGATCGGCTTGCGGCTGACGGCGCTCAATTTCATGGGGCTTCACGAAATAACTCCTGTAATTGCGCGTAGACACGCTTGTTCATGCTGTTAACGGGGAGCTCGTCAATCACCCGCCAGTAACGAGGGATAGCCACAGGCTCCAGCAAGGCGCGCAGCGCTTTCCGCCACTGTAATTCCTGGCTTTTCCCCCAGCGGCGGCGGGTATCGTCGTCCAGCACTAACAACGCGCCAACGCTCTGGCGGCTGCCGCGGGTAATCGGCACGACGGCGGCCTCAAGAATGCCATCCAGCTCCAGTAATCGGTGTTCCACTTCGCTTAGTGAAATGCGCTTCTCTTCAATTTTAACCACCCGGTCGCGACGACCTGCCAGCTGGAATTGACCACTTTCATTGAATTGCAGAATGTCATCGACAACCAGGCCGTTATCGTCGGCGATTAGCGGCGAAAAAAGACGGAATGTGTCGCCATGCGGCTGAAAACGGATGCCGGTGAACGGCTGCCATGGCGTGTCATCCTGCAGGCGCTGACGGCAGGCGATAACCCCGCTTTCCGTGCTGCCGTAGATTTCATCCGGCCAGACAGCAAGCCAGCTGGCGGTTTGCATCGCATCCTGCCAGAGCAGCTTGCCGCCGGCGGACAAAATCATCGTGACCGGTGGTGGGGGCAACTGGCGATCGAGACGTTTGAGGAAAGCCGGACTGCTGATAAACAAATAATGATGATCATGGCTTAATGCCGCTAACTGCTCGGCGTACTCAATCATCGCCGCGTGCAGCGGCAAACCCAGCGCCATTGGCAAAAACAGGCGGAACGTCAGGCCATATAAATGCTGTGGCGCGACCGATGCCACTACTCTGATATCTGCCAGGCGTCCGGCATAGTGCGCAGCTAACAGCGCCGCCTCGCGGTCGAGACTCTTGACGGGCTTACTAATTCGCTTCGGTTCACCGGTAGAACCGGAGGTAAAAAGCTCAATATCGGCGTCATCGTCGATTGCCGGGAATGCGTATTCGTGGGGGGCGGCCGTCATTGCGGAATGCACAACCTGTACCGGCCCGCGACACGCCAGCGCCTTATCGCTCAATATGCCGTCGAAAAGCGCCCGCTGCTCGTTTAATAGCGACGCTCGGCTATGGCCAGGGAGCACAGGTGTTTTCCCCGCATGCAGCGTGGCCAACAGCGCAACCATAAACAGGTAGCTGTTGTCAAAACAGAGCGCCCAGCGCTCGCCTGGCTGCTGTTGCAAGCAGGAAAGCAAATGAGCGACATCGTAGCGCAGATGCGCCAGCGTCCAGCGGCGCTCTTCCTGCCACGCAATCAGAGTTTGCGGCGGGCGCGGGGCGCTGAGCCACTGGGCCAGCGTGAGGGGCTGCATCATGGTTTATCTCGTTTAATCACCCGCTGACGCACCAGCCACTCGCCGGCCATCAACATCCCTATTAGCAGATAGGAAATCATGCCGTTCCAGGCCGTCCACAGCGACATGTCGCCATG
This sequence comes from Klebsiella sp. 141240, assembly GCF_050600805.1. Taxonomy (NCBI): domain Bacteria; kingdom Pseudomonadati; phylum Pseudomonadota; class Gammaproteobacteria; order Enterobacterales; family Enterobacteriaceae; genus Klebsiella; species Klebsiella sp. 141240. Next base: position 132,242 of record NZ_JAQIRK010000008.1, on the reverse strand, counting down.
CAGCGCGGTAAATAGCGCAATACCGCCGTTGCCAACGAAAAAGGCGCACCAGATTTGGGTAACCCGGCGGGTGTAACGCACCGCACGTTCAGGAAGAGCCGGTTCCCGCAGCCGCGCCAGGCGCTCGACTATCGGCATGCTTGACCACAACGAGCCGCCAAACACTGCCAGCATCACAGTGTTCACTACTACCGGATAAAACAGCAGCAACTGATGGGCTTTTAGCAGATAGCTGGCAATGCACAGCGTCATGCCGGTTGCCGCTACGACCTGAGTGACCACGTTCAGCGGCCCCGCCTGTCGCCGGGTCTGGCGAAAGCGTAAAAACAGCAGTAGCGCCATTAACGGTAGTAACCATTGCAGACTGTTATGCGCCAGGCCAAACCAGACTAAAAACGGCCAGGCCAGCAGCATTACCCCTGTCATTAACGGAACGACCGGCAGCGAGCGGATGCCCGACACGGTGAATTACGCTTCTTTCAGTAAGTGTTCTACCGCATCGACGACATCCTGCACGGTGCGTACGGTTTTAAACTCTTCTGGCTTGATTTTCTTACCGATTTTCTTTTGCAGATGGACGATCATGTCGATGGCGTCGATGCTGTCCAGTTCGAGATCTTCGTACAGGCGGGCCTCAGGTTTAATATCCTGCGGATCGATTTCAAATACCTTCACCAGCAGCGAGGAGACTTCTTCGTAAATGGCTTGTTGTTCGGTCATGACGGTTCTCCTCAGGCACGCTGCGCTTGAATAAATGATGCCAGCGTGGCGACGGAGAAGAAGTGCTGGCGCATCTCTTCGCTTTCAGCCGACAGCACCACGCCATACTGATTTTTCACCGCCAGCCCCAGCTCCAGCGCATCGATGGAGTCCAGACCCAGGCCATCGCCAAACAGCGCGGCGTCGGTGTCGATATCATCTGCGGACAACTCGTCCAGGTTCAATGTACTGATTATCAGATTCTTAATTTCAAGATAAAGCGCTTGCATCATTAATTCCTGTTTCAGGTGTAGTGCCTGATTCTAATTTAAGCAAAATATGCCGGTTTAACTGCCGTGCGGCCAGCGCCGGTTCTTGTTTATTTGCCTCGTAAAACTGGTCTATCCGCAGCCGTTCTCCGACTTCGACGGTAAATAACGGCTTCGTTCGCGGCGCGTCGTACCATTTGCTCTGTTTACCCAGCATATGCTCGGTACAACGGATGATGACGACGCGCAAGTCGCTGCCGCAGCGCACGGCGATATTGGCCGCGCCGCGCTGCAGCTGCATTTTTTCCCCCGGCACCGTTCGGGTTCCTTCCGGGAAAATCAAAATAGTATCGCCCTGCTGTAAGCGCTGCCGGCTGGCCGGGAGCAGGGCATCGGCCCGATCGTTAATTAAATAATCTGCCGCGCGGATCACGCCGCTGACAAATGGGTTTTTCAGCAACGCGCTTTTCACCAGACAGTCGGTCTCCGGCATCACCGAGGCCAGCATCACGTAGTCGATAAGGCTGGGATGATTAGCGACCACCAGGCAACCGCGCTCCTGATGTAAAATATCGCGTCCTTTGATCTGGTAATCGAGTACGCCGACGCCTTTTACCACGCCGAGAAAACAGCGGAAACTGAGCGAAATACTGCGCCGTGCTATACGGCGGCGTCGGGCCCTATCGCGCACCAGGACCAGCAATAGATTGAACCAGACGACAGAGAGCAGCAGCCCGCCAAGGCCAAACAGCGCGAAACAAACACCGGTCATTGCCGCGCGCCAGAGCCGATTGAGCCGACACAGAAGCGCGTTCATGAACGGCTCCATTGCCACTGCACGCGTTCTCCTGGCAGCGTGAATGCGCGCGCATTTTGCAAATAATACTGTAAAAACAACAGGCTTTGCGGCAGCGCAATCTCTTCGACTGCATCATGGCGTTGTGCTTTACACTGCCATTCGCTTCCCGCTTCAATGACCCACGCCACCGCGTAGGGCCAGGTTGGCATCGTTGGTGGTAGCTGCGAGTGATAAAACTCCGGCAGAAAACCATCGAAATCAACCATCAAGATGCGCTGATAGCCCGCCTGTAGTAGAGCCATCACTTCATATAAACCCTGCTGGAAAGTATCGCGACCGGCAGAAAGGGATGACGACGCAATGGGCTTTTTCGCCGCAATCGTCAAATTACCGACGGCGGAATTATGTACCGACAAGGCGAAATCGGTAGGCGAGACCGCCTGCTCCATCGCCAGGGCGTGGAGGATCCGATAGTTACGCTCTAGTTCACCGTGACGGCTGGTATAGAGCACAGCATCGATCGCATGGCGGCGCAGCATCGCCAGCCCACACTCCACGGCTAGCCTGCTGCCGGAGCTAAGTCGGCGGGCGGTCATCATCGGTAATTCGCTAAGTTTGGCCGGCGCTGCGGCTGGATCGATGGCGTGCAAATGCTGTGACCACCGTTGCCACTGCTCGGTGCCACTGACTCCAGGCGCGAAGGCCTGCCAATCAACTATGTTAAATGAAAATGTCATCTACACGCGTCCGCGAAAAATCAATTATTTTTCTGACATATCAACAAGGTATGTCCAACGCCCAAATTATCGTGACGTTGTTCTACCCGGAAACCCGCCATTTCCAGATAGCGATAAAACTTCTCTACGCTGTAGAAACGACTGTTGCCGTTGGCCATACAGGTAAAGTAGAGCGAAGACGCATTCAGACTAAATGATGCTGCTTCAAACTTTTGCGCATCCCAGAACAGCTCCAGAATACACAGGCGCGCGCCGGGTTTCATGACCTGCGCGACGTTACTGAGTAGCGTGATAATTTGTTCCGGGGAAAAGCAGTCAAGGAACTGGCTCATCCACCAGATATCCGCCTCTCCTGGTAAGGGGGCGTCACTCAGCATATCCACAGCATGACAGTCAATGCGGTGGGTAAGGCCCGCATTTTCTATATTTTCGCGGGCCAGCGCAATTTGTTGTGGCAAATCTAATAACGTAATCGCGATATTTTCATCATACTGGCAGCAGCGTAGCGCCCACTTACCGGTATTTCCGCCGACATCGTACAGGGTTGCGGGCCGGCTGGCGAATACATGTGGCAGCGCGGCGCTAAAGGCACCGTCGGAATAGTAATGATCGAAAGCAAACCAGCTTTTACGCGCCGCTTGCGGAAGTTGCGATAATGCCGGGTAAATCGTTGGCCACTCACCAAAAACTTTTAAACCAGATGGTTTACCTTCCTGTAACGCATTTTCCAGAAAGAATAATCCCTGATAACAAACGTCCTGAGTAAAATCCATATTTACACGGGTCATCGTATCATGGAGTAAGAAATGTCCCACTTTAGCGAGGTAATAGCGTTCTTCTTTATAGGTAACAATACGCCCGCTTAATCCCATATCCAGCAAAACGCCTACAGCATATTCATTTCCCTCACAATTTTCGCTAATTGCTTCAAGGGTCGCGCCGCGTTTACCTTGCCGATCGAGATAATCCAGGATGCCTGAGTTACGCAGACATAACGCGGTTTGAAAGAGCATAGGGGCGAAAGCGATGCGTTGCGCTTCCGTGATAGCATCCAGTGCGCTAAGAGAGTCCTGTTGGTACACGTTCGGCACAACCTTTTTCAATCAATGAGAGGGGAACGGGCCAATACTGGCCCGTTGAGGAGTTACTTCTGCAACGCCGTATTAGCGGCGAGGGTAACCTGAATATCTTTATCGAGATTGTGCACCCAGCGATTATAGTTTCTATGAATCTTTCCGCCGGAAGCCATTAGATTAAGGCTGCTCACGTAATTAATAGAATAGCTTGTTGCTGAGTAGTTAATTTTAATATCCGCGGAGTGGGCTCGGTTTTGCAAATGCCCTTTGATAACGCCAGGACCTGCATCGGACATAATCCATTCACGTTGAATACCCGCCTGGAGAATAGCATTCTTGACCTGAGCTTCGGTATGACCCGCGCTAACCGTAGTCTGGACCTGTTCAATCGGCGCAGTGCGCGCGCAACCCGCCAGCGCGCCGACAACCGTGGCGGCAACAATCCAATGAATAACCTTTTTCATGAATACTCCCTATCGATATATTTGTTGAGAAAATACTTAGGTCAATGTCAAAAATAATAATATCGTCGTGATGTCGTGTTTTTATTCAGGTTGTTTATTTAATTTGTTTTACTTTAAAAATGTGACAAATAAATATCCTAATGTTATAGGAATGCTGATTTTCGGATAAAGCGACGGCGCAGGTATGCTGCGGGGTGAAGTATAAGTAAATTAACTCCGCTTAATCAATGAATATAATCGGTAAGTTATGTCTTAATTTTACGCATTTTAAATCGCCAATCGCCGTTGATTTATTGCCAGGGTAATATTGCGGCTAAGGGCTGCTTTTCTGTACACGTCGTGGTAATAGTGAAGCGTGTCATATCAATTTGGTGGAACCTAATGCCTGAACCCGTCGCCGAACCGGCGCTCAGTGGACTGCGCCTCAATCTGCGGATTGTCTCCGTCGTAATTTTTAACTTTGCCAGCTATCTCACTATCGGCCTGCCGTTGGCGGTTCTGCCAGGCTACGTTCACGATGTGATGGGGTTTAGCGCCTTCTGGGCCGGGCTGGTGATTAGTCTGCAGTATTTCGCCACGCTGTTGAGCCGACCGCACGCCGGGCGCTACGCCGATCTGCTTGGACCGAAAAAGATTGTCGTTTTCGGCCTTTGCGGCTGTTTCCTGAGTGGTTTGAGCTATCTGCTGGCGGCCTGGAGTAGCGGCTGGCCGTTGCTGAGTCTGCTGCTGTTATGTCTGGGACGAGCGATCCTCGGCATTGGCCAGAGCTTCGCCGGCACGGGCTCGACGCTATGGGGTGTAGGCGTTGTCGGCTCGCTGCATATCGGGCGGGTGATTTCGTGGAACGGCATTGTGACCTACGGCGCGATGGCGATGGGCGCGCCGCTGGGCGTGCTGTGCTATTCATATATTGGCCTCGGCGGCCTGGCGATGGTCATTATGGCGGTCGCTTTGGTGGCTATCCTCTGCGCGCTACCGCGAACGGCGGTGAAAGCGACGAAAGGTAAAGCGATGTCATTTCGCGCGGTGCTCGGCCGGGTTTGGCCTTACGGCATGGCGCTGGCGTTGGCTTCTGCCGGCTTCGGGGTGATCGCGACCTTTATAACTCTGTTTTATGACGCAAAAGGCTGGGACGGCGCGGCCTTTGCGTTAACGCTGTTCAGCTGCGCGTTTGTCGGCACGCGGCTGCTTTTTCCCAACGGTATTAACCGCCTCGGCGGCCTGAACGTGGCAATGCTCTGTTTTAGCGTGGAGGTTATTGGTCTGCTGCTGGTGGGCTTTGCACTGACGCCGCTGATGGCGAAAGTCGGGACTTTCCTCACCGGCGCGGGGTTCTCTCTGGTTTTCCCTGCGCTCGGCGTAGTCGCAGTAAAAGCAGTACCGCAGCACAATCAGGGCTCGGCGCTGGCGACCTATACCGTATTTATGGATTTGTCGTTGGGAGTGACCGGGCCGTTGGCCGGTCTTTTGATGGCGTGGACCGGGATACCAACGATTTATCTGGCGGCGGCAGGGCTGGTGATGGCGGCGCTACTGATGGGCTGGCGGTTAAAAAAACGGCCCCCGGTAGTTGAACCGGAGGCCGCTGCATCAGGGCAATAAAATTAGTTAATGACCAGCGTGTTGACGATGCTTTCTGCTTCGGTCTGCGCCTGTTGCTGGTTGTCCGCTGGCAGAGTGACCTGCAGGGTCAGCAGTTTGTCATCGACTTTACCGAGCAGCACGGAGGACCATGCGGTCTGCCCTTTGGCGGAAATAATGCTGTCCAGTTGCTGTAAGGTGTGGCCTTTGATCTCAATCGATTTGTTAGACACGACCTGCAGCTGCGGGTCGCGGCTGCGCTGCTGATCTTCCAGACGTTTGGACAGCACCGCCAGATCTTCATTAGTGCTGTCGCCGACGATCACAATCACCGCTTTCTGGCCGGTGGCGTCGGAATAGACGTGCATATTGTTGGCCTGGGTGCCGAGCTTACCGCTCTGGTCGGCCATACCTGCCGGCAGAGTGAAGCTCAGTTTACCATCCAGCAGGCTAATCGCCTGGCCGCTGGTGTTGCTCTCTGCTGCTGCCCCGACGGTCGGCGCTTTTGAATCGCTGTTATCACAGGCCGCAAGCCCCATAACCAGCAGGCCAATACCGACATATTTAACCAAATTGCGCATTGACATCTTCCTTTCGATAAACGGCCATTAACGGCTCATCCGGTTATCTTATCACAACCGTTAGCGAGTACCTTTAACCTGGCTGCAATGCCGACAAATCAGATTTATCCGCCAGTCTTTTCAACAGCATATTCAACAGCACGCCGTACATCGGCAAGAAGAAGACGATGCTGATAAGTACTTTGAAGCAGTAGTCGACGATGGCGATTTCCCCCCAGTGGGCGGCCATAAACGGATCCGGGCTGCGCCAGAAGGCGATGAAGAAGAAGGCCAGGGTATCGCTGACGTTACCGAACAGGGTCGACGCCGTCGGCGCCAGCCACCAGCGACGATTCTGACGCAGGCGGTTGAAGACGTGGACGTCGAGAATTTGCCCCAGCGCATAGGCCATAAAACTGGCGGCGGCGATACGGGCGACGAACAGATTAAAGGTGCCCAGCGCGGCAAAGCCCTGCCACTCGCCCATATAAAACAGCGCCGAAATGCCATAGGAAATAATCAGCGCCGGGATCATCACCGCGAAGATGATGCGTCGCGCCAGCGGGGCGCCAAAAATGCGCACCGTCAGATCGGTGGCGAGAAAAATAAAGGGAAAACTGAACGCGCCCCAGGTGGTATGGAAACCAAAAATGGAGATCGGCAGCTGGACCAGATAGTTGCTGGAGGTGATCACCAGCAGATGAAATAGCGAAAGCCAGACGAGCGCTTTCTTACGCTGTACGGTAGTAAAGGGATTCATATTGTGACCTTTTTATGCCCGTCATGCTTCATATCAATGAAGGAATCGGGAGCGGAACGTTGGGGTGAGGGAACCCAATTAAAAACGGCTGCATGATACTGCGTTGAGAGCGTAATGCAATGGTTGTTTTTCGCGCAAACGTTAACCTGGCTTGCGTACTGGCGAAGTGGGGGTAAACTAGGGCCGTTTTGTTGAAGTGAGATAAAAATGAGCGAACTTTTCTCCAGTCCTGACCATACGCTGGACGCCCTTGGGCTCCGCTGCCCGGAGCCGGTGATGATGGTGCGTAAAACCGTGCGTACCATGCCGGTGGGCGAGACCCTGCTGATCATTGCCGACGACCCGGCGACGACCCGCGATATCCCCGGTTTTTGCCTCTTTATGGAACATGAACTGGTGGCGCAGGAAACCGAAGCCCTGCCGTACCGCTATCTGATCCGTAAAAGCCACTGAACCCATCCCGGATAGCGGCGCGTTGCGCCTTATCCGGGCTACCCAACGATCTGGAACCGTGCTGCGCAAGCAGGGAATATCGCTTCAACATTACTTTTTACGCAATAACCGCAGAGCGTTAGCCGTTACCAGCACCGTCGCGCCGGTATCCGCCAGCACCGCCAGCCACAACCCGGTCAGGCCGAGAAGGGTCGTGACGAGAAAAATCCCCTTTAACCCTAAAGCGATGGCGATATTCTGGCGAATATTGGCATGGGTGGCGCGCGCGAGCGAAATCATCTGCGCCAGGCCGGTGAGGCGATTATGAGTCAGCGCCGCGTCGGCGGTCTCCAGCGCTACATCGGTGCCGCTGCCCATTGCAATACCGATGGTCGCCGCTTTCATCGCCGGGGCATCGTTGATGCCGTCGCCGACCATTGCCAGCGGCGCGTTGGCGTTAAGCGCCATCACCGCTTGCACTTTGTCTGCCGGCAGCAATCCGGCGCGGAACTCCAGACCCAGTTCATTGGCGATAGCCGCCGCAGCGCGCGGGTTATCCCCGGTGAGAATCACCCCCTGTACGCCCAATTGATGCAGCTCATCCACCGCCTGACGCGCATCGTCGCGCAGGGTATCGCGCAGCGCCAGAATGCCGAGCAGGGTATCATCGCGCAGCACCAGCACCACCGTCTGTCCGGCGCTCTCCAGTTGCTGGATCTGCGCCTCATGTTCAGCAGGTGCGGCCTTACTGGCCGCGCAGATTAAGATGCGGCTGCCGTTGACCTCGGCCTCTATCCCGGAACCGGCCAGCGCCCGCTGGTTGTGCGCAACGGGAATAGTCAGCTTACGCTGCTGCGCTTCGCGTACGATAGCCTGCGCCAGCGGGTGGCTGGAGCCTTGTTCAACCGCTGCCGCCAGTGCCAGCAGGCCGTTTTCATCAACGTCGGCGGCGGCGATAACGCGGGTGACCTGCGGTTGGCCGATGGTCAGAGTACCGGTTTTATCGAACGCCACCTGGCGCACCTGGCCCAATTGTTCCAGCGCCGCACCGCCTTTAATCAGCGCCCCGCGCCGTGCGGCGACCGCCAGACCGGAGGTAATCGCCGCCGGGGTGGAGATGACCAATGCGCAAGGGCAGCCGATTAACAGCAGCGTTAAGCCTTTATAGATCCACGGCAGCCAGGCGCTGGCGAAGAACAGCGGCGGTACGATGGCAACCAGCAGGGCGACCACCATAATGGCCGGGGTGTAGATCCGGCTGAAGCGATCGATGAAGCGTTCAATCGGCGCCCGGCGCTCCTCGGCTTCTTCAATCAGTTTGAGGATCCGGTCAATGGCGCTATCTCCCGGTTCGGAGATAACGGTCAACTGCACCAGCCGATCGACGCTGGTGGCGCCCGCCGCTACGCGCTCGCCGGCTTTACGTTCCACCGGTACCGATTCGCCGGTCAATGCGCTTTCATCGAAGCTGGCAAACGGTGATAGCAGCTCGCCATCGGCCGGCAGACGCCCGCCGGCGGCGACCTCAATCACATCGCCGGGGCGAAGGTCACGTTGGGCGACGGTCTCACGCTCGCCGTTGCGCAGGCGAACGGCGGTATCAGGTTTGAGCGCCATCAGGGCGCTCACGCCCTGGCGCGCGCGGCTGGCGGCCCAGCCTTCAAGCCGTTCGCCGATCAGAAACAGCAGCAGAACCATTGCCGCTTCGGCGGTGGCACCGATAAACAGCGCGCCGATAGCGGCAACGCTCATCAGCGTTTCAATGGCAAACCAGCTGCCGCTTTTAATCAACCGCAACGCCTGGCGGGCAACCGGCCACAGGCCGACGAGGGTAGTGGCGACAAACGCCAGCTTGCCGAACGGGTGGTTAAACTGTTCGAGCCCCCAGCTGAGCGCCATCATCACTACCAGACTCAATAACGCCAGGTTTTCCTGCAGCCATGAACGTTGCGGTTTCTCTTCCTGCGGCGCGTCAGCATCGCGCAGGGTATAACCCGCGGCGCGTACCGCGTTTTCGACCTGCGAACGGATATCGCTTTCGGCGTTGACCAGCAGCTTCTCGGTGGCGAACAGCACCTGCACCTGGCTGACGCCGTCGATTTGGCGCACGGCGGTTTCCACCTTGCGGGCGCAGGCCGCGCAGTCCATGCCGTCTACCTGCCAGCTATAGCGGGCGCCGTTGAGCGGGTGCTCAGCGGCGGCGGTTTCCCCGGCGCAGGCGCGATCGGCACAGCAGCTTTCAGCGGGCTCTGTCGCCGGGGTAAATTTGAATGACGAGAACTGGGGGACTTTTTTGTCCTGAGATTCTGGTGTCGACATGGCACCCTCCGGGTAATGATAATTTTCTCATTACCCGCAGGATACACTCTGGAGTCGACTCCAGAGTCAAGCAGTAAATTACAGATACAGCGCGCGAACGATCAGGAAGTGCCCGGCAAAGTAGAAGGCCGCGGAAATGGCGTTATCGGCGCGGAAACGACGGCGATAGTGGCTAATCAACCAGACGGCGTTACCCAACAGCAGCGAAGCGGCGCCAAGGAAGCCGGAAAGCGCAGTATCGGTCGGCCGCACGAACCACAGTTCACCCGCCAGCCACACCATCACCAGGGTCATACCGATAAAGGTCAGCACCGGCATGCGCATCTCTTCCAGGCGCGTCCAGATAATTGCCAGCAGCAGCGCGCCGAGAACCAACAAGACCAGCGGCAGCGGCCAGAAGAACGATAGCGTCATCTGGCTGGCGAACCAGATCGTATACAGCAGATGAGAGAGGAAGAATGCGCCGACCGCGTACATCACCCGCTGGCGCGGCAGCAGGGTTAAGGCATCGCCGAGCAGCGAAGCGCACAGGCCCGCCAGCACCAGGTAGCTAATGGCGTTGAACATCGGCGCCTGCCAGGCTAACAGCAGCAACAGAAGCAGGGTGACCGGTTTAAAGACCCAGCGCTGCCAGGCCGGCCCACGATAGGACGCATCGACGTATAGCCATGCGGAGAAACAGACAGCAATAAACGACCAAAGCATAGTAAGTCCCTGTATCTGTTATCATTAAATAAGCGATTGCGCTTACGGTACTGGATCTCAGTGTAGTGGTTTGGGCCAGAAGATGACAACGTTATTCAATGCGCGTTATCCTTATTCCTGATAATTCTTATGGGTACGCAAATGAGTAAAGTTCCGCTATTTTTTGTGCTGGTGGTCGCGGTGATTGTGGTGGCGGCCTCGTTTCGCTATGTGCAGCAGCGCCGGGAAAAAATGGATAACGACGCCGCGCCGCTGTTGCAGAAGCGGGTGGTGGTCAGCAATAAGCGGGAAAAGGTGATTAACGATCGCCGTTCGCGCCAGCAGACGGTGACGCCAGCCGGCAGCGAGATGCGTTATGAAGCGAGCTTCCGCCCGGAAAATGGCGGACTGGAAGTGGTGTTCCGCCTTGATGCGCCGCAATATCACGCGCTGAGCGTCGGCGACCGGGGAATGTTGAGCTATAAGGGCTCAAGATTCGTCGACTTTGTTGCCGATAACTGAGCCCTGGATTAACCGTTACTTTTTCTTCAGCGTGGCCTTTAGCTTTTTCTGCCAGGCCACCAGTTCAAATACGCCGAAGATGAAAATACGAATTTGCTCAAAACGGCTCAGCGGCGGCGCGTCTTTCGTCTGCGTCGCTTTCAACAGCGTCAGCTGCAGGCCATGCATCAGAATCATAAAAATCAGCGCCACGTTAACGAAGATATTCAGCGGTTTTGGGAAAGGTTGAAACAGATTCAACAGCAAAAACGCCCAAACGCATAGCATCAGCAGGCGGCCTAAATTAATCAGCATGGTTTTCTCCTTGTGCCTCGCGTTGATACAGGCGGTAGGCGACCTGTCCGGCGACTTTTTCGCGATACAGTTGCCAGTTTGCCGGAACCGGCGGTAGTCCGTTTTCTACTTCGCTCTCGACATAAATCAGCGCTTCATCAGCGAGCCAGTGGTTTTTTTCCAGCAGGCTGAGCGTTTCTTCCAGCAGCCCTTTGCGGAAGGGGGGATCGACGAAGACAATGTGGTGCGGCGTGCCCGGCTGGCTGAGAAACGCCAGCGTGTTGGTGTTGACCACCTTGCCGTTGCTGGCTTTCAGCGTCGCGAGATTTTTTTGTAGCTGCTGCGCGACGCCGCGCTCCATTTCCAGTAGCGTGGTGCTGGCGGCATAGCGTGATAGCGCTTCCAGCCCCAGCGCGCCGCTGCCGGCGAAGCAGTCAAGGCAGTGGGCGTCGACCATCGACGGCGCCAGCCAGTTAAAAAGCGTTTCCCGAACCCGGTCGGTGGTCGGGCGCAGACCCGGGCTCTCCGGCACCGGTAATTTACGGCCCCGCCACTGTCCGCCGATAATGCGGATCTGGCCGCTGCCTGCGTGATTTGGTTTCTTCATCTCTTTGCTCAAGTCTCAACTTCCAGCCTGCTATTCTAACGATCGAAGACCATTGACGAAACCTTAATCCGGGGGCGGTGATGCGAGTTAAGTTAAGTGATAGACTATCCAACTAATTTCATCATTTTTTCAGCTTCTGAATCGGTTGTATCGAAGCTGCGCCATGAATAAACAGCGAGGAGTGTGGTCGCAAATGGCAAAAGAGAAAAAACGTGGCTTCTTTTCCTGGCTGGGCTTTGGGCAAAAAGAACAGGCTCAGGAAAGCGAAACAGAACAAAAAGTAGAAGAACAACAAGAGGTTGCGGAACAGACTCCGGCGGCGGAAACGCCTGCGGAAACCGTACCCGCGGCGGAAACGGTAAAAGAAGACCCGGAGGCCTTTGCTGCCGAGGTCGTAGAAGTTACCGAACAAGTTGTTGAGAGCGAACTGCCGCATCCGGTGGCGACCGAAGCCGTTTCGCAAGAAAACGTGGCTGAATCGCCAGTGGCGGAAGAAATTTCTGTCCCAGAGACCGCTTTTGAAGAAGCGCCGGTTGTTCCTGCGGTAGAAGAAAAAGTCGCTGAACCGCTGGTTGAAGAGGTGATTGCCGAGCCGGTTATCGCCGAAGCGGTCGCTGAACAGACGCCGGAAGAGGTTATCGTCGCGGAGCCTGAAGTCATCGAAGATGAGGTCCTCCCGGAAGAGTCTGAAGCCGAATTAAGCGATGAAGAGCTTGAAGCGCAGGCGCTGGCGGCGCAAGACGTCGAAGAGGCGCCGGAAGAGCTGGCGGAAGAAGACGCGGAAACTCAGGAAGCGCCGCAGCAGGAGCAGGAAAAACCGACCAAAGAAGGTTTCTTCGCCCGCTTAAAACGCAGCCTGGTAAAAACCAAACAGAATCTGGGTTCCGGATTTATCAGCCTGTTCCGCGGTAAAAAAATCGACGACGATCTGTTTGAAGAGCTGGAAGAACAGCTGCTGATTGCCGACGTTGGGGTGGAAACCACGCGTAAGATTATTACCAATCTTACCGAGGGGGCCAGCCGTAAGCAGCTGCGAGATGCCGAGGCGTTATACGGTCTGCTGAAAGAAGAGATGAGCGAGATCCTGACGAAAGTTGAGGAACCGCTGAATGTTGAAGGGAAAACGCCATTTGTTATTCTGATGGTCGGCGTTAACGGCGTGGGTAAAACCACTACGATCGGTAAGCTGGCGCGTCAGTTCGAGCAGCAGGGTAAATCGGTGATGCTGGCGGCGGGGGATACTTTCCGCGCGGCGGCGGTGGAACAGCTGCAGGTTTGGGGCCAGCGTAACGAGATCCCGGTGATTGCCCAGCATACCGGCGCTGATTCAGCCTCGGTTATTTTTGACGCCATTCAGGCGGCGAAAGCGCGCAATATTGATGTGCTGATTGCCGATACCGCGGGTCGTCTGCAGAATAAATCGCACCTGATGGAAGAACTGAAGAAGATTGTCCGCGTAATGAAGAAACTGGACGTCGACGCGCCGCATGAAGTTATGCTAACCATCGACGCCAGCACCGGGCAGAACGCGATTAGCCAGGCCAAACTGTTCCACGAAGCGGTGGGGCTGACCGGCATTACGTTGACTAAGCTTGACGGAACCGCGAAGGGCGGGGTTATCTTCTCTGTGGCTGACCAGTTCAGTATTCCGATTCGCTATATTGGCGTCGGCGAACGTATTGAAGATCTGCGTCCGTTTAATGCGGGCGACTTTATTGAGGCACTTTTTGCCCGAGAGGATTAAGAATGATTCGCTTTGAACAAGTCAGCAAAGCCTATCTCGGTGGGAGACAAGCGCTGCAGGGGGTGACATTCCACCTGCAGCAGGGCGAGATGGCGTTCCTGACCGGCCATTCCGGCGCGGGGAAAAGTACCCTGCTGAAGCTTATCTGTGGTATCGAACGGCCGAGCGCCGGGAAAATTCTGTTCAGCGGCCATGATATCAGCCGCCTGAAGAGCCGCGAGGTGCCGTTCCTGCGCCGCCAAATCGGCATGATTTTCCAGGACCACCACCTGCTGATGGATCGCACCGTGTTCGATAATGTGGCGATCCCGCTGATTATCGCCGGCGCCAGCGGCGATGATATTCGCCGCCGCGTATCCGCAGCGCTGGATAAAGTCGGGCTGCTGGACAAAGCGAAAAATTTCCCCATCCAACTCTCCGGTGGTGAGCAACAGCGCGTGGGCATTGCCCGCGCGGTGGTCAACAAGCCGGCGGTGCTGCTGGCGGATGAACCGACCGGTAACCTCGATGAGGCGCTCTCGGAAGGGATTTTACGTCTGTTTGAAGAGTTTAACCGCGTAGGTGTAACGGTACTGATGGCGACGCACGACCTGGGGCTTATTTCCAGCCGTCCGTACCGCGTCCTGACGCTGAGCGACGGTCATATGCATGGAGGCCATCGGGGTGAATAAGCGCGACGCAGTGAACCAGATTCGCCAGTTCGGCAGCAAGTTCGATCGTCTCCGTAACGCCACCGGCGGCGGCAACGGCGGGCGTAATGCGCCAAAAAGGCCAAAAGCGGCGCCGAACCCGGCATCGCGGAAGAGTAACGTCTTTAACGAGCAGGTGCGCTACGCCTGGCACGGCGCGTTACAGGATTTAAAAAGCACGCCGCTGGCGACCTTCCTCACCATCATGGTGATCGCCATTTCGCTGACGCTGCCGAGCGTCTGCTATATGGTCTACAAAAACGTTAACAGCGCGGCGTCGCAGTATTATCCGTCGCCGCAGATCACCGTCTATCTGGAAAAAACGCTGGATGACGATGCGGCGGCGCGGGTGGTTGGCCAGCTGCAGGCGGAGCAGGGCGTTGAGAAAGTAAATTACCTGTCGCGAGATGAGGCGCTGGGCGAGTTCCGTAACTGGTCCGGGTTTGGCGGCGCGCTGGATATGCTGGAAGAGAACCCGCTGCCGGCGGTGGCGATTGTGGTGCCGAAGCTCGATTTCCAGAATACCGATTCGCTTAACACCCTGCGCGATCGCGTCTCCCGTATTCAGGGTGTCGACGAAGTGCGCATGGACGATAGCTGGTTTGCGCGCCTGGCGTCGCTGACCGGGCTGGTCGGCCGGGTGTCGGCGATGATCGGCGTGCTGATGATCGCCGCGGTATTCCTGGTGATTGGCAACAGCGTACGTCTGAGCATCTTCGCTCGTCGCGACACGATTAACGTCCAGAAGCTGATCGGCGCTACCGATGGTTTCATCCTGCGTCCGTTCCTTTACGGTGGCGCGCTGCTGGGCTTCGCCGGGGCGTTTTTGTCGCTGATCCTGTCGGAGATTCTGGTGATGCGCCTCTCTTCGGCGGTAACCGAAGTGGCGAAAGTGTTTGGTACTAAATTTGAACTCAGCGGCTTAGGCTTCGATGAGTGCCTGCTGATGCTAATCGTCTGCTCGATGATTGGCTGGGTCGCAGCCTGGCTGGCGACGGTGCAACATTTACGTCACTTTACCCCCGACTAAAAATTTTCTGGTATAATCTTTCCCTGCACTGAATATCTCTCTGCAGGGAAAGAGTCCCTGTTCGCCTCTTCCCTAATCTTTCATCTCCATGTCACATTTTGTGCGTAATTTACTCACAACGTTGCATGGAACTTGTGGATAAAATCACTGTCTGATACTACTGTGGGTGATATTCTCGTTGCTCATAAATGCTGGCATGTTTGTTGCCTGATGGGGACAAGATCATGTCAGACACTATCGATTGAGAGGATTTGAATGACCAAAGAAATGCAAACTTTAGCTTTAGCCCCCGTTGGTAACCTGGAATCGTACATCCGGGCAGCCAACACTTGGCCGATGTTATCGGCTGATGAAGAGCGGGAGCTTGCTGAAAAGCTGCATTACCAGGGCGATCTGGAAGCAGCGAAAAAGCTGATTCTGTCTCACCTGCGCTTTGTTGTTCATATTGCTCGTAACTACTCGGGCTATGGCCTGCCGCAGGCGGACCTGATTCAGGAAGGTAACATCGGTCTGATGAAAGCCGTACGTCGTTTCAACCCGGAAGTGGGTGTGCGACTGGTTTCCTTCGCCGTGCACTGGATTAAAGCGGAAATCCACGAATACGTGCTGCGTAACTGGCGTATCGTTAAAGTCGCAACCACCAAAGCGCAGCGTAAGCTGTTCTTCAACCTGCGTAAAACCAAGCAGCGTCTGGGCTGGTTTAACCAGGACGAAGTGGAAATGGTTGCCCGCGAGCTGGGTGTGTCGAGCAAAGACGTGCGTGAGATGGAATCACGTATGGCAGCGCAGGACATGACCTTTGATATGTCGTCCGATGACGAATCCGATAGCCAGCCGATGGCACCGGTGCTCTATCTGCAGGACAAAACGTCTAACTTTGCCGACGGCATCGAAGACGATAACTGGGAAGAGCAGGCTGCTAATAAACTGACTGACGCGATGCAAGGCCTGGACGAGCGTAGCCAGGACATCATCCGCGCTCGCTGGCTGGACGAGGACAACAAGTCCACGCTGCAGGAGCTGGCGGATCGTTATGGCGTCTCGGCTGAACGTGTTCGTCAGTTGGAAAAGAACGCGATGAAAAAACTACGCGCCGCTATCGAAGCCTAATCTTCGTCTTTTAACGCCGTAGTAAATTGAGCCTCTGCTGTTTCAGCGGGGGCTTTTTGTTTTATATCCCCGTCACACCCGTTTTCTCTCCCGGCGCGAATTGCCGCGACGTTTAGCTTCAGTCACATAACTTTTACATCTCCTGCAAATTGTTGTTTCAAATTCTGAAAAATGGGGTATGTTTTGGCATAGTGTGCTGCAAAAGCGCAGGCGGCAGACCCAAATACAGTCATACTATTCTTGGTATGGACTAAAAATCAGAATAATGCGCTAACAAACAACATCACAACAAATGCAAAAACCATAATAATGGGGAGCCTCAGGATGAATATGAAGGGTAAAGCGTTACTGGCAGGATGTATTGCTTTAATTATGAGCGGTTCCGCGCTGGCGGAAGACATTAAAATTGCCGTCGTGGGAGCGATGTCCGGCCCGGTTGCCCAGTATGGCGACCAGGAATTTACCGGCGCGGAGCAGGCGGTAGCCGATATCAACGCTAAGGGCGGCATCAAAGGCAATAAATTGCAGATCGTAAAATATGACGATGCCTGCGACCCGAAACAAGCGGTGGCGGTCGCGAACAAAGTGGTGAATGACGGCATTAAATACGTTATCGGTCACCTGTGTTCATCATCCACCCAGCCGGCATCTGACATCTATGAAGACGAAGGCATCCTGATGATTACCCCTGCGGCAACCGCACCGGAGCTGACGGCGCGCGGCTATAAGCTGATTCTGCGCACCACCGGTCTCGACTCCGATCAGGGCCCGACGGCGGCGAAATATATTCTCGGCACGGTGAAGCCGCAGCGCATCGCTGTTGTTCATGACAAACAGCAATATGGCGAAGGGCTGGCGCGCTCAGTCCAGGAAAACCTGAAGAAAGGCGGCGCCAACGTGGTGTTCTTTGACGGTATCACCGCCGGTGAGAAAGATTTCTCTACCCTGGTGGCGCGTCTGAAGAAAGAAAATATCGACTTCGTCTACTACGGCGGTTATCACCCGGAAATGGGACAGATCCTGCGCCAGGCGCGCGCAGCCGGCCTGAAAACCCAGTTTATGGGCCCGGAAGGCGTGGCTAACGTTTCCCTGTCAAACATCGCCGGCGAGTCGGCAGAAGGCCTGCTGGTCACCAAACCGAAGAACTACGATCAGGTTCCGGCGAACAAACCGATTGTGGATGCCATCAAAGCGAAGAAGCAGGATCCGAGCGGCGCCTTCGTGTGGACCACCTATGCGGCGCTGCAGTCGCTGCAGGCGGGGTTAAATCAGTCTGAAGATCCGGCGGAAATCGCGAAATACCTGAAAGGGGCGAAGGTGGATACCGTCATGGGGCCGCTGTCGTGGGATGAGAAAGGCGACCTGAAAGGATTCGAGTTCGGCGTGTTTACCTGGCATGCTAACGGTACAGCGACCGACGCCAAATAATTTAACCTGCGCCTTTCACGCCGCAGATGCGTTGTCTGCGGCCCTCAACCCCGGTCACTTACTGATGTAAGCTCCCGGGGATTTCGGGTCTTGACGCCTTGCTGCAACGCGAAATGCTGGGTTAAATGTGAGGGCGCCTTTCACGCCGCAGATGCGTTGTCTGCGGCCCTTAACCCCGGTTGCGCTGCGCTTACCGGGGCTACGGCTTAATGCTTCTCCCAACCATTCTGCTGGGCGCTGAAACCGAGCGCCTGCATAAATGCCGCCATCACGCCGCGGTCTTCCACCCCACTATCGGCAACGCGCCAGCTATTGATATTCGGGTTATCGCTTAACGTCTCTTCCACTAAATATTGCCCAACGCCGCGGCGGCGGGTGACTTCACGCACGCACAGATCGCTGAGCTCGCCTTCGACGCCGCGCAGGGTAACGCGTACGGCGCCGAGCAGGCGTTCGTTAAAGCGGGCGGCGTAAATACGATGGTTTTCATCCAGCGTCAGCGCCGCAGGGTCCTGCGACGGCCAGATTTTGCCTAAATCAATGCGATCCTGATCGCTGAAGTGCTGTAAACGGATAATAGTGAGCTTCATACGCGGCAGTTCCAGTCAAAACAGATGCGACAGTGTACTCAAATTTCTTGTTTGGCGGGGCGCTGTTTTGCACTCATTCATCAGGGGATTCGTTTTCCTGGTTGCACGGGGGTAGCGCAATACATCATGGATCGAAAAATAAGCAGAATTTTAACCTGATATGTAGCGTTTTATTCCGCCTTATATGCCGTTATTTTATGCTGTGAACTGGACTTTTTTTTGTTTATCTTCGCCTAAAACCAGAATATTATCTTTTCTTAATCACCTGAAAAATAGAGATTTTAATCATAATTCAGGTAAAAAACTGCGCTAAACCATTAAACTTCATGGTAAAAATGGCGTTGTTTAATAAAAGCACAGAATGCTTTTTAACCATAAAAATACAAAACATTTACATCACATCACGAACGGGGTTCTGAAGCATGAAAAGGAACGCGAAAACGATCGTCGCGGGAGTCGTTGCATTAGCGATTTCCCACGCGGCGATGGCAAAGGATATTAAAGTCGCCGTCGTCGGCGCGATGTCTGGCCCGGTTGCCCAGTGGGGCGATATGGAATTCAACGGCGCGCGCCAGGCGATTAAAGACATTAACGCCAGCGGCGGCATTAAAGGCGACAAACTGATTGGCGTCGAATATGACGACGCCTGCGATCCGAAACAAGCGGTCGCGGTCGCTAACAAAATCGTCAATGACGGCATTCAGTACGTTATTGGCCACCTCTGTTCCTCCTCCACCCAGCCGGCTTCGGATATCTATGAAGATGAAGGCATCCTGATGATCTCCCCTGGGGCGACCAATCCGGAACTGACCCAGCGTGGCTACCAGTACATCATGCGTACCGCAGGTCTTGACTCTTCCCAGGGGCCGACCGCCGCGAAATATATCCTCGAACACGTGAAGCCGCAGCGTATTGCGATTATTCATGACAAGCAGCAGTACGGCGAAGGGCTGGCGCGTTCCGTGCAGGACAACCTGAAGAAAGCTGGCGCCAATATCGTCTTCTTTGATGGCATCACCGCCGGCGAGAAAGACTTCTCCGCGCTGCTGGCGCGCCTGAAGAAAGAGAATATCGACTTTGTCTACTACGGCGGCTACTACCCGGAAATGGGGCAGATGCTGCGCCAGGCGCGCTCCGTCGGCCTGAAAACGCAGTTTATGGGGCCGGAAGGCGTCGGTAACGCCTCGCTGTCCAACATCGCCGGCGCGGCGGCGGAAGGTATGCTGGTGACGATGCCAAAACGCTATGACCAGGATCCGGCCAACAGCGCTATTGTTGATGCGCTGAAAGCGGATAAAAAAGATCCGAGCGGCCCGTACGTCTGGATCACCTATGCCGCCGTTCAGTCGCTGGCGCAAGCGATGGACAGAACCGGCAGCCAGCAGCCGCTGGATTTAATTAAAGATTTGAAAGCTCACGGCGCGAAGACCGTGATTGGGCCGCTGAATTGGGATGAAAAAGGCGATCTGAAGGGATTTGAATTTGGTGTCTTCCAGTGGCACGCGGATGGTTCATCCACCGTCGCTAAGTAAGACGCGTTATCCCACCGCCCGCACCGCGCGGGCGGCATGAAAAAGGTTACCTTATGTCCGAGCAGTTTCTCTATTTTCTGCAGCAAATGTTTAATGGCGTCACGCTGGGCAGTACCTATGCGCTGATCGCCATCGGCTATACGATGGTTTACGGCATTATCGGCATGATTAACTTCGCCCACGGCGAGGTCTACATGATCGGCAGCTACGTCTCGTTCATGATTATCGCCGCCCTAATGATGCTGGGGATCGATACCGGCTGGCTGCTGGTCGCCGCAGGCTTTATCGGCGCTATCATTATTGCCAGCGCCTACGGTTGGAGTATCGAGCGTGTAGCCTATCGGCCTGTACGCAGCTCCAAGCGACTGATTGCGCTGATTTCCGCCATCGGGATGTCGATATTCCTGCAGAACTTCGTCAGCCTGACCGAAGGCTCGCGCGATGTTGCGCTGCCGAGTCTCTTTAACGGCCAGTGGATTGTCGGCCACAGCGATAATTTCTCCGCCACTATCACCACCATGCAGCTGGTCATCTGGGTCGTTACCTTTATCGCCATGTTGGCGCTGACGTTGTTTATTCGCTATTCGCGAATGGGCCGCGCCTGTCGCGCCTGTGCGGAAGATCTGAAAATGGCGAGCCTGCTGGGCATCAATACCGACCGCGTTATTGCGCTGACCTTCGTCATTGGCGCGGCGATGGCGGCGGTCGCAGGCGTTCTGCTGGGGCAGTTCTACGGCGTTATTAACCCCTACATCGGCTTTATGGCCGGGATGAAGGCCTTTACCGCCGCCGTGCTCGGCGGTATCGGCAGTATCCCTGGCGCGATGATCGGCGGCCTGATTCTGGGTATCGCCGAGGCGCTCTCTTCTGCCTATCTCAGCACCGAATATAAGGACGTCGTCTCCTTCGCGCTGCTGATTCTGGTGCTGTTAGTAATGCCGACCGGCATTCTGGGCCGCCCGGAGGTAGAAAAAGTATGAAACCGATGCAAATTGCGATGGCGCTGCTTTCCGCCGCGATGTTCTTTGTTCTGGCGGGCGTCTTTATGGGCGTGCAGCTGGAACTGAATGGCACCAAACTGGTGGTCGATACCGCCGCCGATATTCGTTGGCAGTGGATCTTTATCGGCACCGCGGTGGTCTTTTTCTTCCAGCTGCTGCGCCCGCTGTTCCAGAAAGCGGTTAAGAACGTCTCCGGGCCGAAATTTATTATGCCGGCGATTGACGGGTCGACGGTCAAGCAGAAGCTGTTCCTGATAGCCCTGCTGGTCATTGCCGTGGCCTGGCCGTTTATGGTGTCGCGCGGCACGGTGGATATCGCCACCCTGACGATGATTTATATCATCCTTGGTCTCGGGTTGAACGTGGTGGTTGGGCTTTCCGGCCTGCTGGTATTGGGCTACGGCGGGTTTTACGCCATCGGCGCCTATACCTTTGCGCTGCTTAACCACTATTACGGTCTCGGTTTCTGGACCTGCCTGCCGCTGGCCGGCCTGGTCTCCGCGGCGGCTGGCTTCCTGCTTGGCTTCCCGGTGCTGCGTCTGCGCGGCGACTACCTGGCGATTGTGACCTTAGGCTTTGGCGAGATCGTGCGCATTCTGCTGCTCAACAATACCGAGATCACCGGCGGGCCGAACGGTATCAGCCAGATCCCGAAACCGACCTTCTTTGGTCTTGAATTTAGCCGTACCGCCCGCGAAGGCGGCTGGGATACCTTCAGCAACTTCTTTGGCCTGAAGTACGATCCCAGCGACCGGGTGATTTTCCTCTACCTGGTGGCGTTGTTGCTGGTGGTGCTCAGCCTGTTCGTTATTAACCGTCTGCTGCGGATGCCGCTCGGGCGGGCGTGGGAAGCGCTGCGTGAAGATGAAATCGCCTGCCGTTCGCTGGGCCTGAGCCCGACGCGCATCAAGCTGACCGCCTTTACTATCAGCGCCGCGTTTGCCGGCTTCGCCGGCACGCTGTTCGCCGCGCGCCAGGGCTTCGTGAGCCCCGAATCCTTTACCTTCGCCGAGTCGGCCTTTGTGCTGGCGATCGTCGTGCTGGGTGGGATGGGCTCACAGTTTGCAGTGATCCTGGCGGCTATTCTGCTGGTGGTATCGCGCGAGCTGATGCGTGATTTCAACGAATACAGCATGTTAATGCTCGGTGGGTTGATGGTGCTGATGATGATCTGGCGTCCGCAGGGGCTGCTGCCGATGACGCGTCCGCAGCTGAAGCTGAAAAACGGTCAGGCGAAAGGAGAGCAGGCATGAGTCAGCCAATATTATCCGTGAATGGCCTGATGATGCGTTTTGGCGGCCTGCTGGCGGTCAATAACGTCTCCCTTGAGCTACGTCCGCAGGAAATCGTTTCCTTAATTGGCCCAAACGGCGCGGGAAAAACCACCGTTTTTAACTGCCTGACCGGTTTCTATAAACCTACCGGCGGCACTATTATGCTGCGCGACCAGCATCTGGAAGGGCTGCCGGGGCAGCAGATTGCGCGGATGGGGGTGGTACGAACCTTCCAGCACGTGCGTCTGTTCCGCGAAATGACGGTAATTGAAAATCTGCTGGTGGCGCAGCATCAACAGCTGAAAACCGGCGTCTTCTCCGGCCTGCTGAAAACGCCGGCCTTCCGTCGCGCGCAGAGCGAAGCGCTGGATCGGGCCGCCACCTGGCTTGAGCGTATCGGCCTGCTGGAGCACGCCAACCGTCAGGCCAGCAATCTGGCTTACGGCGACCAGCGCCGGCTGGAGATTGCCCGCTGTATGGTGACGCAGCCGGAGATCCTGATGCTCGACGAACCGGCGGCGGGGCTTAACCCGAAAGAGACCAAAGAGCTGGATGAGCTTATCGCCGAGTTGCGTAGCCATCACAACACCACCATCCTGCTTATCGAACATGATATGAAGCTGGTGATGGGCATTTCCGATCGCATCTACGTCGTGAACCAGGGGACGCCGCTGGCCAACGGGACGCCGGAAGAGATTCGTAATAACCCGGACGTGATCCGCGCCTATTTAGGTGAAGCATAATGGTGGTGACGCATAAGATGGAAAAAGCGATGTTAACTTTTGACAATGTCAGCGCCCACTACGGCAAGATCCAGGCGCTGCACAACGTCAGCCTGCATATCAAACAAGGTGAGATCGTCACGCTTATCGGCGCCAACGGTGCGGGGAAAACTACCCTGCTCGGTACGCTGTGCGGCGATCCGCGGGCCTCCAGCGGGCGCATTGTCTTTGACGGTAAGGATATTACCGACTGGCAGACGGCGAAAATCATGCGTGAAGCGGTGGCGATCGTGCCGGAAGGGCGGCGCGTCTTTTCGCGCATGACGGTAGAAGAGAACCTGGCGATGGGCGGTTTTTTTGCCGACCGCGACCAGTTTCATACCCGCATCAAATGGGTGTATGAGCTGTTCCCGCGTCTGCATGAACGCCGTATTCAGCGCGCCGGCACCATGTCCGGCGGCGAGCAGCAGATGCTGGCGATCGGTCGCGCTCTGATGAGCCAGCCGCGCCTGCTGCTGCTTGATGAGCCCTCATTAGGGCTGGCGCCGATTATCATTCAGCAGATTTTCGACACCATCGAGCAGCTGCGTGAGCAGGGGATGACTATCTTCCTGGTGGAGCAAAACGCCAACCAGGCGCTGAAGCTCGCCGATCGCGGCTACGTACTGGAAAACGGTCACGTGGTGCTTGAGGATACCGGCGACGCGCTGTTGGCCAACGAGGCGGTGCGCAGCGCCTATCTCGGCGGTTAGTTCATCGTAACCCGGCGTCGTTCACTTCGCCGGTTTGTAGCCCGGGCGAGGCGCTTGCGCCGACCCCGGGAGCAGAACGCACAAATACATTTAAAAGAGCCTGTTGGCTCTTTTTTTGTACATGTATGTTGTACAATAAAAGAGTACAGCTTTGGAGGTTTTTATGAGAACGGTTAACTATAGCGAAGCCCGGCAAAATCTGGCCGATGTGCTGGAAAGCGCAGTGACAGGTGTACCTGTGACCATTACCCGTCGTGGGCATAAATCAGCAGTCATCATTAGCGCAGAAGAGTTTGAACGCTACCAGGCGGCCAGAATGGATGATGAGTTCGCGGCTATCATGGCGGTTCATGGTGATGAGATCAGGGAGCTTGCGGATAAATGACGCTGCAGATTATCTCAGCGGAAGAGATAATACAGTTTCACGACAGGCTACTCCGCGTCACGCCTGGCGTTGCCGGTATGCCCGATCCGGGGCGTGCCGAAGCGATAATGTATAGGGTGCTAAATAAAATTGAATATGAAGGTGTGACAGACGTGTGGCGACTCGCTGCGATGCATCTGCTGGCGATTTCTCGCGGTCATCTATTTAATGATGGTAATAAGCGTACGGCACTGTTTATCACCCTGCTTTTTTTAAAGCGAAATGGAATTATATTGCCAGCGAATCCAGACTTCGTCGGCATGACCGTCGAGGCAGCAGCAGGGCAACTTACCCTGGAACAGATTGTCGCGCGTTTGCGC
The DNA here is from genome assembly GCF_050600805.1 of Klebsiella sp. 141240. Lineage (NCBI taxonomy): Bacteria > Pseudomonadati > Pseudomonadota > Gammaproteobacteria > Enterobacterales > Enterobacteriaceae > Klebsiella > Klebsiella sp. 141240. The sequence goes on along the minus strand of NZ_JAQIRK010000008.1, from coordinate 107,844 downwards.
GGATGACGGTTAACTCGTTGCAACCCGGCGGCTTCGCCGGTTTGTAGCCCGGGCGAGGCGCTTGCGCCGACCCCGGGAGCCGATCGTACAAATATTATCCGTGTCTCAGCTCCCACTTTACTTCCCCCGTCCTTTCATCGGCTTGTCATCTCTCTGACCCGTTACTATCTTTTTTTTGTAATAAAAAAGTTATTTTTCTGTAATTCGAACATGTCATGTTACCCCGCGAACATAAAACGCGTGAAATCGCGCATCCGGAACAACAAGAGAGATAACCGATGATATCGTTACGACATACAGCTTTAGGACTGGCGCTGAGCCTGGCAGTTGCCGGTCAGGCACTGGCAGTAACCACCATCCCTTTCTGGCACTCGATGGAAGGGGAACTGGGTAAAGAAGTTGATTCTCTGGCGCAACGTTTCAACGCGGCCAATCCTGATTACAAAATTGTTCCGGTGTATAAAGGCAATTACGAGCAAAGCCTGAGCGCCGGTATCGCCGCCTTCCGTACCGGCAACGCGCCGGCGATTCTGCAGGTGTATGAAGTCGGCACCGCTACCATGATGGCGTCAAAAGCCATTAAGCCGGTGTACCAGGTCTTTAGCGATGCGGGTATTAAGTTCGATGAATCGCAGTTCGTGCCGACGGTGTCCGGTTATTACACCGACTCAAAAACCGGCCATCTGCTCTCCCAGCCGTTTAACAGTTCCACACCGGTGCTGTACTACAACAAAGACGCCTTCAAGAAAGCGGGCTTAGACCCTGAGCAGCCGCCGAAAACCTGGCAGGATCTGGCGGCCTATACCGCGAAGCTGAAAGCGGCCGGAATGAAGTGCGGCTACGCCAGCGGTTGGCAGGGCTGGATCCAGATTGAAAACTTCAGCGCCTGGCACGGCCTGCCGGTCGCCACGAAAAATAACGGTTTTGACGGCACCGACGCGGTGCTTGAGTTCAACAAGCCGGAGCAGGTGAAACATATCGCCCTGCTCGAAGAGATGAACAAGAAGGGCGATTTCAGCTATTTCGGGCGTAAGGATGAATCCACCGAGAAGTTCTATAACGGCGACTGCGCGATCACTACCGCCTCATCCGGCTCGCTGGCGGATATTCGTCAGTATGCGAAATTCAACTATGGCGTCGGCATGATGCCTTACGACGCCGATGTGAAAGGCGCGCCGCAGAACGCCATTATCGGCGGGGCCAGCCTGTGGGTGATGCAGGGCAAGGACAAAGAGACCTACACCGGCGTGGCGAAGTTCCTCGACTTCCTGACCAAACCGGAAAACGCCGCCGAGTGGCACCAGAAAACCGGCTACCTGCCGATTACCACCGCGGCCTACGATCTGACGCGCCAGCAGGGCTTCTATGATAAGAATCCAGGTGCTGATATCGCCACCCGCCAGATGCTGAACAAGCCGCCGTTGCCGTTCACCAAAGGCCTGCGCCTGGGCAACATGCCGCAAATTCGCACCATCGTTGATGAAGAGCTGGAGAGCGTGTGGACCGGCAAGAAAACCCCGCAACAGGCGCTGGATTCCGCCGTTCAGCGGGGGAATCAACTGCTGCGCCGTTTCGAGCAAGCAACCAAATCGTAATCTGTAACTTGCCCGGTGGCGCTGCGCTTACCGGGCCTACGATGTGCCCTATGTAGGCCGGGTAAGGCGTAGCCGCCACCCGGCATTGTTCAGGAATAAAATCTTCATGTCATCATCCCGTCCGGTATTCCGCTCGCGCTGGCTGCCCTATGTTCTGGTCGCGCCGCAGCTGATTATCACGCTGATTTTCTTTATCTGGCCCGCGGGCGAAGCGCTGTGGTACTCGCTGCAGAGCGTCGATCCGTTTGGCCTTTCCAGCCAGTTTGTCGGCCTGGATAACTTCGTCACGCTGTTCCACGACCCGTACTATCTGGACTCTTTCTGGACGACCATAAAATTCAGCACCCTGGTAACCGTCAGCGGCCTGCTTATTTCGCTGTTTTTTGCCGCGCTGGTCGACTATGTGGTGCGCGGCAGCCGCTTTTATCAAACGCTGATGCTGCTGCCGTATGCCGTGGCCCCCGCCGTCGCGGCGGTGCTATGGATCTTCCTCTTCAATCCCGGACGTGGGCTGATCACTCATTTCCTCGGCGAATTGGGTTACGACTGGAACCACGCGCAAAACAGCGGCCAGGCGATGTTCCTGGTGGTCTTCGCCTCGGTCTGGAAGCAGATAAGCTACAACTTCCTGTTCTTCTTCGCCGCGCTGCAGTCGATCCCGCGTTCGCTGGTTGAGGCCGCCGCCATCGACGGCGCCGGGCCGATTCGTCGCTTCTTCAAGCTGGCGCTGCCGCTGATTGCGCCGGTGAGTTTCTTCCTGTTGGTGGTCAACCTGGTTTACGCCTTCTTCGATACCTTCCCGGTGATCGATGCCGCCACCGCCGGCGGCCCGGTGCAGGCAACCACCACCCTAATCTACAAAATTTATCGCGAAGGTTTCGCCGGGCTCGATCTTTCCGCTTCCGCCGCGCAGTCGGTGGTGCTGATGTTCCTCGTCATTATCCTGACGGTGGTGCAGTTCCGTTACGTTGAAAGTAAGGTGCGTTACCAATGATTGAGAACCGTCGCGGGCTGACGATTTTCAGCCACACCATGCTGATTCTGGGCATTGCCGTCATTTTATTCCCGCTGTACGTCGCCTTCGTGGCGGCGACGCTGGATAACAAATCGGTGTTCGAAACGCCGATGACGCTGATTCCCGGAGGGCATCTGCTGGAGAACATGAAGACCATCTGGGTGAACGGGGTCGGCGTCAACAGCGCGCCGTTCTGGCTGATGATGCTCAACAGCTTCATCATGGCGTTCGCTATTACGGTAGGCAAAATCGTGGTGTCGATGCTTTCGGCTTTCGCCATCGTCTGGTTCCGCTTTCCGCTGCGTAACCTGTTCTTCTGGATGATCTTTATCACCCTGATGCTGCCGGTCGAGGTGCGTATTTTTCCGACGGTGGAAGTGATCGCCAACCTCAAAATGCTCGACAGCTATGCCGGGTTAACGCTGCCGTTGATGGCTTCGGCTACTGCCACCTTCTTGTTCCGCCAGTTCTTTATGACTCTGCCGGACGAGCTGATTGAAGCGGCGCGTATTGATGGCGCTTCGCCGATGCGCTTCTTTCGCGACATCGTGCTGCCGCTGTCGAAAACCAACCTCGCCGCGCTGTTCGTTATCACCTTTATCTACGGCTGGAACCAGTATCTATGGCCGTTGCTGATTATTCAGGATGTGAATCTTGGCACCGCCGTCGCCGGTATTAAGGGCATGATCGCCACCGGTGAAGGTACTACCCAGTGGAATCAGGTAATGGCGGCGATGCTGCTGACCCTGATCCCGCCGGTCGTCATCGTTTTAGCCATGCAGCGCGCGTTTGTGCGCGGCCTGGTCGATAGTGAGAAATAAAATGGCTGGTTTAAAACTACAGGCAGTAAGCAAAAGCTGGGATGGCAAAACCCAGGTAATTCAACCGCTGACGCTGGACGTGGCGGACGGGGAGTTTATCGTCATGGTCGGCCCGTCGGGCTGCGGGAAATCAACGCTGTTGCGGATGGTTGCCGGACTTGAACGAGTGACCAGCGGCGATATCTGGATTGACCGTAAACGGGTGACCGAAATGGAACCGAAGGATCGCGGCATCGCGATGGTGTTCCAGAACTATGCGCTTTATCCGCATATGAGCGTGGAAGAGAACATGGCGTGGGGATTGAAGATTCGCGGCATGGGTAAGGGATTGATTGCCGAGCGCGTGCAGGAGGCGGCGCGTATTCTTGAGCTGGATGGCCTGCTCAAGCGCCGCCCGCGGGAACTGTCCGGCGGTCAGCGCCAGCGCGTGGCGATGGGCCGCGCCATCGTGCGTGACCCGGCGGTATTCCTGTTCGACGAACCGTTGTCAAACCTCGATGCCAAGCTACGCGTGCAGATGCGTCTGGAACTGCAACAGCTGCATCGGCGCCTGAAAACCACCTCGCTGTATGTCACCCACGATCAGGTCGAAGCGATGACCCTTGCCCAGCGGGTGATGGTGATGAATAAGGGTATTGCCGAGCAGATCGGCACGCCGGTCGAAGTGTACGAAAAGCCCGCCAGCCGCTTTGTGGCAAGCTTTATAGGCAGCCCGGCAATGAATCTGCTGGAGGGGCGGGTGAGCGATGACGGCGGCCGCTTTGAGCTGGAAGGCGGCATACAACTACTGATGAATCACGAGCATCGACGCTACGCCGGGCGTAAAATGACTCTCGGTATTCGCCCGGAGCACTTTATTTTAAGCTCGCAGGCGCAAGGCGGCATCCCGCTGCTGATGGATACGCTGGAAATTTTAGGTGCCGATAACCTCGCCCACGGGCGCTGGGGAGAGCAGAAGCTGGTGGTCAGATTGCCGCATCAGCAGCGCCCGGCGGGCGGCAGTAATCTATGGCTGCATCTGCCATTGGAACATCTGCACCTCTTTGATGGTGAAACAGGACAACGCGCATGAGTAACTGGCCTTATCCCCGCATCGTCGCCCATCGCGGCGGCGGTAAACTGGCGCCGGAGAACACCCTGGCGGCTATCGACGTCGGCGCCCGCTACGGGCACACGATGATTGAATTTGACGCCAAGCTGTCGAAGGACGGGCAGATCTTTCTGCTGCATGACGATAACCTCGAACGCACCAGCAACGGCTGGGGCGTGGCGGGCGAGCTGGCGTGGGACGATCTGCTGAAGGTTGATGCCGGCAGCTGGTTCAGCCGCGAGTTTAAGGGCGAACCGCTGCCGCTGCTCTCCCAGGTAGCGGAGCGTTGCCGTCGTCACGGTATGATGGCGAATATCGAAATTAAGCCGACTACCGGGCAAGGGCCGCAGACCGGCAAAGTGGTGGCGCTGGCCGCGCGCGATTTGTGGAAAGGCATGACCGCGCCGCTGCTCTCATCCTTTGAAATTGATGCGCTGGAAGCGGCGCAGGAAGCCGCGCCCGAGCTGCCGCGCGGGTTGCTGCTGGATGAGTGGCGCGATGACTGGCGCGAATTGACCACCCGGCTGGGCTGCGTGTCAATTCATCTCAACCACAAGCTGCTGGATGCGGCGCGGGTGGCGAGCCTGAAACAGGCCGGCCTGCATATTCTGGTGTATACGGTCAACAAACCCCAGCGCGCCGTCGAGCTGCTGCGCTGGGGCGTAGACTGCATCTGCACCGATGCTATTGACGTCATCGGGCCGAATTTCCAGCCTTAAGACTGATTTGCGGCGGACGATCTTTACGGGTTAGTCTGCCGCAGCATCCCGCCGTTGTTGTTCGGCAGTACCTGCGGTTGCGTATTGAGATTGCCGCCCTGCGCCGCGCGCTGCTGATTGGACTGCAGCTGATTTTGCAAATGCTGTTGCTGCATATGCGTCTGATTATTCAGATTCTGCTTCAGCATGCTTTGCTGCTGCTGTTGCTGCACCTTCATCTCATTTTGCATACGCTGCTGGCTGGGCACCACATAACCCGGCTGGTTAGGGTTGTTATCGATGTTAATCGGCTGTGCTAAAACGCCGAGCGGCATCAGCGCCGCCAGGAATAAAATCGCTTTCATTGTTTTCTCCTCCCGTGCGTGGGATCACTTAAGTGTACCTCGAATTCGCCATAACAATGATTTTTTAGGAGTTATCAACCAGGCTTAAGCCGGGAGATAAAACCTACTTTTCAGGAGTAAGACAATGATAAAAACAACAATATGGCGTCAGGTGGTCATCGCAGCGTTACTGGCGGGGGGCAGCTTTACCGTTGCCGCCAATCCGCCGCCCCCGCCGCCTGTCTCGTATGGCGTTGAGGAAGATGTGTTTCACCCGGTGCGCGCCCAGCAGGGGATGGTGGCCTCGGTGGATGCGCTGGCGACCCGCGTCGGCGTAGATATTCTGCGTCAGGGCGGCAACGCCGTCGATGCAGCGGTTGCCGTTGGCTATGCGCTGGCGGTGACGCATCCGCAGGCCGGTAATATCGGCGGCGGCGGGTTTATGATGCTGCGAACTAAAGACGGTAAAACCACGGCGATCGATTTCCGCGAGATGGCCCCGGAACAGGCCACCCGCGATATGTTCCTTGATGAACATGGCAATCCTGACAGTAAAAAATCGCTGACTTCACATCTCGCTTCCGGCACGCCAGGCAGCGTCGCGGGCTTCTCCCTCGCGCTGGAAAAATACGGCACTATGCCGCTGAATAAGGTGGTCCGCCCGGCGATTAAGCTGGCGGAAGAGGGGTTTATCGTTAACGATGCGCTGGCTGACGATTTAAAAACCTACGGCAGCGAAGTGATCCCGCAGCATGAAAACAGCAAAGCGATTTTCTGGAAGAACGGCGAGCCGCTGAAAAAAGGCGACCGGCTGGTGCAAAAGAATCTGGGTAAAAGCCTGGAGCTGATTGCCGAGCACGGCCCGGACGCCTTCTATAAAGGGGCTATCGCCGACCAGATTGCCGGTGAGATGAAAAAACACGGCGGGCTTATCACCAAAGCCGACCTCGCCAACTACAAGGCCGTGGAGCGTACGCCGATTAGCGGTGAATATCGCGGCTATGAGGTTTACTCCATGCCGCCGCCGTCCTCTGGCGGGATCCACATCGTGCAGATCCTCAATATCCTCGAAAACTTCGATATGCAGAAATATGGTTTTGGCAGCGCCGACGCCATGCAGGTAATGGCGGAGGCGGAGAAACACGCCTATGCCGACCGTTCTGAATATCTCGGCGACCCTGACTTCGTCAAAGTGCCGTGGCAGGCGTTGACCAGCAAGGCTTACGCCAAAGCGATAGCCGCCGAGATTGACGTGAACAAGGCGAAGCCTTCCAGCCAGATCCGTCCGGGCAAGCTGGCGCCGTATGAAAGCAACCAGACCACCCACTTCTCGGTAGTCGATAAAGACGGCAATGCGGTGGCGGTCACCTATACGTTGAATACCACCTTTGGCACCGGCATCGTGGCCGGCGACTCCGGAATTATACTCAACAACCAGATGGATGATTTCTCGGCGAAGCCCGGCGTGCCTAACGTTTATGGTTTAGTCGGCGGCGACGCCAATGCGGTAGGGCCGAAAAAACGCCCGCTATCGTCGATGTCGCCGACGATTGTGGTGAAAGACGGGAAAACCTGGCTGGTGACCGGTAGCCCGGGCGGTAGCCGTATTATTACCACCGTGCTGCAAATGGTGGTCAACACCATTGATTTCGGAATGAACGTCGCGGAGGCCACCAATGCGCCGCGCTTCCACCACCAGTGGCTGCCGGATGAACTGCGGGTAGAGAAAGGTTTTAGCCCGGATACCGTGAAATTGCTGGAAGCGAAAGGGCAGAAAGTCGCGCTGAAAGAGGCGATGGGTAGTACCCAGAGCATTATGGTGGGGCCGGATGGTACGCTGTATGGCGCTTCCGATCCGCGTTCGCCCGGTGATTTGACCGCGGGGTATTAAGTCTTAGCGCTATCCCGGCTTGCGCTATGCTTTGCCGGGATAGTTATGAGGGTTAGGGCTGCGGAGAATACTGCCGATCGGCCGTGGACCAGCGAAAAATCGTTTTATGCTTATCGATGACATTAACAAGCTGCAAATCATGAAAACCATCGGATGTGGTCGGCAAAATTTTAAGGATAGATTTACTCTCGCTGATATCGTGTTTTCGGGTGCCGTCGTCATTCCATTCGCCAGCGATATCCGCATACTGGTAGACCAAAGCGGCAAAGATATTGATTATCTTATCGCCTTTAATTATGTATAGCTCCAGTACTTCATAAAAGGCGCCGCCGCCGGAGTAGGCGTTTGAATAGCCACCGCGGACGCCAAATGCCATGGTATCTGGCGCGATTCGGTAAGGCGCCAGATCGAGTTTGCTGTAATATTGTAAGGGTTGTAGCGTTTCGTCATCGGCTTCGCGTGCCACCCTTTTCGACCACAGAGAAAGCTTGTCCAGTGCCTCTTCGGTGCGTGCAATCGGCTGTAGCCGCTGGTTTTGCCAGCGAAAAACACCGAGGAACAGCTTATTGACGCGTCTGCTGTTGTCATCTTCAGGGCAGCTGGCGCTGCCATATTTTTTAAGTTTTTGGGCATCTTCCGCCGTATCGGCAAAACAAGCGATACCAATATATGTGCCATCTTTTCCCCAAGGTTTAGCGCCCGTTATGATCAATCGATCGACACTTTCTTCTGGGGCAACCCATTGTATCCATTCTTTTTCTTCTAACCCTGCGGGCAAGGTGCCAAATCCATTTTCTGGAGCTGTTCCTGTCATTTGCTCAGCGTAAATCAGTTTCCCTTCTGAAGAATGAATGGCATCCGGTACGGCATCGAGATTATTTACGGTAATTGCAAAAGCTGGCGCCATGAAAGTCAGTAACGCCAGCGTAGCGGTGGGAAGAAACTTCATTATGCATCCTTGCAGTTAAGCGTTAAGTCTTGAGGTTATCCTGTCCAGCTTATTTTATGCGCGCCATATAATACGCATCCACATACTCACCGTTGCGCAGCGCATAGCGCCTGCCGGTGCCTTCGATCTCAAAGCCATACTTCTTATACACCGCGACCGCCGGGGCGTTATCGGCGAACACCGTCAGCTCAATGCGCTCGACCCGCAGCCAGTTGTCGCACATATCAATCATGGTACGCATCAGGGCGCTGGCGACGCCGCGGTTATGCCAGCGCGAATCTACGCTGATACCAAAATCGGCGACGTGGCTACGGCGGGGGCGTTGGACGACGGCAATGCATAAATGCCCCACGACTTGCCCATCGATACAGGCCACCAGCTGCTTCACGCCCGGCGTATCGGTTAGCCGCTCCCGCCACATATGCTCCGATGGATGAGGAACCTGTAGCGTGTTGTGATACACCTCCGGCTGGGCGTGAATTTGACGAATCGCGTCAACATCTTTCGGTTCAGCATGGCGTATCACGATGTCACTCATTCCTTGTTCCTCATTTGGTTGAAAAGACCCTTTAAACATCACTGACTCCGGCGTTTGAGTCAACACGCATTAATTGCAAAAAAAAGTAGACAAGTGCGAATGAGAATGATTATTATTGTCCTGCATTCAGGGAGACCCTTGCGGAAAGCCTGAAAGCACGACATTGCTCACATTGCTTCCAGTATTACTTTAGCCAGCCGGGTGCTGGCTTTTTTTTGCGCTCATTTCAGGCGTGTTGCGATTTGGCGGATTTCACCGCTTCTTCTGCGACCAGGCCGACGATATTGTTTTTATTTTTGCTCTCCGCCGCGGCCAACACTTCGGCGCTGCCGGTAAAGAGGCCGCCCTTTTTAATCGCCAGCGTGCGATAGGCGAGGGTGCCGTCGAGGTTGCCATGTTCCTCAATAGCGATGCTATCGCCACGGCACTGGCCATGTACCTTGCCGTCGACGATCAGCTCCCGGCAGCTGATATTGCCCTCCACGTGACCCTCGCGCATCACCTTAATCAGATGTTCTTTGGCCTCAATGTTGCCGGTGACCTGGCCATGTATATAAACATGGCCGCAGGCGACGATGTTGCCGACAAAATGCACCCCGCTGGCGATCACCGTGGTTTCCTGTTTTTTGATGCTTGCTGTTTCTGGCTCTGCTGCCGCCACGGTTGGCACAGCGACTTCAGCAGCCTGCGCTTCGGTTTTATTTTTCTTCATAAACATAGCGTTAATTTTTTCCCGTTGGGTATGAATAAGGAAAGCGAAGAGGGTACAGGCGGCCGCCAGGCGCGCCAGCGCGGTCTCATCGCTAAACCAGGCGATTAGTGCGAGAAGCCAGAAAAAAATGGCGCAGTTTATGGCGAAATACGTTTTTTCCATCAGCAGCGGCTGGCTACTCCGTTAGTCTTTAGCAACGTCCTGGTTTTGCCCTCCACTTATCCGCAGTTTCGTCATTGGGATCAAGACTTTCTGTTGAAAAATGGCGTTTTAATCGCTTATTAATCAATCTCTTATTAAAAATTACGTATGAGTGATAACCGAAATATTTTGCCGGTGAATTTTCCTGCTTAGAGGAAAAGGGGGATGAAGTGAGCCGCCTGCTTGCGCTATGGTTAAAGGCAGCACATCAACTAAGGACAGCGTTATGATTCTGCACTGCGCATTTATTGGCTTTGGTAAAAGCACGACCCGCTACCACCTTCCTTACGTCCTGCATCGCAAAGACCGCTGGCACGTCGCGCATATTTATCGCCGCAGCGCCAGGCCGGAAGAACAGGCGCCGGCGTATTCCCATATCCATTTCACCAGCGACCTCGATGAAGTACTGAGCGACCCGCAGGTCAAGCTGGTAGTGGTCTGCACCCATGCCGATAGCCACTTCGAATACGCGAAGCGGGCGCTGGAAGCAGGGAAAAACGTACTGGTTGAAAAACCCTTCACCCCGACGCTTGCAGAGGCGAAGACCCTGTTCGCGCTGGCGAAAAGCAAAGGGTTGACGGTAACGCCTTACCAGAACCGCCGCTTCGACTCCTGTTTCCTGACCACCAAAAAGGTGATTGAAAGCGGTAAGCTCGGCGAGCTGGTGGAAATTGAAAGTCATTTTGATAACTACCGACCGGTGGCGGAAACCCTCCAGGGGGGACCGCAAAGCGGCGATTTCTACGGCCTCGGGGTGCATACCATGGACCAGATCATTTCGCTGTTTGGTCGCCCGGATCATGTTTCCTACGATCTGCGATCACTACGCAATAAAGCCAATCCCGATGACACGTTTGAAGCTCAACTGTTTTATGGCGACCTGAAAGCGATCGTCAAAACCAGCCATCTGGTGCAGATTGACTACCCGAAATTTATCGTTCATGGCCATAAAGGCTCGTTTGTGAAATACGGCATTGACCAGCAGGAGACCAGCCTGAAGGCCAACATTATGCCGGGCGACGCGGGGTTCGGCGCTGATGATAGCGTGGGGCAACTGGTGTACATCAACGAGGCGGGCGTGGCGGTACGTGAAGAGGTGCCGCTGGAAACCGGCGACTACGGACGAGTGTATGACGCGCTGTATGACACCCTCGTTAACGGCCGGCCGAATTACGTCAAGGAATCTGAAGTTCTCACCAATATGGAGATTCTGCAGCGCGGCTTTGAACAGCCTTCTCCGGCTACTATTACCCTCGCGAAATAAGAAAATCTGGCTCCTCGTCGCTTGTTCATATTTTTTGAACAGAGGAGTCAATTTTCACCCTCTATGATCGCCGGCGGAATGGGTCCACACTTACTCCATCGAAAACATACGGGGGTGCAACATGATCTACTTACGCAAAGCTAACGAACGTGGCCACGCTAACCATGGCTGGCTGGATTCCTGGCATACTTTCTCTTTCGCCAACTACTACGACCCGAACTTTATGGGGTTCTCCGCGCTGCGCGTGATTAACGATGACGTAATCGACGCCGGCCAGGGGTTTGGCACCCATCCGCACAAAGACATGGAAATCCTGACTTATGTGCTGGAAGGCGCGGTTGAGCACCAGGACAGCATGGGTAACAAAGAGCAGGTTCCGGCTGGCGAGTTCCAGATTATGAGCGCGGGTACCGGCGTACGTCACTCTGAGTACAACCCGAGCAGCACCGACCGCCTGCGTTTGTATCAGATCTGGATTATTCCAGAAGAAACCGGCATTACGCCGCGCTACGAGCAGCGCCGCTTTGATGCCGCGCAGGGCAAACAGCTGGTACTGTCGCCAGATGCGCGCGAAGGGTCGCTGAAAGTGCATCAGGATATGGAACTGTATCGCTGGGCGCTGCTGAAAGATGAGCAGTCGGTTCACCAGATTGCCGCGGAACGTCGCGTGTGGATCCAGGTAGTGAAAGGCGAAGTGACGATTAACGGCACTAAAGCCACCACCAGCGATGGTCTGGCGATTTGGGACGAGCAGGCGATTTCGGTTCACGCCGACAGCGATAGCGAAATACTGCTGTTCGATCTGCCGCCGGTTTGATAGTTATCTGAGCCAGGTTAAATAAATTGCGCAACCTTCTCCAACATCGGGGAAGGTTGCGCTTTGTCCGTGATAAACTGAGAAAATGTTTCCCAGCCGATCACAGTCAGGACGATGAAAAAGAAAAGACCCGTACTTCAGGATGTAGCCGATCTTGTCGGCGTGACCAAAATGACGGTCAGTCGCTATTTACGTAACCCGGAACAGGTTTCTGAGGCCCTGCGTGGCAAGATTGCCGTTGCACTCGATGAGCTGGGTTATATTCCCAATCGCGCTCCTGATATTCTCTCCAACGCCACCAGCCGCGCCATCGGCGTGCTGCTACCCTCGTTAACCAACCAAGTCTTCTCGGAAGTGCTACGCGGCATTGAAAGCGTCACCGACGCCTTCGGCTATCAAACCATGCTGGCGCACTACGGCTATAAGCCGGAGATGGAAGAGAAGCGTCTCGAATCAATGCTTTCCTGGAACATTGACGGCCTGATCCTCACTGAACGTACCCACACGCCGCGCACGTTGAAAATGATTGCAGTGGCCGGGATCCCGGTGGTTGAGCTGATGGACAGCCAGTCGCCGTGCCTCGACATTGCCGTCGGTTTCGATAACTTCGAAGCGGCGCGGCAGATGACGGCGGCGATTATCGCCCGCGGTCACCGCCACGTTGCTTATCTCGGCGCGCGTCTTGATGAACGTACTATCATCAAACAGAAGGGGTACGAGCAGGCGATGCTTGATGCTGGCATGACGCCCTACAGCGTGATGGTGGAGCAATCCTCTTCTTACTCGTCAGGGATTGAGCTGATGCGTCAGGCGCGTCGCGAATATCCACAGCTCGACGGCATCTTCTGCACCAACGATGACCTCGCGGTCGGCGCGGCGTTCGAGTGTCAGCGTCTGGGGCTGAAGATCCCGGACGACATGGCGATAGCCGGTTTCCACGGTCACGATATCGGTCAGGTGATGGAGCCGCGTCTCGCCAGCGTACTGACCCCGCGCGAGCGCATGGGGCGCATCGGCGCCGAGCGCCTGCTGGCGCGCATCCGTGGAGAGACGATTACCCCTAAGATGTTAGATTTAGGTTTCACATTGTCACCGGGCGGATCTATTTAAACCGACAAGTTTGAAGTAGATCACACATATTCACATCTGGCACGAATGGTTATTGCTTCTCCCTGGGTCCGGCATGACAATGTTACCGATAACAGTTACCCGTAACACTTGCCCGTAATCATTAATCAGTACGCCGCCTTCGCGCTGTATCAGTCAGCTCCGACGCGGCGTACCAGTCCAGTGGGAGGACGCTTTGAGCACGACTAACCATGATCACCACGTCTATGTCCTGATGGGCGTTTCCGGCAGCGGTAAATCCGCCGTCGCCAGCGAAGTGGCGCATCAACTGAAAGCCGCGTTTCTCGATGGCGATTTTCTGCATCCGCGCAGCAACATCACCAAGATGGCTTCCGGCGAGCCGCTGAACGACGATGACCGCACCCCTTGGCTGCAGGCGTTGAATGACGCGGCATTCGCCATGCAGCGCACCAACAAAGTTTCGCTGATCGTCTGTTCGGCGCTGAAAAAAAGCTACCGCGACATTCTGCGCAAGGGCAACCCGAACCTCTCCTTTATCTACCTGAAAGGCGACTTCGACGTGATTGAAAGCCGTCTGAAGGCGCGTAAAGGGCACTTCTTCAAAACCCAAATGTTGGTGACGCAGTTTGAAACACTGCAGGAACCAGGCGCTGACGAAAGCGATGTGCTTATCGTCGATATCGACCAGTCACTGGAAGGCGTGGTCGCCAGCACCATTGAGGTGATTAACAAAGGCAGTAACTAGTGAGTACTTTAACGCTTGTTTTAACAGCAGTCGGCTCGGTATTGCTGCTGCTGTTTTTAGTCATGAAGGCGCGTATGCACGCCTTCGTGGCTTTGATGGTGGTTTCTATTGGCGCAGGTCTCTTTTCCGGTATGCCGCTGGATAAAATCGCGGCGACGATGGAAAAAGGGATGGGCGGCACGCTGGGCTTCCTGGCGATAGTCGTCGCGCTGGGCGCGATGTTCGGTAAAATTTTGCATGAAACCGGCGCGGTCGACCAGATTGCGGTGAAAATGCTGAAGTCCTTCGGCCACAACCGCGCGCACTATGCGATTGGCCTGGCCGGCCTTATCTGCGCGCTGCCGCTATTCTTTGAAGTGGCGATCGTGCTGCTGATTAGCGTCGCGTTTTCCATGGCGCGCCATACCGGCACTAACCTTGTAAAGCTGGTGATCCCGCTGTTCGCCGGCGTAGCCGCCGCCGCGGCATTCCTGCTGCCAGGGCCTGCGCCGATGCTGCTGGCTTCCCAGATGCACGCCGATTTCGGCTGGATGATCCTGATTGGCCTCTGCGCCGCTATTCCGGGGATGATTATCGCCGGCCCGCTGTGGGGCAACTTCATCAGCCGCTACGTTGAGCTGCATATTCCTGACGATATCAGCGAACCGCATCTCGGCGAAGGCAAAATGCCGTCCTTCGGCTTTAGCCTCTCGCTGATCCTGCTGCCGCTAGTGCTGGTCGGCCTGAAAACCATCGCCGCGCGCTTTGTGCCGGTGGGATCCACCGCCTATGAATGGTTCGAGTTTATCGGCCACCCATTCACCGCGATTCTGGTTGCCTGCCTGGTAGCGATTTACGGCCTGGCGGTACGTCAGGGGATGGCGAAAGATCGCGTGATGGAGATCTGTGGCGCGGCGCTGCAGCCGGCGGGGATTATTCTGCTGGTGATTGGCGCAGGCGGCGTCTTCAAGCAGGTACTGGTTGACTCCGGCGTCGGCCCGGCGCTCGGCGAAGCGCTGACTGGCCTGGGTCTGCCGATTGCGATTACCTGCTTCGTGCTGGCGGCTGCCGTGCGTATTATTCAGGGCTCCGCGACCGTGGCGTGTCTGACGGCGGTCGGCCTGGTGATGCCGGTCATTGAGCAACTGAACTACAGCGGCGCGCAAATGGCGGCTCTCTCCATCTGTATCGCAGGTGGTTCGATTGTGGTGAGCCACGTAAACGATGCCGGCTTCTGGCTGTTCGGTAAGTTCACCGGCGCCAGCGAAGCGCAGACGCTGAAAACCTGGACGATGATGGAAACCATCCTTGGCACCACCGGCGCCATTGTCGGGATGATTGCTTTCCAGCTGCTGAGCTAAGTAAAAATAATTTCCCCGGACGCCACTACGGTATCCGGGGGAAAAACCAGGGTAATACCGCTTACCCTGGATTCTCTTCGGTAACACGCTTTTTTCCCCTCTTTTCCACTTCCTTTTGCCGTGAATATCAGCTCTACGACAATGATCGTATTGCTCGTCAGGCCTTGCGGCACAAGGCTTTGTTCGTTTTTTTTCGCAAGCGTGAAAGCGATATTTTTCGCGCTGAATCCATAATCAGGATCAATAAAATAGCGACGGAAAATATTCCATTACGCGGGTTATTTGCCCGATAATCTTTACGCTTTTTATGACTATCAGCGACGGTAGGCGGAGTGCGGGATAAGTTGCTTTTCTGATTGGCGCGCAATCATTGATTAATTTCACTTGCGACTTTAGCTGCATTTTGTAATGTGAAGGACATCCCAGTTGGAAACTGGCCTGGCACTAACAGCACACACCTCGCAGGAATACGTTATGAAAAATGTTGGTTTTATCGGTTGGCGTGGAATGGTCGGCTCTGTTCTCATGCAACGCATGGTGGAAGAGCGTGATTTCGACGCCATTCGCCCTGTTTTCTTCTCCACCTCTCAGTTAGGTCAGCCCGCGCCGTCATTCGGCGGCAGTACCGGGGGGACGCTTCAGGATGCATTCGATCTGGAAGCGCTGAAGGCGCTGGACATTATTGTTACCTGCCAGGGCGGCGATTACACCAACGAGATTTACCCGAAGCTGCGCGAAAGCGGCTGGCAGGGGTACTGGATTGACGCGGCGTCTTCGCTGCGCATGAAAGACGATGCGATCATTATTCTCGACCCGGTTAACCAGGATGTGATTACCGCTGGCCTGAATAACGGCATTAAAACCTTCGTCGGCGGCAACTGTACGGTGAGCCTGATGCTGATGTCCCTCGGCGGCCTGTTTGCCCATGACCTGGTGGAGTGGGTCAGCGTGGCGACCTACCAGGCGGCTTCCGGCGGCGGCGCGCGCCATATGCGCGAACTGCTGAGCCAGATGGGCCAACTGCATGGCCACGTGGCGAGCGAGCTGGCGAACCCGGCTTCCGCGATTCTCGATATCGAGCGCAAAGTGACGTCGCTGACCCGCAGCGGCGATCTGCCGGTCGATAACTTTGGCGTGCCGCTGGCGGGCAGCCTGATCCCATGGATCGACAAACAGCTTGATAACGGCCAGAGCCGCGAAGAGTGGAAAGGCCAGGCGGAGACCAACAAAATTCTCGCCACCGCGTCGCCGATCCCGGTCGATGGTCTGTGCGTGCGCGTCGGCGCGCTGCGCTGCCACAGCCAGGCGTTTACCATCAAGCTGAAGAAAGATGTTTCTATCCCGACCGTTGAGGAACTGCTGGCCGCGCATAACCCGTGGGCCAAAGTGGTGCCAAACGATCGCGACATCACCATGCGCGAGCTGACCCCAGCCGCGGTGACCGGTACCCTGACCACCCCGGTAGGGCGCCTGCGTAAACTGAACATGGGTCCTGAGTACCTGTCGGCCTTTACCGTCGGCGACCAGCTGCTGTGGGGCGCCGCCGAACCGTTGCGCCGCATGCTACGACAGCTGGCGTAAACGCAGGACAAACGATAAGGGGTGTGGATACACCCCTTTTTTTTGCGTAATACAAGGAGTAAACGCGGATGTTGGATTTTTCCCCACGGAGGTAACGCAGCCTTGGCTATGCTTTAAGTAAGGAGTTCCTTACCTGAAGGTGGGACGGAGCAGGAGGATGCACGTTGGTGCTGCGCCGTTCAGGTCAAAAAAGTCGCCGGTTACAGGAAAGGGCGACACTTACAACAGGATGAAAGCATGTCGAATCGAATCGATAGAGACGTGATTAATGCGCTTATTGCAGGTCATTTCGCGGATCCCTTTTCCGTGCTTGGCATGCACCGCACCGAGGCGGGGCTGGAAGTTCGCGCATTATTACCAGACGCCACCGAAGTGTGGGTTATTGAACCGAAAACCGGGCGTAAAGTCGGCAAACTCGAATGCCTCGACTCGCGCGGATTCTTTAGCGGCCTCCTGCCGCGGCGTAAAAACGCTTTTCGCTACCAGCTAGCCGTCACCTGGCACGGACAGCAAAACCTGATTGACGACCCTTACCGTTTCGGCCCGCTGCTGCAGGATGTTGACGCCTGGCTGTTGTCCGAGGGAACGCACCTGCGCCCTTACGAAACCCTGGGCGCGCACGCCGACACCATGGATGGCGTCACCGGTACGCGCTTTTCGGTTTGGGCGCCTAATGCCCGGCGGGTTTCCGTAGTGGGGCAATTTAACTACTGGGATGGTCGACGCCATCCGATGCGCCTGCGCAAAGAGTCTGGTATCTGGGAACTTTTCATCCCCGGCGCGCTTAATGGCCAGCTGTATAAATTCGAGCTGATCGATGCCCACGGCAATCTGCGCGTCAAAGCCGACCCTTACGCCTTTGAGTCGCAAATGCGCCCGGAAAGCGCGTCGCTTATCTGCGATTTGCCGCCCAAAGTCGAACAGCCGGCGGAACGCAAAGCCGCGAACCAGTTCGATGCGCCGATCTCTATCTATGAAGTGCACCTCGGTTCCTGGCGCCGCCATACCGACAATAACTTCTGGCTAAGCTACCGCGAACTGGCGGACCAACTGGTGCCCTACGCAAAATGGATGGGCTTCACCCACCTTGAACTGCTCCCGGTGAACGAACACCCGTTCGACGGTAGCTGGGGCTACCAGCCGACCGGCCTCTACGCGCCGACACGCCGCTTCGGCACCCGTGAAGATTTCCGCTATTTCATCGATGCCGCCCACGCCGCGGGCCTTAACGTGATCCTCGATTGGGTTCCGGGTCATTTCCCGGCGGATGACTTTGCGCTGGCCTCATTTGACGGCACCTCGCTGTATGAACACAGCGATCCGCGCGAAGGTTATCACCAGGACTGGAATACCCTTATCTATAACTACGGCCGCCGCGAAGTCAGCAATTACCTGGTGGGTAACGCGCTGTACTGGATCGAGCGCTTCGGCATTGATGCGCTGCGCGTCGACGCGGTGGCGTCGATGATCTACCGCGACTATAGCCGTAAAGCGGGCGAGTGGATCCCCAACGAATACGGCGGGCGGGAAAATCTTGAAGCGATCGAGTTTCTGCGTAACACCAACCGTATTCTCGGCGAGCAGACGCCAGGGGCGGTAACGATGGCGGAAGAGTCCACCGATTTTGCCGGCGTGACGCGCCCGCCCGCCGACGGCGGCCTCGGCTTCTGGTTCAAATGGAATCTCGGCTGGATGCACGACACGCTGGATTATATGAAACTCGATCCAGTCCATCGTCGCTACCATCACGACAAAATGACCTTCGGCATGCTCTACAACTACACCGAGAACTTCGTGCTGCCGCTCTCCCACGATGAAGTGGTGCACGGCAAAAAATCGATTCTCGACCGCATGCCGGGGGACGCATGGCAGCGCTTTGCCAACCTGCGCGCCTATTACGGCTGGCTGTTCGCCTTCCCGGGCAAAAAGCTGCTGTTTATGGGCAATGAATTTGCCCAGGGCCGCGAGTGGAATCACGACGCCAGTCTCGACTGGCATCTGCTGGAGGGCGGCGACAACTGGCACCATGGCGTCCAGCGGCTGGTGCGCGACCTGAACCACACCTACCGCCACCATAAAGCGCTGCATGAACTTGATTTCGATCCCTACGGCTTCGAATGGCTGGTGGTCGACGATCATGAGCGTTCGGTATTTATCTTTGTGCGCCGCGATAAAGCCGGCAATGAGATTATCGTCGCCAGCAACTTCACCCCGGTGCCGCGCCACAACTACCGTTTCGGCATTAACCAGCCGGGACGCTGGCGCGAAGAATTGAACACTGACTCGATGCATTATCACGGCAGTAACGCCGGAAATGGCGGCGTGGTTGAGAGCGAGCCCGTCGCCAGCCATGGCCGTCAGCATTCGTTGTCGATTACCCTGCCGCCGCTGGCGACCATCTGGCTGGTACGGGAGGCCTGATGACGACGCTTGCCGCGGGAAAACCGGCGCCTTTGGGCGCCAGCTATGACGGCAAAGGGGTGAACTTCACCTTGTTTTCCGCCCACGCCGAGCGGGTGGAGCTCTGCGTGTTCGACCAGCAGGGCAACGAGCGGCGCTACGACCTACCGGCGCGCAGCGGCGACATCTGGCACGGCTGGCTGGCCGATGCGCGTCCGGGGCTACGCTACGGTTATCGGGTGCACGGGCCGTGGGATCCGGCGCAGGGGCATCGCTTCAATCCGGCCAAGCTGCTGCTCGACCCTTGCGCGCATCAGGTGGCGGGTGAACTGTTGGACGACGAGCGTCTGCATGGCGGTATGCATGAAGCGGATGCCCGCGATAGCGCAGCCATCGCGCCAAAGTCGCAGGTAGTCGATCTGCATTACGACTGGCTCGGCGATAAACCGCCGCGCACGCCGTGGGGCGAAACGGTCATTTATGAAGCCCACGTCAAAGGGTTGACCTGGCTGCATCCGGAGCTGCCGGAGGCGATCCGCGGCACCTATCAGGCGCTGGGCCACCCGTTGATGATCGACTATTTCCGCCGCCTGGGTATTACCGCGCTGGAGCTAATGCCGGTAGCGCAGTTCGCCAGCGAACCCCGCCTGCAGCGGATGGGGCTGAGCAACTACTGGGGCTACAATCCGCTGGCGCTGTTTGCGCTGGAGCCGCGCTACGCCAGCCAGCCGCAGCGGGCGCTCGATGAGTTCCGCGATGCGGTGAAAGCGCTGCACGCGGCGGGTATTGAGGTGATCCTCGATATCGTGCTGAACCATAGCGCGGAAATCGATCTTGAAGGGCCGACAGTCTCCCTGCGCGGTATCGATAACCGCAGCTATTATTGGATCAGGGACGACGGCGATTATCACAACTGGACCGGCTGCGGTAACACGCTCAACCTCAGTCATCCTGGCGTGGTGGAGTATGCCCTGCAGTGCCTGCGATTTTGGGTTGATGAGTGCCACGTTGACGGTTTTCGCTTCGACCTGGCGTCGGTGATGGGGCGCACGCCGGAATTTCGTCAGGACGCGCCGCTGTTTGAGGCCATTCGCCGCGACCCGGTATTGTCGGCGCTCAAGCTGATTGCCGAACCCTGGGATATTGGCCAGGGAGGTTATCAGGTGGGGAACTTCCCGCCGCTGTTTGCCGAATGGAACGACCATTTTCGCGATACCGCGCGCCGTTTCTGGCTGCAACAAAACGTGTCGTTGGGTGACTTCGCCCAGCGCTTCGCCGCCTCCAGCGACCTCTTTGCCCGCGATGGCAAGCGGCCTGCGGCGACGATCAATTTGATCACGGCGCATGATGGCTTCACCCTACGTGATTGTGTCTGTTTCAATCAGAAACACAATCAGGCGAACGGTGAAGAGAATCGCGATGGGACTAACAATAACTACAGCAACAATCATGGTATAGAGGGATTAGAAGCCAATCTTGCCGTGATTGAGCGGCGGCGCGATAGCGTACATGCGCTCCTGACCACGCTGCTGCTGTCGCAAGGAACGCCGATGCTGCTGGCGGGCGATGAGCATGGCCATAGTCAGCACGGAAACAATAATGCGTACTGTCAGGACAATGCTTTGACCTGGCTGGACTGGCGGCGGGCAAATCACGGATTAACCGCGTTTGTCGCCGCGCTTATCCACCTGCGTCGGCGCATTCCGGCGTTAACTCGTAATCAGTGGTGGCAGGAGCATGACGGCAACGTGAGCTGGCTCAATCAGCGCGGAGAACCGTTAAACGCCGACGAGTGGCAGCATGGCGCCGCGCGGCTGCAAATCCTGTTATCCGATCGCTGGTTGATCGCGCTGAATGCCACCGCTGAGGTGGCGGATATGGTTTTACCCGCGGGGGAGTGGCGCGCCGTTCCTCCATTCGCCGGAGAGGATAATCCGGTCATCATGGCTGTCTGGCATGGGCCCGCGCACGGAGTTTGCGTATTTCAAAGGTCATAGTCCCTGGGGGTTTTCGGCGCGTTCATGATGAATGCGCCGTGAAGCAGGGGAATCAAAAGGAGTTAATCATGGTTGGGCTTGAAAAGAACGATCCGTTGATGCTGGCGCGTCAACTTCCTCTCAAATCGGTGGCGCTGATCCTTGCTGGCGGGCGTGGTACCCGGCTTAAGGATTTAACCATTAAGCGCGCGAAGCCTGCCGTCCACTTTGGCGGTAAGTTCCGTATTATCGACTTCGCGTTATCTAACTGTCTTAACTCAGGTATTCGCCGCATCGGCGTGATTACCCAATACCAGTCGCATACCCTGGTGCAGCATATCCAGCGCGGCTGGTCTTTCTTCAGCGAAGAGATGAATGAGTTTGTCGATCTGCTACCGGCGCAGCAGCGGGTACACGGTGAAAACTGGTATCGCGGTACGGCCGATGCGGTGACGCAGAACCTCGACATTATTCGTCGCTATAAAGCCGAATATGTGGTGATCCTCGCCGGCGACCACATCTACAAACAAGACTACTCGCGCATGCTGATCGACCATGTCGAAAAAGGCGCGCGCTGCACCGTCGCCTGCATGCCGGTGCCCATCGAAGAAGCATCCGCTTTTGGCGTGATGGCGGTTGACGAAAGCGAGAAGATCATCGAGTTCGTCGAGAAACCGGCCAACCCGCCGGCGATGCCGAACGACGCTACCCGCTCGCTTGCCAGTATGGGCATCTATGTCTTTGATGCGGATTACCTTTATGAACTGCTGGCCGCCGACGATCTCGACGAAAACTCCAGCCACGACTTCGGCAAAGATATCATCCCGAAAATTACCGAAGCTGGCATGGCTTATGCACATCCTTTCCCGCTCTCCTGCGTGCAGTCCGACCCGCAAGCCGAGCCGTACTGGCGCGATGTGGGTACGCTGGAAGCCTACTGGAAGGCCAACCTCGACCTGGCCTCGGTGACGCCGGAGCTGGATATGTACGACCAGCACTGGCCTATCCGTACCCACATGGAATCGCTGCCGCCGGCGAAGTTCGTCCAGGACCGCTCCGGCAGCCACGGCATGACGCTGAACTCGCTGGTTTCCGGCGGTTGCATTATCTCGGGCTCGGTGGTGGTGCAGTCGGTGCTGTTCCCGCGGGTGCGGGTGAATTCGTTTTGTAACATTGATTCGGCAGTCTTATTGCCGGATGTCTGGGTCGGGCGCTCGTGCCGCCTGCGCCGCTGCGTGATAGATCGCGCCTGCGTCATCCCGGAAGGGATGGTTATTGGGGAGAATGCGGAAGAAGATGCCAGCCGCTTCTATCGTTCAGAAGAAGGGATCGTGCTGGTTACGCGCGACATGCTGCGGAAACTGGGGCACAAACAGGAGCGATAATGCAGGTTTTACACGTATGTTCAGAGATGTTCCCGTTGTTAAAAACCGGCGGTCTGGCTGACGTTATTGGCGCGCTGCCTGCGGCGCAGATAGCAGACGGCGTGGATACCCGCGTGCTGCTGCCGGGGTATCCGGATATCCGCCGCGGGATTACCGACGCGCAGGTTGTCACCCGCCGGGATACCTTTGCCGGGCGCATCACCCTGCTGTTCGGCCATTTTAACGGCGTCGGTATCTATCTGATCGACGCGCCGCATCTCTACGATCGTCCGGGGAGCCCGTATCACGACGCCAACATGAATGCCTATACCGACAACGTGCTGCGCTTTGCGTTGCTCGGCTGGGTGGGTAGCGAAATGGCCTGCGGGCTGGATCCATTCTGGCGCCCGGAGGTGGTGCACGCTCATGACTGGCACGCGGGCCTGACGCCGGCTTACCTGGCGGCGCGCGGACGGCCGGCGAAATCGGTGTTTACGGTGCACAATCTCGCCTACCAGGGGATGTTTTACTCCTGGCATATAAATGAGATAGAGCTGCCGTGGTCGTTCTATAACATGCACGGCCTCGAATTTAACGGCCAGATCTCGTTCCTCAAAGCCGGGCTGTACTATGCCGACCATATCACGGCGGTGAGCCCAACCTACGCGCGGGAAATCACCGAACCGCAATATGCCTACGGCATGGAAGGGCTGCTGCGCCAGCGCCAGCACGAGGGCCGCTTGTCCGGCATCCTTAACGGCGTCGATGATAGTATCTGGAATCCGCAAAGCGATCTGCTGCTGGCGGCGCGCTATGACCGCGATAGTCTGGAAGAGAAAGCCGAGAATAAACGACAGCTGCAAATCGCCATGGGGCTGAAGGTGGATGACAAAGCGCCGCTGTTCGCCGTGGTGAGCCGCCTGACCAGCCAAAAAGGGCTTGATCTGGTGCTGGAGGCGCTGCCGGGCCTGCTGGAGCAGGGCGGGCAACTGGCGCTGCTGGGCGCCGGCGATCCGGTACTGCAGGAGGGCTTCCTCGCCGCCGCCGCCGAACATCCGGGCCAGGTCGGCGTGCAGATTGGCTATCACGAGGCGTTTTCGCACCGCATCATGGGCGGCGCCGATGTGATTCTGGTTCCCAGCCGCTTTGAACCATGCGGCCTGACTCAGCTGTATGGCCTGAAATACGGCACCCTGCCGCTGGTGCGCCGCACCGGCGGTCTCGCCGATACCGTGGCCGACTGTTCGCTGGAAAACCTCGCCGACGGCGTCGCCAGCGGCTTTGTCTTTGAGGACAGTAACGCGGTGTCGTTGCTGCGGGCCATCCGGCGCACCTTTGTGTTGTGGTCGCGGCCATCGCTGTGGCGCTACGTTCAGCGTCAGGCGATGAATATGGACTTTAGCTGGCAGGTGGCGGCGAAATCCTATCGTGAACTCTATCAACGCTTGATGTAATCACAGGAGCTATGGCTATGAATGCACCCTTTAGTTATGCATCACCGACGCTGAGCGTTGAGGCGTTAAAGCATTCTATCGCGTATAAGCTGATGTTTATCATCGGCAAAGATCCGGCGATCGCCAACAAACACGAATGGCTGAACGCCACCCTGTTCGCCGTTCGCGACCGCATGGTCGAGCGCTGGCTGCGTTCAAACCGCGCCCAGCTGTCGCAGGAAGTGCGGCAGGTTTACTATCTGTCGATGGAGTTTTTGATTGGTCGCACCCTCTCTAACGCGCTGTTGTCGTTAGGGATTTATGAAGATGTGAATAATGCGCTGGCCGATATGGGGCTCGATCTGGAAGAGCTTATTGATGAAGAAAACGACCCCGGTTTAGGCAACGGCGGTTTAGGGCGCCTGGCCGCCTGCTTCCTCGATTCTCTGGCGACGCTGGGCCTGCCGGGCCGCGGCTACGGTATCCGCTACGACTATGGGATGTTCAAGCAGAACATCGTCGACGGGCGGCAGAAAGAGTCGCCGGATTACTGGCTGGAGTACGGCAACCCGTGGGAGTTCGAACGCCACAATACGCGCTATAAAGTGCGTTTCGGCGGCCGCGTGCAGCAAGAAGGGAAAAATACCCGCTGGATAGAGACCGAAGAGATTATCGCCGAAGCCTACGATCAGATTATCCCCGGTTTCGATACCGACGCCACCAACACCCTGCGGCTGTGGAGCGCGCAGGCCAGTAGCGAAATCAACCTCGGTAAATTCAACCAGGGCGACTACTTCGCGGCGGTGGAAGATAAGAACCACTCCGAGAACGTTTCGCGGGTGCTGTACCCGGATGATTCCACCTATTCCGGGCGCGAGCTGCGCCTACGTCAGGAGTATTTCCTGGTCTCGGCGACGGTGCAGGATATCCTCAGCCGCCACTACCAGCTGCACCGCACCTACGACAATCTGGCGGCGAAAATCGCCATTCACCTCAATGACACTCATCCGGTGCTGTCGATCCCTGAGCTGATGCGTCTGCTGATCGATGAGCACAAATTTAGCTGGGATGAAGCCTTCGAGGTGACCTGCCAGGTCTTCTCCTATACCAACCATACGTTGATGAGCGAAGCGCTGGAGACCTGGCCGGTCGATATGCTGGGGAAAATCCTGCCGCGCCATCTGCAGATTATCTTCGAGATTAACGATTACTTCCTCAAGACGCTGCAGGAGCAGTATCCCAACGATACCGCGCTGCTCAGCCGTACCTCCATCATTGATGAATCTAATGGTCGCCGGGTACGTATGGCATGGCTGGCGGTTGTCGTCAGCCATAAAGTCAACGGCGTATCCGAGCTGCATTCGCGCTTAATGGTCGAGTCGCTGTTTGCCGAGTTTGCGAAGATTTTCCCGATGCGCTTCACCAACGTCACCAACGGCGTTACGCCGCGGCGCTGGCTGGCGTTGGCAAACCCGCCGCTGTCGCAGGTGCTGGATGAGAATATTGGCCACACCTGGCGCACCGACTTAAGCCAGTTGAGCGATCTGCTTCAGCATATTGATTACCCGACGGTGAACCAGGCGGTGCGCCGCGCCAAGCTTGAGAATAAGCAGCGGCTGGCGAACTATATCGCCCAGCAGTTGAACGTGGTGGTCAATCCCAAGGCGCTGTTTGATGTGCAGATCAAACGTATCCACGAATATAAACGCCAGCTGATGAATATCCTGCACGTCATCACCCGCTACAACCGGATCAAAGCCGATCCGCAGGCGGAGTGGGTGCCGCGGGTGAATATCTTCGCCGGTAAGGCCGCGTCGGCCTACTATATGGCGAAGCATATTATTCATCTGATCAACGATGTGGCGGCGGTGGTGAACAACGATCCGCAGATTGGCGATAAGCTAAAAGTGGTGTTTATCCCTAACTACAGCGTGAGCCTGGCGCAGCTGATTATCCCGGCGGCGGATCTCTCCGAGCAGATTTCGCTGGCGGGAACGGAAGCGTCCGGTACCAGTAATATGAAGTTTGCGCTCAACGGCGCGCTAACCATTGGTACGCTGGATGGCGCTAACGTCGAGATGCTGGAGCACGTTGGCGAAGACAATATCTTTATCTTCGGTAATACCGCGGAACAGGTAGAAGCCCTGCGCAGCAACGGCTATAAACCGCGCGACTATTATGAGCAGGATGAGGAGCTGCATCAGGCGTTGACGCAGATTGGCACCGGCCTGTTCAGCCCGTCGGAGCCTGGTCGCTACCGCGACCTGCTGGATTCGCTGATCAACTTTGGCGACCACTATCAGGTACTGGCGGACTACCGCAGCTATGTTGATTGCCAGGATAAGGTGGACGAGCTGTACCGCCATCCGGAGGAGTGGGCCAATAAAGCGATGATGAACATCGCCAACATGGGCTATTTCTCATCCGACCGCACGATCCAGGAGTACGCCAAACATATCTGGCATATCGACCCGGTTCGTTTGTAATCGATTAAGTATCAGCAAAACGGGGCCAGTTGGCCCCGTTTCTGTTTGTGTAGTAAACGTTTTATTCGGAAAAGTGCCGGGAGGGATTCAGGCTATTGCGGGAATATACTATTGACGTGAATTTGCCAGCAGTACGATAAATGCTCAAATAGTCTACGTTCATAGCCTAATAGCTATAATGTTGATGATAGCCTTTAGGCATGGGTTCCCGGTCCGCGCTTTTTTTGCTTTTGATCCTCTTCGGAAAGCTATCGTTTTATGTGCGGGCAATAAGGATGGCATGAATGAGAAACGTTTTTACAAAGAGATGATTACCCTGGCTGATAGAGAATTCAGCCAGCACCTGACTAAGGAGCGATAATGGGCATGCTAAAAGAACTCATGGCGAAACAGAGTCCTGAAAGCCAGCAGCGTATTGCAGCGAAAGCGGCAGAGATACGTCAGTCTGTCGCTTTAAACTTGCTTCGCGAAGAGTTACAAATTTCACAAACGGAGATGGCTGCGGCTATGGGGGTTAAGCAGCCAACGATCGCTAAAATGGAACAGGCTGATAACGACCCGAGGCTTTCGACCCTAAAGCGCTACATTGCGGCCTTGGGTGGGGAACTAAGTATAAATGTCACGTTGCCGACTGGAAAAAAAGTCTCGTTTAATTTGTGAATCGGTAACCCGGGTCAGGCGCAAGCCGTAGATACGGTTATTGCCCGGCGGCGCTACGCTTGCGCGGGCCTACAGACTGTAATGTAGCCCGGGCCAGGCGTAAGCCGCCGCCCGGGGTATGTCAGGACGCTAACGACAGTTCAGACTTTCCCGTATGTTGCGCCAGCCACTCGCTGATGCGCGCCTGCTGCTCGGCATTCAGCCACATACCCTGCTTGGTACGGCGCCAGATAGCGTCATCCAGGCTGCGAACCCACTCGTGTTCGACCAGGTACTTCAGCTCGGCTTCATAAAACTCGTGGCCAAAATCTTCTCCCAGATCGGCAAGCGAGGTCGCTTCGCCAAGGATCCACTCGCTGTTGCTGCCGTAGGTGCGGGCATAGTGGCGGGCCATTGATTCGCTGATAAATGCGAAGCGACGGCGCAGTTTCGCCGCGTAGTCGTCGCGGTCGCCGCCGATATCGCCGCCGGGCAGAACGGCGGTTTTGGTCCACGCCGGGCCAATCCCCTGATAATACGGCGTCAGTTTTTCCAGCGCATGTTCCGCCAGTTTGCGGTAGGTAGTAAGCTTGCCGCCGAATACCGACAGCAGCGGCGCCTGACCGTTCTCATCGTGAATATCGAGCGTATAGTCGCGGGTAATCGCCTGCGGTGAGTCGGACTCATCGTCGCACAGCGGCCGCACGCCGGAGTAAGTCCAGACGATATCGTCGCGCGACAGCGTCTTTTTAAAGTGCGCGTTGTAGACGTTCAGCAGGTAGTTGATCTCTTTATCATCGATCGCTACTTCTTTCGGATCGCCGTTGTACTCGACGTCGGTGGTGCCGATAATCGAGAACTCATCCATCCACGGGATGACAAACACGATACGTTTATCTTCGTTTTGCAGGATATAGGCCTGCTTCTGGGTGTGCACGCGCGGCACCACGATATGGCTGCCTTTGATCAGGCGAATGCCATACGGCGAGCGCAGATGCATGCCTTCATCGAAGAAATGTTTCACCCACGGGCCGGTAGCGTTAACCAAACCGCGCGCGTGCCAGGTGAATTTTTCGCCGCTATCGATATCTTCCGCTTCCACCACCCACAGGCCGTTTTCGCGTTTTGCCGAGATAGCGCGGGTGCGGGTGCGAACCTCGCCGCCTTTACGTACCACCATCTGGGCGTTGGCAAGAACCAGACGCGCATCGTCGACCCAGCAGTCGGAATATTCGAAACCGCGCACGATTTCCGGCTTAAGTACCGATTCCGCGCCAAAGCGCAAACCGGTCGAGCCCGGTAGGCTGGTGCGTTTGCCGAGGTGATCGTATAAAAACAGACCGATACGAATCATCCACGCCGGGCGCAGATGCGGGCGATGCGGTAAGCGGAAGCGCATCGGGAAGGCCAAATGCGGCGCCATTTTTAATAACACCTCGCGCTCCGCCAGCGCTTCGCTGACCAGGCGGAATTCGTAGTGTTCCAGGTAGCGCAGGCCGCCGTGAATCAGTTTCGAGCTGGCGCTTGAGGTGGCGCAGGCAAGGTCTCTCGCTTCCAGCATCAGCACGGATAAACCGCGCCCGGCGGCGTCTGCCGCGATACCGGCACCGTTGATGCCTCCGCCTATCACAATCAGATCTTTGATTTCCACGCTCACACCTCGTTCGCTTTCGTTTAAGCTCATAAATGTTCGATATCGCTCACTATAGCAAACAAACGCGCTTTTGGTAACATCAAAAAAACATTTCAGAGTGATGCATGTAACATATTGGCGTTTATTTACCGCCTGACGGTACACTAGCGGGTAAAATCAGGGTCGGTCATCGCCCGTCATGAAGTGCAATAGAGAAGAGAATCATGGAACAATTTGAATGTATCAATGTAGAAGAAGCGCATCAGAAACTGCATCAGCAGAAGGCGGTGCTGGTCGATATCCGCGACCCGCAAAGCTATGCCATGGGGCACACGCCGGGCGCGTTTCATTTGACCAACGATACCCTGGGCGCTTTTATGCGCGATAACGATTTTGAGACGCCGGTGATGGTGATGTGCTACCACGGCAACAGCAGTAAAGGCGCCGCGCAGTATCTGCTGCAGCAGGGCTTCGAGAACGTCTACAGCGTCGATGGCGGTTTTGACGCCTGGCATCGTCATTTCCCGGCGGAAGTCGCGCACGGCTCGCTATAAGCGCGGTACGGTATATACTAGCCCCCTTTGTGTGGAATAAGCGATCCGCTGTATGTTAATGATTACCTCTTTTGCCAACCCGCGCGTGGCCCAGGCGTTTGTCGACTATATGGCGACGCAGGGGGTCATCCTGACTATCCAACAGCACACGCAGAGCGATGTCTGGCTGGCAGATGAAAGCCAGGCCGCGCGGGTGCAGGCCGAGCTGGCCCGTTTTCTCGAAAACCCGGCCGACCCGCGCTATCTCGCCGCCAGCTGGCAATCGGGGCATACCAATAGCGGATTGCATTACCAACGCTTTCCTTTTTTAGCTACCCTGCGTAACAACGCCGGGCCGTTTACGTGGGCGATTTTGCTGGCCTGTATCCTGGTCTTCATTCTGCAAAACGTTCTGGGCGATCAGACGATGATGATCTGGCTTGCCTGGCCCTACGATCCTTCGCTGAAATTCGAAGCCTGGCGCTACCTTACCCATGCTTTCATGCACTTCTCGCTGATGCATATTCTGTTTAACCTGCTATGGTGGTGGTACCTCGGCGGTGCGGTGGAGAAGCGCATCGGTAGCGGCAAACTGGTGGTGATTACCATTATCAGCGCTCTGCTGAGCGGATTCGTCCAGCATCAGGTTAGCGGCCCGTGGTTCGGCGGTTTGTCGGGGGTAGTCTATGCGTTAATGGGCTATGTCTGGCTGCGCGGCGAGCGCGACCCGCAGAGCGGTATTTATCTGCAGCGTGGTCTGATCCTCTTCTCTTTAGTGTGGTTAGTGGCTGGATGGTTTGATGTTTTCGGCATGTCGATCGCCAATGGCGCGCACGTGGCGGGCCTGGCAGTCGGGCTGGCGATGGCGTTTGTCGATACGCTAAATGTGCGAAAACGAACGTAGAGATTCCCAGGGATATTTCATGAAACAAACACAACGTCATGACGCGATTATCGAGCTGGTAAAAAAACAGGGATACGTCAGTACCGAAGAGCTGGTGGAGCAGTTTGCCGTCAGCCCGCAGACTATCCGTCGCGATCTGAATGATTTAGCGGAACAAAAAATGATCCTGCGCCACCACGGCGGCGCGGCGATGCCTTCCAGCTCGGTCAACACCTCGTGGCACGACAGGAAAGCAACCCAGACGGCGGAAAAAGAGCGTATCGCGCGGAAAGTGGCGAGCGAAATACCCGACGGCGCAACCCTGTTTATCGATATCGGCACAACGCCGGAAGCGGTGGCCCACGCGTTGCTCGATCATAATGACCTGCGGATTGTGACCAACAATCTCAACGTCGCGAATACGCTGATGGTGAAAGACGATTTTCGCATTATCCTCGCCGGCGGCGAGCTGCGCAGCCGCGATGGCGGGATCATCGGCGAAGCGACGCTCGATTTTATCTCCCAGTTCCGTCTCGACTTCGGCATTCTTGGTATAAGCGGTATTGATAGCGACGGTTCGCTGCTGGAGTTTGATTACCATGAAGTGCGCACCAAGCGGGCGATTATCGAAAACTCGCGCCACGTGATGCTGGTGGTGGATCACTCGAAGTTTGGGCGTAATGCGATGGTGA
The DNA here is from genome assembly GCF_050600805.1 of Klebsiella sp. 141240. Taxonomy (NCBI): domain Bacteria; kingdom Pseudomonadati; phylum Pseudomonadota; class Gammaproteobacteria; order Enterobacterales; family Enterobacteriaceae; genus Klebsiella; species Klebsiella sp. 141240. The sequence goes on along the minus strand of NZ_JAQIRK010000008.1, from coordinate 77,115 downwards.
ACATGGGCAGCATTAGTATGGTCGATGCGGTTTATACCGATATCATGCCGCCCGCAGGCGTGCTGAAGGTGATTAAAGACAACAACCTGCAGCTGGAGCTGTGCTAAACAGCGTTATACCCCGTATCCCATCATTTTGAGCAACCGCTGGGCATGCTGAACGGCATCCTGGCGGTGCGCGACGCCCAGTTTCTGATATAGATTGCGAATATGCGTTTTAATCGTGGTGGCCGCAACATCCAGTTCGCCGGCGATCTGCTCGTTGCTGTAACCGGAATAGATAAGCCCTAACACCTGCCATTCGCGCTGGGTCAGCGGACTGGTGCGGATAAGCTCCGGCACTTCCGGGTGGTTCAGCAGCCGTTCGACGAAGCTCTCGTCGAAGTGGGCGAATTTATGTCGATGATGCTGGTTAATATCGCGCAGGATGCGCTGCGCGCGGTGCTGCTCCAGCTCCGGCAGCGTATTCAGTTGAATCAGCTGGCGCAGCTGCTGGGCCATGGCTTCGCCTTCAATCACGAAGTGGTTGATAAAGCCGGTGCGGTTAGCCAGGGTTAAGGCTTCCATTAACACTTTTTGCGCCTCGCCCTTGCGGTCCGCCTGCCAGTACAGCTGGTTCAACAGCAGCAGGTTACGGTTGATATCGCTCATCAGCCGCAGCGAGCGGGCGTTTTCATTTAACTCTTCCAGCACCATTTCGGCGGAATCAAAATCACCGAGCAGGATCTGTGCGCGGGCAATGTTGCGCCACTGGCTTTGCAGGAAGTGGTTATTGGCGAATTCAGGTTTCGGCGTCTGGCGCAGCCAGTTGGCCGCTGCGGTTTTATCACCGGTCATCTGCCAGTAGATCACCCGCACTTTGTCGGCGTTAGAGACCCAATCGCTGTGATAGTGGCCGTTGCCCAGCAGATTTTCCAGGCGGTTTAATAAGCTGCGGGCGTTGTCGAGATCGCCGCGCGCCAGCGAGCACTGCACCATCAACGCCAGGCACTGCAACTGCTGCTGCGGCTGGTAGTTTGCCAGCACAGCGATGCCGCTGCGGGCGCTTTCTTCTGCTTCATCAAGACGCGCCCACGCCCACAGCAGCTGCGCGCGGATGCGCAACAGGAACTCATGCATCGGCAGCTGTTCAAGATGCTGATCGCGGATAAGCTGGAAAGCTTTATCCTGAATCTCCCATGCCGCCTGCAGGAAGCCCTGGGCAAACAGAATCTCGCTCTGCTGAATCATGCTCCACAGGGCGTAGTGCCAGACGTCATGACGGCGAGCCATCTGTTCTGTTTGCTGCATCACCGCCAGCGATTTGCTCAGATGGCCTTTGCAGTGCAGCACTTCGCCGTGAACGGAAGTGGCGACGATGCGGCTGTAATAGCTCGCCAGCGGCAGTTCATCCAGCGCCACCATTGCCAGACGCTCGGCTTCGTCCTGATCGCCGGCGTTGATAGCGACCTGCGCGCGCAGGGCGTTGAAATCGCCGTGCATCGCGGTATCCATTTCGACATCCATCTCCTGCTCGGCGCGGGCCAGCAGGGTATTCACTTCGCTATAGCGATGCTGGCTCTGCATCAGCCAGGCCTGTAATAGGATCAGCCGCGGGTTTTCCAGCAGGTTCGACCACGGCAGCGCCGCCAGCGATTGTTCCAGCAGACCCAGCTCGCTGTGGTTGAACATGCCCCAGGCGTGGTTGAGCAAAATATCGCGCAGCATGGCGGCATCGCCAGCGGCAAGCGCATGATGGATGGCTTCGGTGGGGAACCCCTGCGCCATCCACGCTTCGGCGGCGGCGCGGTGAATTTCCGGTAGCTCGGTGGCCATTTCCCACTGACAGCGCTGGCGCAGGAAGTTGCCGAATAGCGGGTGATAGCGGAACCACTCGCCGGAGTCATCCATCCGGTGCAGGAACAGCCCCTGACGTTCGATCTCTTCCAGCTGCATCTGGCCGTTCTCTTCGCCGGTGACGCGGACGATAAGCGCGTCATTCATCGAGCGCAGCAGCGAGCTTTTTAACAAGAAGCTGCGGGTACGGGCATCGACGTTATCCAGCACTTCATCGACCAGATAGTCGGAAAGGTGGCTGGCGTTAATCCCGGCGAGACGACGGGCGGAGTGCTGGGCTGAGGTGTTTTTCTGCCGGGCGGAGAGGGCGATGAGCTGCAGGGCGGTGGCCCAGCCGGCGACGTCATCGCACAGGCGACTGCTGTCATCGGCTTCAATGGGGGAGGCGAGGCGGCAGTCAAAGAACTGTTTCGCCTCCTGATGAGTAAAAGCCAACTGTTGGCTGCCGATTTCCAGTAACTGCTCGCGCACCCGTAGGTTGGCGATCCCCAACTGCGGCAGGTTGCGCGACAGCACTACCAGCGTCATGGTCTCTGGCTGATGGCGCAAGAAGAAGCGCATGGCATCGTGGATCACCGGATTGGTAATCAGGTGATAATCATCAATGACCAGGTACAGCGGACGCTGCCAGTCGGCAAGCTCAATAAACAGCTGCGCAAACAGCGACGGCAGGCTGGCGTACTGGCGCTTTTGCACCATGGCTTCGCTGGCGGCGCAGTGGCCGCCTGTCGCCTGTTGAATCGCCGCAATCAGATAGCTGGCGAAGCGCTCTTGTTGATTATCGCCTTCATCGAGCGAAAACCAGCCAAGGTCATGTTTACCCGAAGCCCACTGCGAAACGAGCGTGGTTTTGCCGTAACCTGCCGGGCTGGTCACCAACGCGAGACGATAATTGTTCGCGCCGGAAAGTTTCGCCAGCAACCGTTCGCGAACCACAGTGTGTTCAAGACGGGATGGACGACTTAATTTTGACGGAATCAACATAGTTCACTTTTTCGCTGTGCAAGAAAGGGACGGGGATTTTTTTTGCGCTTCGTAATTAATGACTCCTAAGGTCGGTGATAATGAAAGTTATTGCAAGTTATGTCCAAAATTGATGCTCTTGAATTTGCTCTCGGTCACAATTTCTCGCTTCGGTTTTTAATTAGCTTTAAACCGGTACCAGAACGCGTCATGCCTCGGTTTACGACGGTTTCGTCCGGGACGAAATTACTTTACCCAGCATTTTTTGTAGTTGATTGTTTTTATTAAATTATCGTCAGTGGATTCTTAGGGTTAATCTATTTCACGTATTTTTGTCATGGCATCTTTTTATTCTGTCAGTAGTTTATTTTTTATTTCACGATAATGGCACGAGCGAATTTGGCTTTGCGCTATGAATTGCGCTGTAACAAATTTGCCGTTCGTTGCGCTGGCGAAATTATTGTTCTACACGCGCAATAGGGCGGCGAATTCCCGACGACGAGCTAACGTTAAAGTGGCCGCGATCACAATTTTCGCTCATCCCCGCTACTCCTCCCTGTCTAATCCCCCTCGGGAGGAGGCAGCGGCCTCGGGAGGTCGGCACACTAAGGCTAACGTTTTAGTAAAGGACCAGGATTTCTTATGTCACAGACTTCTTTTAACCAGGCTCAGTTTCAGGCTGCACTGACGCGTCAGTGGCAGCGTTTCGGTTTATCGTCAGCCGCAGAGATGACCCAACGCCAGTGGTGGCGTGCGGTCAGCGGCGCGCTGGCGGAGCTTTTGGCGGCGCAACCGGCGGCGGAAGCCGTTAAAGGACAGCGCCACGTTAACTACATTTCGATGGAGTTCCTGATCGGTCGCTTGACCGGTAATAACCTGCTCAACCTGGGCTGGTATGAAGGGGTGAGCGAGACGCTGAAGGCGTACGACATCCAGCTGACCGACCTGCTGGAAGAAGAGACCGATCCGGCGCTGGGCAACGGCGGCCTGGGCCGTCTGGCGGCCTGCTTCCTGGATTCTATGGCCACCGTTGGTCAATCGGCGACCGGCTATGGCCTGAACTATCAGTACGGCCTGTTCCGTCAGTCCTTTGCCGACGGTCAGCAGATGGAAGCGCCGGACGACTGGGGACGCGGCAGCTATCCGTGGTTCCGCCACAACGAAGCGCTGGATGTGCAGGTAGGCATCGGCGGTAAAGTTAGCAAAAGCGGCGAATGGCAACCGGCTTTCGTGATTACCGGCGAAGCCTGGGATCTGCCGGTGCTTGGCTATCGCAATAACGTCGCGCAGCCGTTACGCCTGTGGCAGGCGAAGCATGCCCATCCGTTCAACCTGACCAAATTCAACGACGGCGATTTCCTGCGCGCGGAGCAGCAAGGTATCGACGCGGAAAAATTGACCAAGGTGCTGTATCCGAATGACAACCACCTGGCGGGGAAAAAACTGCGCCTGATGCAGCAGTACTTCCAGTGCGCCTGCTCGGTGGCGGATATTTTGCGTCGCCACCATCTGGCTGGCCGCAAGCTGCATGAGCTGGCGGATTATGAAGTGATCCAGTTGAACGACACCCATCCGACCATCGCCATCCCGGAGCTGCTGCGCGTGCTGATTGATGAGCACCAGATGAGCTGGGACGATGCATGGGCCATCACCAGCAAAACCTTCGCTTATACCAACCATACGCTGATGCCAGAAGCGCTGGAGTGCTGGGATGAGAAGCTGGTCAAGGCGCTGCTGCCGCGCCACATGCAGATAATCAAAGAGATTAACGACAGATTTAAACTGCTGGTGGAGAAAACCTGGCCGGGCGATAAGCAGGTGTGGGCGAAGCTGGCGGTGGTGCATGACAAACAGGTTCGCATGGCCAACATGTGCGTGGTGAGCGGCTTTGCGGTGAACGGCGTCGCGGCGCTGCACTCCGATCTGGTGGTTAAGGATCTGTTCCCGGAATATCACCAGCTGTGGCCGAACAAATTCCATAACGTGACCAACGGCATTACGCCGCGTCGCTGGATTAAACAGTGTAATCCGGCGCTGGCTGCCCTGCTTGATAAGACGCTGAAGAAAGAGTGGGCCAACGATCTCGACCAGCTGATCAAGCTGGAGAAATACGCTGACGATGCCAAATTCCGTCAGGTTTATCGCGACATTAAGCAGGCGAATAAAGTGCGTCTCGCTGAGTTCGTGAAGCGGCGTACCGGGATCGACATCAACCCACAGGCGATTTTCGATATCCAGATTAAGCGCCTGCACGAATACAAACGCCAGCACCTCAACCTGCTGAACATTCTGGCGCAGTATAAAGAGATCCGCGAAAACCCGCAGGCCGACCGCGTACCGCGCGTCTTCTTGTTTGGCGCCAAAGCCGCGCCGGGCTACTACCTGGCGAAGAATATTATTCTGGCGATCAACAAGGTGGCCGAGGCGATCAACAACGATCCGCTGGTGGGCGATAAGCTGAAAGTGGTCTTCCTGCCGGATTACTGCGTATCGGCGGCGGAAATGCTGATCCCGGCGGCGGACGTCTCCGAGCAGATTTCCACGGCGGGTAAAGAGGCCTCCGGTACCGGCAACATGAAGCTGGCGCTGAATGGCGCATTGACCGTCGGCACCCTTGATGGCGCCAACGTTGAGATCGCCGAGCAGGTTGGCGAGGACAATATCTTTATCTTCGGCCATACCGTGGAAGAAGTTAAGGCGTTGAAGGCGAAAGGCTACGATCCGCTGAAATGGCGTAAGAAAGACAAGCTGCTGGACGCGGTGCTGAAAGAGCTGGAAAGCGGTAAATATAGCGGCGGCGACAAACACGCCTTTGATCAGATGCTGCATAGCCTGCTGCAAGGCGGCGATCCGTACCTGGTGCTGGCTGACTTTAGCGCTTACGTCGCGGCGCAGAAGCAGGTGGATGAACTGTATCGCGACCAGGAAGCCTGGACCCGCGCGGCGATCCTCAACACCGCGCGCTGCGGCATGTTCAGCTCCGACCGTTCTATTCGTGATTATCAGCAACGTATCTGGCAGGCAAAACGCTAAGGACAGGCCTATGGAGAATAAACGCCTTGATAACGCCGCGCTGGCGGCGGGGATCAGCCCCAGCTATATCAATGCGCACGGGCAGCCGCAGTCGATCGCGGCGGCCACTAAACAACGCTTGCTGGATGCTATGCATCGTACCGCTACTGCCGCGAAAGCGGCGGTAGAGCCGCTGCCCAGCGTCAAGGTTTTTACCCACGGTAAAAAAATGCAGCTGCCGGTCGCGGGGAGCGGGACGTTTCACTGGCTACTGACGACCGAAGAAGGTAAGCAGTATCAGGGTGAGACGCGCGGCGGCGAAACGCTCACCCTGCCGGGGAGATTGCCGACAGGCTATCACACCCTAACCCTCACGCGGGACGGCGAACGCTGGCATTGCCGGGCGATCGTCGCCCCGGCGCGATGCTACGAACCGCAGGCGCTAAAAGAGGGCAAAAAGCTATGGGGCGCCTGCGTCCAGCTCTACACCCTGCGTTCTGAGAACAACTGGGGCATCGGCGACTTCGGCGATCTACGCGCCATGCTGCCGGAAATCGCCCGTCGCGGCGGCGCGTTTATCGGCCTCAACCCGATTCACGCGCTCTATCCGGCGAACCCGGAGAGCGCCAGCCCGTACAGTCCGTCATCGCGCCGCTGGCTTAACGTCATCTATATCGACGTCAACGCGGTGGAAGATTTCCAGCGTAGCCCTGCCGCGCAGGCATGGTGGCAGCTTGCGGAAACCCAGCAGGCCTTGCAGGCCGCGCGGCAGACCGCTGATGTCGATTATACCGCCGTCACAGCGCTGAAGCTGACCGCGCTGCGTCTGGCGTGGGCCGAGTTTTCTACGCGTGAAGATGAGCAAATGGCGGAGTTCCGCCAGTTCGTGCTACGCGAGGGCGAAAGCCTCTACTGGCAGGCGGCGTTTGATGCGCTGCATGCGTGGCAAAGTCAGCAGGATCCGATGCGCTGGGGCTGGCCGGCATGGCCGGAGGCGTATCAGAGTACGAGCAGCCCGCAGGTGAAAACTTTCTGTGCGGAACATGCCGATGAGGTGAGCTTCTATCTGTGGCTACAGTGGCTGGCTTATACGCAGTTCGCCGCCTGTTGGCACACCAGCCAGCAGGACGGGATGCCGATTGGCCTGTATCGCGATCTGGCGGTCGGCGTCGCTGAAGGCGGATCGGAGACGTGGTGCGATCGCGAGCTGTATTGCCTCAGGGCTTCCGTCGGCGCGCCGCCGGACATCCTCGGCCCGCTGGGACAAAACTGGGGCCTGCCGCCGATGGATCCGCATGTGATGGCTGCCCGCGCCTACGAGCCGTTTATCGAACTGCTACGGGCGAATATGCAAAACTGCGGCGCATTGCGTATTGACCACGTGATGTCGGTGCTGCGCTTGTGGTGGATACCGTATGGCGAAACCGCCGACCATGGCGCCTATGTGCAGTATCCGGTGGATGACCTGCTGGCGATCCTGGCGCTGGAGAGCCAGCGGCACCGCTGCATGGTCATTGGCGAAGACCTCGGTACCGTACCGGTTGAAATCGTCGGCAAGCTGCGCAAAAGCGGCGTTTACTCGTATAAAGTGCTCTATTTCGAAAATGGCCCTGATAAAACGTTCCGCGCGCCGAAGGCTTATCCGCAGCAGTCGATGGCGGTCGCGACGACCCACGATCTCCCGACGCTGCGCGGCTATTGGGAGAGCGGCGATTTGACGCTCGGGAAGACGCTGGGTCTGTATCCGGATGAAGTGGTGCTGCGCGGCTTATATGCCGATCGCGAACAAGCAAAGCAGGGGTTGCTGGATGCGCTGCATCGGCACGGCTGTTTGCCGAAGCGCGCCGGGCATAAAGCCTCGCTGATGGCGATGACCTCAACGCTTAATCGCGGGATGCAGCGCTACATCGCCGACAGCAACAGCGCCCTGCTTGGACTGCAGCCGGAAGACTGGCTGGAGATGGCTTCACCGGTCAACATCCCGGGCACCAGTACCGAGTATCCCAACTGGCGGCGTAAGCTTACCGTGACGCTCGAGCAGATGTTTGCCGATGCGCAGGTGAATAAGCTGATTAAAGATCTGGATAAGCGCCGCAAAGCCCGCTAATCCAGAGAGAATTCCCCGGTGGCGCTGCGCTTACCGGGGCTACGGTTGAGAGCCGAAGAACAAAAAGGGAACGAGGATTACACCACCATCCCCAGGACCGTAGCCCGGATAAGGCGCTTTGCGCCGCTATCCGGGAAACGAATAATAAAAAGGCCGGGGCGCATGATGCGCACCCGGCCTTTTTTATCTCAGGGAACGAGGGTTACACCACCATCCCCAGCAGCAGACAACCAACCAGGCCGCACACGGAAATGATGGTTTCCAGTACCGACCAGGACTTGATGGTCTCGCCAATGGTCAGGTTGAAATACTCTTTGAACAGCCAGAAACCTGGATCGTTCACGTGCGAGAAGATAACGCTACCGGAACCCACGGCGATAACCATCAGCTCCGGGCTAACGCCGGTGGTGGCAATCAGCGGCGCGGCGATACCACCCGCGGTGATAGCGGCAACGGTCGCTGAACCCAGCGCAATACGCAGCACCGCGGCGATAGACCACGCCATAAACAGCGGTGACATATTGGATTCGTGCATGATAGAAGCGATGTACTTATCCATGCCGCTATCCACCAGCACCTGCTTAAAGGCGCCGCCGCCGCCGATGATCAACAGCATCATGGCAATAATTTTAATAGAGGAGGTCAGCGTATCGTTGATCTGCTCCATGGAACGGCCGCGGTTCAGGCCGAAAGTGAACAGCGCGATCAGCACCGCAATCAGGGTCGCCATCACCGGGTCGCCGAAGAACTCGGCAACGGGCAGGAAGGCGTGGCCCTTCGGCAGAACCATCTCGGCGACGGCGCGCATCGCCATCAGGATCACCGGTACCAGAGAGGTCCAGACGCTGACGCCAAAGCCCGGCATCTCTTCTTCGGTGAAGGTTTTCGGGTTGTGCAGGCCTTCCGGGATCGGCTTATCAATACCTTTCAGGAAACGGGCGAAAACCGGACCGGCGAGAATAACCGTCGGGATAGCCAGAATCGTACCGTAGAGCAGCGTTTTGCCCATATCGGCGTGGAAAATTGTCGCGATAGCGGTCGGGCCCGGGTGCGGCGGCAGGAAACCGTGGGTGACGGAGAGCGCCGCGGCCATCGGTACGCCAACGTACAGCAGCGGGATACGCGCGGAAGCGGCGATGGTAAAGACCAGCGGCAGCATCAGCACGAAACCGACTTCATAGAACAGGGCGAAACCGACGGTGAAACCGGTCAGTACAACGGCCCATTGAATATGTTTTTTACCGAATTTATCAATCAGGGTGGTGGCGATACGCTGCGCGCCGCCGCAGTCCGCCAGCATTTTACCGAGCATAGCGCCGAAGCCCATGATCAGTGCGAGGCTGCCGAGCGTGCCCCCGACGCCGTTTTTGATGGATACGATGACTTTATCCAGAGGCATACCCTGCATTAATCCGACGGCGAGCGCCACCAGAACCAGAGCGATGAAGCCGTTCATTTTGAAACGGATCATCAGCAACAATAACAGGGCAACCCCGATAGCTACGATGACTAATGGCATGATTTACCTGGCCTTAACTTGTTATGGGTAACGTTAAAGTCTGAACATCTACAGTATCCGTTCCGCAGAGGAACAAGGATGTCTTGCACCGTAAAGCTGGCATATTCCTGACCCAGAGAAAGGATAGCTGGCTATTTTTTTGTCGGTGGTGCTTGTCGTGGATGATACGGGTAACATGTGAGCTTTGAGAATGCCCTGAACCGGGTAAATTTTAAATATGAGACTTAAGTCATACTCTCTGCCGGGTTTTTGCCGTGCCGGCTAGTCAGAAATGTTGTGCGGTAACATGCGGGAAGGAGAAGTCACCCGGCAAGCGGTTGTTGCCGGGCGAGAAGGCGGAAGCTTAGTAGTAGGAGTGCTCGCCGCGCTGGTGTTCGGTCAGGTCGCGCACGCCTTTCAGCTCCGGGAATTCGTTCAGCAGCTGCTTTTCGATCCCTTCTTTCAGGGTCACGTCGACCATCGAGCAGCCGTTGCAACCACCGCCGAACTGCAGGATAGCCAGACCGTCTTCGGTGATTTCCATCAGCGAGACGCGACCGCCGTGACCGGCCAGCTGTGGGTTGATCTGCGACTGCAGCAGGTACTCCACGCGCTCCATTAGCGGGGCATCGTCGGAAACCTTACGCATTTTGGCGTTCGGCGCTTTCAGCGTCAGCTGGGAACCGAGTTGGTCAGTGACGAAGTCGATTTCAGCATCTTCCAGATAAGGCGCGCTGAGTTCATCAACATACGCGGTCAGCTGTTCAAATTTCAGCTCCGTGTCGGTGTCTTCCACCGCATCCGGTGGGCAGTAGGATACGCCGCACTCAGCGTTTGGGGTGCCGGGATTAATCACAAATACGCGAATTTGCGTCCCTTCTTCCTGATTTGCCAGCAGTTTGGCAAAGTGCGCTTGTGCAGCATCGGAAATACGGATCATAGCGTTGGCCTAATAGTTGACTATTTTACTGGGTTATAATACGCCCATCAGCGGGGGTCTACAAGGTACGGCATACACACCATACCTGAACCGTCGCGGCGCCGTTTCGCAAAAGCAGGCGGGAAATCTCGGCGACGGTGCTTCCGGTTGTGACGACATCATCCACAATGGCGATATGGTGGCCCCGAACGGATAATTCAACCTGGAAAGCATTTTTCAGGTTCTGCTTACGTAATCTGGCGCTTAACTGATGCTGTGTTGCGGTACGCCGGATTCGCTTCAGCGCATCGCCGCGCCAGGCGCAACCCATCCAGTGCGCCAGCGGGCGACATAGCGCCTCGCTTTGGTTAAATCCCCGACGCCAGTGGCGGCGTTGCCAAAGAGGCACGCTGATAATCCGGTCCACTGGCGGCAGCCCGCGGTTAAGGCGCAGGCGCAAAATAAGCAGTCGCGCCAGCGCGGGTCCCAACTCCGGATGAGGGGCAAACTTGAACTGATGTACCAGTCCGCTTAGCGGCGGGGCATAGCTATTCACCGTCACCAGCCGCTGCCAGGGCGGCGGTTTTTGCAGGCAGCGTCCGCAGGGGACGTTAGAGGCCGATGCCGGTAGGCCGCACTGCGGGCAGAGTGATTGTGAGATGAGCAACGAGGCGGTGCAGCGCGAGCAAATCCCCCAGTGAGCGATAGCCAGCGGCATTTGGCATAGCCAGCATAAGCCGTGTGCTGTTAGCATAATTCCCCTCATAGTGATGGAAAGAGAACAGTAACTGATGAATGACATCTGGTGGCAAACCACGGGCGAAGGAAATTGTCATCTTGTGCTGCTGCACGGATGGGGGCTGAATGCCAACGTGTGGGATTGCATCACGCCGGAACTGGCTACGCATTTTACCCTGCACCTGGTGGATCTGCCGGGCTATGGCCGCAGCGGTGGTTTTGGCGCTTTAACGCTTGAAGAGATGGCGCAGCAGGTCGTTGAAAAAGCGCCGGAGCAGGCCATCTGGCTTGGCTGGAGCCTGGGCGGGCTGGTGGCGAGCCTGGTGGCGCTGCAGCACCCGCAACGCGTGCAGGCGCTGGTGACCGTCGCTTCTTCGCCGTGTTTTGGCGCGCGCGACCAGTGGCCGGGGATTAAACCGGAAGTGCTGAGCGGCTTCCAGCAACAGCTTAGTGAAGATTTCCAGCGTACCGTCGAGCGTTTTCTCGCCCTGCAAACCATGGGTACCGAAAGCGCGCGCCAGGACGCCCGGGCGCTGAAAAGCACCGTTCTGTCGCTGCCGATGCCGCCTGCCGAGGTTCTCAACGGCGGGCTGGAAATCCTCAAAACCGCCGATTTGCGTCAACCGCTCGCCGCGCTGACCATGCCGTTTTTGCGTCTCTATGGCCGCCTGGATGGGCTGGTGCCGCGTAAAATCGTTCCGCTATTGGATGAGCTGTGGCCGCAAAGTGAGTCTATCGTCTTCGAAAAGGCGGCCCATGCGCCGTTTATTTCACATCCCCAGCCATTTTGTGAGCCTCTGATCGCGTTGAAAAAGCGGCTGAATAATTATTTTTAGCGCCGCGTGGTAAATCATCAGGATCGGGCAATACTTAGGTTGTTGCGGTGGTTGATTATTTCGTTTTTGCCGCCGCAAACTAACAATAACAACCTTATGGAGAGTAAAGGCTATGAAACTTGTTACAGGTATTGTTGCATCTCTGGTGATTGGCTCCCTCTCTTTTGGCGCGTTCGCGGCGAAAGAGATCCAGAAAGATGAAGTCGCGAAGATGAATCTGACCAAGGTCGGCAGCATCACGACTTCCCGTACCACGTCGCCGATGGACGCGAAGCGCGATCTGTCGAAGAAGGCGGATGAGTTGGGCGGTAAGTACTTCGTGGTCATTGCCGGCGAGAAGAACGAGAAGACGGTTCACGCGAACGCCGACGTGTATAAGTAAGCCTGATTTTCCCTGCCAGCGCTGTGCCTGGCAGGGCTAGCAAATCGCACCGCAGATAGCCCGGACAAGGCGCTACGCGCCGCCATCCGGGATGTCTATTCAGCGCAAAGACCACCACTCCCGCAGGCAGGTTTTACCCTCCGGGCAGCTTTTACAGCTGCCGGAAAGGCAGCCATCGGCATCTTCGGTCATCTTGACCGCTTTCCCCATCGCTTCCAGGCGGCTTAACATGGCGTCGATCAGCGGCCGCGGCGTATGCAGGCGGGCGCTCAGCTGTGCGGCCTCCATGCGCCCCTGCAGGGCCAGCATATCGCGTACTTCGATTAACGATGCCATGATGATTGCTCCTTAATGGCAGTCGCCGGCCGGACTCTGGCAGCAGGACGTCGGGGTTTTACGCGTCGCCAGCAGGGAAACATCCACCCGGCTCCGCGCCCGACGCAGCAGGCCAAAGACCACGACGTTAAACAGAATCACCGCCAGAATACACACCAGGCTGTAGCGCGGGTGCTGGCTAAAACTCACGGTCTGGTAGTACAGCGTCGATAGCGAGTAGGCGATATTAAGCCCCCACAGTACCGAGAACATCATCCAACCGCGGCTGGATTCACGGGCAATTGCCCCCATCACGGAAATGCATGGAATATAGAGCAGGACGAAAATCAGGTAGCTGTACGCGGCGGCGGCGCTGCCGAATTTGCTGCCCATCACGCCCATGGCGCCGGTTTCCATTTCGCCATCGCCTTTGCTTGCTTCAATCGGGTTCGCCAGCACGCTCAGGCTAAAGGTGTCTTTCAGCCCCTGCCAGGTTTCATCGACGGCGGCTAACAGCTCGTCGCCAAGGCTAAACTCCTGTGGGTTAAACTCTTCATTCTGGATATCTTCCGCGGTGTAGAGGGTGTTCAACGTACCGACCACCACTTCTTTCGCCATCGCGCCGGTAAACAGGCCGACGGTTGCCTGCCAGTTATCTTCGTGCACGCCAATGGGCTTAAACACCGGGGTAATCACCCGGCTGACCGAAGCCAGCGCCGAGTCGTTGATGTTATCGACCACTTTGCCGCTGAGCGAGAAGCTGTTCAGCGCGCTGAGGAAAATACTGACGATGACAATCACCTTACCGGCGCGCAGGACGAAGCCTTTCAGGCGCTGCCAGGTCTGGATAACCAGGCTCTTGATGTGCGGTACGTGATACACCGGCAGCTCCATCACAAACGGCGAGGCTTCGCCGCGCATAATGGTGTATTTGAGCATCAGGCCGGTGAGGATCGCCATCACGATGCCCAGCACGTACAGTGAGAAGACCGCCAGCGCGCCGTTCTGCCCGAAGAAGGCAGCGGCGAAGACCGCGAAAATCGCCAGTCGCGCGCCGCAGGACATAAATGGCGCCATCATGATGGTCATTAGCCGTTCACGCGGCGCATCCAGCGTACGGGCGCCCATTACCGAAGGCACGTTACAGCCGAAACCGACGATCAGCGGCACGAAGGATTTCCCCGGCAGGCCTAACGCCTGCATCAGGCGGTCCATCACGAAGGCCGCGCGCGCCATATACCCGGAGTCCTCAAGGAAAGAGAGGAACAGGTACATCATGCCGATTTGCGGCACCAGCGGCAGCACGGTATTGATACCGCCGCCCAGCCCTTGCGCGAGGAATACGGTCAGCCAGTCCGGGAAGTGCAGGGTGTAGCCCAGCCACTGGATGCCGTGAATGAAGATAGCCACCGAACCGGCGTCGAAAATCGGCTGCAGGGCGCCGCCGATGTTGATAGCCAGCAGGAACATCAGGTACATCACGAACAGGAAGATCGGTAAGCCGAGGAAGCGGTTAAGGATAATTTTATCCATCGCCGTGGTGAAGCGGCTCGGCTCGGCGGTCAGGGTGTTACTGACGGCATCGCATACCGCGGCGATACTTTGATAGCGGGCATCGGCGATATACAGCGCCGGATCGTCCATCTCGCCGCTCAGGTTAGCCAGCGCCAGATCGAGTTTGTCGGCGGCGTTGCCGGCGAAAGCGCGGCTATAAATATCGCCTTCCAGCATCTGCAGCCCCAGCCAGCGGCGCTGACGCAGCGGCATATCAGCAGGCATCGCCTGCGCCAGCATATCGGCTTCGCGCTGCAGAGATTGTGGATAGTGCACCAGTTCCAGCGGCTGATTTTTCTCATGGCGGTCAAGCGCCATTTTTAGCGCTTCGATACCGCGGCCGCGGGTGGAGACCAGCGGTATCACCGGGCAACCGAGACGGGCCGCTAACGCGTCGACGTCGATGCGGATTTGCTGCTTTTCGGCAATATCGAGCATGTTTAGCGCGACGACGCAGGGAATACCCAACTCCAGCAGTTGCAGAGTCAGATAGAGGTTACGTTCCAGGTTCGAGGCGTCGATGACGTTAATCAGCAGGTCGGCATCGCCGCTGAGAATATAGTGACAGGCAATCTGTTCGTCGAGCGACGTCTGCGAGGAGATGGTGGTCAACGAATAGGTGCCCGGCAGGTCGACCAAGGTGACCTGGTGGTCGGTGGTGGTGAAGGCGCCTTCTTTACGCTCAACGGTGACCCCCGCCCAGTTACCCACCCGTTGGCGCGCGCCGGTTAGTTGATTAAATAACGTTGTTTTGCCGGAATTAGGATTACCAATTAAACCAACGGTTAATTTTTTCATTTTTTCAGACTCTTAGTGCTGGGTCAGGTGTTATTGCGCAACCGCTTCCAGTTCAATTAACGCGAGGTCTTTTTTACGTAATACCAGGCTCACGCGCCGGGTCTCAATATGAATAGGATCGCCCAGCGGCGCCACGCGTACGACATGAAACGAAGAGCCGGGCAACATTCCCAGGGAGAGCAGTTTCTGCCGATAAGCCGGGCTAATATCGCGGGAAAAACCGGTGATTTTCCACACACTATCAGGAGTGAATTGCATAGGGCCTACTTGTTATCGCTAACCGAAAAGAGAATTTCCATACGCGGCGGTTAAAGCGGCGCTGGGGGCTATAGCCAACGAAGAAGAATAAAATTTAACTGATAACGATGATAATGAGAATGGTTTGTATCATCAATACATGACAAGGATAATAAATGCGGTTTTCCTGGGAATTTGCTTATTTTTTGATATGACGCAAGAACGTCGCTGTAGCCAAAAATAAGGGAAAAATTAATTTCTTCACTTAATGTTTAATAAAGGTTTCATTAGTTAACAGAATGAAACTTTATAAATTTCGAACTTATTGAAAGGTTACTGGAATATATTAATCGAGGCTCAGGCATTAAAAAGCGGAAAATTGCCCCTCGTAGAGAGGGGCAGGGAAGGATTAACGTTTTTTTCCCATCGCGGCGGCCAGCGCATCCATCATCGCGCTGTTGCCGGCTGGCTGAGCATCGCGACCGCGCGGCTTCGCCGCTTTTGCCGCCGGGCGGTTACCCTGCGGGCGATCGTTGCCGCCGCCGCGGCGCGCGTTGCTGTCGCCCGGTTGTTCATCCAGGCGCATCGTTAACGCGATGCGTTTACGCGGCAGGTCCACTTCCATCACCTTCACTTTGACGATATCGCCCGCTTTGACCACGGTATGCGGGTCTTCAACGAACTTATTCGACAGCGAAGAGATATGGACCAGGCCATCCTGGTGCACGCCGATATCGACGAAGGCGCCAAAGTTGGTAACGTTGGTGACCGCGCCTTCCAGAATCATCCCCGGCAGCAGGTCGTTCATCGTCTCAACGCCGTCGGCGAACTGGGCGGTTTTAAACTCAGGGCGCGGATCGCGGCCCGGTTTTTCCAGCTCTTTGATGATATCGGATACCGTCGGCACGCCGAACTTATCATCGGTAAAATCAGAGGCTTTCAGGTTGCGCAGCTCGCTGCTGTTGCCCATCAGATCTTTCAGCGCCTGCTGGGTTGCGGCCAGAATACGCTCGACCACCGGGTAGGCTTCCGGGTGAACGGTTGAGGCGTCCAGCGGGTTATCGCCGTGGTTAATACGCAGGAAGCCTGCGCACTGCTCAAAGGCTTTCGGCCCCAGACGGCTTACTTTCAGCAACTGCTGGCGGTTATGGAACTGGCCGTTCTCGTCGCGCCAGGCGACGATATTCTGCGCCATCATGCGGGTCAGGCCGGCAACGCGGGTTAACAGCGCCACCGAGGCGGTGTTAAGGTCAACGCCGACGGCGTTAACGCAGTCTTCCACCACCGCATCCAGCTTACGCGCCAGCTGCGTCTGACTAACGTCATGCTGATACTGACCGACGCCGATTGATTTCGGATCGATTTTCACCAGCTCGGCCAGCGGATCCTGCAGACGGCGGGCGATAGAGACCGCGCCGCGTAGGGAAACATCGAGGTCCGGGAACTCTTGCGCCGCCAGTTCGGAAGCCGAGTAGACCGATGCGCCGGCTTCGCTGACGATCACTTTCTGGGCGGTTACTTTCGGGAACTGTTTTTGCACGTCGAGGAAGAAACGCTCGGTCTCGCGGGAAGCGGTACCGTTGCCGATAGCCACCAGCTCAACGTTATGTTTCTCGCACAGCGCCGCCACGACGACGGCGGCTTTAGCCGCCTGGCCGGTGTGCGGGTAGATGGTATCGGTGGCCACCAGTTTGCCGGTGCCGTCGACTACCGCCACTTTTACGCCGGTACGCAGGCCCGGATCGAGCCCCATGGTGGCGCGCAGGCCGGCAGGCGCGGCCATCAGCAGGTCATGGAGGTTACGGGCGAATACGTTAATCGCTTCGTCTTCCGCGCGTTCGCGCACGGTGCCCATTAATTCGGTTTCGAGGTGCATCAGCACCTTGATGCGCCAGGTCCAACTGACGACGCCTTTGCGCCAGCTGTCCGCCGGGGCATTATTCAGGCGCAGGCCGAGATGATCGATAATGATCTGCTCGCAGTGGCTCTCTTTCGGCGGCTCGTCAAACTGCGGGTCGGCGTTGAGCGACAGCTGCAGCACGCCCTCATTGCGCCCGCGGAACATCGCTAGCGCGCGGTGCGACGGCACGGAAGCGATCGGTTCATGGTGGTCGAAGTAATCGCGGAATTTAGCGCCTTCTTCTTCCTTGCCGCTGACGACGCTGGCCACCAGGTGGGCGTTTTTCCACAGATAATCACGCACCTTCGCCAGCAGGGCGGCGTCTTCCGCGAAACGCTCCATCAGAATATAGCGCGCGCCGTCGAGAGCGGCTTTACTATCCGCCACGCCTTTATCGGCATCGATATAGTTTGCCGCTTCGGTTTCCGGATCGTGGGAAGGCTCATTCCACAGCAGATCGGCCAGCGGTTCGAGACCGGCTTCAATAGCGATTTGCCCACGGGTGCGGCGTTTGGGTTTGTACGGCAGGTAGAGGTCTTCGAGCTCGGTTTTGCTGAGGGTGGCGTTGATGGCTTTTTCCAGCGCTTCGTTGAGCTTGCCCTGTTCGCCGATCGATTTGAGGATCGCCTGGCGGCGGTCTTCCAGTTCGCGCAGATACCCGAGGCGAGTTTCCAGATTACGCAGCTGCGTGTCATCCAGACCGCCGGTGACTTCCTTACGATAACGTGCAATAAACGGCACGGTGTTCCCTTCATCAAGCAGGCGAACGGCAGCTTCTACCTGTTCGGCTCTGGCCTGAAGTTCACCCGCAATAATGCGGCAGAGCGAATCATTCATCATCGGTTTTATTCATCATTAGGGTCAAAAATCTGGGGATAGTTATACGGGGTGACAGGCTAAAATGCCAGCCGCGACCGGGTTCTCTCGGAATGTTCCGGCGCTATTTCACGTATTCAATTTCATTGACGTACCAGCTGGCTTCGCCTGCCGGAGTGTTAACGATAGCCAGGTCGCCCACCTCTTTCTTTAGTAAGGCGCGCGCCATTGGCGAATCGATAGAGATATAGTCTTTGCGGCCGAAGATTTCATCGTAGCCGACAATGCGAAAGCGCTTGGTATCGCCATTGTCGTTCTCGATTTCCACCCACGCGCCGAAGAACACTTTGCCTTCCTGCTGCGGGGAATAATCGACGATTTTGAGATTTTCCAGACACTTGGTGAGATAACGCACCCGGCGGTCAATTTCGCGCAGGCGCTTTTTATTGTACTGATAATCGGCGTTTTCGCTGCGGTCGCCAAGACTCGCCGCCCAGGTCACTTTCTTGGTGACTTCCGGGCGCTCTGTACGCCACAAGTAATCCATCTCTTGCTTCAGTTTTTCATACCCTTCACGGGTGATCAGCGGCGTTTTCATCTGTGGTTCATCCAAAATAATCTCGTCCCGCCGTACCTTAACCAGCCGTTTCGGCAAGGTAAAGCGGTGGGCGAAGAAATCGCGGCTACTGGCTGCGGGTAAAAATGGTAATCACCTGATCAATATGGTTTTTCATTGCTTTCTTTGCCGCACGGACGTCGTGGGCCTCAATGGCTTCAAGGATCGCGCGATGCTCTTGTTCCGAGCGATGCGGCATATCGTCCGGCGTATAGTGGCGCTGCAGCATGCGGAACATACTGCCGTAGCGGTGGCCGAGGAGGTGGCCGATGATAAACGCGTACGCCGGGTTACCGCTGGCCTGAGCGATACGGATATGGAACAGGCGATCGCCGGGATGGGTGGTTGAACCGGCACGGTTATCGCGACAGTTCTGTTCAAAGGCCTCGCGGATAGCGGCCAGCTCCTCGGGGCTGGCATGGCGCGCCGCCAGCGCGGCGGTTTCCGGTTCTATTAACAGACGCGCCTGCAGCAGAGAAAATGGCGGTAGTTCGGCGTTAAAATCGAGGTCTATGTTGAGTTCGTCGTCGATCTCCGTCCACTGGTCGCGACCGGCCTGCGCCATCACCGGCTCTTTGGTGGCGACGAGCGGCGTCTGCGATTTGACGATTACCCCGTTGCCGACGCGCACGTCCACCAGGCCAATCACCTCCAGCGCAATCAGCGCTTCACGTACCGATGCGCGGCTGACGTTCAACTGCTGGGCTAAATCTCGCTCAGACGGCAGACGGCTGCCGGGCGGAAATTCGTTGTTCTCAATTAATCGCTTGAGTTGGTCTGCTATCTGTCTGTAAATCCTTTGGTTTTCCAGTCTGGTAATCGGCATGTTTCACCTTTGCTCATGCGATAGACAGTGATAAAGCGCACAAATATTGGCCAGCACACTTGAGTGTTTGTTAGTCGAGTGTAATTAATTGGTTAACCAATGTGCCGTTTGTGGCCGTTTTTGCAACATCTGAGCTTCACGATAGCGGGTTATGCCTGACTTGTCATGCGAAAGGTCAGGCCTTTGACTACCACTAATGGCCTGACCATTAGTCCTTTAGACCAGGGGAGAGAAATGGAACTAACCGGAAAACGCGTTCTGATTACCGCCGCAGGGCAGGGGATTGGCAATAGCTGCGCGCGGCTATTTGCCGCCGCTGGCGCGGAAGTGATTGCCAGCGATATCAACATTGCCGGATTGAGCGATATCCCCGGCGTGCAGCCGCTGCAGCTGGATGTCACCCGCGCCGACGCCATTGCCGCCGCCGCGGAAACGCTGGGCCCGCTGGATGTCTTGTTCAACTGCGCCGGGGTGGTGCATAGCGGCAGCATTCTTGAATGTAGCGAGCGGGAGTGGCAGTTCGCTCTCGATCTGAATGTCACCGCCATGTTCCACACGATTCGCGCCTTTTTGCCGACGATGATCGCCCGCGGCGGCGGCTCGATTATCAACATGTCATCGGTGGCTTCCAGCGTGAAAGGGGTACCAAACCGCTTCGCCTACAGCGCCAGTAAAGCGGCGGTCATTGGCCTGACCCGCTCGGTCGCCGCAGATTTCGTCACCCAGGGCATTCGTTGTAATGCGATTTGTCCGGGCACCGTCGATTCACCTTCGCTGCGTGGACGTATTGCCGAGCAGGCTCGCGAACAAGGGTTGAGCGAAGAGGCGGTTTATGAGGCGTTTGTCGCCCGCCAGCCTATTGGCCGCATTGGCAAGCCGGAAGAGATCGCCCAGCTGGCGCTGTATCTGGCTTCCGACGCCAGCGCCTACACCACCGGTACGGTACAGATTATTGACGGCGGCTGGAGCAACTAACCGCGCGGCGCTTTATTTCACTATCAGGAAAACGCATGAAATTACTCCGTTTTGGCAATCCCGGCAGCGAGCGTCCGGGCGTACTCGACAACGACGGTCGCCTGCGCGACCTATCGAACTATGTGACCGATCTGCGTGGCGACGCGCTGCTGCCGGAGAGTCTGGCGCGTCTGCGCCAGCTGGATCTCTACAGCCTGCCGCTGGTAGAGGGTAATCCGCGTATCGGCGCCTGCGTTGGCGGTATCGGTAAATTTATCTGCATCGGCCTGAACTATGCCGATCACGCCGCAGAGACCGGCGCCGATATTCCGCAGGAACCGGTGGTATTCAGCAAGTGGACCAGCGCGGTGGTCGGGCCGAACGACAACGTGATTATCCCGCGTGGTTCGCAAAAGACCGACTGGGAAGTCGAGTTAGGGGTGGTGATTGGTAAAGGCGGGCGCTATATCGACGAGCGCGACGCCATGCAGCACGTTGCTGGCTACTGCGTGATTAATGACGTCTCCGAACGTGAGTATCAAATCGAGCGCGGCGGCACCTGGGATAAAGGCAAAGGCTGCGACACGTTCGGGCCGACCGGCCCCTGGCTGGTGACCGCCGATGAAATACCCGACCCTAACTCCCTTAACCTGTGGCTGGAGGTTGACGGCAAACGCTATCAGGACGGCAACACTCGCACCATGATTTTCAAAGTGCCCTATATCATCAGCTACCTGAGCCGCTTTATGAGCCTGCAGCCGGGCGATGTCATCTCCACCGGTACGCCGCCGGGGGTGGGTATGGGCCAGAAACCGCAGCCGGTTTATTTACGCGCCGGCCAGACTATTCGTTTGGGCATTGAAGGGTTGGGCGAACAGCAGCAGCTGACCGTGGAGGACAAACAATGACGCAAATTACCGCCCTGCGGGTAGAGGATATTCGCTTCCCCACTTCGCAGCAGTTGGACGGCTCCGATGCGATGAATCCCGACCCGGATTACTCCGCCGCCTACGTGATCCTCGAAACCGACAATCCTAAGCTCACCGGTCACGGGCTGACCTTCACCATTGGCCGCGGCAACGAAATTTGCTGCGCGGCGATTCAGGCGCTGGAGCATTTAATCGTCGGCGAGCAACTCGAGACGATCGCCGCCGATATGGGCGCCTTCTGGCGGCGCTTTACCAGCGATAGCCAGCTGCGCTGGATTGGCCCGGACAAAGGGGCGATTCACCTGGCGACCGGCGCGGTGGTCAATGCGGTGTGGGATCTGTGGGCGAAGGCCGAAGGCAAACCGGTCTGGCGACTGGTTGCCGATATGAGCCCGGCCGAGCTGGTGCGCTGCATTGATTTTCGCTACATCACCGACTGCATTACCCCGGAGGAGGCGCTGCGCCTGCTGGAAAGCCGTGAGGAGGGTAAAGCCCAGCGGCTTGAACAGCTACAGGCGCAGGGTTATCCGTGTTACACCACGTCAGCGGGCTGGCTGGGTTACGGTGATGACAAACTGCGTCGTCTTTGTCAGCAGGCGGTGGACGCCGGTTTCTCGCATATCAAGCTGAAGGTTGGGCGCGATATTGAAGATGACATCCGCCGCGTGCGCATTGCCCGTGAAGTGATTGGCCCCGAGCGGAAACTGATGATTGACGCCAACCAGGTATGGGAAGTGGACGCCGCCATTCCATGGGTCAAAGCGTTGGCCTTCGCCAACCCGTGGTTTATCGAAGAGCCGACCAGCCCGGATGATATCGAAGGCCACCGCAAGATCCGCGAGAACATCGGCGCGGTGAAGGTCGCCACCGGCGAGATGTGCCAGAACCGGATTATGTTCAAACAGTTCATTATGCGCGGCGCGATTGACGTGGTGCAGATCGATGCCTGCCGGTTAGGCGGCGTCAACGAAGTGCTGGCGGTGATGCTGATGGCGGCGAAGTACAACCTGCCGGTTTGCCCGCACGCCGGCGGCGTCGGACTGTGCGAATACGTCCAGCACCTGTCGATGATTGACTACCTGTGCATCGCCGGTACCCATGAAGGGCGGGTGATCGAGTTTGTCGACCATCTGCACGAGCACTTCCTGCACCCTTGCGAAATCCGCGGCGCAGCTTATATGCCGCCGCAGGCGCCGGGCTACTCGATTGAAATGCATCAGGCTTCTATCGAGCAGTACCGCTACCGTGGAGAAGCGCATGTTGCGCATTGATGCCCACCACCACTACTGGCGCTATCAGCCACAGGATTACCCGTGGATTGATGACGACATGCCGCAACTGCGCCGGGATTTTTACCCCCCGCAGCTCCAGCCGCTGCTGGCGCAGCACCGGCTCGATGGCGCGGTGGTGGTGCAGGCGCGTCATGACGAAAACGAAACCGCCTGGCTGGTGGCGCAGGTTTCTCAGGCGGTTGGCGTATGCGGCGTGGTGGGCTGGCTGGATATTACCGCCGCGGATCTCGAGGACAAGCTGACGCAGTGGCGCGACCAGCTGTGCGGGTTGCGCCATCAGGTGCAGGATGAAGCCGACCCGGCAGCGTGGCTTGAGCGCGAGGCGGTCTCGCGAGGAATGCAGCAGTTGCAGCGCCAGGGCTATAGCTGGGATCTGTTGGTTACCCATCGTCATCTCGCGGCGGCGGCACGCTTTGCCGCCCGCCACGATGATCACTGGCTGGTACTCGACCATTTCGGCAAGCCGGATATCGCGCGCGGCGCGGCCCACTGGGCCGAACAGGCGAGGCCGCTGGCCGCATTACCGCATGTGGTGGGCAAACTTTCCGGCCTGGTGACCGAAGTCGGGCGCGGATGCTGGACCGAGCAGCAACTGCTGCCTTTCTTCGACGCCGCGCTGGAGCTGTTTGGCCCGCAGCGGCTGATGTTTGGTTCCGACTGGCCGGTATGCCTGCTGGCGGCGGAGTACCACCAGGTTTACCAGCTGTGCGAAACGGCGCTGGCCCCGCTGACGGAAACGCAGCGGTCAGCTATCTGGGGCGGCACTGCCTGTCGGGTTTATGGTTTAACGGAGGCGAAGCGTGGATCTATTTCTTAAAGACAAAGTGGTTATCGTCACCGGCGGCGGCTCGGGGATCGGCGCGGCGGTAACGCAACTGCTGGCGGAAGAGGGGGCGGTGCCGGTCATCGTCACTAACGCCCAGCCAGAGCAGGGGTTTATGGATAGGCTGAAGCAAATCGCGCCGCAAAGTGAGCTGATTATCGCCGACCTGTGCCAGGAGGCTGAATGCGCCGCGGCGGTAGGCCAGGTGCTGGCGCGCTTTGGTCGTATTGATGCGCTGGTGAATAACGCCGGAGTGAACGATGGCGTAGGGCTTGAGGCCGGGCGTGAGGCGTTTCTCGGATCGCTTGAGAAAAACCTGATCCACTACTACCAGATGGCCCACCTGTGCCGCGAGGCGCTGGAGGCGGCGCGGGGCGCTATCGTCAATATCGCCTCGAAAACCGCGCTCAGCGGCCAGGGCGGCACCAGCGGCTATACCGCGGCGAAAGGGGCGGTGCTGGCATTAACCCGTGAATGGGCGGTATCGCTGCGCGAGAGCGGCGTGCGGGTTAACGCGGTGGTACCGGCGGAAGTGCTGACGCCGCAGTACCAGCGCTGGATAAATACCTTCCCCGATCCACAGCGGCAGATGGCGGCGATTAACCAACGCATTCCGCTGGGCAAACGCATGACCACGCCGGAAGAGATCGCCAATACCGTGGTGTTTCTTATCTCCTCGCGCGCGTCGCACACTACCGGGCAGTGGCTGTCGGTGGACGGCGGGTATTTGCATCTCGACAGGGCGCTGTCATGAGCGCCGCGCGGCGGCTGTGTCAGGCGCTGGATTTAGTCGATTCGGCGGAGAAAATTGCCGAATACCAGCGTCTGCATGAACGTATCTGGCCGGAAGTCGCCGGGCATCTACGCGACCATGGCGTGCTGGATATGGAGATTTACCGGCTTGGCACGCGGCTGTTTATGGTGATGGAGGTCGCCGGGGATTTCGATGGCGAACGCTTTGCTCAACACAGCCTGAACCACCCGGTCATTCAGCGTTGGGAAGCGCTGATGTGGCAATACCAGGTTCCCACCCCCTGGACGCCGGCAGGCGAAAAATGGGTGTCGATGGAGCGCATATTCTCTTTGCAGGATCAATAAAACAACTCTGTACTCTACTGAGGATCTCACCATGCTAGTGAATAAAACGGCGGAGCCGCTGGCGGCCCGCGCCGGGGCGACCCCTAATCTGCGCTGGGCATTTATGCTGGTCACCAGCCTGTTCTTTATGTGGGGGCTCTCTTACGGCCTGCTCGATGTTCTCAATAAACATTTTCAGGAGACCCTGCACG
Organism: Klebsiella sp. 141240; assembly: GCF_050600805.1. Taxonomy (NCBI): domain Bacteria; kingdom Pseudomonadati; phylum Pseudomonadota; class Gammaproteobacteria; order Enterobacterales; family Enterobacteriaceae; genus Klebsiella; species Klebsiella sp. 141240. Next base: position 52,476 of record NZ_JAQIRK010000008.1, on the reverse strand, counting down.
TTACCAAAGCGCAGTCCGGTTTACTGCAGGCGGCCTATTTTGGCGCCTACTTCCTGGTGGCGCTGCCCGCCGGCTACTTTATGGATAAACGCGGTTATAAAGCGGGGATCCTGGTCGGCTTGTGCCTGTATGCGCTTGGCGCGCTGCTGTTTGTGCCGGCGGCGAGCGTGAATAGCTTTGCGCTGTTCCTGTTCGCGCTGTTTGTGATTGCCTGTGGATTAGGTTGCCTTGAGACCGCGGCGAACCCTTATGCGACGGTACTTGGCGATAGTAAAGGCGCCGAGCGGCGGTTGAATCTGGCTCAGTCGTTTAACGGACTGGGGCAATTTATTGGCCCGCTGATCGGCGGCACGCTGTTCTTTTCAGCCACTCAGAGCAATACCGGCGATCAGAGCTCGGTAAAAATCACCTATGTCGCTATCGCCGTACTGGTGCTGGCCATCGCGCTGCTGTCCCGCCGCACACCGATGCCGGATATTCGCGAGGATGAGGGCAGTCAGCAAGAAGCGGCGCAGGGGCTGTGGCAGCATCGCCACTTTACCGGCGGGGTCATCGCCCAGTTCTTTTACGTTGCCGCGCAGGTCGGCGTGGGGGCGTTCTTTATCAACTATGCGACCGAGCACTGGCATGGCGTGACAAACCAGCACGCTTCCTATCTGCTGTCGATTGCGATGATTAGCTTTATGGTCGGTCGTTTCTTCAGTACCTGGCTGATGGGGCGGGTGCAGGCGGCGACGCTGCTGATGGTTTACTCGCTGGTCAATATCGTGCTCTGCGGTTTGGTGATGATGAGCATTGACGGCGTGTCGGTGGTGGCACTCATTGCGGTCTTCTTTTTTATGTCGATTATGTTCCCGACCATTTTCGCGCTGGGCGTTAAAAACATGGGCAGCCATACCAAACGCGCCAGCTCATTTATGATTATGGCCATCGTCGGCGGGGCGATTATGCCTTACTTCATGGGGGCGCTGGCCGACCGCTACAGTACCGCGTTGGCCTATGGGTTGCCGCTGCTATGCTTCCTGGTGGTGCTGTGGTACGGCATGAGCCAACGACGCGCGTAAACGGTAAAATTAGCTAAAAAGGCGGAGGAGACCCTCCGCCTTTTTCTTTTTTGTCGCGCCGGTGGTAAATTTTGCTCAGAATGACGGGTTTACCCTAAATAATTCGAGTTGCAGGAAGGCGGCAAGTGTGTGAATCCCCAGGAGCATAGATAACTATGTGACTGGGGTGAGCGCACGCAGCCAACGCACGTGCAACTTGAAGAATGACGGGTATAAATTGCTGTTTAATATGCTTTGTAACAATTTCGACTAGAATATATACCAGATTTGGCTGGTCGTATTAGCGTGGGTTTTTAAGAATACGCACTAACGATTGCAGTGAACCTTTGGGAGTACAAACAATGCAAGAGAATTATAAGATTCTGGTTGTGGATGACGATATGCGCCTGCGCGCGCTGCTGGAACGTTATCTGACCGAGCAGGGCTTCCAGGTTCGTAGCGTGGCGAACGCTGAACAGATGGATCGCCTGCTGACCCGTGAATCCTTCCACCTGATGGTGCTGGATCTGATGCTGCCGGGCGAAGATGGTTTATCTATCTGCCGCCGTCTGCGTAGCCAGAGCAACCCGATGCCGATCATTATGGTGACGGCGAAAGGGGAAGAAGTGGACCGTATCGTGGGGCTGGAAATCGGCGCCGATGACTACATTCCTAAACCGTTTAACCCGCGCGAACTGCTGGCCCGTATCCGCGCCGTGCTGCGCCGCCAGGCGAACGAGCTGCCGGGCGCGCCATCGCAAGAAGAAGCGGTGATCGCTTTTGGCAAATTTAAACTGAACCTCGGCACCCGCGAGATGTTCCGTGAAGATGAGCCGATGCCGCTCACCAGCGGTGAGTTCGCGGTATTAAAAGCGCTGGTGAGCCATCCGCGTGAACCGCTGTCCCGCGATAAGCTGATGAACCTTGCCCGCGGCCGCGAGTACTCGGCGATGGAGCGTTCCATCGACGTACAAATCTCCCGCTTGCGCCGCATGGTGGAAGAGGATCCGGCGCACCCGCGCTACATCCAGACCGTTTGGGGCCTGGGCTACGTCTTCGTGCCGGACGGTTCTAAGGCATGAAGCGCGTGCGTTTTTCGCCGCGAAGCTCATTTGCCCGCACCCTGTTACTGATCGTCACCCTGCTGTTCGTCAGCCTGGTGACGACTTATCTGGTGGTGCTGAATTTCGCGATCCTGCCGAGCCTGCAGCAGTTTAATAAGGTGCTGGCATACGAAGTCCGTATGCTGATGACCGATAAACTGCAGCTGGAAGACGGCACCCAACTGGTGGTACCGCCGGCGTTTCGCCGCGAAATTTACCGCGAGCTGGGGATTTCGCTCTATTCTAATGAGGCGGCGGAAGACGCAGGCCTGCGCTGGGCGCAGCATTATGAATTCTTAAGCCAGCAGATGGCGCACCAGCTTGGCGGGCCGACCGAAGTGCGGGTTGAGGTCAACAAAAGCTCGCCGGTGGTGTGGCTGAAGACCTGGCTTTCGCCGAATATCTGGGTGCGGGTGCCGCTGACTGAAATCCATCAGGGCGATTTCTCGCCGCTATTCCGTTATACGCTGGCGATAATGCTGCTGGCCATTGGCGGCGCGTGGCTATTCATCCGTATCCAGAACCGACCATTGGTCGATCTGGAGCACGCTGCGTTGCAGGTCGGGCGTGGGATTATTCCGCCGCCGCTACGCGAATACGGCGCGTCGGAAGTGCGTTCGGTGACCCGCGCCTTCAACCATATGGCCGCCGGGGTCAAACAGCTGGCGGACGACCGTACGCTGCTGATGGCCGGGGTCAGCCACGATTTGCGCACGCCGCTGACGCGGATCCGGCTGGCGACGGAGATGATGGGCGAGCAGGACGGCTATCTCGCCGAGTCGATCAATAAAGATATCGAAGAGTGCAACGCCATCATCGAGCAGTTTATTGATTACCTGCGCACCGGCCAGGAGATGCCGATGGAGCTTGCGGATCTCAACGCCGTGTTAGGCGAAGTCATCGCCGCCGAAAGTGGCTACGAGCGGGAAATCGCCACCGATCTGCAGGCCGGAGAAATTCCGCTGCGTCTGCATCCGCTGTCGATCAAACGCGCGTTAGCCAATATGGTGGTGAACGCAGCACGTTACGGTAAGGGCTGGATTAAAGTCAGCAGCGGCAGCGAAGCCAGCCGTGCCTGGTTCCAGGTGGAAGATGACGGCCCGGGGATTAAACCGGAACAGCGCGAACATCTGTTCCAACCGTTTGTGCGCGGCGATAGCGCCCGTAGCACCAGCGGCACCGGGCTGGGGCTAGCGATAGTGCAACGTATTATCGACAATCATAACGGTCGCCTGGAGATTGGCACCAGCGAACGCGGCGGCCTGCTGATCCGCGCCTGGCTACCAATTCCGGTGCATCGCGCGCTGTCGCCGGCGAAGCCTGCGAAAGAGAGTTGATTAGCGTATAAATATAAAAAAGCCGGGCATCGCCCGGCTTCAGACTGCTGACAAAGAAGGAAAAAGCGTGGTTTTTCCTTCTTTGTGGTTATCAGCCGAAAATCAATAAATTGATTTTCCTTGTTATTTGTCTCTTGCAATCTGTAAGTCCAATGGTTGCATGAGGTTTGTTATCAATCTCAAGCCGGGCATCGCCCGGCTTTGTTGTCTCTGCGACCTGATTAACGCTTCGGACCGGCCGCAACCAGCGCAGCGCCGGCCGGGGTATCGGTATATTTCTCGAAGTTCTCAATAAACAGTTTCGCCAGCTGATCGGCTTTCTCCTGCCACTGCTCCGGAGAACCGTAGGTATTACGCGGGTCGAGGATATGGGTATCGACGCCCGGCAGCTCGGTTGGGATCTGCAGGTTGAACATTGGCAGGGTGAAGGTTTCGGCGTTATCCAGCGAACCGTCGAGGATGGCGTCGATAATCGCGCGGGTATCTTTAATCGAGATACGCTTGCCGGTACCGTTCCAGCCGGTGTTGACCAGGTAAGCCTGGGCGCCGGAAGCCTGCATGCGTTTTACCAGCACTTCAGCGTACTGCGTCGGGTGCAGCGACAGGAACGCGGCGCCGAAGCAGGCGGAGAAGGTTGGGGTCGGCTCGGTGACGCCGCGCTCGGTACCGGCCAGCTTGGCGGTAAAGCCAGACAGGAAGTGGTACTGAGTCTGGTCAGCGGTCAGGCGTGAAACCGGCGGCAATACGCCAAAGGCGTCGGCGGTCAGGAAGATAACCTTGGTGGCGTGACCGGCTTTCGACACCGGCTTAACGATATTTTCGATATGGTCGATCGGGTAGGAGACGCGGGTGTTCTCGGTCTTCGAACCGTCATCAAAATCGATGGTGCCGTCAGCCAGTACCACGACGTTTTCCAGCAGCGCATCGCGGCGGATCGCGTGATAGATATCCGGCTCGTTGGCTTCCGACAGCTTAATGGTCTTCGCGTAGCAGCCGCCTTCGAAGTTAAATACGCCGTCATCATCCCATCCGTGCTCGTCATCGCCAATCAGGCGGCGTTTCGGGTCGGTGGAGAGGGTGGTTTTACCGGTGCCGGAGAGGCCGAAGAACACGGCGACGTCGCCTTTTTCGCCGACGTTAGCGGAGCAGTGCATCGAAGCGATGCCCTGCAGCGGCAGCAGGTAGTTCATGATCGAGAACATCCCTTTCTTCATTTCGCCGCCGTACCAGGTGCCGCCGATGAGCTGGATGCGCTCGGTCAGGTTGAAAGCCACGAAGTTTTCGGAGTTCAGACCCTGCTCTTTCCACTGCGGGTTGGTGCACTTCGCGCCGTTCATGACGATAAAGTCCGGCTCGAAGGCTGCCAGCTCTTCTTCGCTCGGGCGAATGAACATGTTCTTAACAAAGTGTGCCTGCCAGGCGACTTCAGTAATGAAGCGCACGCTGAGGCGGGTGTCGGCGTTGGCGCCGCAGAAGGCGTCGACGATAAACAGGCGTTTGCCCGACAGCTGGTGAGTCACCAGGCCTTTCAGGTGCTGCCAGGTTTCCTGGGAGAGCGGCTTGTTGTCGTTCTTGCCATTGCCTTTATCAGACCACCACACGGTATCGCGAGTGGTATCGTCACGGACGATATATTTATCTTTCGGCGAACGGCCGGTGAAAATGCCGGTATCGACGGCGATGGCGCCAAGATTGGTTAATACGCCACGCTCATAACCTTCCAGTTTTGGGTCGAGCTCTTCCTGATACAGCGTATCGAAGCTCGGGTTGTGGACAATTTCCTGGACGTCATTGATACCGTAAGCCTTGAGATCCTGCGGGGTTAAACTATTAACGCGCATGTCACTGCTCCTTAGCCAATATGTACTGCTTTAAATTGTAGGGTTTCTTTCAGGGAATAGACCGCGACCAGGCTCATAGATTTACGTATCTCGACAAACGCCTTTCTTACGAAAAACACAGTGACTCCTGTCACGAAGTGCGCGTGATTATCTCAGGAAAACGGCCGTAGGTGGCGATAGATGTTTCCGAATGGTTAAAAAGTAATTAAAAAAACTGCTGAAATGTGAATGTAATCGCTTTCTTGAAAGAAAGTTACGTAACTCTTTCAGTGAAAATCGATTCAACACGCGGTCGAAATAGTTGACGCCAGGCGCGTCGGGTCAGAAAAACCCGGCAACGCCCGGCGAGAGGGCGATTAGTGTACCTGCGGATCCGCCGGCGAGGCGTTATTGCGGATCTCAGCGATATCCATCGCGTTAAACAGGTAATGATTACCGCAGTAGTCACAATGCATATCAATTTCGCCTTCGTCGGCGAGGATGCTGTCGACTTCTTCATCCGGCAGCGTCTTCAGCGCATCGGCGCAGCGCTGGCGAGAACAGGTGCATTTGAACTCGACGTCTTGCGGGTCGTATACCGTCACCTCTTCCTCATGGTACAGGCGCCATAATACATCGGTCGCCGGCAGGGTGAACAGCTCTTCCGCCTTGATGGTCTCGGTCAGGGTCGCCAGATGCTCGAAGTCGTTAAGCTGCGCGTCCTGAGCCGGCATCACCTGCAGCAGCATGCCGCCGGCTACCGCTTTACCGTCGTGCTCGCCGGTACGAATGAACAGACGAGTCGGCAGCTGTTCGGAACGCTGGAAGTAATCTTCCAGGCATGCCGCCAGGGTATCGCCTTCCAGGCCAACAACGCCCTGATAGCGCTCGCCTTCCTGTGGAGAGATGGTAATGACCAGGTAGCCGTTGCCGACCAGCGTTTTCAGGTCCGCGCCTTCCGGGATTTCGCCCTGAACGCGAGCGACGCCGCGCAGCTGCTGCTGATTATTGCCGTTGATCACCGCCAGCGAGAGCGGGCCGTCGCCCTGCAGCTGAACGGTAATATCTCCGGCGAACTTCAGCGTGGCGGTCAGCAGGCTGGTGGCGACCAGCAGCTCCGACAGCACGGTTTTCACCGGTTGCGGGTAGCTATGGTTGGCCAGGATCTGTTCCAACGTGTCCGATACGGTGACCAGTTCACCGCGCACGGCATAGTTTTCAAACAGATAACGATGTAATTGATCGTGTTGAGTCATAATCATCTCTCTTGCTGGCGGCAGCGCTATTCGCTGTCGCCGTGTTTAAATCTCATCAGGTCGCGGCGCTCTTTTTTGTCCGGACGTCTGTCTGGGTGCGGCATCGTTAGCGCATTCAGCTTACGCGCCAGCGCCACTTTTTCGCGTTTCTCAATACTCTCCGCCGTCTCTTCGTACAGCATAACGGCTTCGCTGGCTGGCCTGCGTTGTTCGGTAACGCTTTTGACGATAACGGTACGCTCGTCGTTGCCCTGACGCAGGGTCAGGGTGGCATTCAGCTCGACGATTTTGCTCGGCTTACTACGTTGTCCGTTGTAGTGCACTTTGCCGCCTTCAACCATCTCGCGCGCGATGGCGCGGGTTTTATAAAAGCGGGCTGCCCAAAGCCATTTGTCCAGCCTGACGCTTTCTGCGGGCTTATCTTTCATGGCCTCTCCTCCGGAGTCAGGGAAGGGATCAGCCGCCGGTAATCGTTCACGCCGGGATGGCGGGTATACTGTTTTTCCGCCAGGCCTGAATCCGGATTGGTGACGCCCAGGCAATAACGAATACCGAACTGCGCCGCCGCGTCCAGGATAGCCTCGCTGTCATCGACAAACAGCGTTTTGCGCGCATCAAGGCCGGTTTCTTCCGCCACCGCGCGCCACAGGCGCTGATCCTCTTTCGGATAACCAAATGTGTGGGTGGAAAGTAATAAATCAAGGTGCGCGTCCAGACCGGTGTGCTTGAGCTTCACCGCCAGATTATGCGGGTGCGCGTTGGTCAGCAGGATGCGGCGCTTGCCGCTGGCCCGCAGCGCATCAAGGAATGGCACGGTATCTTCCCGCAGTTTTGCCCGCGGCCCCTGTTCGCTGGTCATCGCACAAATATCCAAACCCAGTCGCTCGCTCCAGTAATCAAGACAGTACCAGTTTAGCGTATGCTGCACGGCGTGATACTCCTGGTGCATTGCCGCTTTGGCTTCCTGCAGGTTGAGTCCGCGCGCGGCGCCCCAGGTTTCCGGGACCAGTTTTTGCCAGAAGTAGTTGTCGAAGGCGAGGTCGAGCAGCGTGCCATCCATATCCAGCAGAACGGTATCAACCTCCTGCCACGCGATATTGATTTGCATGGTGAGTCTCCAGCGAGGGGGAAATGCGCGACAGGGTATCACACCCTGTCGCGCAGGAATTAATCTTGATGATCCGGGGAAGGGATGAGAACCGGATTCAGGCAGCTTTCATAATATTTTTGAATTTCTTCCATGCGCTGGCGCTGGCGCTGATAGCGGCGGATCGCCTGCACGCCGTGCCACGACATACAGCCAAGCATCGCCAGCAGCAGCAGAGTGGTGCCAAGATAGCGCCACAGCCCGCTGCGATCGGGAATGCGGTGCAGGTTGATATGCTGGGTGCCATTGGCGTCGGTATAAAGATTGGTGACAATCCCCTCCGCATGGAATGGCGTGTGCATCAACATGCCCGCCAGACGCTGCAGCTCGCCCCACTGCTCGTGGGCGGGATAATCGTACAGGCTGATAGCCGGCCACGGCTGATTGACCAGTTCGCTGCCTTCATCGCTGGCGATCAGGAATCCGCCAGGGGCCGGGCTATTTAGCGCCTGCGCCGCGCGGGAGGTTTCACGCATCACAAACGGCGCGGTGGAGGTGGTCACCAGATTCTCCAGCGATTCGGCGCTCACCGGGCGCAGCAACACGTTCACTCCATCGAGCTTACCGGCGGTGGCGCGTTTGGTTAGCGCTTCCCAGTTGCGGGTATTGCCAAGGTTGACCAGCGCGTTCTTCAGACGCACGCAGTCATCTTTCGCCGAGCAGAGCTCGTTGGTTTTCAGCACGATATCGCCGAAGTCATCCAGCAGCACCATTCCTGATTTCTGAATTGCCGAACGTAATGCCGGGCTAACGTGCGAATCGTCGTCCGGGTCAGGATGCAACTGGCGCTGTACCGCCTGGACCAGCGCCGTGGCCTTACCGACGATATCGGATTCCGGCAGCGGCAGGGGAGGCGCATCGTTCCAGATGATCTGCGAACAGTCGAACGGCGTAAACGGCGAGGCTTCTTTCGCGCTCCAGGCGCCCGGCGTGCGGATGTTGCACATCCCGGTACCTTTTAATTGCAGCGTGTCGCCAATACGCACTTTCGCCTTCTCAAGCTGGCCGACGGTGGTGGCTTCGATGGTCTGCGCCCCCTTAAGCCAGGAGAGCGTGAATTTAAAGGGCATATTCAGCGGGACGCTAATCCACAGCATGATGACGACCAGCAGCGCGCCGGCGGCGATAATCGCGCTGCGTAGCCAGTACTGCAGCGGGAAGTTTTTCACTTCATCGTGCAGCGACAGGAAGCGCCCCTGGCGAACCACATGGCGGTTAAGATAAATATCAATATCGGTTTGCTGCCCCAGGTCCTGGGCGATCCATGGTTGCCAGTGGCGCGGATAGATAAGGTCGATAATCCCCAGCGAAATATTATTGACGTGTTCCTGGTCGTTCTCGCCAAACAGCCCCCAGCGTTTCGGCATTCCGCGCAGGCAGTGGATCTCGCGTAGCGAACCGGCCAGCGGCGGCGCATAGATGCCCCATAAGCCCGCAGCCAACAACAGTACGCCGCCGCCGAGCAGCCACGGCGCAAAGACGTCAGGGGAGATCAGGCAGCAATAGAACAGCAGGAAGGCTGCGACGATCATAATCCCTTCGCGCAGGCTGTCAGGACGGCTGAGAGCATGCTCTTCCTGAGTTTCCTGGCGGATGTTCAGCAGCTCGACCTGCTCGCTCTCCTCACCGCGAATCGACGCCTGGGTAGCCGATGCGCGTTCAAGCGCGTAGCTGCGGGCTTCCTGCGGATAATCGCGCAAGGTGTGGTCATTGAGAACAATCACCAGCGGCAGGCTGTCGGTTGGGATCAGCGAGACGCTGTTCTCGTCGTTGATATGCTGTTCCCAGAACGGCGGCAGGTGAACCTCCACCGAGTCGAGGAAGTATCGCCATTTGTTGGGCTCATCAGACGAAATGCCGTAGCGGGTGACGGCGCGGGTGACGGTATAAACGGTGTCGCTCTGCTCATTCAGTTTCAGGGCGACAGGCGCGACGCTGGCGCCGGTTGCCGGTACCTGTTGCGACTGGCTGAGGCCATCGAGATACTTTTCGACCGCCTGGCGTTCATCATCAGAAAGCTTGCGGGTCGTCGCGTCGCTAAAGGCTTGCAGTAAGGGGAGGCGACGACGTCTGGCATGAGATCGATACCACCACCCGATAAGCAAGACACAGAGTAGCAGAGCTGTGAAAAAGGTCAGAAAGGTGCCCATGCCCATCCCATCGTCATAGTAATTTTAATTGTTTATCGGCACATGTTGTCTAATGCAGGAAATTTTATTGTGCAATGCAGCAGCATGTAAGCTTATCAAAAACGGGAAAACTCAGGAATCGGTAAATTCTCAAAACAAATTCAACCTATTGACTTTTTTATCTTTATGAATCTTTGCATTGCAAGCAAAACGTTGCAACTATGTAAATTAGTGGCAATTTGGATTGCCGAAACCGTGCTGCGTATCGCACAATGACTTCTGTAATCACAGCATAGACCGATGACAATGAGCAAATCATTACAAAAACCCACCATTCTCAACGTTGAAACGGTAGCGCGTTCGCGTCTTTTTAATGTTGAAAGCGTGGACCTGGAGTTCAGCAACGGCGTGCGTCGCGTTTATGAACGCATGCGGCCCACCGCGCGTGAAGCCGTAATGATTGTGCCGATTGTTGACGACCACATTATTTTAATCCGCGAATATGCGGTCGGCACCGAATCCTACGAACTGGGTTTCTCCAAAGGGCTTATCGACCCCGGCGAGACGGCCATGGAAGCCGCCAACCGCGAGCTGAAAGAAGAGGTGGGTTTCGGCGCCCGTCAATTGACCTTCCTGAAGAAGCTCAGCATGGCGCCATCTTATTTCTCCAGCAAAATGAATATTATGGTTGCGGAAGATCTCTATCCGGAATCGCTGCCGGGCGATGAGCCGGAACCGCTGCCGCAGGTGCGCTGGCCGCTGTCGCAGCTGATGTCGCTACTGGAAGAAGAAGACTTCAATGAAGCGCGTAACGTCAGCGCGCTGTTTCTGGTGCGTGAATGGCTACAGGCGCAGGGGCGTTTGTAGTTATAAGCGTCTCATCCGGACATAAAAAAAGCGCCTGCAGGCGCTTTTTTTATTAGAACAACTCGTGGGTTTCGCCACCGCTATCGGTAATGGTGGTGCCAACTTCGCGCACCGCCTGATGGGTTGGCTGCGTGCCCTCGATGAAGTACTCGGCGCGGCTGTTGCCGCCGTTAGCCAGTTGACCTGTGCTACGGTCGATATTCACCGTCACAATACCCGGCGGCGGCGTTAACGGCTCTTCCGGCACGCCTTCCAGCACCCGTTTCATAAAGTCATCCCAGGCCGGTTGGGCGCTTTTAGCGCCGCCTTCATAACCCGAAATCTGATCTTTAATCGCGCCGGAAGCGGTGGTACGGCCCAAATCGCGGCGGTGGTCATCGAAACCAATCCACACCGACGTCACGACGCCCGGGCCGTAGCCGGAGAACCACGCGTCTTTTGAGCTGTTGGTGGTACCGGTTTTGCCGCCGATATCATGACGCTGCAGGTCGCGGCCCGCACGCCAGCCGGTGCCCATCCAGCCCGGTTCGCCGAAAATATTGGTATTCAGCGCGCTCTTAATCAGGAAGGCCAGCGGCGTGTTAATAACATGCGGGGCATACTCCGGCGCGCCGCTTTGCGCGACCAGCGACTGATTAGCCTGCTCAAGCTGCGGCTGCGGCGGAACGTCGCCGTTTTGCGGCTCCTGAGAGGTGGCGACCTCTTCGACATCCTGGTTTTCCAGCACGTTGGATTTCGGCGTATCGCCGTAGATCACCGGCGAATTACACTGCGGACAGGCGACCTTAGGCCGCTCTTCAAACAGCACGCCGCCCTGGTCGTTCTCGATCTTGCTAATGAAGTACGGGTTAATCAGGAAGCCGCCGTTAGCCATTACCGAGTAGCCGCGGGCGACCTGTAGCGGAGTAAAGGAAGCGGAACCCAGCGCCAGTGATTCGGTATGGACGATGTTCTGCGCCGGGAAGCCGAAACGCTGCAGATACTCTGCCGCATAATCGACGCCCATTGCGCGCATCGCGCGCACCATCACCACGTTCTTCGACTGGCCTAATCCCTGACGCAGACGAATAGGGCCGGCGTACTGCGGCGGCGAGTTTTTCGGCCGCCAGTCGGAGCCCGCGCCGGCATCCCAGCGGGAGATCGGCACATCGTTAAGCATACTGGCGAGGGTTAAGCCTTTGTCCATCGCCGCGGTATAAAGGAACGGCTTGATATTGGAGCCAACCTGACGCAGCGCCTGGGTAGCGCGGTTGAACTTACTCTGATTGAAGTCAAAGCCGCCGACCAGAGCGATAATCGCGCCATTTTGCGGGTTGATAGATACCAGCGCGGAGTTCACTTCCGGCACCTGCGACAGCCACCATTTGTCGCCCTCTTTGCGCACCCAAATCTGCTGCCCGGTCTGAATGACGTCGGTCACTTTGCGCGGCGTCGAGCCTTGTTGCGTATCGGAAACGTAGCGACGCGCCCAGCGGACGCCATCCATCGTTAACGCCACCGACGTGCCGTTGCCCAGCAACGCGACTGCTTCCTGCGGATTCGCGGAGGTCACTACCGCCGGCGCCAGCGGGCCGACGCCCGGCAGTTTTTTCAGCGTATCGAGGATTTTTTTGTTATCCCACGGGGTCTCGCCAACTTTCCACAGCACGTTGGCCGGGCCGCGGTAGCCGTGGCGCATGTCGTAATCGAGCACGTTTTTACGCACCGACTGCTGGGCGGCCTGTTGGTTTTTACGCGTGATGGTGGTGTAGACGCGATAGCCGTCTTCGTAGGCCTGCTCGCCGTAGCGGTTGACCATCTCCTGACGCACCATCTCGCTCAGATACGGGGCGGAGAAGGCGATTTCCGGCGTATGGTAGCTGGCGTCAATCGCCTCGCTGCGCGCCTGATCGAACTGTGCCTGGGTGATATAGCCTTCGCTTAACATTCGCGACAGCACCACGTTGCGACGCGCGGTCGCGCGGTCCAGCGAATAGAGCGGGTTAAAGGTGGAAGGCGCTTTCGGCAGACCGGCGATAACCGCCATTTCGCTCAGCGTTAGCTGATCGACTGATTTACCGAAGTAAACCTGCGCGGCGGCGCCGACGCCATAGGCACGGTAGCCGAGGTAAATTTTGTTGAGGTAAAGATCGAGAATTTCGTCTTTATTCAGCAGCTGTTCGATGCGGATTGCGAGGAAAACTTCTTTGATCTTACGCGTTATTGTTTTCTCCGGGCTGAGGAAAAAGTTACGCGCGAGTTGCTGAGTAATAGTACTGGCGCCCTGCGAGGCATGGCCTGAGAACATCGCTACGCTCGCGGCGCGGAAAATCCCCACCGGATCGACGCCATGATGCTCATAGAAGCGGCTATCTTCAGTCGCGATAAACGCTTTTATCAGCTCCGGCGGCATCTGCTGCAGAGTGACGGGGATGCGGCGCTTTTCGCCATATTGCGCAATGAGCTCGCCGTCCGCGCTATAGACCTGCATCGGGATCTGCAGACGCACATCCTTTAAGGTCGCGACATCGGGGAGTTGCGGCTCTATAAATTTGTAGAGGCCATAAATCGAGCCTGCTCCCAGCAGAACGCAACAAACTGCAAGGATAAAAAGATACTTTACGAACTTCACCGGAGAATTCCCATTTAGTTTTATTTGGGCAGTTTATAAACAAACGCGCGGTAGTATAAAGGCAAGCCAGGAGCATTGATATACCCCCACGGGGCGGCTTGCTGGCGCTATGCCTTCCGGACGGCGTGTCGATCGACGCTAAAAGCCTCCATTTCGCCACATGGTATATCCAGGCTGCTCCTTGAATCGCAATCGCGGATAAGGAGATCTAAGCATGACTTTCAGAAATTGGCGTATAGGAATTCACATTCAACAGGATAGCGTCGCCATCGTGGCGCTGTTGTACGAACGCGGGCGCTGGGCGTTGCGTCGCTGGTGGCGAATTCCGCTGCCGCCCGGCCTGGTGGTGCAGGGCAGCATCATTGACCTTAATGAGGCGGTGAAGCGGTTACGTGATTGGCGCCGCGAGCTGCCGCTACAACATCAGGTGTGCATTGCGCTTCCTGCCAGCCGTACGCTGCAAAAGCAGTTGCCTGCGCCACAGGTGTCGCTACGTGAAAGCGAAAGAGCGACATGGATAACGGGCACGATGGCGCGTCAGCTGGAAATGCCTGCCTCTTCGCTGTGTATCGATTACGCCGCCCGCGCGGCTAACGACGGCTGGCAGGCGACGGCGGCTCAGCGTTTGGATATCGACAGCCTGCGTCAACTGGCGCGGCGGCTGAAGCTGCGCCTGACGGCGATCGTGCCGGATGCGGCTGCTCTCACTTCTTTTTTCCCCTGGCTTACTGGCGCTGCTCAGGGCCTGGTCTGGCAGGGGGACGCGCAGTGGTTATGGGCGACCCAGGAGCGCTGGGGCTATTGTCCATGCGCTGAAGTCCCCTCTTTCTCCCACTTAACCTCGCGCCTCAATGATGAACAGTTCCAGCTCTGTAGCAGCCTGCCGTTGGCGGAAAATAGCTTTGATTGCTGGAGCGTGCTCCACCGCCTGCAGCCGCCGCTACCCGCCTGCGGCGATCGCTTTGCTATCGCGCTTGGTTTGGCGCTGGGGGGTAAATAACTATGGCGCAGCAGATTAATCTTCTGCCGTGGCGCGAGACGCGACGGCGGCAAAGCTTGCGTATGGGCGGGCTGCTGGCGGCGGCGATGGCGCTAAGCATTATCGCCCTGACGATAGCGACGCGCACGTTACGTCAGATAGACGTGGCGCAGCAGGTAATGCGCACCCAGGCCGACCATCTGCTTTATTCCGCGTTGTTACAACGCGAGCGGGAGATGGGCGAGGAAATACAGCGCGGTGAGCGGCAGGCACGGCGAGCGCAGCGGCGGGCGGCGACGCGTGCCTGGCAGCCGCGACTGTTATCGCTGGCCGCACTATTACCGGAGCGGTTGTGGCTGACCGGGCTGGACTACCAGCCGCAGGGCATCACTCTTTACGGCCTGGCGTTGAACCTCAAGGCGGTGGCGGCGCTGGAAAAGGCGCTTGGCAAGCTGGAGGGTTTTCAACCGGCGATGGCAGGAGGAACGCATCGCGATACACAGGGACGCTGGTCATTTAGCTTTTTTCTACCTGGAGACACTGCCGATGCGGACAGCGATTGAACGCCTGCAGGCGCTGCGCGGATGGCCGTTAGCGTTACTTTGCGCCACAGTTTTGGCCGCGGCAGTGTATCTGGCGTTTTCGCTGGTTGTTGTCAGCGCTTCGCAGCCCACGCCGCCGCCCCTACAGACGCAATGGCGGCGAGTAATGCCGCTGCGGGCCACACTGCAGCAGCGCGTGGTTGATGATTGGACGGCCCGGCGTTTTTCACCGCTGGAGCCACCCGTGGCCGGTATCTTGTTACAGGCCTGGCAACCGCGAGGGCGCGGTGGCGAGATGCTTGCTGTGGTTGACTGGCAGGCGTTGCCGCCGCTGTTTGCCTGGCTTGCCGACTGCGGGGTACACCCTGGCGCTTTTTCATTGAATATCGAAAAAGGGGCGTTGCAGTTGTCGCTACAGCTGGAGAAGGACGATGAACCATAAAGGATACTTGCTGCTGTTGTTTTGCCCGCTGCTGGCAGGGGCGCGGGATCCTTTTTTACCGGTCGAGGATCGCTGCCAGACCACGCAGCTGACACAGTGGCGATACGGCGGCGGAACTGGCCGTCCGGCGCTGTGGCTGGGCCTTATTCAGGAGCGCACCGGTCAGTGGCGGCGTGTACGAAGCAACGATATTTTGCCTGGCGGTTGGCGAATTCGACAGCTAACGGCAGAAACATTAACTCTGGAGGCCAGCGCCGGGTGCGAACCCGAACGCTGGGTCTGGTCACGAAAGGGAAGCCAACCTGATGCGAAGGATAAGCCTGCTGCTACTTCTGCTGCTGCCGCTGCTGGCCGCGGCGGCGAAAAAAGAACCGCCGGTGTCGTTGGTGGTTGATGATGTACCGGTGGTTCAGGTACTGCAAAGCCTGGCGGAAATGCAAAATCTTAATGTAATCGTGGCGCCGGAGGTCAGCGGTACGCTGTCGCTTCACTTAAACAGCGTTCCCTGGCGACAGGCGCTCCAGTCGGTTCTCGATAGCGCCGGGCTGACAATGGCCCGGCAGGGCACGGTGTTGTACATCCATACACAGGCGTGGCAGCAGGCAAAACGAGCGCAGCTGGAAGCCGAGCAGGCTAAACGCTGGCAGAATCTGCCATTACGCAACCACAGTATCCCGCTGCGCTATGCCGACGCAGACGAACTGGCGAAATCCGGGAGCAAGCTGTTGAGCGCCCGCGGCACGATGACCGTCGATCGGCGAACTAATCGTCTGTTAATCCGCGACGACGATCGTCATCTGCCGGCGCTGAAGGCGTGGGCTGAAGAGATGGATCTGCCGGTCGGGCAGGTGGAGCTGGCGGCGCACATTGTGTCAATGAGCGCGACCAGCCTGCGCGAGCTTGGCGTGAAGTGGAGCCTGGCGGAGGCCAGCAGCACGCCGGGGATGGGGAAAATGACCAACCTGAGCAGCAATCTGGCGGTGTCAGACGCAACCACCCGCGGCGGCTTTAATATCGGCCGGATTAACGGGCGGTTATTGGAGCTGGAGCTTTCCGCGCTGGAGCAAAAGCAGCAGGTGGACATCATCGCCAGTCCGCGCCTGCTGGCGTCGCATATGCAACCCGCTAGTATCAAACAGGGCAGCGAAATCCCCTATCAGGTCTCCAGTGGAGAAAGCGGCGCCACCTCGGTTGAGTTTAAAGAGGCGGTCCTGGGGATGGAAGTGACGCCGACGGTGCTACAGCAGGATCGCGTGCGCCTGAAGCTGCGCATTAGCGAAAATACGCCAGGCCAGGTTCTGCAGCAGGAAAACGGCGAAGCGCTGGCAATTGATAAGCAAGAGATTGAAACCTTAGTCGAGGTGAAAAGCGGCGAGACCCTGGTGCTGGGCGGTATTTTTTCGCAAAAGAATAAGTCGGCGCGCGACAGCGTGCCGTTGCTTGGCGAAATCCCCTTGCTCGGGCAGCTGTTTCGCCATGATGGTAAAGATAATGAACGACGTGAACTGGTTGTCTTCATCACGCCGCGTATTCTGGCAGTACATTAAGCGGGTTTTTCATGCTAAACACGTTTCAGGTGTTTGACGCGGGGACGGATTTAGCATACAAGGGGTACCGATTTGAGAGTCGGGTACGACATCAATCCTCCCTTTATGTCCGGTGATTTTATTCTGTTGCCAAACCAGCCGGAGTATTGAGATAATTTTTAGTCTGACTCTCGCTCTATTGCATATGAGGTTTCAGTTCATGTCCTGCTGCGCTGGGTGTCTGCGAAGCGGGTTTATCATTAACGAATAGTCTTAGTAGTACCGAAAAAATGGCAGAGAAACGCAATATCTTTCTGGTTGGGCCTATGGGTGCCGGCAAAAGCACTATTGGGCGCCAGTTAGCCCAACAGCTCAACATGGAATTTTACGATTCTGATCAAGAGATTGAGAAACGCACTGGCGCAGACGTCGGCTGGGTCTTCGATGTCGAAGGCGAAGAAGGCTTCCGCGATCGTGAAGAAAAAATCATCAATGAGTTGACGGAAAAACAGGGAATCGTACTCGCCACTGGCGGCGGCTCAGTAAAATCCCGTGAAACGCGTAACCGTCTCTCCGCCCGCGGCGTGGTGGTCTACCTGGAAACAACGATCGAAAAACAACTTGCTCGTACGCAGCGCGATAAAAAGCGTCCTTTATTACAAGTAGATGCGCCGCCACGTGAAGTTCTTGAAGCGTTGGCAGATGAACGTAATCCACTGTATGAAGAGATCGCCGATGTGACTATCCGCACCGACGATCAAAGTGCGAAAGTCGTTGCAAACCAGATTATTCATATGCTGGAAAGCAACTGATTCTGGCTTAATAAAGTGCGTCAGAGTAAAGCAACTGAGGTGGACGTCGCGTTATGGAGAAGCTGACTGTAACTCTCGGGGAACGTAGTTACCCGATTACCATCGCGGCTGGTTTGTTTAACGATCCAGCTTCTTTTCTGCCACTGAAATCAGGCGACCAGGTCATGCTGGTCACCAATGAAACGCTGGCGCCGCTTTATCTTGATACCGTTCGCTCCGTACTGGAGCAAGCGGGTGTCAACGTCGACAGCGTGATCCTGCCGGATGGCGAGCAATATAAAAGCCTGGCGGTGATGGATACGGTATTTACCGCGCTGTTGCAAAAACCACATGGCCGCGACACCACACTCGTGGCGCTCGGCGGCGGCGTGGTTGGCGATTTAACCGGTTTTGCCGCTGCGAGCTATCAGCGCGGCGTACGTTTTATTCAAGTTCCCACCACGCTGCTTTCGCAGGTGGACTCTTCGGTTGGCGGCAAAACGGCCGTAAACCATCCCCTCGGTAAAAATATGATTGGCGCCTTCTGGCAGCCGGTTTCCGTGGTCGTCGACCTTAATTGTCTCAAAACCTTGCCGAAGCGCGAGCTCTCCTCCGGCCTGGCTGAGGTCATTAAGTACGGCATTATTCTTGACGGCGAGTTCTTCTGCTGGCTTGAAGACAACATCGATGCGCTGATGGCGCTGGATGAATCGGCGATGGCGTACTGTATTCGCCGTTGTTGTGAGCTAAAAGCCGAAGTTGTCGCTGCCGACGAGCGCGAAACCGGGTTACGTGCTTTACTGAATCTGGGACATACATTTGGCCATGCTATCGAAGCTGAAATGGGCTACGGTAACTGGCTACATGGCGAAGCTGTGGCGGCCGGAATGGTCATGGCGGCGCATACGTCCGAGCGTTTAGGGCAGTTTAGCGCGCAGGATACGCAGCGTATGATTGCGCTGTTGCAACGTGCAGGGTTGCCGGTACGCGGGCCGCAGGAAATGTCTGCAGAAGCGTATTTGCCTCACATGATGCGTGATAAAAAGGTATTGGCAGGTGAAATGCGCCTGGTATTACCGCTCGCTATAGGAAAGAGCGAGGTCCGCGGCGGAGTGTCGCACGATGTAGTTCTTGGCGCGATTGCTGATACTCAGCAGGCGCAACAATAAGAAGGTCTAGCCGCGTCCGCGCGGCGTTATCATTTCGGGCAACATGCAATAATCGTGAGCATAAGCCTTTTAGTGGGGTGTTAAATGGATGATTTCAAACCAGAAGACGATATGAAAGCCGATCGCAACGATCGTCGTGCTGGTCGTTCCCGTCAGTCTTCCGAGCGTGACGCCGATCCGCAGATCAATTTCGACGATCTCGATCTTGAGGCCGATGAAGGCCGTCCGACGCGCGCGAACAAAGCCCGTCGTGAACGCGATGAAGAAGAGTACGAAGAGGACCTCGAGTCCGAAGAAGAAGTAGAAGAAGAGCAGCAGGTTGAACGCCGTCCGCGTAAACGCAAAAAGGCCCCTGCTAAACCGGCTTCCCGCCAGTATGTCATGATGGGCGTCGGGGTGCTGGTACTCCTGCTGCTGATTGTCGGCGTGGGTTCGGCGCTGAAATCGCCATCTTCTTCCAATGAATCCGCTTCTGGTGAGAAGAGCGTTAACCTGTCAGGCGATCAAAGCATGACCGCTGACCAGAACAACAATGCCGCGCAGCCGGCCGATCAAACTGCGGGCAACACCAACCAGCAACAGCCGCAGGACGTTTCTCTGCCGCCGATCGCCTCCAATCCGACTCAGGGTCAACCCGCCTCCGAGCCGCAGGGCCAGCAGCGTGTGGAAGTTCAGGGCGACCTGAATAACGCGCTGACTCAGCAGCAGGGTCAACTGGATAGCGCCGTTGCTAACTCCACCTTACCGACCGAACCTGCGACCGTTGCGCCGATGCGTAATGGCGCCGCGCCGCGTCAAACGACCGAACGCCAGACGGCCGCCACGCCGCGTCCTGCTGAGCGTAAACAGGTGGTGATTGAACCGAAACCGCAAAGCAAGCCGCAGGCTACCGCCAAAGCGCCGGTTGAAACCAAACCTAAACACGTAGAGAGCGCGCCGGCGGCTACCGCCAGCAAGCCTGTCGCCACTGCGCAGACTAAACCGGCTGCGACAACCGCGCCAACGGCTACTGCGCCTGCCGCCACTACCTCCGCCCCGGTGGCCACTGCGCCTGCAGCGACCGCAGCGACCGCAGCGACCGCAGCGGCTGGCAGCAAAACGGCTGGCGATGTTGGCTCGATGAAGTCTGCGCCGTCTGGCAACTATACGTTGCAGCTCAGCAGCTCCTCTAACTACAACAACCTGAACAACTGGGCGAAGAAAGAGAAGCTGGAAAAATATGTTGTCTATGAGACGACTCGCAACGGTCAACCGTGGTATGTGCTGGTCAGCGGCATCTACGCTTCGAAAGATGAAGCGAAACGTGCTGTCGCCACGCTCCCTGCGGATGTTCAGGCGAAAAATCCATGGGCAAAACCGCTGCACCAGGTACAAGCTGACCTGAAGTAATGCCGCGAGTAGTCTTAAGCGCAGGATGCTGTCGGAGCGATTTCTCCACAGCCGGAGAAAGTGTAATTAGTTAGGCAGCATGAAAAAGAATCGCGCTTTTCTGAAGTGGGCGGGGGGGAAATACCCCCTGCTCGACGATATTAAAAAGCATTTGCCGGAAGGTGAATGCTTGATTGAGCCCTTCGTGGGCGCCGGGTCGGTATTCCTGAATACCGACTTTTCTCGTTATATCCTCGCGGATATCAATAGCGATCTGATTGGCCTGTATAACATCGTCAAATTGCGCACCGACGAATACGTCAGCGCCGCACGTGAGATGTTTACGCCGGAAAACAACGCCGCGGAGCGTTACTATCAGTACCGTGATGAATTCAACCAGAGTCAGGATCCCCTGCGTCGCGCGGTGCTGTTCCTGTATCTGAATCGCCACGGCTACAACGGTCTGTGCCGCTACAACCTGCGCGGCGAGTTCAACGTGCCGTTTGGCCGCTACAAAAAGCCCTATTTCCCCGAGGCTGAGCTCTATCACTTCGCCGCAAAGGCGCAGAACGCCGAGTTTTACTGCGAATCTTATGAAGAGTGTATGAAGCGCGCCGATAGCCGGGCGGTGGTCTATTGCGATCCGCCGTACGCGCCGCTGACGGCGACGGCGAATTTTACCGCCTACCACACCAACAGCTTCAACCTTGATCAGCAGGTACTGCTGGCGAAAAAGGCGGAATCGTTGATGAAAAAGCGGATCCCGGTGCTTATCTCAAACCACCGCACGCCGCTGACGCAGGAGTGGTATAAAAACGCGGCGGAAACGCATATTGTGAAGGTTCGGCGCAGCATCAGCAGCAACGGTGGTACGCGTAAAAAGGTGGACGAGCTATTAGCGCTGTACCGTCCGCCGAAGACCAAATAAATTTCAAGGAGATGCGGATGAAGCAGTATTTGATTGCCCCTTCGATTCTGTCGGCTGATTTTGCCCGTTTGGGCGAGGATACCGCTAAGGCACTGGCGGCGGGCGCGGATGTCGTACACTTCGACGTCATGGACAACCACTACGTGCCGAATCTGACGATTGGCCCGATGGTGCTGAAGTCGCTGCGCAACTACGGCATTACCGCGCCGATCGATGTGCACCTGATGGTAAAACCGGTCGACCGCATCATTCCTGATTTTGCCGAAGCCGGCGCCAGCATTATCACTTTCCACCCGGAAGCCTCTGAACACGTCGACCGCAGCCTGCAGCTTATCAAAGAGCACGGCTGTAAAGCGGGGCTGGTATTCAACCCGGCAACGCCGCTGAGCTATCTCGATTACGTTATGGATAAGCTGGATGTGATTCTGCTGATGTCGGTTAACCCAGGCTTTGGCGGCCAGTCCTTTATTCCGCACACTCTTGAAAAACTGCGTCAGGTGCGTCAGCTTATCGATCAATCCGGCTACGACATTCGCCTTGAAGTCGATGGCGGCGTGAAAGCCAGCAACATTGGTGAAATTGCCGCGGCCGGTGCGGATATGTTTGTCGCCGGTTCGGCGATCTTCGGCCAGCCGGACTACAAAAAAGTTATTGATCAAATGCGCAGTGAATTAGCGAAGGTTAGTCATGGATAAATTACAGGCCATCCGCGGCGTGGCATTTGACCTGGACGGTACGCTGGTCGATAGCGCGCCGGGTTTAACCGCCGCCGTTGATAGCGCGCTTTACGCGCTGGAACTGCCGGTGGCAGGTGAAGAGCGCGTCGTGACCTGGATTGGCAACGGCGCAGACGTCCTGATGGAGCGGGCGCTGAACTGGGCTCGCCAGGAGCGCGCCACGTTACGCGCGGCGATGGGGAAACCTTCCGTCGACGATCATGATATACCGCAAGACGAACAGCTACGCGTTTTGCGTAAACTGTTCGACCGCTATTACGCCGAAGCGGCGGAAGAAGGCAGTTTCTTGTTCCCGGCAGTGGCCGATACGCTCGGCGCGCTGCACGCAAAAGGCCTGCCGCTGGCGCTGGTTACCAACAAACCGACGCCGTTCGTGGCGCCCTTGCTCGAGGCGCTGGATATCGCGAAATACTTTAGCGTGGTGATCGGCGGCGACGATGTGAAGAACAAAAAGCCGCATCCGGATCCGCTGCTGCTGGTGGCGGAAAAGCTCTCTCTGACGCCAGCCGAACTCTTGTTCGTCGGGGATTCGCGCAATGATATTCAGGCGGCGAAAGCGGCGGGTTGCTGCTCTATCGGTCTGACTTACGGCTACAACTACGGCGAGCCGATAGCGCTGAGCGAGCCGGATTTTATCTTTGACCAATTTAATGAACTCTTGCCCGCTCTTGGGCTACCGTACAGTGAAACTCAGGAATTAAAAAATGACTAAGCCCATCGTTTTTAGTGGCGCACAGCCCTCAGGTGAATTGACCATTGGCAACTATATGGGTGCGCTGCGTCAATGGGTAAACATGCAGGATGACTATCACTGTATTTACTGCATCGTTGACCAGCACGCGATCACCGTGCGTCAGGATCCGCAGAACCTGCGTAAAGCAACGCTGGATACGCTGGCGCTGTATCTGGCCTGCGGTATCGATCCGCAAAAGAGCACCATTTTCGTCCAGTCTCACGTGCCGGAACACGCACAGCTGGGCTGGGCGCTCAACTGCTACACCTATTTCGGCGAACTGAGCCGCATGACCCAGTTTAAGGACAAGTCCGCGCGCTACGCCGAGAACATCAACGCTGGTCTGTTTGACTACCCGGTACTGATGGCCGCTGACATCCTGCTGTACCAGACCAACCAGGTACCGGTAGGCGAAGATCAGAAACAGCATCTTGAGCTGAGCCGCGACGTCGCGCAGCGCTTTAACGCTATCTATGGCGATATCTTTAAAGTGCCTGAGCCGTTTATTCCTAAGTCCGGCGCGCGCGTCATGTCGTTGCTGGAACCGACCAAAAAGATGTCCAAGTCCGATGACAACCGCAACAACGTCATTGGTCTGCTGGAAGACCCGAAATCGGTGGTTAAGAAGATCAAACGCGCGGTGACCGACTCCGACGAGCCGCCGGTTGTCCGTTACGATGTGCAAAACAAAGCGGGCGTTTCCAACCTGCTGGATATCCTCTCTGCCGTCACCGGCCAGAGCATTCCGGAACTGGAACAGCACTTTGAAGGTAAAATGTACGGCCACCTGAAAGGCGAAGTCGCCGAAGCCGTTTCCGGTATGCTGACCGAGCTGCAGGAGCGCTATCACCGTTTCCGCAACGACGAAGCGTTTCTTAATCAGGTGATGAAAGAGGGCGCCGAGAAGGCCAGCGCGCACGCTTCTAAGACCCTGAAAGCGGTATATGAAGCGATTGGCTTTGTCGCTAAGCCGTAATAAGGCTCGCTGAAGGTAAAAAAACCGGGATTATCCCGGTTTTTTTGTCTTTGCCAGAGCGCATTATCTTAATGGTTAGAAAACCAGTTCAGCTTGTCGCGTAGCGCCACAACGCGGCCCACGATAATCAACGCCGGGCTGGCCATCTGCTGCGCCATAATATCCAGCCGATCCAGAGTACCGGTGACGACCTTCTGGTTGACCGCGGTGCCGTTCTCGACGATGGCGGCCGGCATATCCGCCGCCATGCCGTGGGCGATCAGCTTTTCGCGGATCGCCGGCGCCTGGTTTAGCCCCATATAGAACACCAGCGTCTGTTTTTCCGCCGCCAGATTTTGCCAGTCGAGATCGCTACCAGTTTTCAGATGGCCGGTGATTAGACGTACGCCCTGGGCGAAATCGCGGTGGGTGAGCGGAATGCCGGAGTAGGCCGAGCAGCCGGAGGCGGCGGTGATCCCCGGCACCACCGAGAACGGAATACCTGCCGCGCAGAGGGTCTCCAGCTCTTCGCCGCCGCGGCCAAAAATAAACGGATCGCCGCCTTTCAGGCGCACGACACGTTTGCCGCTTTGCGCTTCGCGCAGCAGGATTTGGTTAATCTCCTCCTGCGGCACGCAGTGATAGCCTGCACGTTTGCCGACAAACACCCGATCGGCATCACGGCGCACCAGGTTCATAATGTCGTCGGAGACCAGTCGGTCATAAACCACCACATCGGCCTGCTGGATCTGCTGCAGTCCCTTGAGAGTGAGCAGCCCGGCATCGCCCGGACCGGCGCCAACCAGCACCACTTCGCCGCGATGTTCCAGCGGCTCATTCAATAATCGTTCCGTGGTATCGGCAACGGCCTGACGATCATCGTTCGCCAGCGATTGGGCGAGGCCATCGTTAACAAACAGTTTTTCCCAGAAGCGGCGGCGCTCGCCGACGGTAGCGAACTGTTTTTTCACCCTTGAGCGCAGCTGCCCGGCATAGCGGGCGATTTGTCCGAGATGCAGCGGCAAGAGCGATTCGAGCTTTTCACGCAGCAGGCGCGCCAGCACCGGCGAGGTACCGCCGGAAGACACGGCGACCATCAGCGGCGAGCGGTCGATAATTGACGGCATGATAAAGCTGGCCTGACGGGGCGCATCCACCACGTTGCAGAAAATACGCCGTGATTCAGCGGCCTCGCTGACCTGCTGATTAACGACATCATCGTCGGTGGCGGCGATCGCCAGCCAGCAGTTATCGAGCAGCGCAGGATTAAAATCGCCCTGCGCCAGCGTCAGCATTTGCTCCTCGGCCCACACCTGAAACTGCGGAGTAAACCGGCGTGAGTTGACCGTTAACCGGGCACCTGCGTCGAGCAACAGACGCGCCTTGCGTTCAGCGATATCGCCGCCGCCGACCAGCAAGCAGTCGCGATCGCGTAGTTGGCAAAAAATAGGTAAGTGGTCCACGGCAGATCCTCACGGCAAGGGGGGAATGGGAATGCGGTCGTAGCATAGCAGCAGAGGGATTCACGGAGATATGAATTTTGCCGCCTCTACTTATTAGTGGTCATAAGCTGATGATATGGTTCCCCCCGCGGCGCGGAGGGAACCATGCGGCATCAGGCTTTCAGCTGCACTTTGCCATCTTTAACACGGGCTTCGTAGTGGGCGATGGAGTGGCTCTCATCTTCCATGCACAGCCCGTCGCTGAGACGGAAGCGCTGCTTTTTCAGCGGACTGGCAACCCACAGCGCGCCGTCATGCTCAGCGATAATCCCGCGGGACAGCACGCTGGCATTGAAGAACGGATCGATATTGCTGATGGCGAACACTCTGTCGTCATGGTACGGACGGAAGATAGCCACCTGCTGTTGCCCCAGCAGCGCGCAGACGCCGGTCGCCGGCAGGATGTCGTCAATTTTGCAGATGTTTACCCACTGGCTCATACGTTTTCCTCCACCAGCGTGACCGGGATGCGCTCATAGGGCGTGGCCGGGCGATGCTGGTCACGTTCCGGCACCACCTGAACGTTCGGGTCGCGCTGGTCGCTGTTGATAAAGTGTTTGAAGCGCGTCTGCGCCGCCGGGTTATTGACGGTCTCGGTCCATTCGCAGGCGAAAGCGGCGCGCAGGCGAGCCAGCTCTTCTTCAAGGTGATCGTTCAGGCCCAGCTTATCGTCGATGATGACGCTGCGCAGATAGTCGATGCCGCCTTCCATGTTGTCCAGCCACGGCGCGGTACGGGTCAGCTTATCGGCGGTGCGGATGTAGAACATCATAAAGCGGTCGAGATATTTGATGAGCGTATCGCGATCGAGGTCCGCGGCCAGCAGATCGGCGTGGCGTGGTTTCATCCCGCCGTTACCGCACACGTACAGGTTCCAGCCTTTCTCGGTGGCGATGATCCCAACGTCTTTACCCTGCGCTTCCGCGCATTCACGGGTACAACCGGAGACGCCGAACTTCATTTTGTGCGGGGTACGGATACCTTTATAGCGGTTTTCCAGTTCCACGCCGAAGCCGACGCTATCGCCGACGCCGTAGCGGCACCAGGTACTGCCGACACAGGTTTTCGCCATACGTAACGCTTTGGCGTACGCATGGCCGGTTTCGAAGCCGGCTTCAATCAGCTGGCGCCAGATTTCCGGCAGGTCGTCTTTTTGCGCGCCGAACAGGCCGATACGCTGGGAGCCGGTGATTTTGGTATACAGATTAAATTCGCGCGCGATGCGACCGACGGCAACCAGGCCTTCTGGCGTAATTTCGCCGCCTGCGGAGCGCGGGATAACCGAGTAGGTGCCATCTTTCTGGATGTTGGCGAGGAAGTTATCGTTGGTGTCCTGCAGCGGCGTGTGCTGTGGTTTGAGGATGTACTCATTCCAGCAGGAGGCCAGCAGGGAACCGACGGTCGGCTTACAGACTTCACAGCCGTAGCCCTGACCGTGTTTTTCCAGTAGTTCGTCGAAGGTTTTGATGCCTTCCACGCGGATCAGGTGGAACAGCTCCTGGCGAGAGTAGGCGAAGTGTTCGCACAGATTGTTGTTCACTTCGATACCCTGTTTCGCCAGCTCGGCGTTGAGCACCTGCGTCACCAGCGGAATACAGCCGCCGCAGCCGGTTCCGGCTTTGGTTTCCGCTTTCAGCGCCGCCACGGTGTGGCAGCCTTTATTGATAGCGGCGATCAGGTCGCCTTTGCTGACGTCGAAGCAGGAACAAATCTGCGCGCTGTCCGGCAGTTTATCCACGCCGATAGACGGCTTTCCGCTGCCAGCGTGAGCCGGGAGGATCAGCGAATCCGGGTTTTCCGGCAGCTCGATGGAATTCAGCACCAGCTGCAGCAGGTTGCCGTAATCGCTGGTGTCGCCGACCAGTACCGCGCCGAGCAGGGTTTTGTTATCTTCGCTGACGATAAGACGTTTGTAGACTTCTTTGCTTTCGTCGAGATAGACGTAGCTACGCGCGCCCGGCGTGCGCCCGTGGGCGTCGCCGATACCGCCAACGTCAACGCCGAGCAGCTTCAGCTTGGCGCTGAGATCGGCGCCGGTGAACAGATTGTCGTTGCCGAGGATATGGTCAACGGTAACCTGCGCCATTTTGTAGCCCGGGGCGACAAGACCATACACGCGGTTATTCCAGCTGGCGCATTCGCCGATAGCGTAGATATCCGGGTCGGAGGTCTGGCAGCTATCGTTGACCATGATGCCGCCGCGCTGGGCGACGGCGAGACCGCACTGGGTAGCCAGCTTGTCGCGCGGACGGATACCGGTAGAGAAGACGATGAAATCGACCTGCAGTTCGCTACCGTCGGCGAAGCGCATCGTTTTGCGCGCGTCGGTACCCTGCTGAACGATCTCTTTGGTGTTTTTGCTGGTGTGAACTTTCACTCCCATGCTTTCGATCTTACGCTTCAACTGCTCGCCGCCCATCTGGTCGAGCTGCTCGGCCATCAGCATCGGAGCAAACTCGATCACGTGGGTTTCCACGCCGAGATTTTTCAGCGCACCAGCCGCTTCCAGACCGAGCAGGCCGCCGCCGACCACCGCGCCGCGTTTGCTGCGACGGGCGCAGGATTCAATGGCGTTAAGATCTTCAATAGTACGATAGACGAAGCAATCCTGGGTTTCCGCGCCTTTAATCGGCGGGATCCACGGGTATGAGCCAGTCGCCATAATCAGCTTGTCGTAGAAAACGGTACGGC
Source organism: Klebsiella sp. 141240 (assembly GCF_050600805.1). Classification (NCBI taxonomy): domain Bacteria; kingdom Pseudomonadati; phylum Pseudomonadota; class Gammaproteobacteria; order Enterobacterales; family Enterobacteriaceae; genus Klebsiella; species Klebsiella sp. 141240. The sequence continues at coordinate 24,800 of NZ_JAQIRK010000008.1, read as the reverse complement.
CAGCGCTGGAGTGGATAACCTTTTCCTGACGGTTGATGGTAATCGCGCGTTCGCCGACCAGTACTTTGACGCCGTGTTTCTCATAGAAACCTTCGCGTACCAGCGACAGCTCTTCCGCAGTGTGATGGGAGAAGTAAGACGACAGGTGGACACGGTCATAGGCGATACGCGGCTCTTCACAGAACACGGTAATGTCGAATTGTCCGGCAGGCGCCTTATCAAGAAGCTCTTCGATAAAGCGATGGCCGACCATGCCGTTACCGATAATAGCGATTCTGACTTTGCTCATTTTTGCCTCGATTTCTTTTCTATTACCGCCTACCTTAACGATTCAGCTACTACACTCATTGATACAAATCAATTTAGAACTTACCTACCACTTAATGAGTATATTCATGATTTATAATGATTTTTCTAAGTGATGGAAAAATCAGGCTTTTCCGTTCTGTTCTTTTTGTGTACAAAGACAGCGGAAGAAATAAGCAATCTTCAGGGGAGCAAACTATGTCGACAACGCCGCTGTGGTTAATTCAGAACGTCCATCTGCCAAAGAGGGAAGGGTTGTGGCAGATTGCGATTGATAAAGGGCGATTCGGCGACATCACGCCGATGGGAGAGGCACGCAGCGAAAGCTACGAAGTGCTTAACGCCCGCGGCGGATTGGCCATTCCGCCGTTTATCGAACCGCACATTCATCTTGATACCACGCAGACGGCGGGAGAACCGAACTGGAACCAGTCTGGGACGCTGTTCGAAGGGATTGAGCGTTGGGCCGAGCGTAAAGCGCTGCTAAGCCATGAGGATGTGAAAGCCCGCGCGTGGAAAACCCTGCGCTGGCAAATCGCTAACGGCATCCAGTTTGTCCGCACCCATGTCGATGTTTCCGACCCAACGTTGACCGCGCTGAAAGCGATGCTGGAAGTCAAACAAGAGGTAGCGCCGTGGGTCGATTTGCAGATAGTCGCCTTCCCCCAGGAAGGGATTTTATCCTACCCCAATGGTGAGAGTTTGCTGGAGGAGGCGTTACGGCTGGGCGCCGATGTGGTTGGGGCGATCCCGCATTTCGAATTTACTCGTGAATATGGTGTGGAATCACTGCATATCGCCTTCCGTCTGGCGCAGAAATACCAGCGTCCGCTGGATATCCACTGCGATGAAATTGACGATGAACAGTCGCGCTTTGTCGAAACGGTCGCCGCGCTGGCGTTAAAAGAGGGAATTGGCCCCCGGGTGACCGCGAGCCACACCACCGCGATGCACTCCTACAATGGCGCTTATACCTCGCGTCTGTTCCGCCTGTTAAAACTCTCGGGCATTAACTTCGTCGCCAACCCGCTGGTCAATATTCATCTGCAGGGGCGCTTTGATGACTACCCGAAGCGGCGCGGCGTGACGCGGGTCAAGGAGCTGATGGCGGCCGGCATTAATGTCTGTTTTGGCCACGATGATGTATTCGACCCGTGGTATCCGTTGGGAACCGGCAACATGTTACAGGTGCTGCATATGGGGCTGCACGTTTGCCAACTGATGGGCTATCAGCAGATTAACGACAGTCTACAGCTGATTACCCACAACAGCGCCAGAACCTTTGGTCTCAATGATTACGGCATTGCTACCGGCAACCCGGCCAATCTGGTGATCCTGCCTGCTGAAAACGGTTTTGAAGCCGTACGCTGCCAGGTGCCGGTGCGTTGGTCAATTCGTCAGGGAAGGGTCATTGCAACTACGCAGCTGGCGCAGACGTGGATACAGACCGATAAAGGCGGCGAGGAGTTGTTTTTTACCAAAAATAGCCCCTTTGCCGAAGCAAAGGGGCTTAAGGCTTAGTGCGCCGATGCGTTCTGACGGTGGCGGGAAACGAAGCCAAGGAGCAGACACATCACGAATACCACGGCATAGAGTCCGTTCGCGGTGTGCAGCGCGGCCAGCGGGCCGCTAGCCGCGACGATCGGCCCGGTCACCACGAAAGTCAGCATGGTGCCGATGGTGCCGCAGGTCAGAATAAAGTTCACCAGCTTCGGCGAAGCGACTTTAGTCTGCTGCGAGCCCAGGGTGATGATCGAGGTATAGATGGCGCTGGAGAAGAAGCCAAGGGTCAGGATGAACCACGGCATATGCTCCGGCGAACCATTGATGAACAGATACATCAGGATTGTCGCCAGGCCCGCCAGAACGGTCAGGATGCGCTGCAGGTCGAAGAAGCGCAGGATGAAGCTGAACGACCACATACCGATCATATAGGACATCCAGAAATCGCTGACCAGCTTACCGGCGTCGCCGAGGCTCATGCCGAGGCCTTTGGCATATTCCGGTACCCAGGAGATAAAGCCCAACTGGCCGAGGATGTAGCATAGCGCGGCGATGGAAAGGAACAGCACGCCGATGCCCCATTTCTCTTTCACCACCGGCTGGCTGTTTTCCGCCAGCGCTTTGTTGCCAAGCACCGGGAACTCACAGCCGAAAGTCAGCACGAAAATAGCAACGTAGACCAGGCCGATACAGGCGTAAACCCAGTACCACTCGATGCTGCGCGCCAGCAGAACGGCGGCGACCATCGGGAAGATCATCCCCGCCATGCTGAAGAAGGAGTCCGTGAACAGCAGACGCGCGCCGCGCTGACGGCCTTCATACATGTGGGTAATCAGGAAAGTACCGATCGACATGGTGATCCCGCTGACCAGACCAAGCACGAACATCGATGCGGAGAACAGCGTCAGGCTGTGGCCGAACATCAACCCGGCGATAGCTAACAGCATCAGGATAAAGCCGAAGCGCAGCTGGGTTTTCAGCGGCACGATCTCCATCAGCCAGGCATTGAGGAAGATAGAAATCAGAATACCGGCATTGAGGAAGGTAAAGGTGTTACTCATACTGGACACCGGCAGATGGAAATAATCCGCGATGTTCCCCATCACCATCCCGGTGACGATCACCAACGCGCCGGTCAGGGCGTAGGAGAAAAAGCTGATCCATGTGAGCTTGATACGATTGCTGTTAGTCATGACAGGCCTGTGAATAGATAGGTAAAGCGCGTTGACGCTGCGCCGGGCGCACAGATTTTATTCATTCAAGTGATGAAGGCAAACGTTTATATTGAAATGTAGAGCTTATTGCATGGTTTTGTGTGACTTTGATCACATTAATAAGATTGCTCACACCTGAGTCAGTTCGTAACAAGTGTTTCAGCTAAGTAAAATTAGGTAAAAGGCTAGCCCGCTATGCAAAGGCTCTTTAGAATCAAGGCACTTGCTTTTTACTCTGCTCCGTTAAGGAATTTCCATGCTCAAATCCACTCTGGCGGCGATGGCTGCCGTATTCGCCATTTCAGCATTCTCCCCCGCCATGGCGGCCAAGGGCGACCCGCACGTACTGCTGACCACTTCTGCTGGCAACATCGAGTTGGAGCTGAATAGCCAGAAGGCGCCGATTTCTGTCGATAACTTCCTGAAGTACGTGAACAGCGGTTTCTATAACAACACGACCTTCCACCGGGTGATCCCGGGCTTTATGGTGCAGGGCGGCGGTTTTAATGAGCAGATGCAGCAAAAGCAGCCGAACCCGCCGATTAAAAACGAAGCCGACAATGGCCTGCGTAATACCCGCGGAACGATCGCCATGGCGCGTACCGCCGATCAGGACAGCGCGACCAGCCAGTTCTTCATCAACGTGGCCGATAACGCCTTCCTCGACCACGGCCAGCGCGATTTTGGCTACGCGGTATTTGGTAAAGTGGTGAAGGGAATGGACGTCGCCGACAAAATTTCTCAGGTTCCGACCCACAACGTCGGCCCGTACCAAAATGTTCCGTCCAAACCGGTCGTCATTCTCTCGGCGAAAGTACTGCCGTAACCCTCTTCTGGCGCGGGCGGTCCGCCTGCGCCCAGCTTGCCTCTCTGCGTAACCTGAAATTGCTGCTTATACTTGTGGCACACAGGGGACGATAAGGGAGGCGACCATGCGTTTACTCACCGATAAGCAAAAATCCCGGCTCTGGGAACAGACCCGCAATGCCAATTTTCAGGCCAGCCGACGCCTTGAAGGCGCGACGGTACCGCTGGTTAGCCTGACGGCTGAGGAAGCGCTGGCGCGTATTGTCGAGCTGAGGAGGCGTCATGAGCGATAAATATGGCGACGACCGCGACCCCTATCTCTATCCGGCGTTGGATGTGCTGCGCAACCGGCTGGGTATTCATCAGGCGCAACGGCTGGAACAAACGGTCTGGGAATTCACTTCGCTGCGCGCGGCGACGATCCCGTTGGGCCCGCGCGGCCGCGGCTTACCGCATCTCTGCGCCATTCACCGGCAACTTTATCAGGATCTCTTTGACTGGGCGGGTAAGCTGCGGGAGATCGATATCTACCAGGGCGATACGCCGTTTTGCCACTTCGCGTGGATAGAGAAAGAGGGTAACGCGCTGATGCGCAAGCTGGAAGAAGAGGACTATCTGTGTGAACAACCCTGGGAGACCTTCGTCGAGCGCCTGAGCTGGTACTACGGCGAAATCAATGTCCTGCACCCGTTCCGCCTTGGTAACGGTCTGACGCAAAGGATCTTCTTCGAACAGTTGGCCATTCACGCCGGCTACCTGCTCGACTGGCGGGGCATCGATCCGGATGCGTGGAGCCAGGCTAACCAGCTGGGCGCGATGGGCGACCCGGAGCCGCTGGAGCGGATCTTTCGTAAAGTGGTGAGCGAAGCGCGGGAATCTGAGTAGAATAGCCCGGTTTTGTTTTTTCCGGAGCCGCTATGATCCTGCTAATCGATAACTATGACTCTTTCACCTGGAATCTGTACCAGTACTTTTGCGAACTGGGAGCGGAGGTGCTGGTTAAGCGTAACGATGAGTTAACGCTGGCAGAGATAGTGTCGCTGGCGCCGGAGAAAATCGTTATTTCGCCGGGCCCCTGCACGCCCGATGAGTCAGGTATTTCGCTGGACGTTATCCGCCGCTATGCCGGAAAAACCCCGCTGCTCGGCGTGTGTCTGGGTCATCAGGCCATCGCCCAGGTCTTCGGCGCTAGCATCGTGCGCGCCGCTCAGGTCATGCATGGTAAAACGTCGCTTATTGAGCACAACGGCGAGGGCGTTTTTCAGGGACTAAACAACCCGCTTACCGTTACGCGCTACCATTCATTAGTTATCGACCCGCCAACTCTTCCCGATGATTTTATCGTTACCGCCCGCAGCGCCAGCGGTGAAATCATGGGTATCCGCCATCGCCAGTGGGATCTCGAAGGCGTGCAGTTCCACCCGGAGAGCATTCTTAGCGAACAGGGACACCACTTGCTGGAAAACTTCCTTAAACGCTGATTTGTAGTTGCCATGAAGTGATTTATTATGCATATTTTGTGATTAAAACATCGCAATCATTGCACATTACACAGAAGGATGGGCATCACATGGCAACAGAGCAACCGGCAATCACCCGCGCCACATTCGATGAAGTCATTCTGCCGATTTATGCACCGGCGGAGTTTATTCCGGTGAAGGGGAAAGGCAGCCGCGTTTGGGATCAGCAGGGCAAAGAGTACATTGATTTTGCCGGCGGGATTGCGGTGACCGCGCTGGGCCACTGCCACCCGGCGCTGGTGGCGGCGCTGCACGAGCAGGGCGAAACCCTGTGGCACACCAGCAACGTTTTTACCAACGAGCCGGCGCTGCGCCTGGGTCGCCAACTGGTGGACGCCACTTTTGCCGAACGCGTGGTGTTTATGAACTCCGGAACGGAAGCCAACGAAACGGCGTTCAAGCTGGCGCGTCATTACGCAATTACTCGTCATAGCCCGTACAAAACCAAAATCATCGCTTTCCATAATGCCTTCCACGGACGGTCGCTGTTCACCGTCTCGGTTGGCGGTCAGCCGAAATACTCTGATGGTTTCGGGCCGAAACCGGCAGATATCGTGCATGTCCCCTTTAACGATCTCGAGGCGGTGAAAGCGGTGATCGATGACCATACCTGCGCGGTGGTGGTTGAGCCGATTCAGGGCGAGGGCGGAGTGATGGCGGCGACGCCGGCGTTCCTGCAGGGGCTGCGCGAACTGTGCGACCAGCATCAGGCGCTGCTGGTATTTGATGAAGTGCAGTGCGGTATGGGCCGTACCGGTTCGCTGTTCGCCTATATGCATTACGGCGTGACCCCGGATATCCTGACCAGCGCGAAAGCGCTCGGCGGCGGTTTCCCGATTAGCGCGATGTTGACCACCAATGAAATTGCCAGCGCCTTCCATGCCGGTTCCCATGGCTCCACCTACGGCGGCAATCCGCTGGCCTGCGCGGTGGCGACCGCGGCTTTCAACCTGATTAACACGCCGCAGGTGCTGGAGGGCGTGAATGCCAAACGGGCGCTGTTTGTCGAACACCTGCAGCAGATCGATGCGCAGTTCGATCTGTTCAGCGACATCCGCGGCATGGGGCTGTTAATCGGCGCCGCGCTTAAGCCGCAGCATCATGGACGCGCGCGCGATTTCCTCTATGCCGCGGCCCAGGCCGGGGTGATGGTGTTAAACGCCGGGCCGGACGTGATGCGCTTTGTGCCGTCGCTGGTGATTGATGATAGCGATATCGCCGAAGGGATGGCGCGCTTTGCGCAGGCGGTTAAAAACGTGCTTAGCGCCTAGTCGTGCGTAGCCAGATGCCGTGATGCGGACGCTGACGCCATGCCACCGACGAAATGGTGTGCATGGTGTTCAGATGGCCGAGGATCCGCTGCAGATGCTGCTCAAGGGTGCTGAGCGGCCCACGCAACACTTCCCCATCCTGGGATTCCATAATATTCACATCGCCCGCGCTGCCCGGCCCGTCTGAATCCAGACGCTGCTGACAGCGCTGCAGGGCAATTTCACAAGATTCCAGATACCGCTGCGCCAGGTCCGGCGTTAGCATCGTATGCTCGCGCGCCAGCGTGGTCATGGCGTTGATATGCTCAACGATAAACTGGCTATGGGTTACCCACAGCTTCATATCTTCCAGATAGTGCGAGTTAAAACCCGGTTCCTGCATCGCCTGGTTAAGCGAGTTATACAGGGCGTTGTGCGCCTGGTTGACGCGCATGCGCTGGTAGGCCAACGCCGGGGCCTGCGGATCGGCGCTAAGGATCAGCCGAATAGCCTCCTGATCGGCCTCCAGGGCATCGTGGGCGTTTTTACGCAGCAGGCCGCTCTGCCATTGCGGCCATAGCCAGACCATCCCGCCAAAGGCGATCAGACAGCCAATGATGGTATCGATAAAGCGGGCGACGATGAACTGCTCGCCGTTAAGCGTTAGCAACTGCAGGGTATATACCGCGGTGACGGTAAAGCCCACCATCGCCCAGCCGTAGTGTTTGCGGATGATGAGATAGCTCAGCAGCGTGATGAACAACATACCGCTTAACGTATAGCTCTCCGGTACGTGGAAATGTAGGGTCAGCCAGGCGATCACCAGGCCCGCCAGAGTGCCTACCGCCCGGTGGACAATTCGCACGCGGGTGGCGCCGTAACCGTTTTGCGTCACGAACAGCACGGTCATCAGGATCCAGTACGGCTTCGGCAGATGTAGGGCGCTGCCCATCAGGCTGGCGATGCTCAACATGACGCTGATGCGCGCGGCGTTGCGCAGCGCCGGGGATTTCAATGACAGGTAGTTCTTCAGCGCCGGTAGTAGCGGTAGGCGCCGTTCTTTATCCGCCATCAGGTTACGTGCGTACAGCGGGCGCTGGGTACGCAGCACACGGGCGATACGACTGAAGTGCCAGGCGCAGAACTGCCCAACCGGATTATCGGGGTGCTGATAAGCGATTTTTTCCAGCGCGCCGATTTGCTTATCCATCTGGAAGCGGCGCGGGTAGCGGTGGTAGAGAATATCATCCGCCAGCACGCGCAGACGCGCGGCGACGGTCTGCGCGTTCCAGCGGATGACCGCTTCCGCATGGCTGCGCTCCACCAGTTTTTGCACCTCTTCAGGCTGGTGCAGGCTCACTGAAATATGTTCCTGCAGATCCAGCCCAACCTGGAACGCGCGCAGTAGTCGCTTATGATCGCTACGCTGGTTGGCGGCTAACATATGCATCTGCTGATAGCACTGGGTAATTAAATCGACCACCTTCTGCTGGCGGGTAAGCAGCGGCGGCAGGGAGGTCGTCGGGTCAGTGTGCTGCGTCAGGAGGCTATATTTGGCCTCGCAATAATTAGCCAGTTCGCGGTAAAGCAGGCTTAACGACTCGCGCAGCGGCTGCTCTCGCCAGAGCCAAAACCAGAACCAATTAAAGAGTCCGTACCACAAGGTTCCCAGCGCATAGATAAGCAGCGGCTCCCAGATGGGCATATTGCCGGCCAGGCTTAAGGTAAAAATGGCGGCGATTAGCGATGCCGGCAACAGGCGAGCGTGTAGCGAACTGATTTCCGCCGTCACGCCGAGTATCAGCGCCAGCGCGCTGAGGATAAGCGGCAAAGGGATGTCGCGCGCCAGAAGCAATTGCACAATCAGGCTGCTGCCGGCAAATAGGCAGCCGCCAACGATAAGGCGTTTGAAAAAGCGTTTATGCGGGGTGTCGAGACCGGCGATATTGCAACAGGCGGGAACTAAAGAGAACAGCAACCCTTGCTGCAGATGGCCGAGCAGAAGCCCGATGGCCACAGGTAGACACAGCACCAGCGTTTGCCGCAGTGCATAGTTGACTTCCGGGTGGTAAATCAGCCTGCGCCACATGGGAGAAACAAAAACGGCGTACTGCGCGGAGCAATACGCCGTTTAGCGACTTAACGGGTACCGTAGACGACGATAGTTTTACCGTGTGCGGAGATCAGGTTTTGATCTTCCAGCATCTTCAGAATACGGCCGACGGTTTCACGAGAGCAACCGACGATCTGGCCAATTTCCTGGCGGGTGATTTTGATCTGCATCCCGTCCGGGTGGGTCATGGCATCAGGCTGTTTCGCCAGATTCAGTAAGGTCTGAGCAATACGGCCCGTCACGTCGAGGAAAGCAAGGTTACCGACTTTCTCGGAAGTGACCTGCAGACGACGCGCCATCTGCGAAGAAAGGCGCATCAGGATGTCCGGGTTCACCTGGATTAACTGACGGAATTTTTTGTAAGAGATCTCGGCCACTTCACATGCGGTTTTCGCACGTACCCAGGCACTACGTTCCTGACCTTCTTCAAACAGGCCTAATTCACCGATGAAATCGCCCTGGTTGAGGTAAGAGAGGATCATCTCTTTACCTTCTTCATCCTTGATGAGTACAGCCACGGAGCCTTTTACGATGTAGTAAAGCGTTTCCGCTTTCTCACCCTGGTGAATCAGCGTGCTCTTTGATGGGTACTTATGAATGTGGCAATGAGACAAGAACCATTCAAGGGTAGGGTCTGTTTGCGGTTTGCCAAGCACCATGCGCGGTTATCCTCTGTTATAAGCTATCTCCGGACGCCGACACTACACGGCATCCGGGCATGCAATCGTATTTTTCCCTATGCCTGGGAAGCTGGCTGCTCAATTTATGCAGCCTGTAATGTGAACTCCTCAGCATACATGCGGTACATCAATGTATTACTGTAGCATCCAGACTGTTTTAGCATAGCTTTCACCGCATGTCTCCTGGTGTCTCGCTTCAGCATGACCCAGGTCGCCTTCCGTTGCGAGATTTGTTATGTGCGCGTAATCTGTCAGGAAAATTGCAACAGCGGAGTTAAATTTTATGCAAGCGCGTGTGAAATGGGTGGAAGGTCTAACCTTCATCGGTGAGTCGGCCTCCGGCCACCAGATTTTAATGGATGGCAACTCCGGGGACAAAGCGCCCAGCCCGATGGAGATGGTGTTAATGGCGGCGGGCGGCTGTAGCGCAATTGACGTGGTGTCTATCCTGCAAAAAGGGCGTCAAAACGTCACTAACTGCGAAGTGAAGCTGACCTCCGAACGCCGTGAAGAGGCGCCGCGCCTGTTCACCCATATCAATCTGCACTTTATCGTCACCGGTAAAGAGCTGAAGGATGCGGCGGTGTCCCGTGCGGTGGATTTATCCGCGGAGAAGTACTGCTCGGTGGCGCTGATGCTGGAAAAGGCGGTCAACATCACCCACTCTTACGAAGTCATCGAAGCCTGAGGCGAATTGACGTAGCGGGACACTAACCCCGGCAGCACGGCGACCGGGGTTTTATTTTGCCCTTAACTAATGGTTTTGCCTTCCATCAAGCGCTCGACCAGCGGCGCCATAATGAGCTCCATCGCCAGTCCCATCTTACCGCCCGGTACCACCAGGGTGTTCATATGCGAGATAAACGACCCCTGTAGCATCGCCAACAGCCAGGGATAATCAATCCCCTGTAAATTGCGGAAGTGAATCACCACGAAGCTTTCGTCGAGCGATGGAATACCTTTGGCGGCAAACGGATTCGAGGTATCGACTGTCGGCACGCGCTGGAAGTTGATATGGGTACGTGAGAACTGGGGGGTGATGAAATTGATGTAGTCCTCCATTGAACGCACCACCGAGTCCATCACCGCTTCGCGCGAATGGCCTCGTTCGCTGGTATCGCGAATGAGCTTCTGGATCCATTCGAGGTTGACGATCGGCACCACGCCGACCAGCAGGTCGACATGTTTCGCCACGTCGTGCTGCGGCGTCACCACGCCGCCGTGGAGCCCTTCATAAAACAGCACGTCGGTGGGTTCAGGCAGCGGCTGCCACGGGGTAAAGGTACCGGGAACCTGATTCCAGGGAACCGCTTCATCGTAGGTATGGAGATATTTGCGCGACTGGCCCTTGCCAAATTCGCCGTATTCTAAAAAGGTGCGTTCAAGCAGGCTGAAGTCGTTGGCTTCCGGGCCAAAGTAGCTGATGTGTTTGCCCTGATCGCGCGCCTTGCGGATCGCCATGTCCATTTCCGGGCGAGTGTAGCGATGGAAGCTATCCCCTTCGACCTCCGCGGCATGCAGGTTCAGCTGCGAGAAAATTTTGCGAAACGCGAGGCTGGTGGTGGTGGTGCCCGCGCCGCTGGAGCCCGTGACTGCGATCACTGGATGTTTGGCAGACATAACAACTCCCTGATTAAGTGATGGTGTGTCGCCGTATCGCGCCAGGCTCTCGCGGTTAGAGGGGCATGGCGCTTAGCCGTTAAACATCTTGCGGGGCATGATGTTGACCGTCTCGTGCAGTTCTGACCACACCAGCACGGCCTCCCCGGTTTTAAGCTGCTGTTTTACATCGGCGACTTTATCGGCAAGCGAACGTTCATGTTCACCATAATCGGTGCCTTCGCGCAACACAAAGCTTTCAATCAGATTATCCAGCGTTTCGGGATCGAGATCCTGCCAGGGAATAATCATGCTTGTCCTCCCAGCCAGCGGGTTAACCAATCCGGAATACGTTGCTCCAGCCACATCTGCGGTTTTCGCAGCGTACCGCCGACAAAGCCAACGTGGCCGCCTTGTTCCGTGAGCTGATATTCGACGTTAGCCGGCAGCTGTTCCTGCGGCGGTATTGAATGATGGTCCATAAACGGATCGTCTTTTGCGTGAATGATCAGCGTCGGCTTGGTGATATCGCTTAAGCGCGGCATCGCGCTGCACTGTCGGTAATAGTCTAGCGCATCGGCGAAACCATGGATTTTGGCGGTGATCATGTCGTCGAATTCGCGGATGCGGCGCATGCTTTTGAGCTGGCGAAGATCGACCGGCAGCGAGCCCGGATAGGCTTTTAGCTTGCGCGCGGCGTTAGCTTTCAGCAGGTTGAGCAGGTAACGCTGATAGACGCGCGAAAATCCTTTATCCATATGGTAGCTGCAGGCTTCCAGCATAAAGGGCGCCGAAACAATGACGGCCGCATCGAGCGGAATATTGTCGCCTTCTTTCGCCAGCAGACAGCCCAGCATGTTACCGCCAAGCGAATAGCCTACCGCTGCCGTCGGCGCAGCGCCGAACTCACGCTGCAGCCAGTGCAGGAACCAGGTGCCATCTTCCGTTTCGCCAGAATGGTAAATACGACTGTTACGATTCGGCTCGCCGCTGCAGCCGCGAAAATGCATCACCACCCCGAGCCAGCCGCGCTGCATAGCGGCGTGAATCAAACCGTGGGCGTAAGGGCTGTGCAGGCTGCCTTCCAGACCGTGAAAAACCACCAGGCGCGGTTTGTGGCGCGCGCCGGCGGGGTCTTCGCTCCAGGCCAGATCGACGAAATCGCCATCCGGCAGCTCAAGGCGCTGCCAGTGCGGCGTAAATCGGAGCTTGCGGCGGATGATCCGCGGCAGCATGGTTTGCAGATGACGATTGCCCACGCCGCGCATCGGATGGAATTCGCGCGAATCGTTATCGGGGGGCGTCACTGCTGTCGGGGTTATTTCAACCATAGTACCAGGATTATTAAGAAACTTTTAGAACACTATACCGCGCATAAAAGTGGGCGGTTAGCCAATATGTGGTCTTGCGGGTAATCGGTATAGATTACATGAAAATGATTGAAGAGAATGGCTGAGCGATGAATTTCGGAAAGCCTCCCGGAATAAAAGTCTGCCGGTATATCTGAAGCAGGCAGTCCGACGGTGAATTTTCTCTCACCGCCGAACGGTTACTCATTAGCCTTCCTGCAGCATTTGCTCCAGCTGTTCCTGCGCGTCCAGCCACGCCATCTCGCACTCTTCGAGACCTGATTTGGCGCTCGCCTGCTGCTGCAGACAGGCGGTTAATTCCGCTTTGCGCGAGGCGTCATACAACTCGCTGTCGCCCAGCTTCTCTTCCGCCTGCGCCAGCTGCGCGTTGAGTTTATCCATCTCTTTTTCCAGACGGGCGATCTCTTTACGCAGCGGTTGCGTTTGCGTGCGCAGTTCGGCTTCGCGGCGTTTTTGATCCTTACGCGCCTGCGCGCTATTGCCGTTATCCTTCGGCGCTTCAGAGGCCTGGTTTTCCTGCTTCTGCGAGTCACTCAGCCACTGCTGATAATCTTCCAGATCGCCATCAAACGGTTCGACTTTGCCGTCGTGTACGAGGTACAGATCGTCAGTGGTGGAACGGATCAGGTGGCGATCGTGCGAGACCACGACCAGCGCCCCTTCGAAGTCGATCAGCGCTTCGGTTAAGGCCTGACGCATATCGAGATCAAGGTGGTTGGTCGGTTCATCGAGCAGCAGCAGGTTAGGGCGCTGCCAGACGATTAACGCCAGCACCAGGCGCGCTTTTTCGCCGCCGGAGAAACGGCGGGTCTCTTCGCTGACTTTATCCCCCTGGAATCCAAAGCCGCCGAGGTAGTCGCGCAGTTTTTGTTCCAGCTCCTGCGGCGCCAGGCGGGCCAGATGCTGTATCGGCGACTCATCGGCGCGCAGGAATTCGAGCTGATGCTGGGCGAAGTAACCGAGCTTAATGCCCTTAGCCAGGCCAATTTCACCGGACAACGGTTGTAGTTCACCGGCCAGCAGCTTAATCAGCGTTGATTTACCGGCGCCGTTGCGCCCCAGCAGACCGATACGCGAACCGGGCACCAGGTTCAGCTTGATGGAGTCGAGAATAATCCGTTCGCCGTAACCGGCGCTGACTTTTTCCATCTTGAGTAACGGGTTCGGCAGGCTTTCCGGCGCGCGGAAGCTGAAATGGAACGGGTTATCGACGTGCGCTGGGGCGATAAGCTCCATGCGCTCAAGCATTTTGATACGGCTCTGCGCCTGCTTCGCTTTGGTGGCCTTGGCGCGGAAGCGGTCGATATAGCTCTGCAAGTGGGCAACGCGCTGCTGCTGGCTTTCATACATGGCCTGCTGCTGCGACAGACGGGTCGCGCGCTGGATTTCAAACGAGCTGTAGTTACCGGTGTATTCGAACATCGTTTGCTGTTCGATATGAATAATTTTATCGACGATCGGATCGAGGAAATCACGATCGTGGGAAATCAGGATCAGCGTACCGGTATAGCCTTTCAGCCACTTTTCCAGCCAGATCACCGCATCAAGATCGAGGTGGTTGGTCGGTTCGTCGAGCAGCAGCAGGTCGGAACGGCAGACCAGCGCCTGCGCGAGGTTTAAGCGCATACGCCAGCCGCCGGAGAAATCACTGACCGGCCGCTCAAGCTGCTCGTTACTGAAACCAAGGCCGTGTAGCAGGCTGGCGGCGCGGGAACGAATCGTCCAGGCGTCAATGGCATCCAGCTTACCGTGAACGGTAGCGATGGCGTGGCCGTCGTCGCGCTCATTGGCCTGCTGTAAATCGGCTTCCAGCTTGCGGAACTCGCGATCGCCATCAATAACATAATCAATAGCCGGTTGCGGCAGGGCCGGCGTTTCCTGATTAACCCACGCCAGCTGCCAGTTGCTCGGGAAGGTCATGGAGCCGCCGTCGGCGCTTATCTCGTTTTTCAAAAGCGAAAGCAACGTAGATTTACCGCAGCCGTTTTTACCCACCAGACCGACCTTCTGGCCAGGATTGATGGTGGCGGTGGCGTTGTCCAGCAGGACGCGTACGCCGCGACGAATTTGTAACGAGGAGAAAACAATCATAAGGCGCCGTATGTTCAGACTATGTTAATTTGTCTTTATGATAATGTAGTGTGGAAGCGAAACGCTCCATAGGGCCGCAATGGTAGCCCAAAATGAAGACGATAGACAAAGTCATTCTGGTTGCGTCGAGACGCAGCCGCTTCGCAAGCCGCCAGATGACGTTCGGGAGGGGAATGATGTCTCAGACAGCGAAAGTGTTGCTGCTGTATGCCCACCCAGAATCTCAGGATTCCGTGGCCAACCGGGTTTTGCTTGAACCGGCCTTACAGTTGCCGAATGTCACCGTGCACGATCTTTATGCGCACTATCCAGATTTTTTTATTGATATCGCCCATGAGCAGGATCTCCTGCGTCAGCATCAGGTGATTGTTTTCCAGCATCCGCTGTATACGTGGAGCTGCCCGGCATTGTTGAAAGAGTGGCTGGACCGGGTGCTGAGCCGCGGCTTCGCCAGCGGCGCGGGAGGGAATCAACTGGCGGGAAAGTACTGGCGCAGCGTGATCACCACCGGCGAGCCGGAGAGCGCTTACCGCCGCGATGCTAACCGCTATCCGATGAACGATATTCTGCGCCCTTTTGAGTTAACGGCCGGCATGTGCCGCATGCACTGGCTGAGTCCGATTATTGTCTACTGGGCGCGCCGACAGCGGCCGGAAGATTTGCAAAGCCACGCCCGCGCGTATCGCGACTGGCTCGCGAATCCTGTTGCAACAGGAGGCGTCAATGGCGGGAGCTGATTTGCTATTAGCAGGGGTACTGTTTTTGTTTGCCGCCGTGGTGGCGGTACCGCTGGCGGCCCGGCTGGGCATTGGCGCCGTACTCGGTTACCTGCTGGCCGGGATTGCGATTGGCCCGTGGGGGCTTGGCTTTATTAGCGATGTGGATGAAATTCTCCATTTTTCCGAGCTGGGCGTTGTATTCCTGATGTTCATCATCGGCCTTGAGCTCAATCCGGCCAAACTGTGGCAACTGCGCAACTCGATATTCGGCGTCGGCGCGGCGCAGGTGCTGTTTAGCGCGGCGATCCTCGGCGGATTGCTGGTGGTCACCGGGTTTTCGTGGCAGGCGGCCGTGGTGGGCGGTATTGGGTTAGCAATGTCCTCTACCGCGATGGCACTGCAGCTGATGCGCGAGAAGGGAATGAGCCGTAACGAATCAGGCCAGCTTGGATTTTCAGTACTGTTATTTCAGGATCTAGCGGTGATCCCGGCGCTGGCGCTGGTCCCGCTGCTCGCCGGACACGGCGACGATAACTTTAACTGGATGTCGGTAGGGATGAAGGTGCTGGCATTCGCCGGCATGCTGATTGGCGGTCGTTTTCTGCTGCGCCCGGTATTCCGTTTTATCGCCGGTTCCGGCGTGCGCGAGGTCTTCACCGCCGCCACGCTGCTGCTGGTGCTGGGCTCAGCGTTGTTTATGGATGCCCTGGGGCTGTCAATGGCGCTGGGGACGTTTATCGCGGGCGTGCTGCTGGCGGAAAGCGAATATCGCCACGAGCTGGAAATTGCTATTGAGCCGTTTAAAGGCTTGCTGCTGGGGCTATTTTTTATCTCCGTCGGCATGGCGCTGAATCTTGGTGTGCTGTACACCCATTTGCTGTGGGTCGTGCTAAGCGTTGCCGCGCTGGTGGCGGTTAAAGCGTTGGTGCTTTATGTATTGGCCCGGGTATACGGTTTGCGCAGCGCCGAGCGCACGCAGTTCGCCGGAGTATTGAGCCAGGGCGGCGAGTTCGCCTTTGTTCTCTTTTCCATGCCGGCTTCGCAGAAGCTGTTCCATAACGATCAAATGGCGCTGCTGCTGGTTACCGTAACCTTATCGATGATGACCACGCCGCTCCTGATGAAGGTCATTGATAAAGTGCTGTCGCGACGGCTTAACCCGGCGGAGGATACCGATGAGGCGCCATGGGTCGAGGATGATAAGCCACAGGTGATTATCGTTGGCTTCGGGCGTTTTGGTCAGGTGATTGGGCGCCTGCTGATGGCCAATAAAATGCGTATTACCGTGCTTGAACGCGATATCAGCGCGGTCAACCTGATGCGCAAATATGGCTACAAAGTCTATTTCGGCGATGCGACGCAGCTTGAGCTGCTGCGTTCGGCGGGGGCGGAAGAGGCGCAGTCTATTGTGATTACCTGCAACGAGCCGGAAGATACCATGAAGCTGGTGGAGATGTGCCAACAGCATTTTCCCCACCTCCATATTCTGGCGCGTGCGCGGGGGCGCGTAGAGGCGCATGAGCTATTACAGGCGGGCGTGACGCAATTCTCGCGAGAAACCTTCTCCAGCGCCCTGGAATTGGGACGCAAGGCGCTGGTGACCCTGGGAATGCATCCGCATCAGGCGCAGCGCGCGCAGTTGCACTTTCGACGCCTCGATATGCGAATGCTGCGCGAGTTAATGCCAGTGCATACTGATACTGTACAGATATCTCGCGTGCGGGAAGCCCGGCGCGAGCTGGAAGAGATTTTTGAGCGTGAAATGCAGAAAGAAAGCCGGCAGTTGGACGGCTGGGACGAGTTTGAATAGAAGGTAGAGCAAAATGGCGGTACGTAAACGTTTTATTGCCGGCGCAAAATGTCCGGCGTGCCAGGCGCAGGATTCACTGGCGATGTGGCGCGAGAATAATGTCGATATTGTTGAGTGCGTTAAGTGCGGACATCAGATGCGCGAGGCCGATAAAGAGGTCCGCGAACACGTTCGCAAAGAAGAGCAAGTGATCGGCATTTTTCATCCGGACTAGCGTTATCTGTCGCCTTTTTTTAAGCTAGAGGGTACACGGCTGCAGAATTCCGCTACAATCTGCGCCACTATTCTTCCCATGCTCAGGAGATATCATGAAAGTAGCAAAAGACCTGGTGGTCAGCCTGGCCTATCAGGTACGTACAGAAGACGGTGTGTTGGTTGATGAGTCTCCGGTGAGTGCGCCGCTGGACTACCTGCATGGTCACGGTTCCCTGATTTCCGGCCTGGAAAACGCATTAAACGGCCACGAAGTGGGCGATAAATTTGATGTCGAAGTCGGCGCGAATGACGCGTACGGCCAGTATGACGAAAACCTGGTTCAGCGCGTTCCTAAAGACGTCTTCATGGGCGTTGACGAACTGCAGGTTGGCATGCGCTTCCTGGCTGAAACCGACCAGGGTCCGGTACCGGTAGAAATCACTGAAGTCGGCGACGATTTCGTGGTGGTTGACGGCAACCACATGCTGGCTGGCCAGAATCTGAAGTTCAACGTAGAAGTTGTCGCCCTGCGCGAAGCCACTGCAGAAGAGCTGGAACACGGTCACGTACACGGCGCTCATGGTCACGATCACGATCATGACCACGGTCATGACGGCTGCTGCGGCGGCCACGGCCACGATCATGGTCACGACCATGAACATGGCAAAGGTGGTTGCGGTAACGGCGGTTGCGGTTGCCACTAATGGCGTCGCGTTCGCGCGAATAGCCAAAAAAGCGGGGAAACCCGCTTTTTTTACGTCTCAATAATGCGGAGGCGGCGTCTCTTCAGACTGTGACGCGATGTGCGACGGCTGTGTCGCTTTCAGTTTTTCGATCATCAAGCGCATATGTTCGCGCATTTTGGCCATTTCTATTTCATGCGCCGTGACGGTTTTGTTGAGGTCCTCGATGGTGATCTCCTGAAACGCCAGTCGGCTTTCCAGTTCCGCCAGACGCGTCTCCATTGTGCTATCGTTCATAGGTCGCCTCTTCTGTCTTGTTTGCGGGCGGATTCTACTCAAGTTTCCGCGTTAACGCAGCATCGTAACGTCAGAGAGGAAACTAATTCATACAAAAATAGTCTGAAATGAGGCGATATTCAGGTAGGTCCGTATGTAGATTTGTTCTGCAACGTTCTATAGTACGTTTTTTGCTTTTTATGATAACCCTGGGGTGAGATGCCCCGGCCCTGGAGAAATGGATGAAATCACTGTTTAAAGTAACGCTGCTGGCGACCACGATGGCCGTTGCCCTGAATGCACCGCTGACCTTTGCTGCCGATACCGCAGCGAAAGCTGCACCGGCGGCGGACAGCAAATCGGCATTTAAAAATGACGACCAAAAATCCGCTTATGCGCTGGGTGCATCCCTCGGCCGTTACATGGAAAACTCCCTGAAAGAACAAGAGAAGCTGGGTATCAAACTGGATAAAGACCAGCTGATCGCCGGCGTGCAGGATGCGTTTGCCGATAAGAGCAAACTGTCCGACAAAGAAATTGAAACCACTCTGCAGTCCTTTGAGACCCGCGTGAAAACCGCCGCTCAGCAGAAGATGGAAAAAGATGCGACCGAGAACGATGCTAAAGGCAAAGCGTTCCGTGACGCCTTCGCTAAAGAGAAGGGCGTGAAAACCTCTAAATCCGGCCTGATGTATAAAGTCGAGAAAGCCGGTACCGGCGATGCGCCGAAAGACAGCGATACCGTCGTGGTGAACTACAAAGGTACGCTGATCGACGGTAAAGAGTTCGATAACTCTTACACCCGCGGCGAGCCGCTCTCTTTCCGTCTTGATGGCGTTATCCCGGGTTGGACCGAAGGCCTGAAAAACATCAAAAAAGGCGGCAAAATCAAGCTGGTCATCCCACCGGATCTGGCTTACGGCAAAACTGGCGTTCCGGGTATCCCGGCTAACTCTACGCTGGTATTCGATGTAGAACTGCTGGACATCAAACCGGCTCCGAAGGCTGATGCTAAGCCAGAAGCCGCTGCCGAAGCACCGGCTGCAGACGCTAAGAAGTAATCTGCCATAAGCCGCCGCCTTCAGGGGCGGCGGCTTTTTTATTGGCAGCAGATATAATTAAAACTGGAAAATTCCTCAGGCGCTGTATTACTTTAGATAGCTTAATAATGATGATGAGCCTGCCCTGACGATAACGACAGGCTCCTGAAAAGGAGTGCTTTTTTACATGTCCAGGTCGCTTTTAACCAACGAAACCAGCGAGCTTGACCTGCTGGATCAACGTCCTTTCGACCAGACCGACTTCGATATCCTAAAATCCTATGAAGCGGTGGTGGACGGGTTAGCGATGCTCATTGGTTCCCATTGTGAAATCGTGCTGCACTCACTGCAGGATTTAAAATGCTCCGCTATTCGTATTGCTAACGGTGAACACACCGGCCGCCAAATTGGCTCGCCGATTACCGATCTGGCGTTACGTATGCTGCACGATATGACGGGAGCAGATAGCAGCGTATCGAAGTGCTATTTTACCCGCGCGAAAAGCGGCGTGCTGATGAAATCGGTGACTATCGCTATTCGCAACCGGGAACATCGGGTGATTGGTCTGCTGTGTATCAACATGAACCTTGATGTCCCGTTCTCGCAGATTATGAGCACCTTTATTCCACCGGAAACGCCGGAAGTGAACTCTCAGGTTAACTTTGCCTCGTCGGTGGATGATCTGGTGGCGCAAACGCTGGAGTTCACCATTGAAGAGGTGAATGCCGATCGCAACGTATCGAATAACGCGAAAAACCGCCAAATCGTGCTGAATCTATACGAGAAAGGCATCTTCGATATCAAAGATGCGATTAACCAGGTAGCCGATCGCCTGAATATCTCTAAACACACGGTGTACCTCTACATCCGCCAGTTTAAAAGCGGTGATTTCCAGGGGCTCGATAAGTAATGCGTTTTGCCATCACGGTAACCGGGCCTGCCTACGGTACTCAGCAGGCCAGTAGCGCGTGGCAGTTTGCGCAGGCGGTTATTAACGCAGGGCATGAACTGGCCTGCGTATTTTTCTATCGTGAAGGGGTCTACAACGCTAATCAGCTGACGGCCCCCGCCAGCGATGAGGTAGACCTGGTGCGTCACTGGCAGCGCCTGCATGATGAACATGCCGTTGCGCTGCACATTTGCGTGGCAGCCGCGCTGCGTCGCGGCGTGACCGATGAACGCGAAGCGCAGCAGCTTGGCTTGCCGGCGCATAATCTGCAGCCGGGATTCACCTTAAGCGGGCTAGGCGCACTGGCTGAAGCGTTGTTAACCTGCGATAGAATGGTGCAGTTCTGATGAAACGCGTGGCTTTCGTATTTTCTTCCGCGCCGCACGGCAGCGCAGCCGGTAGGGAAGGGCTGGACGCCTTACTGGCGACCTCGGCCCTCACCGACGACCTCGGCGTCTTCTTTGTCGGCGACGGCGTGTTTCAGATTATCCCTGGCCAGCAGCCGGGAAAAATCCTCGCCCGTGATTATATCGCCACCTTCAAGCTGTTATCGCTGTATGACATCGAACAGTGCTGGTTATGCGCGGCGTCTGCCCGCGAACGCGGCCTGGCCGCCGATACGCCGTGGGTGGTGGATGTAGAAAGCCTCGAGCCAGAGGCGCTGCGCGCCCGGCTTGATGAGTTCAACGTGATTCTACGATTCTGAGGCCCAGATGCTCCACACTCTAAGCGTCTCTCCATGGCATGTCGATATCGACGCGATGCTGCGTCTGGTGAAGGCAGGCGACGATCTGCTCCTGCTCTCCGATGGCGTGGTCGCGGCGATTGACGGCGGCCGTTTCCTTGAAATCCTGCAATCCGCCCCCATAACCCTACATGCTCTGCAAGACGATATCGAAGCCCGCGGGCTGGCTGGTCAAATTGCGGACAGTGTCGTCAGGGTTGACTATACTGATTTCGTCAGTCTTACGGTCAAACATGAAGGTCAGTTGGCCTGGTAATGGCGGGATCGTTGTATATTTCTTGACACCTTTTCGGCACCGCCCTAAAATTCTGCGTCCTCATATTATATGAGGCGATTTATTACGTGTTTACGAAGCAAAAGCTAAAACCAGGAGCTATTTAATGGCAACAGTTAACCAGCTGGTACGCAAACCACGCGCGCGCAAAGTTGCAAAGAGCAACGTGCCGGCGCTGGAAGCCTGCCCGCAGAAACGTGGCGTATGTACTCGCGTATATACCACCACTCCTAAGAAACCGAACTCCGCACTGCGTAAAGTTTGCCGTGTGCGTCTGACTAACGGTTTCGAAGTCACCTCCTACATCGGTGGTGAAGGTCACAACCTGCAGGAGCACTCCGTGATCCTGATCCGTGGCGGTCGTGTTAAAGACCTTCCGGGTGTTCGTTACCACACCGTTCGTGGTGCGCTTGACTGCTCCGGCGTTAAAGACCGTAAGCAGGCTCGCTCCAAGTACGGCGTGAAGCGTCCTAAGGCTTAATGGTTCTCCGTTAAGTAAGGCCAAACGTTTTATATTAATGTCAAACTAAACTCTTTGAGTTTTGGACAATCCTGAATTAACAACGGAGTATTTCCATGCCACGTCGTCGCGTCATTGGTCAGCGTAAAATTCTGCCGGATCCGAAGTTCGGATCAGAACTGCTGGCTAAATTTGTAAATATCCTGATGGTAGATGGTAAAAAATCTACTGCAGAAACTATCGTATACAGCGCGCTGGAGACCCTGGCTCAGCGCTCTGGTAAAACTGAACTGGAAGCCTTCGAAGTTGCGCTCGAAAACGTGCGCCCGACTGTCGAAGTTAAGTCCCGCCGCGTAGGTGGTTCTACTTATCAGGTTCCAGTTGAAGTACGTCCGGTTCGTCGTAATGCTCTGGCAATGCGTTGGATCGTTGAAGCTGCTCGTAAACGCGGTGATAAATCCATGGCTCTGCGCCTGGCGAACGAACTCACTGACGCTGCAGACAACAAAGGTACTGCAGTTAAGAAACGTGAAGACGTTCACCGTATGGCCGAAGCCAACAAGGCGTTCGCACACTACCGTTGGTAATCCCTTCGGAGTCATAGTCACCAGGCGGGCGTTTCAGATGAGTCGCCCGCTCTGGATAACTTAACTGAACGCCTAAAGAAATAAACGAGGAATCAAATGGCTCGTACAACACCCATCGCACGCTACCGTAACATCGGTATCAGTGCGCACATCGACGCCGGTAAAACCACTACTACCGAACGTATTCTGTTCTACACCGGTGTAAACCATAAAATCGGTGAAGTTCATGACGGCGCCGCTACCATGGACTGGATGGAGCAGGAGCAGGAACGTGGTATCACCATCACTTCCGCTGCGACTACTGCATTCTGGTCTGGTATGGCTAAACAGTATGAACCGCACCGTGTAAACATCATCGACACCCCGGGGCACGTTGACTTCACTATCGAAGTAGAACGTTCCATGCGTGTTCTTGATGGTGCGGTAATGGTTTACTGCGCAGTTGGTGGTGTTCAGCCGCAGTCTGAAACCGTATGGCGTCAGGCAAACAAATATAAAGTTCCACGCATTGCGTTCGTTAACAAAATGGACCGCATGGGTGCGAACTTCCTGAAAGTTGTTGGTCAGATCAAAACCCGTCTGGGCGCGAACCCGGTTCCGCTGCAGCTGGCAATTGGTGCTGAAGAAGGTTTCACCGGTGTTGTTGACCTGGTGAAAATGAAAGCCATCAACTGGAACGAAGCTGATGCAGGCGTTACCTTCGAATACGAAGATATCCCGGCTGACATGCAGGAACTGGCTGACGAATGGCACCAGAACCTGATCGAGTCCGCTGCGGAAGCTTCCGAAGAGCTGATGGAAAAATACCTGGGTGGCGAAGAACTGACTGAAGAAGAGATCAAAAAAGCTCTGCGTCAGCGCGTTCTGAACAACGAAATCATCCTGGTAACCTGTGGTTCTGCGTTCAAGAACAAAGGTGTTCAGGCGATGCTGGATGCGGTAATTGATTACCTGCCATCCCCGATCGATGTTCCGGCAATCAACGGCATCCTGGACGACGGTAAAGATACCCCGGCTGAGCGTCACGCAAGCGACGAAGAGCCGTTCTCTGCACTGGCGTTCAAAATCGCTACCGACCCGTTCGTTGGTAACCTGACCTTCTTCCGTGTGTACTCCGGTGTGGTTAACTCTGGTGATACCGTACTGAACTCCGTGAAAGCTGCACGTGAGCGTTTCGGTCGTATCGTTCAGATGCACGCTAACAAACGTGAAGAGATCAAAGAAGTTCGCGCGGGCGATATCGCTGCCGCTATCGGTCTGAAAGACGTAACCACTGGTGACACCCTGTGTGACCCGGATGCGCCGATCATTCTGGAGCGTATGGAATTCCCTGAGCCGGTAATCTCCATCGCCGTTGAGCCGAAAACCAAAGCTGACCAGGAAAAAATGGGTCTGGCTCTGGGTCGTCTGGCTAAAGAAGACCCGTCATTCCGCGTATGGACTGACGAAGAGTCTAACCAGACCATCATCGCCGGTATGGGTGAACTGCACCTCGACATCATCGTTGACCGTATGAAGCGTGAATTCAACGTTGAAGCGAACGTCGGTAAACCTCAGGTTGCTTACCGCGAAGCGATTCGCCAGAAAGTTACCGATGTTGAAGGTAAACACGCCAAGCAGTCTGGTGGTCGTGGTCAGTACGGTCACGTTGTGATCGACATGTACCCGCTGGAGCCGGGCTCTAACCCGAAAGGTTACGAGTTCATCAACGACATTAAAGGTGGTGTAATCCCTGGCGAATACATCCCGGCCGTTGATAAAGGCATCCAGGAACAGCTGAAAGCTGGTCCGCTGGCTGGCTACCCGGTAGTTGATATGGGTATCCGTCTGCACTTCGGTTCTTACCACGACGTTGACTCCTCTGAGCTGGCGTTTAAACTGGCCGCTTCTATCGCCTTTAAAGAAGGCTTTAAGAAAGCGAAACCAGTTCTGCTTGAGCCGATCATGAAGGTTGAAGTAGAAACTCCGGAAGAGAACACCGGTGACGTAATCGGTGACTTGAGCCGTCGTCGCGGCATGCTGCGCGGTCAAGAATCTGAAGTAACTGGCGTTAAGATCCACGCTGAAGTTCCGCTGTCTGAAATGTTCGGATATGCAACTCAGCTGCGTTCTCTGACCAAAGGTCGTGCATCATACACCATGGAATTCCTGAAGTATGATGATGCGCCGAACAACGTTGCTCAGGCCGTTATTGAAGCCCGTGGTAAATAATCCACAGGATTAAAACCTAAGTCCCGTGCTCTCTCCTCAGGGGAGAGCACTATAGTAAGGAATATAGCCGTGTCTAAAGAAAAATTTGAACGTACAAAACCGCACGTCAACGTTGGTACTATCGGCCACGTCGACCATGGTAAAACTACTCTGACCGCTGCAATCACCACCGTACTGGCTAAAACCTACGGCGGTGCTGCTCGCGCATTCGACCAGATCGATAACGCGCCGGAAGAAAAAGCTCGTGGTATCACCATCAACACTTCCCACGTTGAATATGACACCCCGACTCGCCACTACGCACACGTAGACTGCCCGGGCCACGCCGACTATGTTAAAAACATGATCACCGGTGCTGCTCAGATGGATGGCGCGATCCTGGTTGTTGCTGCGACTGA
>NZ_JAQIRK010000007.1:0-260485 GCF_050600805.1 Klebsiella sp. 141240 | reverse complement strand
GTGGTGCTGCTGCCGCACTTCAGCACCATCGGCGTGGTGGTGGCTTATACCGCGCTCTATCTGCTGGCGTTTTGTCTGTGCCCGTTTATTCGCGTTGAGCAGCCCGGTTTTGCTACCAGCGAAGTGGCTAAACCGCTGAACGTCAGCACAGCAAAATCATAAAAAAACCCCGGAGACCGGGGTAAGTAAAATAGTCAATCCGGGCCTCGCGCCCGGATTTTTGCCTTACGCGATGGTAACTTTGCCGTCCAGATAGACATCCTGCACCGCATTGATCAGCTTCACGCCTTCGCTCATCGATTTCTTAAAGGCTTTACGACCGAGGATCAACCCCATGCCGCCGGCGCGTTTATTGATCACCGCCGTGCGCACCGCATCGGCGAGATCGGTTTCGCCGCCCGCCGCGCCGCCGGAGTTAATCAACCCGGCGCGGCCCATATAGCAGTTCGCCAGCTGATAGCGCACCAGATCGATCGGGTTATCGCTGGTCAGCTTGCTGTAGACGCGATCGTCGGTATAACCGAAGTTCACCGCCTTATAGCCGCCATTATTCTCGGCCATTTTCTGCTTCACGATATCAGCGCCAATGGTGGCGGCCAGATGGTTTGCCTGGCCGGTCAGGTCAGCGGAAACGTGGTAATCGACGCCATCTTTTTTGAATGCCGGGTTGCGCAGATAGGCCCACAGCACGGTGACCAGGCCGAGCTCGTGCGCGCGTTCAAAGGCGGCGGAGATCTCTTCAATCTGCCGACGCGACTGTTCGGAACCGAAATAGATCGTCGCGCCAACCGCAACCGCGCCCATGTTGAACGCCTGTTCGACGCTGGCGTACAGGGTCTGGTCATACTCGGTCGGGTAGCTCAGCGTTTCGTTATGGTTGAGCTTGACGAGGAATGGAATGCGGTGCGCGTAGCGGCGCGATACCGAGGCCAGTACGCCATAGGTAGAAGCCACGCAGTTACAGCCGGCTTCGATGGCGAGTTCCACGATATTCTTCGGATCGAAGTAGAGCGGGTTGGCGGCGAACGACGCGCCCGCCGAGTGCTCTACGCCCTGGTCGACCGGCAGAATGGAAAGGTACCCCGTTCCCGCCAGGCGCCCGGTATTGTAGAGGGTCTGCATATTACGCAGCACCGCAGGCGGGCGGTTGTTATCCACCATCACCCGGTCGACGTAATCCGCTCCCGGTAAATAGAGTTGGTCGGCTGGAATAGTCATACAACGGTGCTGTAAAAGGCTGTCGGCATCTTTGCCAAGCAACTGCGTAATATCAGTCATAGCTATCTCCCGTAAGTGCTGGCCGCAGCCAGCATGTTTTATCCCAACCCAAAAATTATGGGCAGGTTAAGCCTGGTACCGAGTTAGCATATTTTCCAGCCGGGAGCGCGTTTTTTCAGTAGATTCTGCTGTCTCGTTTCACTGCCATTTACCACCAGGCGTGGAAATGATGCACCGGGCCGATACCGTGCCCCACTTCCAGCGAATCGGCCTGCGCCAGCGCCGCCGACAGCCAGCCCTTCGCTTCGGCGACCGTTTGTCCCCAATCGGCATAGCGCGGACGCAGCGCCGCCAGCGCGGCAGATAACGTACAGCCGGTACCGTGGGTGTTTTTGGTCAGCACGCGCGGCGCGGTAAAGCGCTGTTCCCCTTCACGGGTGAACAACCAGTCTGGGCTTTCGGCGTCGTCCAGATGTCCGCCTTTCATTAATACCGCCCCGCAGCCTAACGCCAATAGCGCCCTGCCTTGCTCCAACATCTCGCGCTCGCTTTGCGCATGCGGCGCATCGAGCAGCGCCGCGGCCTCCGGCAAATTCGGGGTGATCAGTGAAACGTGGGGCAGCAGGCGCTGACGCAGCGTCGCAATGGCTGAATGGGATAACAGCGGATCGCCGCTTTTCGCCAGCATCACGGTATCCAGCACCACGTTGGCAATCTGGTAGCGAGCAAGACGCTCCGCCACCGCTTCAACGATATCGGTTTCCGCCAGCATGCCGATTTTCGTGGTATCGATTCGCACGTCGCTAAACACCGAATCCAGCTGCGCCGCCACGAAGTCAGGTTCGATACGATACACCGACTGCACGCCGCGAGTATTCTGCGCCACCAGCGCGGTGATGACCGAGCAGCCGTAAGCGCCGAGCGCGGAAAATGTTTTGAGGTCGGCCTGGATCCCGGCGCCGCCGCTGGGGTCGGTGCCGGCGATGGTTAAGGCGTTAATCCGCTTCATGCCGACCCCCCCGCGTATAACGCGTCGAGGAATGCCGGGATAAAACTGCCGGGGCCGCCGTGTCGCGCCGCTTCACCTCCCGCCATTTTCAGCAGGCCGCAGGCGGCAGCCACGTTTTGCAGCCGATCGCCGGGCATCGCGGCGCTTGCCGCCACAACCGCGGATAACGCGCAGCCGGTCCCGACCACCCGCGTCATCAGGACATCACCGCCGCTCACGGTAAGCGTGCGCTCGCCGTCGCTGATGTAATCCACCTCGCCCGTCACCGCGACCACAGTATTAAGCTTACGGGCCAGCGTCTGGGCGGCGGGTAACGCGGCGGCCGCGCTGTCGGTGGTATCGACGCCGCGCCCGCCGCCGCTGCTCCCCGCCAGCGCCATGATTTCCGAAGCGTTGCCGCGAATCGCCGCAGGCCGCAGTTCCAGTAGCTCATGGCAAAAATCGGTACGCAGCGTCAACGCGCCGACGGCAACCGGATCCAGCGTCCAGGGTTTTCCAGCCTGCCGGGCGCTCTGCGCCGCCGCGCGCATCGCGTTGGCGCGCTCAACGGTTAAGGTCCCGACGTTAATCAATAGCGCATCGGCGATGGCGGCAAACTGCGCGGCTTCCGTAGGGTCAATCACCATCGCCGGCGAGGCGCCGATAGCCAGCAGCACGTTGGCGGTGAAAGTCTGAACCACATCATTGGTCATACAGTGAACGAGCGGCGAAGAGGTGCGGAAAAGCTGTTGTAGGTGCGCGATATGCGCCGGGTTTAGCGGTTGATGCATGGTTTGCTCCCGCCAGATGAGGAAGCAGCGCAGACCATGCGGTCTCTGACTTCCCTACGCTGGCATTATCCAGATCAGGTGGTACGGGTATTTCTCAGCCTTCACAAAGAAGGGCACCCCGAGTCATTTGGTACAAAAAATGGCGACTAACGTTCCGTTAATCTCTAATCAGGATAGTAATGCCAGCGGTAAGGCTTGTAAACGGTAAAAGCGGTATGTCTCCCGGCGATATGTCCCTTAATCGTACAGCCATCTCCCGGCTTTGGCAGACTGGATAAACATATCAATGGTGAACTCTGGAACATCTACTGGTTCAGGCTTTTTAAATGGATTCCATGAAAAATTGACTTCGGGATAGTACGTTTCAAGATGGAAATTCGACATGTCGACGTTGAACTCTTTTGCATAGTCTTCAACTAACTCTTCAACGTCATCTTGATCTAACTGGACATCAAAATGAATACTCGAGTCTGCCGTGTATGTAGCGTATTTCTTGTTCCTGAGGATATAGGTCCCACTACGAATAGTGAACAATTTGATGACGCGTTTTTCGATATCTTCTACCATAGCTTATCGTTGCCCCGCGCGATGGTATTGTATTCAATGATCGTGTTGTAAATGATCTGCGATACATCAGCCACAATGATCACTTCACCAATGAGGGGAATAGTCCGTCCCACCCACGTTCCAATTTTTCTCACCATCCTCCTTTTTACAGTCCATGGAGTATAACCGCCAATCCATGTAGGCATTTTTAACCCAAATGGGAACATTCTATTGCCAAATACTCGTCTGGCACCTTTCGATAGTCTGGATGTTCCAGGAATTGCCGATCCGGGTTTAGCCCGTGTCGCCTGATCATTTATACCCGCATACAGTGCATATACAGAGGCAACATCTTTGATACCAAATTGATCAGCAGTATTGAAGACAAAGACCATGAAAAATAGTTCTGAGGCGGTAAGGTTTGAACGCCCCGCAAAAAAGTATGTTCCATTTATTTCCTCAACAGTATCCACTTCATAATCCCTTATGATCCTTGTAGAAAGCGCCATCATAAGGGCTGATTTGCATACCGTCATTACGCGTCGTTGTATCATCCTTGTACGTTTGCCACAGAGACGCCCCTTTTTCCTGCGCCATGTAAGCGATTACACAAAATTTTAGCTATCCGTGCGGAGGTTGATTTAGATCACAATTCACTTAATAACCATACGACATAGTTACTACTCGTTACGAACTAAGCGGACACAGTAACCGCAGTAGTCGCCGCTGCCGTTAGTTTGTTGCATAACATGTTAAAAATAATTTCGACACTAAGGTCGTTAATGATGAAAGTGAAACACGTTTCTATGTTGCTGCTGCTGGTACTCAGCGCAGCCATCGCGACCGGTTGCAGTTCACCGGCGCAGCGTATGGCCGAGTGCGAAGCACAGGGGATCAGTAAAGATGCCTGTTATATTGCGGAACAAAACAAACAGGCTGCGGTGAACGCCGCAGCGGAGAAACAGGCGCTGGAAAATGCGCAGGCTTTATATCCCGTGCAGAAAGCGCAGTCCAGCAAAAAAGTTAAAGTCTTCAATGGCATGAAGCTGGTCACAAACTCAACCGGGCTGACAGTTGATGGCAAACCCGCGGCCTTAGACGAAAGCAATGCTGACGCGAAAACCTATTCTCAGGGTTTATACGTTTTTATTGTCTACCAATCAGGAAAAATTGCCGTCATGCAGGACGGTAAATTTTTAGGCTACGCCAAATAGCGTCTCTTCCTTGTTAATTTAAAAGCGGCCTAAGGGCTGCTTTTTCCCCCTTCCCCGCAGTAGCCGACACGTCAAACGCCGCGCTAAATAAGCGGCATTAATCCCATTGGATAAATCTCATTTTACCTACGAGAGAGTAGTTTTTTAACTAATGTATTCTTTTTGTAATCATTAACTTGCTCAATGTAAACAATTGGTTATAGTTCAAAGAAGCGTTACAAGTTGTAACACCATGTCAGATCGGAATTAACGAGTGAATCGCCATTAAGGTAAGAGGATTCCAATGAAATTGACCCCTATAGTGAAAGGATTAGCCATTGCCGGCTTGCTATCATCGATTAGCTTGTCAGCATGGGCGGAAGTCGCGGCAAAAGAAGCGACCGCCGCCACCAAACAAGCCAACGACGCCCTCTATAACCAACTCCCCTTCTCCGACAACACCGATTTTACCAATGCTCATAAAGGTTTTATTGCCGCACTACCGACCGAAGTGATTAAAGGCGAACAGGGTAATGTCGTGTGGGACCCGCAGCAGTACTCTTTCATTAAAGAAGGTGAAAAAGCCCCGGATACCGTCAACCCGAGCCTGTGGCGCCAGTCGCAGCTGATTAACATCAGCGGTCTGTTTGAGGTGACCGACGGCGTCTACCAGATCCGAAATCTGGACCTTTCCAACATGACCATCATCGAAGGTAAAGAAGGCATTACCGTCGTTGACCCGCTGGTATCAGCGGAAACCGCAAAAGTGGGCATGGATCTGTATTACAAAAACCGCGGTAAGAAACCCGTTGTCGCCGTTATCTACACCCACAGCCACGTTGACCACTACGGCGGCGTGCGCGGCGTGGTTGATGAAGCGGATGTGAAATCCGGCAAAGTAAAAATTTACGCACCGTCCGGCTTTATGGAAGCGGCCGTGGCAGAAAACATCATGGCTGGTAATGTCATGAGCCGCCGCGCCAGCTACATGTACGGCAACCTGCTGAAACCATCGGCCACCGGACAGGTGGGCGCCGGCCTTGGCACCACCACCTCGGCGGGTACCGTGACCCTGATTGCCCCAACCAATATCATTGAAAAAGACGGGCAGAAAGAAGTCATTGACGGTCTGACCTATGACTTCATGCTGGCGCCAGGTTCGGAAGCGCCGTCGGAAATGCTGTGGTTCATCGAAGAGAAAAAACTGATTGAATCCGCGGAAGACGTGACACACACCCTGCACAATACCTATTCACTGCGCGGCGCGAAAATCCGCGAACCGCTACCGTGGTCGAAGTACATCAACGAAGCGATCGTACGCTGGGGCGACAAGGCCGAGATTATTATGGCTCAGCACCACTGGCCGACCTGGGGCAACGAAAACGTAGTCAACCTGCTGAAGAGCCAGCGTGACCTGTATCGTTACATTAACGACCAGACTCTGCGTATGGCTAACGAAGGGCTGACTCGCGATGAAATCGCCGCTAAATTCAAACTGCCGGATAGCCTTGCCAACACCTGGGCTAACCGCGGTTATTACGGCTCTGTCAGCCACGACGTGAAAGCCACCTACGTGCTGTATCTCGGCTGGTTCGACGGCAACCCGGCCACCCTCGACGAACTGCCGCCGGAAGAAGCGGCGAAGAAATTCGTCGATTACATGGGCGGCGCCGATGCCATCATGAAGAAAGCGAAAGAGGATTACGACCAGGGTAACTACCGCTGGGTAGCCCAGGTCGTCAGCAAAATCGTCTTCGCCGATCCGAAAAACCAGGATGCGCGTAATCTGGAAGCAGATGCCCTTGAACAGTTAGGCTACCAGGCGGAATCCGGCCCGTGGCGTAACTTCTACCTCACCGGCGCGCAGGAACTGCGTAACGGCGTGGTGAAAGGGCCAACCCCGAACACCGCCAGCCCGGATACCGTGCGCGCGATGACCCCGGAAATGTTCTTCGACTATCTGGCGGTACATATCAATGGCGAGAAAGCGGGTAACGCGAAATCGGTCTTTAATATCGATCTCGGCAGCGACGGCGGCAAGTATAAGCTGGAGCTGGAAAACGGCGTACTGAACCATACCGCCAACGCGGAAGCGAAAGATGCCGATACCACTGTTGCCCTCAACCGCGCCACCCTGAATAAGATCATCCTCAAAGAGGAGACGCTGAAGCAGGCCGTCGATAACGGCGACGCGAAAATCACCGGTAACGCCGATAAGCTCAATGAAATGCTGGGCTATATGGACAAGTTCGAATTCTGGTTCGACATCGTTACGCCATAATACCCTGCTCCCGCGGCGCTCGGTCGCGGGAGTTTTCCCTCTTTGCTAGTAAGCTTCCGGCAATGGTCGGTCGATGGAAACCAGTTTGCCGCGCTTCATCGTGATATAGCCCCCGGCTTTCAGATCCGCCAGCACCCGAAAAACATGCGTGCGCGACAGATTAGTGCGCTTAATAATAAACAGCGCCAGGCCTTCGTTTTCCCCCTGATGGGTACTCTGGCGATAGAGATAGCGAAACAGCATCGGTCTGATAGTCTGGTAGCTGGTCATCTGCCGGCGTTCGTTATGAAGATCGATAGTAAAAATCGACATATAGGTAAGGATGGTCGCCAGCTCCTGGACGCGTTCAGGACCGCCGTGTAAAAAGATTTGGTCAAAGATCTCATAAGTGACTTTAACCAGCTTCACCGCCGCGCTGCCGATATATTCAAACTTCGCCAGCGGGCAATATCTTTCCATAAGCCCAATCGGCATATACTCAATGGAATTACCAATATGAAGGCCGTTCTCCGGCATTAATA
This sequence comes from Klebsiella sp. 141240, assembly GCF_050600805.1. Classification (NCBI taxonomy): domain Bacteria; kingdom Pseudomonadati; phylum Pseudomonadota; class Gammaproteobacteria; order Enterobacterales; family Enterobacteriaceae; genus Klebsiella; species Klebsiella sp. 141240. The sequence continues at coordinate 252,947 of NZ_JAQIRK010000007.1, read as the reverse complement.
TTGATAGCGAACCTTCAGCGCAAAAATAAATATATCCAGGCTGAATTGCTAATTTTTTATTTGCCGCAACCGTCAGGGTCTCCCCTTGTGCCATTATTTGCGGAAAAAAGGCATCAATGTTGAGTTGTTGATAATAGCTATGGATATCCTGAAAATTCACGCTATGCCCCTTGCTGCGCCGTCTGCCGTGGTATCGAGTATAGCAGCGAAGTGATAGCGGATTCGAGATGATTATTTTCTCACTAATGACCAGTCCCATATGGGACTATCAACGCAAAGTATTCGCTTTAAAATGGCCAGTAATTAGTCCGCATTTGAATTATCCGCTGATATTAAACATTGATAGCGGAACAAATAATCTAAGAGGCCATGCAATGAAATTAAATCAGATCGCTAAACATCTGGCTCTGGCCGGTGTTTTAACTTCGCTGTCGCTTTCCGCCTTCGCAGCCGCTCAGCAGCAGGACGCCACTCCGGCAACTCAGCAGGCAAATAACGCGCTGTACAATAAACTGCCGTTTGCCGATAAAACTGATTTCGATAACGCGCATAAAGGCTTTATCGCCGCGCTACCGCAGACCATGATTAAAGGCGAGCAAGGCAACGTTATCTGGGACCCGGCAAAATATGACTTCGTCAAAGAAGGTGAAAAAGCCCCGGATACCGTTAACCCAAGCCTGTGGCGCCAGTCGCAGCTGATTAATATCGGCGGCCTGTTCAAAGTCACCGACGGGGTTTATCAGATCCGTAATCTCGATCTCTCCAACATGACCATCATCGAAGGTGAAAAAGGGATCACCGTTATCGACCCGCTGCTGAGCGCCGAGCCGGCGAAAGAAGCGATGGATCTCTACTACGCCAACCGTGGTAAAAAGCCGGTTGTCGCCGTCCTGTTCACCCACAGCCATGTTGACCACTACGGCGGCATTCGTGGCGTGGTTGATGAAGCCGACGTGAAGGCCGGCAAAGTAAAAATCTACGCCCCGGCAGGATTCATGGAAGAAGCGGTTTCCGAGAACATTATGGCCGGTACCGCGATGAGCCGTCGCGCCAGCTATATGTACGGCAACCTGCTGAAGCCTGACGCCAAAGGCCAGGTCGGCGCCGGTCTTGGCACCACCACCTCGGCGGGTACCGTGACGCTGCTCCAGCCGACCAACTACATCACCAAAACCGGCCAGCAGGAAGTGATTGATGGCCTGACCTACGACTTCATGATGGCGCCGGGTTCCGAAGCGCCGTCGGAAATGCTGTGGTATGTCAAAGAGAAGAAAATGATTGAAGCGGCAGAGGATGTTACCCATACCCTGCACAACACTTACTCGCTGCGCGGCGCGAAGATCCGCGATCCGCTGGCGTGGTCAAAATATATTAACGCCGCGATCGACCGCTGGGGCAACGATGCTGAAGTCATTATCGCCCAGCACCACTGGCCGACCTGGGGTAACGACAACATTATCAAGCTGATGAAAGGCCAGCGCGACATGTACCGTTACATCAACGACCAGACCCTGCGTATGGCCAACGAAGGGCTGACCCGCGATGAAATCGCCGCTAACTTCAAGCTGCCGGAATCGCTGGAGAAACAGTGGTCGAGCCGCGGTTATTACGGCTCCGTCAGCCACGACGTGAAAGCGACCTACGTTTACTACCTCGGCTGGTTCGATGGCAACCCGGCAACCCTCGACGAGCTGCCGCCGCAACAGGCTGCGAAGAAGTTCGTTGAATACATGGGCGGCGCCGATGCCATCATGCAGAAAGCCAAAGCCGACTATCAGCAGGGGAACTACCGCTGGGTCGCACAGGTGACCAGTAAAATCGTCTTCGCCGACCCGCAGAATGCCGATGCGCGTAACCTCGAAGCGGATGCCCTGGAGCAGTTAGGTTACCAGGCGGAAGCCGGTACCTGGCGCAACTTCTACCTGACCGGCGCGCAGGAACTGCGTAACGGCGTACAGAAACTCCCGACGCCTAACACCGCCAGCCCGGATACCGTGCGCGCGATGACCCCGGAAATGTTCTTCGACTACCTGGGCGTACATATCAACGGCCAGAAAGCCGGCGCGGCAAAAGCGGTCTTCAACATCGATCTCGGTAAAGACGGCGGTAAGTACAAGCTGGAACTGGAAAATGGCGTACTTAACCACACCGCGAATGCGGTAGCGGACGATGCCGACGCCAGCATTACTCTGAATCGCGATACCCTGAACAAGATCATTTTGAAACAGGAAACGCTGAAGCAGGCTGAAGACAAGGGCGACGTCAAGATTAGCGGCAATGGCGCTAAGCTCGATGAAATGCTGAGCTACATGGACAAATTTGAATTCTGGTTCAACATTGTCACCCCGTAAGCGATAATCGCTGAATCTCCCTCGCGCCCTGGTAGGCCGCGGGGGATTTTTTTATCCATTCGCCTCGCATGTTCTGATTTGCGTTCCCCTCGCCGCAGGCCCAAAATGAGTTCAGGACTGTTTTATTGCGCGGAGGTATATATGACCGTTTATCACCATGCGCTGGTACTGATTAATAGCAGCCTTGATGGTGTTCCGTTGCTACAACACGCCGCCAGGATGGCGCAGGAAAACGGGATGCGGATTACCATCGCCCACATCAGCACCGACTACCGGGCGCTTAATTACGTATCCGACAGCCTGCAGAATGATGAAGTATCGCAAGAGGTCATTCAGGCCAAAGCCCTGCTCAACGAGCTGGCGACGACCGTCGCCCTGCCGGTACAGACGCTATCGCTGGTGACAACCCGCCGTTTTGCTGATGTCGAAGAGTGCGTACGACAACGCCATATCGATTTAGTTATCGCCGGACACCATAACCGGCTGCTGGGGATGCTGTCCTCGCACTCGCTGGAGTACATCAACCATTTGACAGTGGACGTACTCATAAAACACCTACCCTAGCGCAATGCGGACTGTAACAGAGAAAAACACTCTTCGATTGATGGCGGTAGCGCCTGCGGCCCACGCATCAGAGCCACCGTCCGCGTCAGCGCCGGCTGCTGCAGTTGCGCCACCTTTAACGCCGGATCGTGCAGATAAGTCGTATAGAGCGCCGGGAGAATAGCCACCGCCAGCCGCGAACGCACCAGTCCATAAAGGGTTTCGATATAGTCTACCTGGTAACGCGTCGTTAAGGTCAAACGCTGGCTTTCCACCAGCGCCGACACCAGCCGCTGGATATTCCCCTTTGAAAAAACGGCAATATCACAACCCACCAACTGTTTCCACGGTAAATTTGGCTGCGCAGCCAGCGGATCGTCGCTGTGCAGCACCGCCACGAAAGGATCCTCGCGCAGCGGATAAACCAGTAGCTCAACTGGTAGCGAACTGTCGATCGCGCCGATACCAAAATCAATCTCACCGCTTTGCAGCGCCTGCATTAACGCATCGTTGGTCTGGTCATGAAATTCGATGCGCAGACGCGGAAAGGCCTGCGCCAGGGTCTGCGGTAGCAGCGGAAACAGCAGCGAGCTCACCGACGGTACCAGCCCGATACGCACCGTGCCATCGCCGCCTGCTTCCACGATCTGTTGCATATCAAAAAAAGATGCCTGGGCCACGCTCAGTATCCGCTGGGCATGGGGTAAAATCGCCGCCCCCAGTTCCGTCAGAGTGACCGCCGAGGCGGTACGATTGACCAGCTTGCCGCCGATCACGGTTTCAATCTGCCGCAGCGCGCTGCTGAGCGCCGGTTGGCTAATCGCCAGCCGATTGGCAGTATCGGTAAAATGGCGCAACTGAGCCAGGGTCACAAAATACTGCAGTTGCTTTAGCGAGAGCGCGGGCAGACGTTGCCAGGGTTCGTTCATTGTCAGGTTCGCTACCGGTGGTCATACAGAATAACCCGAGCTTATCGGGCGATAAATTTATTCATCTGGGCAAACGTTTGCTGTGCCCCTAGAGTATCCGCATTATCCTTGTGGTGGAGTTGTTATGTCCAGCAATGATGAAGCACGTCGTCGCGCCGTACAGGCCGCGCGCGGCGAATCCCCGTTTGATCTGTTGCTTATCGATACGCAGATCGTCGATATGGCCACTGGCGAAATCCGCGACGCTGACGTCGGTATCGTTGGTGAAATGATTGCCAGCGTACATCCGCGCGGCAGCCGCGCCGACGCCCATGAAGTGCGCTCGCTGCAAGGCGGCTATCTGTCGCCCGGCTTGATGGACACCCACGTACATCTTGAAAGTTCGCATCTGCCGCCCGAGCGTTATGCAGAAATCGTCCTGACGCAGGGTACCACCGCGGTGTTCTGGGATCCGCATGAGCTGGCCAACGTGCTCGGCGTCGATGGCGTGCGCTACGCGGTTGATGCCAGTCGCCACCTGCCGTTACAGGTGATGGTGGCCGCGCCATCCAGCGTCCCCTCTACGCCAGGTCTCGAAATGTCCGGCGCTGATTTCGCCGGCGCTGAAATGGAAACCATGCTCGGCTGGCCGGAAGTTCGCGGCGTGGCGGAAGTGATGGATATGCATGGCGTGCTGAACGGTAGCGAACGGATGCAGGAGATTGTCCAGGCCGGGCTTAACAGCGGCAAACTGATTGAGGGCCATGCCCGCGGGCTCAGCGGCGCCGATTTACAGGCATATCTCGCCGCCGGCGTCACCTCCGATCACGAACTGACTTCAGCAGCCGATGCGCTGGAAAAACTGCGCGCCGGGTTGACTATCGAAATTCGCGGCTCGCACCCCTATCTATTGCCCGAGATCGTTACGGCGTTAAAAACGCTGCCGCATCTCTCCTCGCAAATCACCGTCTGCACCGATGACGTACCGCCGGATATGCTGCTGGAGAAAGGCGGCATTATCGCCCTGCTCAACCTGTTGATTGAACACGGTTTGCCAACGGTCGATGTGCTACGTTTCGCCACCCTTAATGCCGCTATTCGCCTGCAGCGCAACGATCTTGGGCTAATTGCCGCGGGACGACGCGCGGATCTGGTGGTGTTTGATTCGCTGGAGAAACTCGAGGCTCAGGAGGTCTATGTCGGCGGCAAACTTATCGCTCGTAACGGTCACCTGCTAACACCGCTTGCCGCCGCGCCCGGCGTGACGCCGCCGCGTGATACTTTGCAGTTAGCGCCCCTCGCCGCTGAAGACTTTATTCTGCGAATTAAGGGCATTCGCCATGGCGTCGCCCGCCTACGCCACATCAGCGGCGCGCGCTTCACGAAATGGGGAGAAGTGGAAGTACAGATCCGCGACGGAGAAGTACAACTGCCCGTGGGCTTTAGCCTGATTTGGGTTAAGCACCGCCACGGCCGCCATCAGGCAACGCCGCAAATCGCCCTGCTTGAAGGCTGGGGGGAGCTGCGCGGCGCCATTGCCACCAGCTACTCGCATGACTCACATAACCTGGTCGTGCTCGGGCGCGATGCTCATGATATGGCCTTAGCGGCAAATCAGCTGATCGCTTCCGGCGGCGGAATGGCGCTGGCGCAACAGGGCGAGATCCTGGCCCATGTGGCGATGCCGATTGCCGGTATGCTCTCCAATCTTCCCGCCGCCGAGCTGGCGCGGCAGTTCCGCGAGCTGCGAGATTTAAGCAGTAAAGTCGCCGACTGGGAGCCGCCATACCGGGTATTTAAGGCGATTGAAGGCACCTGCCTCGCCTGTAATGCCGGGCCGCATCTAACCGATTTGGGTCTCACCGACGGCGGCAGTCGCCAGATAGTTGACCCGTTGATAGCCTGCCGGGAGACTCCGGCGCCAACTCATCACAACAATAATCCTCAGGGAGCCTGAGCATGGCCGATAACACACTTCATACTTCTGCCCGTAGCCACTGGCTGGAGCGCCGCTTTGCGCTTCGCGCACGGGGCGGTTCGCTACGCACCGAATGCCTGGCCGGGATCACCGGCTTTCTCGCCGCCGCCTATTTACTGGTGGTCATTCCAGGACTGCTGGCGATTGGCGGAATGGATAAAGGCGCCACCACCACGGGCACCATCCTGGTCTTTGTCGCCGGTTCGTTATTAATGGCGTTTTATGCCAACCTGCCGTTTATCGTCGGTCCGGGCATTGGCGGCTCGGTACTGGTGGGGGTGACGCTGGCGGGCAGCGAAGGTATTGGCTGGCAGATTGGCCTCGGGATTGCCTGCTGGTCGGGGATCCTCTTCTTCCTGTTGACCCAATTCGGCCTGCGCGAAGTGGTCACCCGCTCGGTACCGCAGTCAATTAAGCTGGGGCTCACGGCTTCGATCGGGTTATTCGTTGCCGTTCTTGGCTTTCGCAATGCCGGGCTGGTGTTGGCGAATGCCAAAACCAACGCCCTGATGCTCGGTGATTTTCTTGCCCCGGGCGCGCTGGTGGCGCTGTGCGGCCTGTTTCTGGCGATAGCGCTACAGGCGCGTAAAGTACCAGGCGCGATACTGTGGGCCATTCTGTTCGCCACCCTGGTGGGTATTCCGTTCGGCGTGACAAAGCTACCTGGTAGCTTTATTGACGTTCCGCACTCGCTGGCTCCGGTGTTCGGGCAAATCGATCTGTTGGGGGCATTAAATATCGCCTTCCTGCCGTTCCTGTTCGTCTTTTTCGCGTCCGAGTTTTTCTCGACCATGGGTACGACCCTGGCGGTCGGCGGCGAGGCGGGTTTGCTGGATGAAGAAGGCAACATGCCGCAGATTAATCGCCCGTTTATGGTCGATTCGATTGCCGCCGCGCTGGGCCCGTGGGTCGGTATTCCGGCGGCCACGGCGCTGATTGAATCATCTGCGGCGGCGGAAGCCGGCGGCAAGACCGGCCTTACTGCGCTGGCGGCGGCGGTGATGTTCCTGTTGATGCTGCTGTTTACGCCGGTGGCGCTCATGATCCCTAAAGAGGCCACCGCGCCGGCGTTAATTCTGATTGGCCTGAATATGTTCAGCGGCCTGCGCAAAGTCGATCTGGGAAACTTCACCGACGGTCTGCCGGTGTTAATGATGGTGATGATTACGCTCATCGCCAACAGCTTCGGCACCGGTATCGCCGGCGGGCTGCTGTTTTACATTGTCATCAAAGCGATCGCCGGCAAGTGGCGTGAAATTCCGATTGGCCTGTGGGTGCTGGCGATCCCGCTAATCTATTACTTCGCGACCTTAGTTAAGCACTAAGCGCTTCACAATGTGATTTCACCTCTTGATATAACAAACGCACCGCGGCAGAGAGCTGCTTGCGGTGCGGACAAATCATATTCAGCGGCGTTAAATCGCCCTGATAGTCCGGCAGCAGCCGCACCAGACGCCCTTCTCGCAGATCGTCGCTGACATCGAGAAACGATTTATAAGCGATTCCCTCACCGGCTACCGCCAGCCGACGGATCACCTCCGCATCATCACTCATAATCGCGCCGTTCATCTCCACGGTATGCACTTCATTACCTGAAATCAGCGGCCAGCGGTCAAAAGGTCGGCCACGTAATACGTACAACAGCGCGCTGTGCCGGGATAATTCCTCGAGGCTACTGATTTGACCGTGGCGGGCAATCCACTGCGGTGAAGCCACCAGCACCCGACGGTTTTCCGGCGCGACGGGCAGCGAGATAAACGAAGCGTCTTCGTGGTAGCCGTAGCGAAAAGCGACATCCACCGGATCTTTAAACACGTCGGTCAGATGATCGGAAAAGTGCAGCCGCAGGCGCAGCGCCGGATGACGTTCGCGAAAAGCGCAAAATACCTTGAGCAGCAGGTTACGCCCTAGATCGGATGGCACGGCAATTTGCAGCGTGCCGCGTACTTCATCCCCTGGCGTCTGAATTTTCTGTAGCCCGGCCTGAAGGGTATCGAGCATCTGGGTGGCATAGGGGAGCCAGGTTTCGCCCTCCGGGGTCAGGCGCAGGCTACGGGTCGAACGAGCAAAAAGGCGAATATTAAGCGTCGTTTCCAGGCGTTTGATCGCTGCGCTTACCTGCGCAGGCTGCTGCCCCGCTTCTCGTGCCGCCTCGCTAAAACTACCTAACGCCGCCGCGCGGACAAATAAGGTCAGATCTTCCAGCCTGAACATGCCAATTCTCCAAAGCTTCAGAATGCTCCCAAAATAGCGATTTACCGCGCAACAACGCAAGCGGCACAAGACTTCAGCCGTGTTTTGCTTACACTTTTTAAAAAACCAGTGCTTGCCATTTCAGCAGCGCTTCAGGAATGATACGAGGCTGCTATTTTGAGTCCAGGTAATATTGAGGAAAATATGCGTAAAACAAAAATGATGCTTCTGGGCGTACTTCTTGCCAGCGCCAGCGCAAGCTGGGCGGCGCCGGCCTCCGGGATTGAACAGTATGCGATGAAAGAATTCACCGCTGATTTTACCCAATTTCATATTGGCGATACCGTGCCGGCGATGTACCTCACTCCTGAGTACAACATCAAGCAGTGGCAACAGCGTAACCTGCCTGCGCCGGATGCCGGCAGCCACTGGACCTACATGGGCGGCAACTACGTCCTGATCACCGACACCGAAGGCAAGATCCTGAAGGTGTATGACGGCGAGATTTTCTATCATCGCTAAGTCATCGACGCAGCCGCAACTGCGCATTCGCCCCGGTCATGACAGCGACTATCCTCGCCTGCGCCAGCTATTCCTTGACGCGCGTATGGCCTCGTGGACATGGCTTAACAGCGATCAATGGCGGCTGGAAGATTTTGATGCGGTGGTACAAGACGAGCAGCTATGGGTCGCCGAATGCGGCGATACGCTGGCAGGATTCGCCTCGGTGTGGGTTATCGACAACTTCCTGCATAACCTGTTCGTGGATCCGCAGTGGCAGGGAAAAGGCGTCGGTAGTCTGCTGCTGGAACAGGTTCAGCGCTCATTTAAGCACAGCGGTACGCTGAAATGTCTGTCGCGAAATGAAAACGCCCTGCGCTTCTACCAGCATCACGGCTGGAAATTCGAAGCCCAGGGCGCGTCTCCTGACGGAGATTATTGGCTGATGCGTTACACCCAGCCTTAAACGGCGCGGAAGGCTATTTCGCTCGGGATAACTTCGCCCTGCCAGTACATCTGCGCCGCCACGCGTCCCGCCAGCTGGCGGTAGATATCGGTAAACTCGCTTTCCGGACGAGCAATGACCGTCGGCGTGCCTTTATCCAGATCTTCACGCAGCGTGATATGTAATGGTAACTGGCCTAGCAACTGAGTGTGGTACTTCGCCGCCAGCTTCTCGGCGCCGCCAGTGCCGAAGATAGGTTCGTGGTGCCCGCAGTTGCTGCAAATATGCATGCTCATGTTTTCCACGATGCCTACGACCGGCACTTCTACTTTCTCAAACATCACGATGCCTTTTTTGGCGTCGATCAGCGCGATGTCCTGCGGCGTCGTCACCACCACCGCGCCGGTTACCGGAATGTTCTGCGCCAGGGTCAGCTGGATGTCTCCGGTTCCCGGCGGCATGTCCAGTACCAGGTAATCCAGATCCGGCCACAGCGTCTCCTGCAGCATCTGCATCAGCGCCTTACTGGCCATCGGGCCGCGCCACACCATGGCGTTGTCGTCGGTCACCAGATACCCAATGGAGTTAGTCGCCAGGCCATACTTCATGATCGGCGCCATATGGGTGCCGTCCGGGGATGTCGGGCGGCTGTCTTCCGCGCCAAGCATGGTCGGAATCGACGGGCCATAGATGTCGGCATCGAGGATACCCACTTTGGCCCCTTCCGCCGCCAGCGCCAGCGCGAGGTTCACGGCGGTAGAGGATTTGCCCACCCCGCCTTTACCGGAACTCACGGCGATGATGTTTTTCACGCCATTAATGCCCGGCTGGTTTTTCACCCGTTTCAGGGTGGCGATACTGTGAGAGAGCTTCCAGTCGATGGCTTTCGCGCCGGTGATACGCAGCAGCTCGGCGCTGCATTGCTCCTTCAACGCCTCAAACGCGCGGGTCCAGACGAACGGCATTTGGATCTCGATATGCACGGTATCGTCAAGCCAGGCGACATGGTGCAGCGCCTTTAGCGTGGTGAGGTTATGTTTCAGGGTTGGGTGCTGGAAATTAGCCAGAGTCCCGGCGACCATCGCACGTAGACGTTCGGGGGATTTGGCCTGGGATTGCGAACTCATCCCGACTCCTTTGTTATTGTGAGTTGATTCTTGTCCGTTAAGTTTACCTGAAAGGGAATAATTCCCCCACAATAAGCTTTGGGCTTACCAAATTATTGCCTTTCAGGTAACATCAAAAGCCCTTTTTACAACAGAAGATGTAATGCCCACTATGACTCAAGTCGCGAAAAAAATTCTGGTAACGTGCGCGCTGCCGTACGCCAACGGCTCTATCCACCTCGGCCACATGCTGGAGCACATCCAGGCTGATGTCTGGGTCCGTTACCAGCGAATGCGCGGCCACGAAGTCAACTTCATCTGCGCCGACGACGCCCACGGCACCCCGATTATGCTGAAAGCGCAGCAGCTTGGCATCACCCCGGAGCAGATGATTGGCGAGATGAGTCAGGAGCATCAGACCGATTTTGCCGGTTTCGATATCAGCTACGACAACTATCACTCGACGCACAGCGACGAGAACCGCGAGCTGTCGGAGCTTATCTATACCCGTCTGAAAGAAAACGGTTTTATTAAAAACCGCACCATCTCTCAGCTCTACGATCCGGAAAAAGGCATGTTCCTGCCTGACCGTTTCGTCAAAGGCACCTGTCCGAAGTGTAAATCTCCGGACCAGTATGGCGATAACTGCGAAGTCTGCGGCGCGACCTACAGCCCAACTGAGCTCATCGATCCGAAATCTGTAGTATCCGGCGCGACGCCGGTGATGCGTGAATCTGAGCACTTCTTCTTCGACCTGCCGTCCTTTAGCGAAATGCTGCAGGCGTGGACCCGCAGCGGCGCGCTGCAGGAGCAGGTGGCGAACAAAATGCAGGAGTGGTTCGAATCCGGTCTGCAGCAGTGGGATATTTCCCGTGACGCGCCGTACTTTGGCTTTGAAATTCCCAACGCGCCGGGCAAATACTTCTACGTCTGGCTGGATGCGCCGATCGGTTACATGGGTTCCTTTAAGAATCTGTGCGACAAACGCGGCGACACCACCAGCTTCGATGAATACTGGAAGAAAGATTCCAGTGCCGAGCTGTATCACTTCATCGGTAAAGATATCGTGTACTTCCACAGCCTGTTCTGGCCGGCCATGCTGGAAGGCAGCAATTTCCGTAAGCCGACCAACCTGTTCGTTCACGGCTATGTCACGGTAAACGGCGCCAAGATGTCCAAATCACGCGGTACCTTTATCAAGGCCAGCACCTGGCTGAACCATTTCGACGCCGACAGCCTGCGCTACTACTACACCGCTAAGCTCTCTTCGCGCATTGATGATATCGACCTGAACCTGGAAGACTTTATCCAGCGCGTTAACGCCGATATCGTTAACAAAGTGGTGAACCTGGCTTCGCGTAACGCCGGCTTTATCAATAAGCGCTTCGACGGGATGCTCTCCGCCGAACTGGCTGACCCGGCGCTGTATAAAACCTTCACCGATGCGGCTGCCGCTATCGGCGAAGCGTGGGAAAGCCGCGAGTTCGGTAAAGCCATCCGCGAAATTATGGCGCTGGCCGACGTCGCTAACCGCTATGTTGACGAGCAGGCGCCGTGGGTGGTGGCAAAACAGGAAGGCCGCGACGCCGATCTGCAGGCAATCTGCACCATGGGGCTGAACATGTTCCGCGTGCTGATGACCTGGCTGAAGCCGGTTCTGCCGGGGCTGAGCGCGCGCGCTGAAGCATTCCTCAACACCGAGCTGAGCTGGGACGCCATCCAGCAGCCGCTGCTGGCGCACAAGGTTAACGCCTTCAAAGCGCTGTACAACCGCATTGAGATGAAACAGGTCGAAGCGCTGGTGGAAGCCTCTAAAGAAGAAGTGAAAGCCGCCGCCGCGCCGGTGACTGGCCCGCTGGCCGATGATCCGATCCAGGAAACTATCGCCTTTGACGATTTCGCCAAGGTGGATATGCGTATCGCGCTGATTGAAAACGCCGAGTTCGTCGACGGTTCCGATAAGCTGCTGCGCCTGACGCTGGATCTCGGCGGCGAGAAGCGTAACGTCTTCTCCGGCATCCGCTCCGCCTACCCGGATCCGCAGGCGCTGATTGGCCGCCTGACGGTGATGGTCGCTAACCTGGCGCCGCGTAAAATGCGCTTCGGCATCTCCGAAGGGATGGTGATGGCCGCCGGCCCCGGCGGGAAAGATATCTTCCTGTTAAGCCCTGACAGCGGCGCACAGCCGGGTCAACAGGTTAAATAAACCTCGCAAAAGCGCTGCTCCGGCAGCGCTTTTTTTATGAATTCCGAAAATGCTCCCTTAGCCTCGTCTTTTCTCTCCAGATACGACAATAACTGTTAGCATCTAAAAACTGGATAAATAAACAGGGATGCTAATGAACACTTTTATCTATCAAGACGAAAAATCACACAAATTTTGGGCAATCGAACAGCAAGAAAATGAACTGCATCTGCGCTGGGGTAAGGTCGGCACTAACGGTCAACGCCAGATTAAGACGTTTTCCGATGCGGCAGCGGCCAGCAAAGCCGGGCAGAAACTGATAAATGAAAAAACCCGTAAAGGCTACATTGCTGATACCTCAGCTTTACCCCCCGTCACAGTCGAACTGCTTGCTGACTCTGTAGAGCAAGCCGTCGTTCCACCGCCCGCGCCTGTTGATGCCCCTCGTCCATGGCTGGCTGATGATACCGAGTGCGCCAATAACGACAAGCTACCACCGATACTGGTTTCCCCGCCGTGGGCGGTGAAAAAGAAAAAGTCACCGATTCCCCAACTGAGCTTAACACCGCTTGCTTTAGCCCCCTTATGTATGCTGACGGAAGAGGAGAGCAAAGCGCTTCTTTTGCAATATAACTGGCTCTCGTATCAGGAAGAGATGGACGAAAAGGTGGATGAAAAAGCGTATCTTACGCACCTGGGTTTCAGGAGCTGGATCCGACAAGATAAACGCTATGAAAATGCCTCATCGCGGGTGGTGGAAGCATGGCGGCAGCAGGATTACCCTACGCTTATCGCTGAATTCAAAGATTATCACTCTCCTTATCATGGGGAATGGAACGTTTATTTACTCACCGCATTGCCTGTTGCAAAGGCAGCTCAGGCCTGGAATATCCTGAGCAAAGAACCGCATACGGGTGCTGACCACGTTATGGAATACCTGCGGCTTGCCGGGCTGCCGGGTTTTATTAACGCCTTGTCCCGCTTTCCTCACGAGAATTTACCGGTCGCCATCTGGTTTGCCGCCAGCGAGTTGGCGCCGATAATAGCCCGCGCTTTTAACAAGCTTAAAACCCTGCGTGAAGACGCGCGCGAGTGGCTCCTGACCTATCCAGAACATGCCATCACCGGGCTACTGCCCGCGGCCCTTGGGAAAGCGTGTGAAGCACAGGATAGCGCCCGTCTGGCCATTCGTATGCTGGTGGACAACGGCCACCAGTCGCTGCTTGAACAGATAGCGCAACGCTATCACCTGCCGGAAGTGACTCAAGCGGTGAGCGCTCTACTCGCGATCGATCCGCTGGATAACCACCCAACCAAAATTCCGGCCCTCCCGTCGTTTTACCAGCCTGCGTTGTGGTCACGGCCGCTGCTGCGGGAAAATGGCCAGGCTCTGCCGGATGCAGCTTTAAAAACCCTTGGCGAAATGCTGCGTTTCCCGACAGAAGAAGGCATTTATCCAGGCCTGCAGCAGGTAAAAGAACTCTGCACCCCCGAATCTCTCGCCGCCTTCGCCTGGGATCTGTTCAGCGCCTGGCAAACCACCGGCGCGCCATCGAAAGAGAGTTGGGCTTTTAGCGCCCTGGGTTTGCTGGGCAACGACGATACTGCCCGCGCATTGACGCCGCTAATCCGCATCTGGCCGGGCGAATCCCAACATAAACGCGCAACGATAGGTCTGGATATTCTCGCCGCTATCGGGACAGACATCGCCCTGATGCAGCTAAACGGCATCGCCCAAAAGCTGAAGTTCAAGGCCTTACAGGAACGCGCCCGCACGAAAATAGCTGAGATAGCGGATAGCCGTGGGCTGACCGTGAACGAGCTGGAAGACCGCCTCGCGCCAGATCCAGGATTGGGCGAGGATGGAACGCTAGCTCTCGATTTCGGTCCGCGCCGCTTCATCATTAACTTTGATGAAGCACTCCGGCCGTACGTACGAGATGAAAACGGCAGCCGTCTAAAAGATCTGCCAAAACCGAATAAGAGCGATGATAGCGAGCTTTCTACTGACGCCGTAAATCGCTACAAAGCCCTGAAAAAAGACGCCCGCACCGTTGCCGCCCAGCAAATTGCGCGGATGGAATCCGCTATGTGTCAGCGCCGCCGCTGGATGCCGGAAAACTTTCATCAGTTTCTGGTCAATCATCCGCTGGTTCGCCATCTCACTCGTCGGCTCGTATGGGGCGTCTACAGCGCGGAGAATGTCCTGCTGGTCTGTTTCCGCGTAGCGGAAGACAGCAGCTACAGCAACGCTGACGATGACCTCTTCACGCTGCCAGAAGGCGATATTCGTGTTGGGCTTCCGCATGCGCTGGAAATATCGCAGGAAGACGCTGCCGCCTTCAGTCAGCTGTTCGTCGATTATGAGCTGCTACCGCCGTTCCGTCAGCTCGATCGCAACTGTTACACGCTGACAACTGCAGAACTGGAGTCCTGCGAACTGACCCGCTGGACAGAGCGAAAATGTCCAAGCGGCCGGGTAATGGGGCTGGCAAACAAAGGCTGGTTGCGCGGCGATCCGCAGGATTCGGGCTGGATTGGCTGGATGCTCAAGCCCCTGGGGGAATGGACGCTAGTGATGGAGATCGACAAAGGTTTTGCCGTCGGCATGCAGCCTGACGAACTCAGTGCCGAGCAGCTGATAACCAAAATATGGCTTTGTGATGAAAATGCGCACCATTGCGAATGGGAAAGTCACGGCACAGGGCAAGCTACGTTTTCGGTACTGGACAACGTCACCATCAGTGAGTTGATTAACGACATCGACGGGTTATTTGAGTAAAACAAGGATTGTTTTCGCCAGCTGACGCGCCACACCGTATCGCTGCAAGCGGAAGAAACTACGCAAAGCAAACTCACGCGCTGGCAGGGAAAATCGACGACCTGCGGACAGTTATTAGGGATCCGTAGCCGCGGCTGGTGGCAGGATAGCGAAAACTATTTCTGTTACGACGCAGCCCGGTATCGTTTGATGCTGGAAATCACGCCGGGGTTTGCGCACTACAACATTGACAGCAGTTTGGCGCTATCACGCTCTATGAGGGCGAACAGCCCGTTGCGTTCTCACGACTCGCTCCTCAGGATCTCAGCGAAGCGCTAAGCGCAGTGGCGATGATTTCCCGCTAATTCTACTCATACGATGGGTCGTTCAGCAGCATTATTCGACCCATTTCATGCGGGCCTTGGCGCTATTTGCTGGATATAAATGAGGTTTAACCTCTTACCGCTGTCTCTTTAAGGAAGAAACGATGACACAACAGGACAAACATCTTCAGCGTCCGCCGGCCGCAGTGCTGTATGCCAATGAATTGGCGCGGTTGAAACAGGATGATAGTCTCCCCTGCCCGCCCGGTTGGCAGCTCAGCCTGCCGGCCGCAAGGACGTTTATTCTCGGCGATCGGAAGCGCGACATCAGCCGTAAAGTGGTTATCAGTCCCGCGGCCGTTGAACGCATGCTGGTGACGCTCGCTACCGGACGCGGCCTGATGCTGGTCGGCGAGCCGGGGACAGCAAAATCGCTGATCTCGGAGCTATTGGCTACCGCCATCTGCGGCGATGCCGGGTTAACTATTCAGGGTGGGGCATCGGTAACAGAGGATCAAATCAAGTACGCATGGAACTACGCGCTGCTGATAAACCAGGGGCCATCAACACATGCCCTGGTTCCGGCTCCGCTTTACCAGGGCATGCGCGACGGTAAAATTGTCCGCTTCGAAGAGATCACCCGTACACCGCTGGAGGTGCAGGATTGCCTGTTAGGCATGCTTTCCGACCGCGTCATGGCAATACCGGAGTTGACCGGTGACGATAGCCAACTCTATGCCCGCGCCGGTTTTAATATTATCGCCACCGCCAACACCCGCGACCGCGGGGTCAATGAAATGAGCGCGGCGCTAAAACGCCGATTCGACTTCGAAACCGTCTTCCCGATTATGGATTTTCAGCAAGAGCTGGAGCTGGTGGCCAACGCCTCTGCTCGCCTGTTGGCGCACAGCGGCATTCCGCATAAGGTCCCTGATGCCGTGCTGGAACTGCTGGTGCAGACTTTCCGCGACCTGCGCGCCGACGGCGACAAGAAGACCTCCATGGACACCCTCAGCGCCATAATGTCCACCGCAGAAGCGGTCAACGTCGCCCATGCCGTTGGAGTACGGGCCTGGTTTCTTGCCAGCCGCGCTGGCGAGCCATCTGACCTGGTGGACTGCATTGCCGGCACTATCGTCAAAGACAACGAAGATGACCGCGCCCGTCTGCGCCGCTATTTTGAACAACGCGTGGGTAGGCATAAAGAAGCCCACTGGCAGGCCTATTATCAGGCACGTCATCGTCTGCCTTGAGGGAGCGCTATGTCTGAGCAGCCGTTAATCATCGGTATTCGCCACCACAGCCCGGCCTGCGCAAGGCTGGTCAAAGAGCAGATTACCGCTGTGCGCCCACGCTATGTCCTGATAGAGGGCCCCGCGGATTTCAACAGCCGCATAGAAGAACTTTTTCTCCCTCATCGGCTACCTGTGGCTATCTATAGCTACTACCAGATCGCTGACGATCCTACGTCGGGAGGCGGTGCTTGGGTGCCTTTCGCCGACTTTTCTCCCGAATGGCAGGCGCTGCAAGCGGCGAAGGCCATTGGGGCGCACATCCGTTTTATCGATCTGCCGCTTTGGGCGCAAACGGCTGATGACCATGATGGCTCGACCGCCCGACTAAGCGGGGATCGGCGGCGTCTGCAGGAGGCCTGCGGCATGGAGAACAGCGACGCGCTATGGGATCATCTGTTCGAAGATGAGTCCCAGCAAGCTTCGCTGGCGCCAGCGCTGGAACACTATTTTTCCCGTCTGCGCGGCGACGAACCGGGCGGGGAGAACAGCCGTCAGCGTGAAGCTTATATGGCACGCTGGCTGGCGTGGGCGATGCAACAAAACGACGGGCCGGTCATGGTAATTTGCGGCGGTTGGCATGCCCCGGCGCTGGCCGCAGGCTGGCGCGGGTGCCCGACGCAGGCGCAGGAGCCCGTGCTGCCGGCGCCTCTCGTCAATGCCGTCACCGGTTGTTATCTCACGCCCTACAGCGAGAAGCGCCTTGATGCTTTAACCGGATACCTTTCCGGTATGCCTGCTCCGGTGTGGCAAGGCTGGTGCTGGGGATTAGGATTGCGGCAAGCCGGAGAAAAGCTGCTACAAACCATACTTGGCAATCTCCGCCAGCGACGCCTGCCAGCCTCCACCGCTGATATGGCGGCGGCGCATCTACGTGCAATGGCGCTGGCGCAGCTACGTGGTCATCGTCTGCCGCTGCGCAGCGACTGGCTGGATGCGCTTGCAGGTACCTTGATCAAAGAGGCGCTAAACGCCCCGCTCCCGTGGAGTTACCGCGGGGTGATTCACCCCGATACCGATCCGCTGCTGCTGACCATTGTCGATACGCTGGCGGGTAGCGGATTTGGCCAGTTGGCGCCGGATACGCCACAACCGCCTTTACCGCAGGATGTCAGTCGGGAACTGGCCCGCCTTGCCATTCCCCTGCCCGGCCAGCTGCATCTTGACCGTCATGAACACTTCGGTCTGACGCAAAGCCAGGTACTGCACCGTCTTACTGTTCTGAATATTCCCGGCATTCACCTTCTGCAAGGTAACTCTACTTCATTATCCGGCGACGGCGCGGAAAGCTGGTCGCTGACCCAGCCGCTTGAACAGCATGTGGCACTGATTGAGGCCGCCCGCTTTGGCGCCACCCTGATGGAAGCCGCCCGTCATTGTCTGGAAGCAAAAATGCTGACATCGGTTGGCATTCGCGGCCTCGCTGATTGCCTGAACCAGGCGGCGCTAGCGGGGCTTTCCGCCTTCAGCCATCAGCTACTCGAACAACTCGCCGTATTAATTGCCGAAGAGAGCGACTTCGCCGAAATGGGCCCGGCGCTGGAAATATTATACGCCTTGTGGCGACTGGATAAGGCCAGCGGCATGCAAGGCTCTGCGGTACTGCAAGCCACGCTCAGCGCGGCGCTGGACCGCGCGCTGTGGCTCTGCGAAACCAATTATCAGCCCGATGAGGCGCAATTCTATGCCCATCTCCATAGCTGGCAGACCCTGGGACATATTCTTCGCGATCGGCACTGCGCTACCGTGCTTACAGGCCCGGCATTCGACGCCGCGCTCGCGCTGCTCCAGCGGCGTCTTGCCGACGTAGATGCAGCCCCCATTGACCGCGGCGCGGCGCTGGGCGCGCTCATCCGGCTTGAACACCCCTGCGCCAGCGCGCAGACGGCGCTGGATCTGCTGTCGCAACTCTCCCCACTGCGACTGGGAGAAATGCTGCAAGGCATGCTGGCGTTAGCGCGCCACCAGTTAGCCTGTCAGCCTGTTTTTGTCGCCGGCTTCAGCGCGCTATTAGCGCGGCTTGCCGAGGACGAATTCATTATCGCCCTGCCCGATCTTCGCGCCGCGATGGCCTGGCTGCCTCCTCGTGAACGCGGCGCGCTGGCGCAGCAAGTGCTCGATCACTATCACCTGTCAGCGCTGCCAGCCCAGGCGCTGCAAACGCTAAGCCGTTCGCCGGAATGCATAGCCCGCCACCAACAACAAGAGCAGCGGGCGCGCGAAACGCTTAAACACTGGGGAATATATTGATGGACCGACTTACCGACTTACTGACCACCACCGAACTACAGCGCTGGCGGCTGGTGCTGGGCGAGGCCGCCGAAAACAGCCTTGGCGGCCTGAACGAGCAGGCGCGCCAGATTGACCACGCGCTTGAGTGGCTATACGGTCGCGACCCGCAGCGACTGGCGCGCGGCGAACGCTGTGGTACTCTGAATGGCTCAAGCCTGACCACGCCGGAGTGGATCAACGCCGTCCATACCCTCTTTCCGCAGCAGGTCATCGAGCGTCTGGAAAGCGATGCCGTATTGCGCTACGGCATTGACGATGTCGTGACCAATCTGGATGTACTGCGGCATATTACCCCTTCCGAAAGCCTGCTACGCGCAGTATTACACACCAGGCATCTGATGAATCCTGATGTGCTGCATGTTGCTCGCCAACTGGTACGTCAGGTCGTTGAGCAAATTATGGCCCGGCTGGCGAAAGAGGTTCGTCAGGCATTTTCCGGGAGCCGCGATCGCCGCCGCCCTTCACGGCAACCGCTGGCGCGAAACTTTGATTTTAAAAACACGCTGCGCGCCAATCTCAAACATTGGGATCCGCAACACGGCAAGTTGTATATCGAATCACCGCGCTTTATCAGCCGCATTAAACGATACAGCGAACGCTGGCAACTCATCCTGTTGGTGGATCAAAGCGGATCGATGATTGATTCGGTGATTCATTCTGCGGTAATGGCCGCCTGTCTGTGGCAACTGCCGGGGATTCGCACCCATCTGGTGGCCTTTGATACCAATGTAGTAGACCTTACCGCCGATGTAGCCGACCCGGTAGAACTGTTGATGAAGGTCCAGCTCGGCGGCGGCACTAATATTGCTCGCGCCATGGAGTACGCACGCCAGCTCATCGAGCATCCGGCAAAAAGCGTCATTGTCCTGGTAAGCGATTTCTTCGAGGGAGGCGCCCGTTCGCAGCTCGTTGGCCTGGTGAAACAGTGCGTGAAAGATGGTTGCAAAGTGCTGGGACTGGCGGCGCTCGATAGTCATGCTTCCCCATCCTACGACCGTGATACCGCCCAGGCGCTAGTGGACGTCGGGGCGAGGATTGCCGTCATGACGCCAGGTGAACTGGCGGCGTGGCTGGCGGAGAATCTACAATCATGACTCAGGTACGCGCTGAATTACTTGAACTCACCCCACAGGCGCTGACCGCGCTTAGCAACGCCGGCTTCGTTAAGCGAAGCCTTAAAGAACTGGATGCCGGAAATGTTCCTGAATTGACACAGCATACAGACGGCACGCTTACGGCCTGTTTTAGCGACGGTGTCCGCACTCAACTGACTCAAGGACAGTCGCTTAAAGAAGCCAACTGTAGCTGCGGCGCCACCGGTATGTGTCGCCATCGGGTGATGCTGGTATTAAGCTACCAGCGCGCTAACGCCAGCGCAGGCGCAGCAGAAGGCGCACAGCGCTGGAGCCCTTCGCTGTGGCTACCTGAACTCGCTACGCTGCCGGTGGCCACCCGCAGGCGCGCGCAACTGCTGGCGGCTCAGGGATTGGCGGTAGAACTGTTCTGCAGACCCGGCGAACCGCCAGCAGCTAAATTACCCATGAGCGACATCCGCTTCTATTCCCGCAGCAGCCTGCGTTTTGCTCGTTGCGACTGCGTGGAAGGCACGATGTGCGAACACGTCGCGCTGGCGGTACAGGCCTTTGCCGATGCCGAATCACGACAGCCGGGTTTTCACCATCTGATGTGGCAATCACGGGGTAAGGAATCGCTACCTGACGGCGGACCATTCGCCACGCCGCAGGGGGAAACCTGCCGGGTGGCGCTACAGCAACTGATTGATGCTCTCTGGCAAGGCGGCCTCAGCCAGCCCTCTATCAACTACGAAGCCGCATTTATCCGGGCGCATAAAGCAGCGCAAAGCGCCGACTGGCGCTGGGTGGAAAGCGCGGTGGCGCAGCTGCGTCGTGGCGTCGAAGCCTTTCAACAGCGGGCCAGCGACTACCATCCGGCATCGATACTGGCGCAACTGGCAGCGCTCGACGGTCGTATACAAAGTGCGGGCTGGATGGCGCAGCTCGATCGGGATAACATCATTCCGCCATTACCATGGCGTAATATCGTTGGTTCAGGTATTGCTGGCGAGGCCCAGCTTGACTACCTGCGGCTGGTTTCATTAGGCATGCGCAGCTGGCTGGATAACCAACGGTACGGGCTACGGATTTGGTACTGCGACCCGGATACCGGCAACATCCTGCAGCTGTCACGAAGCTGGCCGCTGGCGGAGAACGAGCAGCCCCCCATCTGGCAACGGCGGATATTCAGTTTTCAAGTTGGCGCGCTGGCAGGCGGGCAAATCATCTCGCAATCGGCGCGCCGTACCGCCAATGGCGAACTGTTGCTCGGTAGTAGCCAGCGTCTTAACAGCAACATTCCGCTGACGGCGGAGGCATGGGATCAACTCGTGCCGCCGCTGCGCCAGCCGGGAGCCAGCGCACTACGTAAACATCTGCAAGAGCGCCCACCCGCCTGCGTCCGCCCGCTCACCCAGGTGGATAATTTGTTCGTTTTGCCGGTCGGAAAATGTCTCGCGCTGGGCTGGGACGCTTCGCGGCAAACGCTGGATGCGCGGCTACAAAGCGGCGATGGCGACGATGATATCCTGCAGCTGTCGCTACGGGCCTCCGCCACCGCGCCTTTTGCCATCGAACGCATGGCCTCTCTACTGCGGCAGCAGGAAGATCCCGTTTGTATGGTTTCCGGGTTGGTCACCATGGACGGCGGCACATTAACGCTGGAACCGCTGACGATGATCACCCGTACTCGCGCTTGGGTACTGGACATTGAGGCGGACGCCATCGGCTCGTTACCGTCAGCCAACATCCGGCCTTCCCCGGCGGGGGCGCAAAGCCTTTTGCTGCGCGGCCAGGCGCTGCTTGTTCAGATCCTGCATAACGGCCTGCGCTATCAGCAGCAAAGTTTGTTTCGCGAGGCGCAAATACTGAGCGACGAGCTGGCGAAAAACGGCTTTCATCAGTTGTCCCGACTGTACCGTCAGTTGATTGAGAACGGCACGGCAACTACTAGCGCAACGCTTAATGCGCTAATTCACCTAAGCGAACAACTGGCGCTAATACTCGATTAATAAAAAAAAGGTCATAATATGATCGTTGCGCTAGCTATATTATTAATAGCCGTCGCATTGGGGGCACAGCGTAACTCAACATAGGGAATCGTGATGAAATTTAACCGCAAGATGGCTGGTGTGCTGGCCGTATCCGTTCTGCTGGCGGCGCTCGCCGGCTGCGATAATAAAAAAGAAGAGAGTAAAACCTTTGCGCTGAATACTAACGGCGTCGAACTCAGCTTTACCTACCACTATGACGGCGACAAAGTACTGCGTCAGGATGCCGACAACACCATTCCCTATAAATCGATCGGCGCCGAAAATAAAGAACAGGCGCGGGCCATTATTGAGCCGATTAGCAGCGTGTATCGTAATCTACAGGGCGTTGAGCAGACCATCGACTATAAAGATTCCTACGCGCTTGAGCATCTGACCGTGGATTTCAGCAAAGCGAAAATCAGCGAGCTGTGCAAACTGCCGGGCTCGATGTTCACCGACTGCTCACAGCAGTTTGTTTCGCTATCCGTGTCAACTAAGCTGCTGGAATCGCAGGGTTTTAAAGAAGTGAAGAAGTAAAGAGAGACAGGGCCCGGGCGCAGGCCCGGGTCACTTCTGGCGCTTAGCCTTTGGCGTGCTCGCGCTCGGTAAGACCGCGCAGGAAATAGCGCAAAAACTGATCGCCGCATTCGCGGTAGTTTTTGTGGTCCGGCGCGCGCATCATGGCGGTAATTTCCGGCATCGACACGCGGAATTTTTGCTGAGTCAGGATCGCCAGAATGTCATCGGTCTTCAGCGAAAAGGCGATACGCAATTTTTTCAGTACGATATTGTTATTCACCCGGCGCTCAACCGCCAGCGGCGGCGCTGACTCATCTTTGCCGCGCTTGTCGTAAATCAGACCGTTGAGGAAATTCGACAGTACGACATCCGGGCAGCGCGCAAACCCTTCTTCGTCTTCTTTTTTCAGCCAGGGTACCAGTTGTTCCGCACTCACCGGCGCATCCGCCAGCGCAAAGATGCGTACCAGACCGTTATTATTCGTTTTCAGGGTGTAGCGCAGGCTACGTAAAATATCGTTACTGATCATAATGCCTTCATGATGAAAAATGCTGGCGCTAAGTCTACCATGATTCCGCGTTTTTACAGACCAATCGCCTCTTTCAGGCTTTTCAGATAGCGGCGGCTGACCGGCACCGTTTGTCCGGCGCGCATTAACAATTCCGCCTGCCCATTCTCCTCAAGGCGGATCTCCTTCAAATGCGCCATGTTAACGAGATATTGACGGTGGCAGCGCAACAGCGGCGTACGGCTTTCCAGCGTACGCAAAGTCAGTTCGGTAAACCCTTCTTTGCCTTCACTATCGGTGACGTAAATCCCGCTCATTCGGCTACTCACAAAAGCCACATCTTCCATCTGCAGCAGCCAGATGCGGCTGTGGCCGGTACAGGGAATATACTTCAGCGCCTGCTGGGCATCATCCAACAGTGATACATCCTGCAGGCTGCGCTCGTGGCGCAGGCGACTCAGGGTTTTCTCCAGCCGGGCGTTTTCGATAGGCTTGAGCAGATAATCGAAGGCGTGCTCTTCAAAGGCCTTCACCGCATACTCATCGAAGGCCGTTAAAAAGACGATATAGGGGCGATGTTCTGGATCGAGCATGCCAACCATCTCCAGCCCACTGATACGCGGCATTTGAATATCCAGAAACAGCACGTCCGGGCGCAGCTTATGCACTGCGCCAATCGCCTCGACGGCGTTGCCGCATTCGCCGACGATATCAATATCGCTTTGCGCCTCCAGCAGGATGCGCAGATTTTCCCGCGCCAGCGGCTCATCATCGACGATTAAAACTTTTAGCATGCATTCTCCTCCACAGGCAGTCGCAGCGTGATGCGGGTATATTGTTCCGCTTCGCAAGTGACGCTAATTCCGCAGTCGGCGCCGAAGCGCGTGCGCAGTCGTCTGTCCACCAGACTCATCCCAAGCCCGCTGGCATTAGGGTTATCCCGATACAGCCCGGCATTGTCTTCCACGTCCAGCTGTAGCCAACGCTCATGCTGACTGGCGCGAATGGTAATTTCGCCTACGCCAAGATGCTGAGAAGTGCCGTGCTTGATTGCGTTTTCAACTATCGGCTGTAACGTAAATGCCGGTAGTTGCAGGTGCTCAAGCGACGCAGGCACCTGCATGCGTATCTGCAAATTATCCTGGAATCGCGCCTTCTCAATTTGCAGATAGGCATTCACATGTTCAATTTCGTCCGCCAGGGTGACGATCTCCGTTGGTCGCTTCAGATTTTTGCGAAAGAAGGTCGATAGATACTGCACCAGCTGTCCGGCCTGATCGCTATCGCGGCGGATCACCGCCTTAAGGGTGTTAAGGGCATTAAACAGAAAGTGCGGGTTGACCTGGGCGTGTAGCAGCTTAATTTCCGACTGGGTCAGCAACGCTTTCTGCCGTTCATACTGGCCAGCGAGGATCTGCGCCGACAGCAGTTGCGCTATCCCCTCCCCCAACGTGCGGTTAATCGAGCTAAACAGGCGGTTTTTCGCTTCATACAGCTTGATGGTGCCAATGACCCGTTGATTCTCACCGCGCAGCGGAATGACCAGCGTCGAGCCCAGTTTACAGCCAGGATGAATTGAGCAGCGGTATGGCACCTCGTTGCCGTCGGCATAAACCACTTCGCCGGTATCAATCGCCTTTTGTGTATAGGAAGAGGAGATAGGTTTACCTGGTAGATGATGATCGTCGCCGATACCGGTAAACGCCAGCAGCCTGTCACGGTCGGTAATCGCCACGGCGCCGATATCAAGTTCCTGAATCAGCACCTGAGCGACCTTCATACTGTTCTCTTCGTTGAATCCCTGGCGCAGGATCCCCTCGGTGGAGGCTGCCACCTTTAGCGCGGTGGCGGAAAAAGCCGAAGTGTATTTCTCAAACATCGCCCGTTTATCCAGCAGGATACGCATAAACAGCGCGGCGCCGACGGTATTGGTAACCATCATTGGCGCGGCAATACTCTGCACCAGGTGCAGCGCATCCTGGAATGGCCGCGCAATCAGCAGGATTATCAGCATCTGTACCAGTTCAGCGAAAAAGGTTATCGCCCCGGCGGTGAGCGGGCTGAAAACTTTATCCGGACGTCCGCGTTTAATCAGAATGCTGTGCACCAGGCCACCGAGCAGCCCTTCAACTATGGTCGACACCATACAGCTTAGCGCCGTCATTCCGCCCAGCGAATAGCGATGCAGGCCTCCGGTCAGCCCCACCAGACCGCCGACCACCGGGCCGCCGAGCAGGCCGCCCATCACTGCGCCAATAGCGCGTGTATTAGCAATAGAGTCTTCGATATGTAGACCGAAATAGGTCCCCATAATGCAAAAAATCGAGAAGGTGACATAGCACAGCAACTTATGCGGCAGACGCACGGTGACCTGCATCAGGGGGATGAACAGCCGCGTTTTACTCATCAGCCAGGCGATGACCAGAAACACGCACATCTGCTGGAGCAGCAGCAATACCAGATCGAACTCGTACATACCCGCCAACCACACAACCTTTGAAAGCGCGTAACATACACTGACCGCTTATAACTTTCTTTGAAGCGATACAAGAAAATGATAAATCATGGTGACGATCACACTTCTCACCGTCTCGCCGTCGCCGTAAAGTGCAAAAAATGAACAATTGATAAACCCCTTCTACAGTTAAATGAGGAGAACACGGCGGGAGGGGAAAATGGCGCTGTATACGATAGGCGAAGTGGCTCAGCTTTGTGATATCAACCCCGTGACGCTGCGAGCCTGGCAGCGACGTTATGAACTTATCAAGCCGCAACGCACCGATGGCGGCCATCGTTTATTCAATGACAGTGAAATCGATCGCATCCGCGAAATTAAGCGCTGGATTGATGCCGGCGTTCAGGTCGGTAAGGTAAAAAATCTGCTGCCCGATCGCGAAGCGGATGTCGAAGACGGCTGGCGCGAACAGCAGGAAATTTTGCTCGGTTTTCTGCAGGAAGGTCATTACCAACGGGTGCGGCTATGGCTCAAAGAGCGCAGCCACAGCTATAGCGCACAGATGCTGGTACATCATCTGCTTAATCCGCTTCGTCACCGCCTGCTAAGCCCTCAGCCGACTTTACTGGCGCTGCGTAGCCTGCTCGATGGTATCTTAATCAACCACATCGCCCAATGTCTCGCCCACGCCTGGAAGCGCCCCGGTCATCACGCGGTGGTGGTGGGTTGGAATACCGATGACACCACTCAATTGTGGCTGGAAGGGTGGATCGCCTGCGAGCAGGGCTGGCGGGTGGATATTGTCGCGCATTCGCTTAATCAGATCCGCCCGCAGCTATTTCCCGACAGTACCCTGCTGGTGTGGTGCCCCGCGCCGCCGGGTAGCCCGCAGGCAGCACAGCTCCGCGAATGGGAACAGCGGGAAAATCTGATCTGGCTAAATAGCAATTAATGTTTCATTAACACCTGCGCTTCACCGTATAATCCCACCGTTAACAAAAGGAGCCTATCATGAAGCCTGCGAAAATCGCGGTCATTACCCTCTTCTTATGCATGGCCATTGGCGGGATCGGCGGCGTCATGCTGGCGGGTTACTCGTTTATTGTTCGCGGTGGTGTCGGCTGATCCACTGGTTCAGCCGTTCAAAAAAGCGGTCGATAATGATCGCGGCGAGCGCCACCAGCAGCGCCCCCTGCAGCACATAAGCGGTATTAAAACCGCTGAGGCCGATAATTATCGGCGTGCCGAGCGTGTTGGCGCCCACCGTTGAGGCAATGGTTGCCGTAC
This sequence comes from Klebsiella sp. 141240, assembly GCF_050600805.1. Taxonomy (NCBI): domain Bacteria; kingdom Pseudomonadati; phylum Pseudomonadota; class Gammaproteobacteria; order Enterobacterales; family Enterobacteriaceae; genus Klebsiella; species Klebsiella sp. 141240. The sequence goes on along the minus strand of NZ_JAQIRK010000007.1, from coordinate 226,194 downwards.
CAATATTGACGATGGTCGAGGTGCGGATCCCGGCCAGCATTACCGGCGCCGCCAGCGGCAGCTCCACCTTACACAACCGCTGCCAACCGCTCATCCCCATCCCCTCGGCAATATTCAATACCCCAGGCGATATCGAACTTAATCCAGCCAGCGTTCCCTGCAGCACGGGCAATATTCCGTATAGCGCCAGCGCAATAAGCGCTGGCTGCCAGCCGAACCCCATCACCGGCACCGCGATCGCCAGTACCGCTACCGGCGGAAATGTCTGTCCCATGGCGGCGATGGTTTCCACCAGTGGGCGAAACTCTCGTCCGGCGGGTCGGGTGACGAGAACCCCCGCCCCCACGCCGATAACCGTCGCGGCAATACTGGAGAGCGCCACCAGCCAAAAGTGGGCCAGCGTCAGCGCCAGAAAACTCTCCTGCTGATACACCGGGCGCGGCAGCTCCGGAAACAGCCAGCTAAACAGCGGCGCGCTGTGGGGCAATGCCAGCAGCAGCGCGATAAACAGCGCCACCAGCCACAGCAGCGGATCGCGAAGCGCCTTCACGTCGTGCCCCTATCGTGTAGCAGGTCTGCAAAGTGCAACGTACCACACGCTTCGCCCTGTTCATCGACCACCGGCAAAACGTCGCGACGGTGGGCCACAAATTGCGACAGCGCCTCGCGCAACGTCATAGAGACGTTCAGCGCATCGCCCGTCAGCCGTTCATCCCGGCGCAGGTAATCCCCAACGCCGCGTAGCGAGAGCAACCGAACGCCCAGTTCGCTACGGCCAAAAAAGGTTTCAACAAAAGCGTTTTTCGGCTGCAGCAGCATTTGTAACGGCTCCCCCTGCTGCACCACTTCGCCGCCGTCCATCAGCACCAGATGATCCGCCAGGCGTAGCGCTTCGTCGATATCATGGGTGACGAGCACGATCGTGCGCCCAAACAGACGATGAATGCGCAGCATCTCCTGCTGCAACGCTTCGCGGGTGACCGGATCCAGCGCGCCAAATGGCTCATCCATTAACAGCACCTCCGGGTTGGCCGCCAGCGCCCGCGCCACGCCAACGCGCTGCTGCTGGCCGCCGGAAAGCTGATGCGGGTAGCGATCGCGCAGCAGAGGTTCCAGGCCAAGTAACGCCATGAGTTCATCAATCCGCTCGTTAATTTTTCCGCGCGGCCACTTTTGCAGCTGCGGCACGGTGGCGATATTCTGCGCCACCGTCCAGTGTGGAAACAGGCCGATAGACTGAATGGCGTACCCCATACGGCGACGTAGCGTCAGCAGCGGCTGTCGGCGGATATCCTCGCCGGCGAAGCGTATCACTCCGCTATCCTGTTCCACGAGTTGATTAATCATCTTCAGAGTGGTCGATTTTCCGGAGCCGGACGTCCCTATCAACACCGAAAACGCCCCCTCGCACAGATGCAGGTTGAGATCCTTTACCGCCGGCTGCCCGGCAAAGGCTTTATTCACCCCGTCGAACTCAATCATGCGCCTCTCCTTTTAGCAACGCGCCCCATAGCGCAAACACGGCGTCCACTACCACCGCCAGCGCAATCGTCGGAATGACCCCCAGCAGCACCAAATCCAGCGCGCTGCTGAGGAGCCCCTGAAACACCAAAGCGCCGAAGCCGCCCGCGCCTATCAGCGCCGCCACCACCGCCATACCGACGGTCTGCACGCTGACCACCCGCAAGCTGCGCAGCAGAATCGGTAGCGCCAACGGCATTTGGACCTGGCGGAAACGCTGTCCGCCGCTCATTCCCATCGCGGTCGCGCTTTCCAGCGCCTCGCGCGGTACCTGTTGCAGCCCGGTCACCACCCCACGCACCAGCGGCAATAGCGCGTACAGCACCAGCGCGATCAGCGCCGGCGCCAGACCGGTTCCGGAAATGCCAATATCCCCCAGCCACGGAAAATGGCGCGTCAACCCGGCCAACGGCGCAATCAACAAACCGAATAGCGCCACCGAGGGAATAGTTTGAATCACATTAAGGAAGGTGAATACCGGCGCCTGCCAGCTGGGGCGTCGCCAGAGGACAAAGCCTATCGATAAACCCAATAACAATCCGGGCAGCAACGTCCCGAACAATAGCCATAGATGCTGACGCAGCGCGTCATTAAAGACATCCTCGCGGTTAGCATATTCTTTCAGCAAAGAGAGTTGGTCGAGCGACCCATGCCACAGCAGCAGGCACGGTAGCAGCCAAAGCTGCGCATTCAGCAACCAACGCCACAGCGCTCGCGGCGTCAAACGGCGAATAATATCGCTGGCAATCAGCAGGCATAGCGCGAGAGCAAGCCATAATCCGCTACCGGGAGAAGTACGCGCCAGCGGGGAGCCCTGTTGGACCAGTTGTAGCGCGACATGCCCGGCGCCCCACATTAGTAAAGGCAGGAGTAAATCGGCAATAAGCAGACTACCGAGCAACGCCAGACGACCGGGGAGCCAACACATTAGCAATAACAGCAGCCCCCCCGCCAGCTGCGCCGCCGCCAGCCACGGCATCTGCGTCCAAAGCCAACGCGCTTCCCCGGAGAGCAGACGGTTAGGGGCATAAGTGACAAACGGCAGCGCCGCCACGGCCAATAGCAGTAGCGTGAGCAGCAGCGCCACGCGGTTATAACAACGAATAGTCACCAGTCCTTACTTCAGCAGCCCTTTTTGTTGCAGGTAATCGGCGGCCACGCTCTTCGCGTCACGCCCTTCAACGGCAATACTCGCGTTTAATTTCTGCAACGTTTTTTCATCGAGGCTGGCGAACACCGGCTCCAGCCACTGCGCCATCTGCGGATACGCCTTCAGCACCGCGTCGCGCACAACCGGCGCCGGCGCGTAAATGGGCTGTACGCCTTTTGGATCGCTCAGGGTTTGTAACCCCAGCGCCGCCACCGGCCCATCGGTACCATAGGCCATCGCCGCGTTAACGCCGGAGGTTTGCTGTGCCGCCGCTTTGATCGTCACTGCGGTATCGCCGCCCGCCAGCGACAACAGCTGATTCTGATTAAGCTTAAATCCGTAAGCTTTTTCAAATGCCGGCAGGGCATCGGCGCGCTCGATAAATTCCGCGGAAGCCGCCAGTTTGAAGTCGCCGCCCTTCTGTAGATAGGCGCTAAGATCGGCCAAAGAAGTAAGATGATTTTGCTCTGCCACTTCCTGTCGCACCGCGATAGTCCAGGTATTATTGGCGGGGGCAGGAGTCAGCCAGATCAGCTTGTTTTTGTCCGCGTCCAGCTTCTTAACTTTTTCATAGCCCTGTTTGGCGTTTTTCCACGCCGGATCATTTTCATCTTTAAAGAAGAAAGCCCCGTTGCCGGTGTATTCCGGATAGATATCCAGCTCACCGGCGGTAATCGCTCCGCGAACCACCGGCGTGGTGCCAAGCTGAACTTTATTGATCGTTTTCACACCGTGACTTTCCAGCACCTGCAAAATGATATTGCCGAGCAGCGCCCCTTCTGTATCAATTTTCGAGCCCACCTTCACCGGTTCTGCCGCCAGTGAAGAGCAGCTGATGAGTACCAGGCCTGATACGATTGTCTTAATCTTTATTTTGCTCATCAATTTTCACCACTCCTCATATCTCAGTACTAAAGCTTAGGCGCTAAGCTAAAATTCATCAAAGAAAAGTAGCAAAACAATAAAATCATGAACCTTAAAAAACATTAAAAGAAAATCGTCACTTTACTTCATGCATTAAATGCCGAATATCGAACATTAAATATTGCATCCCTCGTCCAAAATCACGATACTTCAACAATTAAGATTTAACGAAAGGTTTCCCTCTAGATAGAGCATGAATCAATGAATTAGAAAATAATAATTCAAATAACGAATTCATGATCACCCCACACCCATTTTAAATGGATAAGTAATGCTTAACTCATGCAGGTGAAACAATTCCCATCAGAACGGATTTATCTAATGAAATTTTTACTGAATGAACATATCGTTTTCGATTTCGACACCAGCACAATATTCACCGAAGAATCTCCTGACGATCCAATACAAATTTCGAACCCTGCCAAGAGACTTCTTTATTTATTACTCTCCCATTCCGGGGAGGTTGTTTGCCGGGAAGTATTATTCAAAAAAGTTTGGGATGACTTTGGTATGGTTTCCAGCAATAACAATCTTAATCAATGTATTAGTAAATTACGCCGAATACTACGCCATTTTAATCAGAACGAAGAAATTATTATTACCGTCCCGAAAGTGGGATTTATGCTAAACAAGCAAATTGTTGTTGAAGAACTTGTTGATCATGCCTCTCCGATTGCCAATACATCAGCAATCATATCCGATTGTCCAACAGTAAAACTATCACAGTATCATAGGCAACATTTTGCGCCGGGGTTGTGGACATGTATCTTCGCCGCATGTTGTGTATCCATATCGCTAATATTATTAATCACATTTCTATTTTTCAATAGCTCACATCACCAGGATGAATTATTAATAGGTTCAGCAAGAACCTGCGCAGTACGGATTGCAGAAAATGCAGCCGATCTGGCGACACTATCTAGTTTTAAAAAAGATGTCCTTCAGAGTCTGCAACAACTTAATTTACACTGTAACCATGATCAATATATTCTGCTGGTTCGTAATGAATCTCTCACGTCCAGAACGTTGGGGGTATCACGTTACTCCCCTCTTTTGTGCGAAAAAATAATATCAAACGAATCAGATATTTGCCTAAAAATACAAATATCAACCATTCTCAAGTAGCGCAATAATATCGCAAGCAGAATAGCCAAACGCTCCACTCGTTAGATGGTCACATAAATATTCACCTACTAAATTAATCAATAAAAATTAATAAATAAAATCAGAAAATGAAAATTAACCATCAAAACAAAAATATAAATAATAAGAAAGTGATATTTAATATTTACAATAAATTCATTCGACAATATTATTCAATCTACATGAATACCTGCCGCGAGAAACATGAAGGAAAGATCGCAAACATCAACCTTTATCTAGCTCCAGCTCTAGCAATTATTATGAGTCAGGCATCATGCAACAAGGGAATTATATACATTATCTTAATATAGGATAGATTTATATGTTTAAGAAAAATATTTTAGCAATCCTGACAGGTTCTTTGCTGCTTTCCGCAAACGCGATGGCAGCTTCAGATAATACCATTAGTTTCCAGGGCGAAGTGAGTGACGAAACCTGTTCCGTCGCTATCAATGGCAATCAAACTTCACCCGTTGTACTACTGCCTACCGTTAGCAGCACTGAACTGGCCGCCAGTGGCGATACCGCAGGCCAGGCGACTTTTGATATTGGCCTGACTGGCTGTACTGGCAACACCGCTGCAGAGACAAAAATCTCCACCGTATTCGTCGGCAACCAGGTCACCACTAACGGCAACCTTGGTAACACCGGAACCGCAGCAAATGTCGAAGTACAAATTCTGGATACCGCCGGTAAGGCAATTAACCTGACTGACAGCTTCAAAGGGGATGGTGACCTGACGCTGGCAGCAGGCGAAACCGAAGCCAGCGCAACGTATACCGCACAGTACTACGCCAACGGCAAGGCAGCTGCAGGTACTGTAGAAGCCACCATGCAGTACGCCGTGTCTTACCAGTAATCGTTTATATGTGGCCTACTGCGTTTGTGTAGGCCACATTTTTAGCCTTCATGGAGCCGTTGAAATGGTAAAGGACTTTATCCGTTATGGCATTCGATATCTCACTGGCGTGGCGCTTATATTACTGCCACTGACCTTTTCATGGGCCAGCGTGACGCTATTAGGTAGCCGTATAATTTATCCTTCAGATGTCACATCCGTGGACGTCCAGTTAAAAAACAACGATACGTTCCCCTATGTTGTACAAACATGGTTTGATAATGGCGATATCGACGCCGACCCACAGGCTGTCGGCACTGTCCCTTTCCTGGCAACGCCGCCCGTTTTTCGTATTCAAGCGAAATCTGGCCAGGTTGTCCGTGTTGTATACAGTAAGACCAAAGCATTACCGCTGGATCGCGAATCGGTTTTTTGGTTTAACGCCCTACAGGTTCCGCCAGCTAACGTTAACGGCGATAAAAAGCAAAATAAAATGCTGGTGATGCTGCGTACGCGTATCAAATTATTTTATCGCCCAGCCAAATTAGGCGCACCAGGAAATCTGGTTAAAAAACTACAAATAAAAACGGTTTTCGACGCAAATAAAGGCACTGGTATTAACGTTATTAATCCACACCCCTGGTACGCCTCTATTAGCAATCTAACGGCGAGCGCCAGCGGCAAAACGTATACACTGAAAACCGATATGGTTGCCCCATTCAGTAACCAAATATTTTGGCTGCCGGAAAATAATAATGCCAAACGGACTACTGGTAGCGTAAATGTCACCCTGGTTAACGATCAGGGCGCAAGGATTAGCGAGCGATATAATGTTACTTATCCCTGAACTCCCCCCGCAAAAACTTGCAGTGCTAGTCGGCTTACTTTGCATTAATCCTGCTTTAGCCGAAGATTTCTATTTTGATCCTAACTTATTCCAGGGTTCGTCCTATGGTCAAAATATAGAGAAATTTAACCAACCGCACACCGCCTCTGGCCTTTATGTGGTGGATATTTTCGTCAATAATACACTAGTGAAATCTGGTGTACCGATTCAGTTCAAAGTCTTAGAGAATGAAAAGGATACTGAACCCTGCCTGCCGCTGGCAATCATGAAAACCGCGCAAGTAAAATCATTACCCGAAAAAGATGATGCATCATGCCGCTCCCTAACTCAGTGGGTGCCGCAGGCTAAGTGGGATTTTGAAGCAGCGATACTTCGTTTATCGCTGACTATTCCAATGACTGAACTCAATCGTGTTCCGCGCGGGTATATCCCACCAACGGAATGGGATAGCGGCGCCCTGGCGCTTTTTTTTCGCCACAATAGTAGCTATACCGTCACCGAGAATACCGACAATAACTCTCGCTATCAGTATTTATGGAGCGGGATTAATGCTGGAACCAATCTTGGATTATGGCAAGTGCGCCATCAGGGAAATATGCGTTATGCCGATAGCGACGAAAGTGGAAACGAATATCACTACGATAGCGTTCGTACCTGGGTGCAGCGGCCTATCCAGCAAATCAATAGCGTCATCAGCGTGGGTGATAATTATACCGACTCAAGTCTATTTGGCAGTATTTCCTTTAACGGTGTCAAACTTGCCACTGATGAACGAATGTGGCCTCAGGGAAAACGCGGTTACGCGCCAGAAGTTCGTGGTATAGCGGCAAGCAGCGCCCGGGTAGTGGTGAAACAGCTGGGTAAAACTATCTACGAAACCAATGTTCCGCCTGGGCCGTTTATCATTGACGATCTGTATAACACCCGTAATCAGGGGGATTTACAAGTCGAAGTGATTGAAGCCAGTGGTAAAACGTCTTCTTTCACCGTTCCCTATTCCGCGGTGCCTGATTCCGTTCGTCCAGGCAATTGGCATTATTCGCTCGCCTTAGGGCGCGTACGCCAATATTACAGCGTTGATAATGACTTTTTCGAGGGAACGCTGCAGCACGGGATCAATAACAATGTCACTATTAATCTCGGTTCCAGAATCGCCGAGGACTACCAGGCCTGGCTGGCTGGTGGAGTCTGGGCCACCTGGCTTGGCGCATTCGGCGTAAATGCCACCTGGTCTAATGCTGTCGTGGAAGATAATAATCGCCATCAGGGCTGGCGCGCGGAATTGAGCTATAGCAAAACCTTCGAAACCGGCACCAATCTGGTACTGGCGGCATACCGATATTCAACAGATGGATTCCGCGATCTCCAGGATGTCTTGGGTGTTCGACGCCAGCAAGAAACTGGGACTGATTATTATTCGGATACCTTACAACAGCGTAATCGCCTCTCCGCTACCATTAGTCAGCCGTTAGCAGGCTTCGGTACCTTAAATTTAAGCGCCAGTACGGCGGATTATTATAGTAATCAGTCACGACTCACCGAACTACAGCTTGGGTACAGCAACCAGTGGAAACAAATAAGCTACGGCATCAACGTCGCCCGCCAGCGCAGCACCTGGGATTACGGCCATTACTATTACGGCGTTGGCGACGAATCAGACAGCAGTACGCAGGAGAAATATACTGAAACCACCGTTTCGTTTAATATTTCCATTCCATTGGATTGGGGCGAAAACCGCACTTCGATGGCCATGAACTATAACCAAACGCACGAAAGCCGGTCATCAACCATATCGATGACCGGCACCAGCGGCGATAACAGTAATTTGTCATGGTCGGTGTATGGCGGCTATGAACGCTACCGCAATGGCGATAGCGGGTCATCGTCAACCTTTGGCGGCAATGCCCAGCAAAATACGCGAATTGGCGCCCTACGGGCCAGCTACGATCAGGGCAATAACTATCGCCAGAGCGCGATTGGCGCGTCCGGAACAATTGTTGTGCACCCTGGGGGAATAACCGCAGGGCCATACGCCAGCGATACCTTCGCCCTAATTCACGCTGATGGCGCAGAGGGAGCTGAGGTACAAAACGGCCAGGGCGCAGTTATTGATCGTTTTGGTTATGCCATCTTACCGTCGCTTTCTCCTTACCGCGCCAACACCGTCGCTCTGAATACACAAAAAATGAACAGCAACGCTGAATTAACCGGCGGTAGCCAACGCGTCGTACCCTATGCAGGCGCCATTGCACGCGTTAATTTTGCCACCCTTTCCGGAAAAGCCGTGCTGATCAACGTAAAAACCCGCGATGGCCATCTGCCGCCGATGGGCGCCGACGTGATAAACGGTGAAGGAGCGGTAATTGGGATGGTCGGCCAGGGCGGGCAGATTTACGCCCGTATCGCCACGGCCTCGGGCTCGCTATTGGTGCGCTGGGGAGATAACAACGCCCTCTCCTGTCGGGTGAGCTACCAAATCGATTTAAAAACCAATGACGATCTTCAGTATCTGGATAAGATCTGTGAAAAGGATTAACGCTATGCGTTCGGCTATTCATTTATTATTACTCATTGCCGCGATGGCTACGGCGGGGATATCTTCGGCTTCCTGCATCAGGGTGACCAGTTCGTCGTCATTATCCTCAGCCGCAAAAGCGGCAGGTTATACCGCCGCCAGCTGGAGCGGAGCCTGTGACACCTGCACCAGCAACATCGGTCTGCCCTCGGTCATAAGCGTCAATTCCGGGAAAAATTTTCAGCCGGCGGGGACGCTCCTCGCCAGCGCCGTCGGCAACTTCCTGACCGCGTCAACTAATCAGACCTATGGGAGTAATCAAGTCCTGTTTCGCTGTGCGCTGGCAGATGCGGGTAGTTTATACGAAATGTACTCGACCAACGGTGACAGTACCTATGCCGGCAAATATGCGGTATCCGATGTCGACGGCGCTTATTATGACGCGGAAAAAAATGTCGCCGTACGCATCACCAACTTGAGTACAGGGGAGTACTACAGCCGTTACTGGAAGGAGCGGCAGCTTACATCAGATAGCTGGTATCAGGATGATCAATACATTTATATCCCGGCAAGCGCCTTCAGCAACGTGCTATATGAAATGTATAAAACGGATGATACAGCCTACTATGTTTACTCCAACGCTACGAACAAAGACGTCTGGAGCCAACCTCGCGGTTATATTGCGTTCAAAGGACCTGGTTTAGCGACCAATGCGCTCTCTCCTGGAGAAGATCACAACACCCATTATGATGGCTGGTATAGCCTGTGGCCTGGCGGCTGGAGCACCTACAACAATGTCACCTACGTACGCGGCGCGCTTTGCCAGATAAAAGATTATCCCTCGGTGGTCACCTTGCCACCGATTGCGGTTGGCGCACTTGCGGCGGGCGGCAGCAGCCAACGCCCTTTCACCGTCAGCCTGGAGTGCGAGTCTGGAGCGAAGTCGAGCACATCAGCTTCCACCAGCAGTTCAGCCAACGTCGCGATGGGTTTTTTAGTTAACCAACCAACCGCGGTCGCCGCAGCACAATCATTAGGACTGGTCACCTCCGGCGGCGGGCTAACGTGGCTATTGGATACCCACTATGGAAGCGGCGGCATCGCCTCAGGTGTTGGGATCCGGATTTACAATCAGTCAGGAAATGCGATCAATTTATTGCCTGACAGACAAAGCACCGGCAGTGGAAATAGCCGCGGCTGGTATGCGTATCAGGATCTCACATCGCTCATCTCCTCTGGCAGTACCAATATCTACAGCGGCGATTTCACCGCCTCGCTGGAGGCGATAAGCGGTCAAACCATTACAGCAGGGACGGTGAATGCGCAGCTTCAGGCAGTGGTCAGCTTTCAGTAAAGCGCTGGCTTTCGCATTGCTGGCAGCGGCGGGAACGACCCGCCCTGCCCTGGCGATAGTCAACGTTGAAAAAACCCGCGTCATTTTCGCCGCCGGCGAAATGTCACAGGCAATTACGTTATCTAATGACGGCGAGACGCCTATGCTTTTGCAAACCTGGAGCGACAAGGGTGATATCGCCGCTTCGCCGGATAGCCGTGACACGCCTATTGTCGTTCTGCCTCCGGTGTTCAAAATGCAGCCCGGCGAACTGCGTTCGCTGCGCTTAATGCTTACTTCACGGCAAATTTTAGCCGCGGACCGCGAAAGCCTGTTTTGGCTCAATCTCTATCAAATCCCCCCCAACACTAAAACCGCTGACACCGGATCACGTCAGGTTATCCTGCCGCTGCGGTTACGGTTAAAGGTTTTTGTTCGACCGGCAAATTTGAAAGCGCCAACCCCCGATACGGAACAGCAACTGAAATTTAGCGTGGAGGGGAAAACCATCACCATCGATAATCCCACGCCGTGGTTTATGAGCATAAGCGTGCAGCCAGGTATGCAAAAATCGATTGATAACCTGCTTATCCCGCCAAAATCAGGTCAAAAGATAGAGTCTAGCCAACCGCTACAGCGCAGCGACGCCATACGTTACTCGGTAATCGGCGATGATGGAAACGCCAGGAATTACGCCGCAACACCGCAATTTATGCATTAAAAAACCCCTTCCGTTTCTACGGAAGGGGTTTGTAGTCTCAAAAATATTGCTGGTTACAGCAGTTCAAATTCGCTCTGCTTAACGCGGGCGGAATCCACCCCAATAAAGACGTTGAATTTGCCCGGTTCGGCAACGTATTTCATCTGCTGGTTCCAGAACTTCAGCGCTTCAACATCAATCGGGAAGCTAACGGTTTGCGTCTCGCCCGGCTTGAGATTCACCTTCTTAAAGCCGCGCAGCATTTTCACCGGCCGGCTCATCGACGCGGTCACGTCCTGCAAATAAAGCTGGATCACCGTCGCCCCTTCGCGTTTGCCGGTGTTGGTCACCTGCACGCTGGCGGTCACGCTGCCGTCGCGCGGCATCGTTGACGCCGACATTTTGACATCAGAAACGCTAAAGGTGGTGTAGCTCAGGCCATAGCCAAATGGATACAGCGGGCCATTCGCTTGATCGAAATAACGCGAGGTGTATTTATTAGGCTTTTCCGGATTATACGGACGGCCGGTATTCAGATGGCTGTAGTAGGTCGGGATCTGCCCCACCGAACGCGGGAAGGACATCGGCAGCTTACCGGAAGGGTTATAATCGCCAAACAGCACATCGGCGATTGCATGCCCGCCTTCAGTACCGGCAAACCAGGTCTCCAGCAGCGCATCAGCCTGCTGATCCTCTTTCACCAGCGCCAGCGGACGGCCGTTCATCAGCACCAGCACCAGCGGCTTACCGGTCGCTTTCAGCGCGCTAATCAGGTCGCGTTGGCTTTGCGGCAGGGTGATATCGGTACGGCTGGAAGCCTCATGCGCCATGCCCTGCGCTTCGCCCACTACCGCAACGACCACGTCGGACTGTTTCGCCGCCGCCACGGCTTCATCGATCATCTCCTGCGGCGAGCGCGGGTCGACTTGCACTGCTTTCTCATACAGGTTAAGGAAATCGACAATGCCTTTATCGTCGGTAACGTTAGCGCCTTTGGCATAAATCACTTTGCCTTTATCGCCCAGCGCTTCTTTGATGCCGGTCAGCACGGTGACCGACTGATCGGCCACGCCCGCCGCCGACCAACTGCCCATCATGTCGCGCTTGCTATCCGCCAGCGCGCCCACCACCGCGATGGTGCCGGATTTTTTCAGCGGCAGGGTATCGAGACGATTTTTCAGCAGCACCAGGCTTTCTCGCGCCACTTCACGCGCCTCTTTACGATGCAGACGGCTTTCGGCGTTGGTGTCCTGCGGGTCGGATGCTTTCGGCCCCAGGTGGCTGTACGGATCGTTGAACAGCCCCATATCATACTTGACGTTGAGCACGTGACGGGTAGCGTCATCCAACTCGGCCATCGTCACCTTGCCGGATTTCACCAGCCCCGGCAGATATTTGCTGTAGTACTCATCGCTCATGCTCATGTTGATACCGGACTTCAGCGCGACGCGCACCGCGTCTTCCGGGTCGGAGGCGACGCCGTGTTTAATCAGCTCTTTGATGGCGCCATGGTCGGAAACGGTGATGCCTTTGAAGCCCCACTGGTCGCGCAGGACGTCTTTCAGCAGCCAGGAATCGGCAGTGGCCGGAGTACCGTTGAGCGAGTTTAGCGCCACCATCACCGCGCCGCTGCCGGCATCGAGACCGGCTTTATACGGCGGCATATAGTCGTTGAACAGGCGCTGCGGGCTCATATCGACGGTGTTGTACTCTTTGCCGCCTTCAACCGCGCCGTAGGCGGCGAAGTGTTTAACGCTGGTCATCACCGAATAGCGGTCTGCCGGGCTCTTGCCCTGCATCGATTCCACCATCGCTTTACCCATCATGGTGGTCAGGTAAGTATCCTCGCCAAAACCTTCGGAGGCGCGGCCCCAGCGCGGGTCGCGAGAGACGTCGACCATCGGCGCCCAGGTCATATTAAGACCATCGTCAGCCGCTTCGTAGGCCGAAATACGCCCGACGGTATTCACCGCGTCGAGATTAAAAGAGGAGGCCAGACCGAGGCTTATCGGGAAGACGGTACGCTGGCCGTGCAGCACATCGTAGGCGAAAAACAGCGGGATCTTCAGGCGGCTTAGCTGCATCACCTGATCCTGCATCACGCGGATATCAGGCCGGGTTACGGTATTAAAAATCGCCCCTACCTGACCGTCTTTGATCATTTCCCGGATCGCCTCTTTCGGGTTATCCGGGCCGACGCTGATTAAGCGCAGCTGACCGATTTTTTCATCGACCGTCATTTTTTTCAGCAGTTCGCTAACAAACGCATCTCGCGCCTCAGGCGTCAGCGGATGGTTACCAAACAGCTCATCGGCCAGCGCGGGTTGCAGCGCCAGGCTCACGGCGACGCCAACAGTACACAACCATTTCATTATTATGTATCCCTCTTTGATTCGGTGCTAATAGCCCAGCGAAAACGCAGCAAAAACCGCAGTTTGCCATATATATAAACAACGCGCCCGTAGAATGCTAAGGTTCTTATCTGATTTATAGAAACATTCATGCACCAAATTGTCATACAAAGCGGTATGCTAACAGCGATATAGCTTTCCTGTGCCCACAAGGAGTGAATCATGTCATCTGCAACAACAATAAATAACCCTCCCTTTTTGGCGGAACTGGCGCGGCTGGTTGGCTCCTCGCATCTGTTAACCGATCCGGCGAAAACCCAGCGTTACCGAAAAGGTTTCCGCTCCGGCCACGGCGATGCGCTGGCGGTGGTGTTCCCCGGTACCCTGCTTGAACTATGGCGAGTTCTCAGCGCCTGCGTTCAAGCTGATAAAATTATCCTGATGCAGGCGGCGAATACCGGCCTCACTGAAGGCTCCACCCCGAGCGGCAATGATTACGATCGTGAAATTGTCATTATCAGCACGCTGCGTCTGGACAAGCTGCACCTGCTGGATAAGGGCGAGCAGGTGCTGGCCTACCCTGGCACCACCCTCTATTCACTGGAAAAAGCGCTAAAACCGCTGGGCCGCGAACCGCACTCGGTGATCGGCTCTTCCTGCATCGGCGCATCGGTTATCGGCGGTATCTGTAACAATTCCGGTGGTTCACTGGTGCAGCGCGGACCTGCCTATACCGAAATGTCGCTGTTTGCGCAGATTGACGCCGACGGCAAGCTGAAATTAGTCAACCATCTGGGAATCGATTTAGGCGCGACGCCGGAACAAATCCTGAGCCGCCTCGACGATGACCGTATCAACGATGCCGACGTGCAGCACGATGGCCGCCACGCCCACGATCACGATTACGTCACCCGCGTGCGCGATGTCAACGCCGATACCCCGGCTCGCTATAACGCCGACCCGGACCGCCTGTTCGAATCCTCCGGCTGCGCCGGTAAACTGGCGGTCTTCGCCGTTCGTCTCGATACTTTTCCGGCGGAAAAACGCCAGCAGGTGTTCTATATCGGTACCAATCAGCCGGAAGTGCTCACCGAAATCCGCCGCCACATCCTCGCTGAATTCAATAATCTGCCGGTGGCCGGCGAATATATGCACCGCGATATTTACGATATCGCCGAAAAATATGGCAAAGACACCTTCCTGATGATCGATAAGCTCGGCACCGACAAAATGCCGTTCTTCTTCACCATGAAGGGGCGCACCGACGCGATGCTGGAAAAAGTCTCCCTGTTCAAGCCGCACTTCACCGACCGCTTTATGCAGAAGCTCGGTCATGCCTTCCCGGCGCACCTGCCGGAGCGTATGAAAACCTGGCGCGATAAGTACGAACATCATCTGCTGCTGAAGATGGCCGGCGACGGCATCGAAGAAGCGCAGAAGTGGCTTACGGAGTATTTCCAGCAGGCCGAAGGCGATTTCTTTGTCTGTACCGCGGAAGAAGGCAGCAAGGCATTCCTGCACCGCTTCGCCGCCGCCGGCGCGGCGATCCGCTATCAGGCGGTACATGCCGACGAAGTGGAAGATATTCTGGCGCTGGACATCGCCCTGCGCCGCAATGACACCGAATGGTTCGAACATCTGCCTGCGGAAATCGATAGCCAGCTAGTCTACAAGCTCTACTATGGCCACTTTATGTGTCACGTCTTCCACCAGGATTACATCGTAAAGAAAGGGGTCGATGCGCACGAACTGAAGGAAAAAATGCTGGATCTGTTGAAAGCGCGCGGCGCGCAGTACCCGGCGGAGCACAACGTCGGCCATCTGTATGAAGCGGCGGAGAGTTTAAAGCGCTTCTATCGCCAGAACGATCCCACCAACAGCATGAATCCGGGTATTGGCAAAACCAGCAAACAAAAATACTGGGGCGAGGCGCAGAAGCCAACGAAAGCACAATAATCGTCACCAGGACTATTCAGCCGCCGGGCTTCTGTATTACGCTGCAGGCCGGAGAAAAAGACTCTCCGGCCAATTAGCTTGAGGAGCCCCCATGTCCGCCAAGGATAAGTTACAAGACGCCGACTTAGAGATCCGCGAAGCGCTGCCTGATGACGCGCATGCGATTGCCGCGCTGTACGTCTGGCACGTGCTTAACGGCCGCGCCTCATTTGAAGAGATCCCGCCTACCGTCGACGAAATGCGTAAGCGAATCAAAACTGTACGCGATAACGGGCTTCCCTGGCTGGTCGCGCTGTGGCGCGGCACCATCGTCGGCTACTGCTACGCCACCTTTTACCGCCCTCGCCCGGCGTACCGCTATACGCTGGAAGAGTCGATTTACGTTGAGTCCGGCATGGGCGGGCGCGGCATCGGCAGCGCGCTACTGACGCGGCTCATTGCGCAATGTGAACAGGGGCCGTGGCGGCAGATGCTGGCGATTATCGGCGACGGACATAACAACGCCGGCTCGATTGCCATCCATAAGAAATTTGGCTTTACCGTTGCCGGACAGCTGCGCAGCGTCGGCTATAAGATGGGCGACTGGCGCGATACCCTAATCATGCAGCGCCAGCTTGGCGACGGCGACTGGACGTTACCGGAGTGATATCAAAATTCCCGGATTGCGGCGCAATCCGGGGGAAGGACAAATTAATCGTTCTGCGCGGTCTGCGTGCCGCCTTTCAGCATCGCTTCCGCCATCTGCGCTTCACGCTGCTTTTTATAGCTCAATGCGGACGCCGGAACCGGCATCACCTTACCGGTTTCAATCCAGGTCCGTAACCGGCTGGCGTCGGCAAAGTGGGTATATTTGCCAAACGCGTCCATTACCACCAGCGCCACCGGGCGTTGATTGATCACCGTACGCATAATCAGGCAGTGACCGGCGGCGTTGGTAAAGCCGGTTTTGGTCAACTGAATATTCCAGTTATCGCGATACACCAGATGGTTGGTATTGCGGAACGGCAAGGTATACGCCGGATGCGCAAAAGTGGCGGTATCTTCTTTGGTGGTGCTTAGCTGGCCGATCAGCGGATATTGTTCGCTGGCGATCAGCAGCTTAGTCAGATCGCGCGCCGTGGAGACGTTATGCACCGACAGGCCGGTCGGCTCAACATAGCGTGTATGGGTCATACCCAGCGCCTGCGCTTTGGCGTTCATCGCGCGGATAAAAGCGTTATAACCGCCAGGATAGTGGTGCGCCAGGCTGGCGGCGGCACGGTTTTCCGAAGACATCAGCGCCAGCAGCAGCATATTGCGGCGGCTGATTTGGCTGTTAAGTCGTACGCGGGAATAGATACCTTTCATCTCCGGCGTCTGGCTGATATCAACGGTCAGCATTTCGTCCAGCGGTAAATGCGCATCCAGCACTACCATAGCGGTCATCACTTTGGTAATAGACGCCATCGGGCGCACCAAATCGGGCTGGCTGGCGTAAATGATTTTCTTGGTCGCCAGATCGACGATCATCGCGCTACCGGAAGCGATATCCGGCTGTGAAGCGGCGGTTACCGCAGTGGTTTTTGCTATCGCCTGGGGCGCAAAAGGCGCAGCCAGCAGCAAAGTCAGGCTGAGCAAAGAAATTCGAAAATTCGGCATCATGGGCATTCTGAAAAGTATTTTTGCACGTTATAGAACGTACGCCGCGGCGTAAAGTGAGCTACGCCGCTGGCAAACGCCATCATACCGCGTCATAACGCCCTGAGGCCAATAAGAATCGTGAGTAAATGCTGCATTGCCGACATAATTATTCATTTCTGCCGGCAATGCATTTGATTAGAAGAGTCGGTACCCGTAGCCCCACAGCACGACGGTGATCGCCAGCAGCACTTCCAGCACCAGCACCCCGATAGCCAGGGTTGAGCTGGCGAAGCTGAGCCCCTCTTCCTTATTAATACTCAGGAAGGTCGGAATACCCAGATACAACAGATAACCGGTGTAAAACAGCGCGATGGTGCCTATCAGCGCGCACAGCCATACCAGCGGATAGAGCGCCACGATCCCGCTTAAAAATAGCGGCGTCGCGACGTAGCCGGCAAAGACCATACAGCGTTTCAGCGACGGCTGCTGCGGATAGCTTCTGGCCATCCACCAGATCACCCGCCCCATCACCGCCACCCCCGCTAACATCACGGCGTAAAACAGTACCGCTAATACCAACCCGGTCATCAGCGAGAGCTTAATCACCGTACCGTCGCCGAAGTTCCAGCCGAGCTGCGTCGTACCGATAAAGGCGCAGATAACCGGAACCGCCGCCATCACCAGCACATGGTGCGTGTAGTGGTGCGAAACGGTCTCATTTTCACTCTTGATCACGCTCATCTCTTGATTAGGATGAGCGAAGAGTCCCCAGACATGGTTCATAGCGTCCCCCTTGTCACGGCTTCGTACAGCACTGATCCAAGTATAATTCACTCTGTAGATTATTTTGTGTACAGCGATAAAAATCCGCTTCAGCGCGTTTTAATGATCAAGGTGTATGATTAAGGGACTGGTAAGAGTAGGAGTTTATGTTTATATGGATATCAATCACCTGATTTCCCAATACGGCTACGCGGCGCTGGTTATCGGCAGCATCGCAGAAGGTGAAACCATCACCATCCTTGGCGGCGTGGCGGCGCATCAGGGTCTATTGAAGTTTTCGTTGGTGGTCATCGCCGTGGCCTTAGGCGGCATGATCGGCGATCAGCTGTTGTATTTCCTCGGACGCCAGTTCGGCGGTAAGCTACTGCGCCGCTTTTCGCGGCAGAAGGCGCGGATCCGTAAAGCGCAGCGCCTGATTCAACGCCATCCCTATCTGTTCGTTATCGGCACCCGCTTTATGTACGGCTTTCGGGTTATCGGCCCGGTTTTGATCGGCGCCAGCCGCTTGCCGCCGAAAATTTTTCTGCCGCTGAATATTTTCGGCGCCATCGTTTGGGCGCTGATTTTTACCACCCTGGGTTATCTCGGCGGCGAGGCGATCGGCCCGTGGCTGCATCATCTCGATCAGCACATCAAACACTGGATCTGGCTGATTCTCGTAGTGGCGCTGGTGGTCGGAGCCCATCTGTGGCTGAAACGCCGGGAAGCGAAAAGAAAAGCGGAAGATACAGAGGATGATAATCAATAGCGGCGCCGCGCGCCGCTATTGACGCCGTTATTTCGTCGTCTGGTGATAACCGCCGCCCAGCGCGGAAGTCAGCTGAATGCTGGCGTCCAGCCACTGGCCGTGCAGGCGCAGCGCGGTAATTCGCTCCTGTAGCGCAGGCAGCTTCGCCATACTCACGCGGGAGCCGGGTAAAATACCGGCGTTCATTCGCGCCTGGGCGAGATTGACCACCCGCTGCGCGTCTTTCTCCACCTGCTGCTGCTGCTGGTTTTTCTCCATCAGCGTCTCTACCTGGCTTGCGGTTTTCGCTACCTGGTTCACCGCATCGACTACGGCCTTGTTGTATTTAGCGATCGACAGGCCGTTCTGCGCGCTGGCGATATCAAGATTGGCATTCAGCCTGCCGCTATCAAAGATAGGCAGCGTCAACCCGGCGGTGATGCCCATCTGCTGCGCCGAATGACGGAACAGATCGCTTAAATGCAGCGCATCCTGTTGCAGGAACGCCATCAGGTTGATATCCGGATAAAACGCCGCTTTCGCCGCATCAATTTCGCTTAGCGAGGATTCAATATACCAGTGGGCTTCCTGCAGATCCGGACGACGGGCCAGCAGTTCATAGCCCAGTTCGCTCGGCATCTGCGCGCTGACCGCGGGCAGCGGCGCCGCACGCAGATTGAGCGACTGGCTCTGGCTATTGGTTAACGCCATCAGCCGCGCTTCAATCTCTTTCATATTACCCGCCACATCGGCCAGCTGCTGATCGGTTTTGCTGACGTTAATGTCGTTCTCCGCCCCTTCGGCGGAGTTAGTGATACCACGCTGATAGAGCGCGGTATCCACGCTAACAATATTATTCTGTTCGCTTTTGACCTGCTGCAGCACCGTTTTCACCGCCGCTTCGGTCTGCCACTGCCAGTACAGTCGCGCCACGCTGCTGGCCAGCAGCTCGCGGGTCTGCGCCTGCTCGGCGACCTGGGCTTTCACTTCGCCGATACGCGCTTTCACCAACGCACGGTTTTTCCCCCACAGATCCAGATCCCAACCGGCGGTCAGGCCAAAGGTACCGTTGGTGTACCAGGGTCCGGTGTTGCCGTCGGTATCGGTGGCGAACGGTCCCATCAGGCCTTCCGCGGACATTTTCTGCCGTTCGATATCGGCGGAAAAATCCATCTCCGGGCCGAGATTCGCCTGCGACATTCGTGCCTGCGCTTCGGCCAGTTTGATGCGCTGCGCGGCAATTTGCATATCCGGAGCATTGGCTAACGCGCGCTGAATCAGATTATCCAGCTGGGCATCGTGGTAATCTTTCCACCAGTCGGTATGCGGCCAGCCATTTTTTACGGCGGCGGGCAGATCCATCGAAACATGAGATGCCGGAGTTTGCTGCTTTAAAGGGCCGCCAATGTCATGCGATGGCGCGCAGCCAGCCAGCGCGATGGCCAGTGGCAGTGCCGCCAGCACGCTTTTGCTCAATGTAAGGTTCATTCTTCAGGTCGGGTTACTTATAAAGGTTGGTCATCATAAATTAATTGAATGACGTTCGTTAAGTAAAGCGTGTGCATTGACAATGAGTCAGCTAAAAATAAACAAAGTTATTATTGGAGTTGCAATGAGTCAGAACATTTATGACGATCCCGGTTTCTTTGCCGGTTACGCCACCCTTGACCGTTCGGTGAAGGGGCTTGACGGCGCGCCGGAGTGGCCGGCAATTCAGCGCCTGCTGCCACAGTTAGACGGCCAGCGCGTGGTCGATCTCGGCTGCGGATACGGCTGGTTTTGCCGCTGGGCGCAGCAACAGGGGGCAAAACAGATAATCGGTTTCGATCTCTCCAGCCGAATGCTGGAGCGGGCGCGGGAGATGACCACCGGCGAGACTATCGAATATCGCTGCGCCGACCTGCAAACCCTGACGCTGCCCGCGAATAGCTGCGAACTGGTCTACAGTTCGCTGGCGCTGCACTATTTACCGGATGTCGCGCCGCTGTTCGCCACGCTCTATCAGGCGCTGGTTCCCGGCGGTAAGCTTGTCTTTTCTGCCGAACATCCCATCTATACCGCGCCGCTGCAGCAAGGCTGGCAGGTGGATGAACAGGGGCGGAAACGCTGGCCGGTGAGCCACTATCAGCAGGAAGGCGAACGCATCAGCAACTGGTTTGCCGACGGGGTGATTAAACAGCATCGCAAACTCTCAAGCTGGATTAATGCGCTCATCGCGGCCGGTTTTGTGCTTGAGCAGCTTGACGAATGGGGCCCGAGCGCCGAACAAATCGCCGCCCAACCGGCGCTGGAGGAAGAGAAAGAGCGTCCGATGATCTTTTTACTGCGCGCCCGTAAACCGGCTTAAACGGCATGCGGCCCGGATCAACCGGGCCGCCGAATAGCTTATTCCTGCAGGCTACCGCCGTTGCTGGCAATCACCGCCTGATACCAGGCAAAACTTTTCTTCTTACGCCGTTCGAGCGTCCCCTGCCCGCGATCGTCACGATCGACATAGATAAAACCGTAGCGCTTGGACATCTCGGCCTTCGACGCGCTAACCAGATCGATTGGCCCCCAGCTGGTAAAGCCCATCAGTTCAACGCCGTCAGCAATGGCTTCCCGCGCCTGCACCAGGTGATCGTTGAGATAGCTGATGCGATAGTCATCGTTGATGCTGCCGTCGGCTTCAATTTTATCCTTCGCCCCCAGACCATTTTCAACGATAAACAATGGCTTCTGATAGCGGTCCCACAGTACATTCAACAGCGTACGCAGCCCCAGCGGGTCTATCTGCCAGCCCCACTCCGAGCTTGCCAGATGCGGGTTCGGCACCATGCTGAGAATGTTGCCGCGCGCCTGCTGGTTCAGCGCTTCATCAGCGGTGACGCAGCCGGTCATATAGTAGCTAAAGGAGATAAAATCGACGGTCTCTTTCAGCGCTTCCCGGTCGCCGTCGGTGATGGTCAGCGTAATATCGTTTTCGCGGAAATAGCGCTGCATGTAGCCCGGATAGGCGCCACGGCACTGGACGTCGCCAAAGAACTGCCAGCTGCGGTTTTGCTGCAGCGTTTCAAAGACATCTTCCGGCTTGCAGCTCAGCGGATACATCAGCCCGCCGAGCAACATATTGCCAATCTTCCCCTGTGGTACCAGTTCGTGACAGGCTTTGACCGCCAGCGCGCTGGCCACCAGCTGATGGTGGATAGCCTGATAAACTTCGCCTTTGCTGCTACCGGCCGGCAGCCCGACGCCGGTCATTGGCGCATGCAGCGACATATTAATTTCGTTAAAAGTGAGCCACAGTTTGACCTGATTTTTATAGCGGCTGAATACCGTCCTGGCGTAGCGTTCGAAAAAGCCAATCACCTTGCGACTGCCCCAGCCGCCATAGTTTTTTACCAGCGCCCACGGCATCTCATAGTGCGATAGCGTCACCAGCGGAGTGATGTTGTGCGCGGCCATCTCGGCAAACAGCTTGTCGTAAAAGGCCAGCCCGGCTTCGTTCGGCTCGGCGTCATCGCCATTCGGGAAGATACGCGTCCAGGCGATCGAGACCCGCAGACAGTTGAAGCCCATCTCAGCAAACAGCGCGATATCCTGCGGATAACGATGGTAAAAATCGATCGCCACATCTTTAATACCGCTGTCGCCCGCGACGCGCTCCACGACGTCGCCGAATACCCCCTGCGGCTGCACGTCGGAGGTGGATAAACCTTTGCCATCTTCCAGATATGCGCCTTCGACCTGATTTGCCGCGGTGGCGCCGCCCCATAAAAAGCCCTGCGGGAATGTTTTCATCGCTCTCTCCTGTGATTAATGGCTGACGGACAACAGCGGCTGGCCGGCATCCACGACGCTCGCGGACACCATCTCAACGCTACGGTAATCATCGCTGTTGCTGATAATAATCGGGGTCGCCAGGTCGTAACCGGCGTCCAGAATGGCCTGACGATCGAACTCCAGCAGCAAATCGCCGGCCTGAACTTTATCCCCCTCTTTGACATGGGCGGTAAACGGTACGCCGTCGAGTTTGACGGTATCAATACCGACGTGAATCAGTAGTTCAATGCCGCTGTCGCTCAGCAGGCCGATGGCATGTTTAGTCTGAAACAGCGAGGCGACCTCGCCAGAAAACGGGGCAATGACCTTGCCCACCGCCGGAATAATAGCCACGCCTTTGCCCAGCAGGCCGCTGGCGAAGGTGCTATCCGGCACCTGATCGAGGGCCAGCACGCTGCCGGACATCGGCGCCAGAATATCGTTTTCCGCCGCAGAGGCGACGACGACCGCGCGTTCCGCCTGGCTGCGCGGCAAGCCGGCGAAGAAGGTCAATACGCAGGCGAGAATGAAAGCCACGCCGGTGCCGATTAATCCCCCCCACACGCTAAAATCAATGCCGCCGGGCGGGATCATCTGCGCCGGAAAGAAAATGTTCGGCACCCCAAAGGAATAGGCGTAGCTATTACTGAAGGCGGTAATCGCGCCGCCAATCGCGCCGGCGATACAACCAAAAATAAACGGGCGACGTAACGGAAGGGTCAGGCCATAAATGGCAGGCTCAGTGATGCCAAACAGCCCGGCGGAAAACGCGGAACCTGCCAGCATCCGCTGACGCGAATCGCGCGTGGCCAGCAGTATCCCCAGCACGGCGCCTACCTGGGCTATCACCGCCGGCAGAATGATCGGCAGCATAGAATCATGCCCCAACACGGTCATGTTATTGATCATCAGCGGTATCAGCCCCCAGTGCAGGCCGAAGATAACGCATACCTGCCATAGCGCGCCCAGCACCGCGCCTGCCAGCCATGGGGCAAAAACGTAGATAACCTGATAGCCATTTGCAATCATGTGGCTCAGCCAGGTCGCCAGCGGGCCTATCACCAGAAAGGTCAGCGGCACAACCACCGCAAGACAGATTGCCGGAGTAAAAAAGTTCTTCATCGCGGACGGCAGCACCGCATTACTCTTACGTTCCAGCCAGCAGCAGACCCAGGAGGCGAGGATAATCGGGATCACCGAGGAGCTATAATTGATATAGGTCACCGGTATACCGAGGAAGTGTTCCACTGGTGCCCCCGTCTGACTGGCTTCAAAGGCCTGAATCATCAGCGGGTGGGTTAATGCGCCGCCGATCACCATTGAGATGAACGGGTTGCCGCCAAACTTTTTGCCAGCGGTGTAGCCAAGAAACAGCGGGAAGAAAAAGAACAGCGCATCACTGGCGGCAAACCAGATTTTATAGGTCCCCTGTTGCGGCGTGAGCCATCCGCAGGTTAGCGCCAGCGCCAGCAGTCCTTTCAGCAGACCCGTCGCCGCCATTACGCCAATAAAAGGGGTAAAGATGCCGGAAATGATATCGATGAGCTGACTTAATATCGAGCTTTTCGCCGCTTTCTCCTGCGGCACCGGTTCGCTGTCGTCGCTTAATCCCGCCTGCTGGCGTACTGCCAGCCAGACATCGTGAACATGGTTGCCGATAACCACCTGAAACTGGCCGCCGCTTTCTACCACCATGATCACGCCGGGGTTCGCCTTCAGCCCTTCGGCATCGGCCTTAGCATTATCTTTCAATTTAAAACGCAGACGTGTCGCGCAGTGAACCAGACTCACAATATTCTCTTTGCCGCCGACGCGGTGAAGAATATCCTGCGCGAGTGCTTTATATTCCATGCTCTTTTCCTTACTGCCGCTGCCCGCAGACAACCGGCGACTGAGTATTAAAAATAAAAAAACCCGAGAACCACGCCGGTTGGCGTCGCGCTCAGGTTTTGCCTGCATCATGCAGTAACAATCCAGTTTTGTGGGGGAATTAACGCCCCTCTTTTCTTACCCGTTCAATATGAATGGCAAGAAACATAATCTCTTCGGTGGTCAGCGCCCGTTGATAATTCTTTTGCAAGTGCTTCGCCACCGTTTCCGCGCACTTCCACGCTTTGGCATAGTTATCTTTCACCGCGCTGTGCAGCGTGACGTCGTCATCCTGCACTACCGTCCGCGTTAACATGCGCTGGGCGAAAAACTTCAGATGGGTCACAAAGCGCTGGTAGCTGAGCGACTCTTCATCGTAGTTAAGCTGCAGCTGATACTTCACCAGTTGCAGGATCTCCTGCATCACCCGCGTCACGTGCATCACTTCCGGCATTTCGCTGTTGAGCTGCGCCGTCACCAGATGCAAAGCGATAAACCCGGCTTCATCCTCGGCAAGCTCGACGCCCAGCCGGCGGGCGATGATGGCCCTCGCCTCCTGCCCCAGTTCGAACTCCTTCGGATACAGCCGTTTAATCTCCCACAGCAGCACGTTGCGAATCGCGACGCCGTTTTTCTGCCGCTCGATGGCAAAGTGACAGTGGTCAGTTAAGGTGATGTACAAACTTTCCTGTAACTTTCCCAACCGCCCGCGGGCCAGCTCGATGATACGATCGCAGGTGGTCATCACTTCTAACGGTATCTGACTGAGTAATTCGCCTAAGCGGCCAACCAGTTCATCGCTTTGCAAGGCGAAGACTTTTTCAATTTTACTTTCGTCCAACGAGTCGCCCACGCGCTTTTGAAAGGCCAGCCCTCGCCCCATCACCACCTGTTCGCGCTGCTGCTCGTTGACCACTACCACCACGTTATTATTAAGTACTTTGGCGATTAGCATATGAACCCCAGAAACAAAAAAACCTGACCCCCGACAAATGCCAGGTAATCAGGTTTCGCCTGCCGAAGCAGTAGCAATCCAACGTTTGCACTGTATCAACTTCTTGCGGCGACTCAAGCGCGAGGGAATAAAAACGTGATACAGCTCGCGTCGCATCGTGCAGGAATGAGTGCTAATTAATAAAGTGCGTACGGATTAACACATCTTATCTAATAACGAGCAATGGCGTTCGCTATATCTGCTGAGGTTTGCAAGGTGCGAATTTCATTAAAGACGCCAAGCGCTTCAGTATATTCCTTGCGTAAATAGCCCAGCCACTGCTTAATGCGCGCCACGTGATATAAACCGGTATCCCCCTGCTTTTCCAGCTGGGTATATTTTTTAAGTAACTCAACCACCTGCGGCCACGGCATGCGCGGTTCGTTGTATTTAATTACCCGGCTGAGATTCGGCACGTTGAGCGCGCCGCGGCCGATCATCACCGAATCGCAGCCGGTAGCCGCCATACATTCCTGCGCACTTTGCCAGTCCCAGATTTCGCCGTTAGCAACCACCGGAATAGTCAGCCGCTGGCGGATTTCGCCGATGGCCTGCCAGTTGATGCGTTCAGCTTTGTAACCATCCTCTTTGGTGCGGCCATGCACCACCAGCTCGCTGGCGCCCGCCTGCTGCACCGCGTCGGCGATTTCAAAGCGCCGTTCGCCGCTGTCCCAGCCGAGGCGAACTTTCACCGTCACCGGCAGATGATCGGGAACCGCTTCGCGCATGGCCTTCGCGCCGCGATAGATAAGTTCGGGATCTTTCAATAACGTCGCACCGCCGCCGCTGCCGTTCACCAGCTTCGATGGACAACCGCAGTTTAAATCCACGCCCCATGAGCCAAGCTCCACCGCGCGGGCGGCGTTTTCCGCCAGCCATTGCGGGTATTGCCCCAACAATTGTACGCGCACGCGGGTGCCGGACGGAGTACGGCTTTGATGGTGCAGTTCCGGGCACAGTCTATAGAACGATTTAACCGGCAGCAGTTGGTCCACCACGCGCAGAAATTCGGTGATGCACAGATCGTAATCGTTAACCTCGGTCAGCAGCTCGCGCACCAGCGAATCGAGCACGCCTTCCATTGGCGCCAGTAATACACGCATATCGTTACCCGGAAAAAAAAGAGGCGCTATGGTAGCGCCTCTGTGCGTCGGTTGAAAGACCTCAATACCAGACCTTAGCGTGGTTCGAGGCAGTTATCCTCTTTCCAGCCGTAAAGCCACTCGATACCGCGGTAAAATTCATCCTGCGTTTTGCCCTTCCATAGCAGATTACGAACCTGACGTTCGACCCCCGCCGCGTGATAAATCCGCCCCATTTCACGGGTCGACCAGACAATTCGCGCGGTACGCGGAATACGCACCGACTCGTACAGCGCGAAGGCGCGAGCGGCGTCGCCGTCGCACTGCTGCAGCGCTTTACCTATCGTTACCGCATCCTCCAGCGCCATGCAGGCGCCCTGCGCCATATATTGCGCCACCGGATGGGCGGCATCGCCGACCAGGGTAATGCGATCGTTGCCCCACTTTGCAACCGGCTCGCGGTCGGCGGTGGACCAGCGGCGCCAGGAAGTCGGTTTGTCGAGCATCTGCCGCGGGCGCGGATGAATCCCTTTAAAGTAAGAGAGCACCTCTTCTTTACTACCGTCGCGCACGCCCCACTCTTCGCTTTCGCGGCTATGGAAGGTGACCACCAGGTTGTACTGTTTGCCGCCGCGCAGCGGATAGTGCACCAGATGACAATGCGGCCCGGCCCACAGTACCGGCGCGTTGATACGCAGGTCTTCCGGCATGTCGGCCGCCTCGATCACCGCGCGGTACACCACATGGCCGGTGACCCGCGGCGCATCGCCGAGCAGACTCTGGCGCACCACTGACTTCACGCCGTCGCAACCCAGCAGAATATCGGCAGTCCAGCTATTGCCTTTGTCATCAAAGACCGTCACGTCGTCGGCGGTCTGGCGGATATCCACCACCTGAGTTGAAGTCCGGTATTCCACGCCGGGATGGGTCAGCGCGGCTTCCCAGACGGTGGCGTGAATGTCCACCCGATGGATCACCGCATACGGGCCGCCGAAATGGTCACGGAAGGCCTGCCCGGTCTCGATACGCACCACCTCTTCCCCATTCACCGCATCCATCATCGTGATATGGTCGGTGAACACCGCACGCTGGCGCGCCACTTCGCCGACGCCCAGACTATCCAGCGCTGAAAACGCATTCGGCCCCAGCTGAATACCGGCGCCGATTTCGCCGATTTCATGCGCCTTTTCCAGCAGCATCACTTTGATCCCCTGGCGCGCCAGAGAGAGCGCCGTCGCCGCGCCGCCAATGCCGCCGCCAACGATAATTGCTCGCGTCACTTTCGCCATTTTCCCTCCTCCCTAGGCCGGAATTTTGTCTTGTTGATTTTCCGGCGCGGCGGCGATAAACGCCGGTAGCCGGGTACAGGCATCGTAAACCGCCTGGCAGCGCGGATAATGGCTCAGATCGCACCCCATTCGCTGCGCGTTAGCCCACTGCGGCACCAGGCAACAGTCGGCGAGCGTTGGCCTATCGCCGACGCAGTAAGCGCCGGATTTCGCCTGCCGCAGCAGTTGCTCCAGCGCGCTGAGCCCCTGCTGGATCCAGTGGGCATACCAGCGTTTTTTGTCCGCTTCGCTGACCTTCAGCTCGTCGCTAAGGTAGCGTAAAACCCGCATGTTATTAATCGGATGAATATCGCAGGCAATGGCGTAGACCATCTCCAGCACCCGCATCCGCGCCGGATCCTCCTGCGGCAGCAGCGGCATTTGTGGGTAGTGGCGGTCAAGCCAGTCAACTATCGCCAGCGACTGGCCCAGCGATTCACCGTCATCGGTGATAAGCGTCGGCACCAGCCCCACCGGATTGAGCCGCCGGTAGTCCAGCGCATTCTGCGCCCCGATGCGGATATTCACCCCCACGCTCTGATAATCGATGCCCTTGAGGGCCAGTGCGATGCGCACCCGGTATGAGGCAGAGCTATTAAAAAAACTGTACAGCTTCATTGTTCACCTCACACCACGCGAACGGCGATAGGCGTCAGTCCGTCTACGTTGCCGGTAATCACATCGCCCTTCACCACCGCGCCGACGCCCTCCGGCGTGCCGGTGAAAATCAGATCGCCGGGCTGCAGTTCAAAAAAGCCCGAGAGATAGCTGATAGTTTCATTTACTGACCAGATGAGGTGGCGTATATCGCTACGCTGATGATCTTCACCGTTCACCTGCAGCCAGATCCCGGCCTGATTCACTTCACGCGCCTCGGCGGCTTTATGCAGCGGCGCGACAGGAGCGGAAAGATCGAATGCTTTACCTATTTCCCACGGGCGCCCCATCTGGCGCATCTCCATCTGGCGGTCGCGGCGGGTCATATCGAGTCCGGTGGCATAGCCCCAGATATATTCCTGCGCCTGCTCAAGCGGGATGTCGCGTCCCGCTTTGCCGATGGCGATCACCAGCTCAATCTCGTAGTGATAGTTGTCGGTCTGCGCCGGATACGGCAGATCCAGCGTTTCGCCAGCTGCGACCGGCACAACCGCATCCGCCGGTTTGCAAAAGAAGAACGGCGGTTCGCGATCCGGGTCGAAGCCCATTTCACGGGCGTGGGCGGCATAGTTACGGCCAACGCAGTAAACGCGGCGTACCGGGAATTGCTCATCGCTGCCAACAACCGGGATGCTAATCGGCGCCTGGGGGGCAAAAACGTATTGAGTCATCATTGTTTTCCTTCTTATTAATAACGCGCTTCGCGGAACAGGCCTAAGGCCTCCTGTACCGGACGGTCCGAGAAGCTAAATAACACGCACTCTTCGCAGGCGTTGAACGATACGCCGTGCCAGGTTGGCGCCACGAAAATGTCTTTCGCCTGGAATGCAAAGGCTTGTTCGCCAATCGTCACCTGGCCGCTACCTTCCACTACGTGGTAGATGGTGCTGTCGGTGGTTTTCGCCACCCGCGACCGGAACCCTTTCGGCAACAGTTGCAGGAAAGCGCCCATCGAAGGCATCGGATAGCCGCCGGTGACCGGGTTGACGTAGCGCATCTTGTAGCCGTCCCATTCGTCGGCCTCGCCAAGATGGGTCAGGTCATGCAGCGCCTCGCGGCTACGGTCGTAGCGGTAGTTAAAAATCGGCGAGGAATTTCCCACCTGATGGCGCAGCGGCAGCATGTTGGCAGCGTAGCGCGGCAGGTAATCGCCCTCTTTACGCGTCACTGGCTGTTGTTCCTGCGGATAATCTTCAGCAAAGCCGCAGCCAAGATAGTTGACCAGCGGTAAATCGAGACCATCGAGCCAGACCACCGGTTCATCGCCAGGATTGCCGTGATCGTGCCAGCGCCACTGCGGAGTCAGAATAAAATCGCCGGGGCGCATTGGCGTGCGCTCGCCGTCGACGGCGGTAAACGCGCCGTGGCCTTCCACGATAAAGCGCAGCGCCGACTGGTTGTGACGGTGGCTCGGCGCCACCTCGCCCGGCATGATGAGCTGCAGGCCGGCATACAGCGACGCGGTAATGGACGACTGGCCGCGCAGCTGCGGGTTCTCCAGCACCAGTACCCGACGCACCGCCTCTTTAGCGCCGATTAACTGCCCGCTTTCCAGCAGCAGCGGGCGAATTTCCTGATAGTTCCAGTACGCCGGGGCGCAGTTGGCATTTGGCGTTTGCGGCACCAGGTGGTGCAGCGATTCCCACAGCGGCGTCAGATTCTGCCCGGCAATATGCTGGTAGAACTGCTGGCGTTCGGGGTTCGATTGCGGAGTAGATGGCGTCATTATTGTTCTCCTCATTTATTCGCGATACCGGCAGAGGGCAGCGCGTCGGGTACAGATCCAGGACGGCGAACCGCCAGCATCAGCATGATGAGCATCACCGCGCCGATCGCCGCCGGTACCGCTATAACGTAAAACAGCGTGTCGAAAGAGAGATTCATCGCCATCATCATGCCGCCGGAGAGCGAA
Source organism: Klebsiella sp. 141240 (assembly GCF_050600805.1). NCBI lineage: Bacteria > Pseudomonadati > Pseudomonadota > Gammaproteobacteria > Enterobacterales > Enterobacteriaceae > Klebsiella > Klebsiella sp. 141240. The sequence continues at coordinate 196,143 of NZ_JAQIRK010000007.1, read as the reverse complement.
CCCACGATGGCGCCGCAGCGGCCTACGGCATTGGACCAGCTGACCCCGGTCGCGCGGCTCTGAGTAGGGTAAAGCGTGGCGGTCAGCGCATTCAGGCCTACCTGCGAACCACTCACGCCAATGCCGGTGCCGAAAATCGCCAGCGCCATCAGCCACAAACCGTTTTCGCTTAAACCGATCATCACGATACACAACGCCCCCAGGCAGTAACTCAGCGCCAGCACAAGGAAGGGATTGAAACGGTCCATCAGGATGCCGAGCAACAGTGCGCCAAGCGTGCCGCCCACCTGAAACGCGGCGGTCACCCACGAAGCGTGCTGCAAATCGATACCACGATGGTTAAGCAGCGTCGGCATCCAGCTGGAGAGTAAATAGATAATCAGCAGGCTCATAAAGAACACCACCCAGAGCATCAAGGTGATCGTCAACTGGCGGCCGACAAACAGCTGGCTAATGCTGCCTTTCGGCCCGGCTGCCGGTTCATCCAGCCAGAAATGGGTCTCGGGATAGCGCTCGCCGGTGATAGCGCTGACAGTTCTGGCGATGGTCGCCTGCGGCAGCCCGCGACGAACCTGCCAGCGCGGCGATTCCGGCAGCGCCCACAGCAGCGCGACGGCCAGCAGCAGCGGCAGGATCCCGCCTAAGGCCAGAATGCCGTGCCAGCCGATATGCGCCACAAGCTGGGCGCTCACCACGCCGCCCAGCGCCGAACCCAGCGTGAAGCCGCAGAACATCAGGGTAACTAACGCGCCGCGGCGGCGGGCGGGCAGATATTCCGAGGTCATGGTGATGGTGTTGGGCATCGCCCCGCCCAATCCCAGACCGGTGAGGAAACGCAGGATAACCAGCATCTCAAGATTCGTCGAGAATGCGGAGAGCAGGCTAAATAAGCCAAACAGCGCGACGCAGAACTCAATCACCCGTTTACGACCGAAGCGGTCGGAAAGCGGGCCGCAGAGCAGCGCCCCGGCGGTCAATCCCAATAGCCCGGCGCCAAACAGCGGCGCGAGGTCGCTGGCGCTCAATTGCCAGTGAACGCGGATATCGGGGGCGATAAAACCAATGGCGGCGGTGTCGAAACCATCAAGCATGACCACCAGAAAACAGCAGATAATCACACGCCACTGCAGGGCGCCAACCGGCGCTGCGTTAAGTAACGTCTGTAGTTCACGTCGTTGAGCCATAATGATGCCTCAGTGCAGGTCAGGGTAGATGTTGTATTTATTTCTTTTATGTTGCGATTTTGTAACCATGGCGATGAAATGTACAATGGCTTTTCGGGCATAGACATAACCTGGAGGTTATCGGCTGATGGCGAACTGGACGCAAAAGTTGAAGCTGCAGCATTTAAAAATGCTGGTGGCGCTGGGTGAGCAAGGCAATCTCACGCAGGTCGCGAAAATGATGAATATTACCCAGCCCGCACTCTCTAAGTGGCTGACGCAATTTGAAGAAGAAGTCGGCATGCCGCTCTTTGAGCGCCACAGTAAGGGCCTGCGCCCTTCGGAAGGCGGTAAACTGCTGCTTCAGCATGCCCAGCGGCTAATCAACGACATGTCGCGCTCGCAGTATGAGATTGAGCGCTTTAAGCAAGGCGGGCTGGTCGGCAGCCTGATGGTAGGCTGCTCTCCCGTGGCGACAGACTGCGTGGCGCAGGCCATCCTCGCCCTGCTTAAAGAGATGCCGACCCTGCATCTGAATATCGAAGAAAAAGTGATGACCCCGCTGCTGCACGACCTGCTCTCCGGCGTGGTCGATGTGGTCGTCGGACGTGTTGGCGGCCGCGCGCTGGAACTGCCGCTCAACTATCGTGTGCTGTATACCGAACCGGTGTGCTTCGTCGCCCGTCCGGACCATCCGCTGGCTAGCATGCCGCGTTTGAGCTGGGCGGATCTCGCCGTCTGGCGCTGGATAGTCTGGCCTACCGGCACGCCCATCCGTCAGAGCATTGATAACGCGCTGGTCGATAACGGCGTCATGCTGCCGGAGAATACTATCGAGTCAGCCTCAATGAATGTCACCAGCAATTTGCTGCAAAGCAGCGATATGATCTCTATTCTTTCTTTGCGGCTGGCGCAGCATTACGCCGAACATCGGCAGCTGACGATTCTGAATTTGCCGCGTATTGAACAAAAAGGTAGCGTTGGGGTGTTCTGGCGCAAAAGCGAAGTACCGTCGCTGGCGCTCACTCGTTTTCTGCATTACCTCGCAGAATAAGGCCGCTGTTCCCATTTTCTATGCTGACGATGCGTAGAATTCATGATGTGATCGGTAGCACATTTCAGGGTTTAATTGTATGATGAATGGCAGTTCATCAAGGGTTATTACCATGAGTAAGTCGCTGAATATTATCTGGCAGTATGTGCGAGCTTTCGTCCTGATTTACGCCTGCTTGTATGCAGGCATTTTTATCGCCGGGCTGCTGCCCATCACCATCCCCGGCAGCATTATCGGCATGCTGATTTTGTTCGTGCTGCTGGCGCTGCAAATTATGCCGCCGCAGTGGGTCAATCCCGGCTGCAACATTCTGATTCGCTACATGGCGCTGCTGTTCGTGCCTATCGGCGTTGGCGTAATGCAGTACTGGGATTTGCTGCGCGCGCAGCTGGGGCCGGTGGCGGTATCCTGCGCCGTCAGTACCTTATTAGTCTTTTTGGTGGTGAGCTGGAGCTCGCATCTGGTCCACGGTGAACGCAAAATCATCGGGCAAAAAGGAAGTAAAAAATGATCCATGAAATGTGGTGGTCGCTACCGTTAACGCTGATTGTCTTTTTCCTTGCGCGCAAGCTGGCGGCGCGGTTTAAATTTCCGCTGCTCAACCCGCTGCTGGTCGCCATGGTGGTCATTATTCCTTTCCTGCTGGTCACCGGTATTTCTTATGAACGCTATTTTGCCGGCAGCAAAATCCTTAACGATCTGCTGCAGCCGGCGGTGGTTGCGCTGGCCTTTCCGCTATATGAACAACTGCACCAGATCCGCGCGCGTTGGAAATCCATCATCACCATCTGCTTTATCGGTAGCTGCGTGGCGATGATCACCGGTACCACCGTCGCTCTGCTGATGGGCGCCACCCCGCAAATAGCCGCTTCCATCATGCCAAAATCCGTCACCACGCCAATTGCCATGGCGGTCAGCGGCAGTATTGGCGGTATTCCAGCGATTAGCGCCGTGTGCGTCATTTTCGTTGGGATCCTCGGCGCGGTGTTCGGCCATACGCTGCTTAACGCCATGCGTATTCATACTAAAGCATCCCGCGGCCTGTCGATGGGTACCGCCTCGCACGCCCTCGGCACCGCGCGTTGCGCCGAACTGGACTACCAGGAAGGGGCGTTTAGCTCTCTGGCGCTGGTACTGTGCGGAATTATTACCTCGCTGGTCGCGCCTTTTCTGTTCCCGGTGATCGTCGCTGTTGTCGGATAAATGTGATTTATATCACATTTATAAATGCAACAAGTTATCGTTGCATAAACAATGAGACCCATGTCACATATGGGTCCCGTGCAGGCCCGTACACTAGCTTCCCATTACATTGTTATGAGGCAACGCTATGCACTCTCGTTTTCAAGCTGCTTTGACTAATCTGGCGGCAGACCTGCAGGCGGCCATCGCCCCGATGCTCGCAGACCCGCACTTCCCGGCGCTGCTCGAAGCCGATCAGGTGGCGACGCTACAACAAGCAACAGGTTTGGATGAAGACGCGCTGGCCTTTGCGCTACTGCCGCTTGCCGCCGCCTGCGCCCGCGCCGATCTTTCTCACTTTAACGTTGGCGCTATCGCCCGCGGCGTGAGCGGTCGCTGGTACTTCGGCGGCAACATGGAATTCCTCGGCGCCACCATGCAACAGACCGTCCACGCGGAACAGAGCGCCATCAGCCACGCCTGGCTACGCGGCGAAAAATCCCTGCGCGCCATTACCGTCAACTACACGCCTTGCGGCCACTGCCGCCAGTTTATGAATGAACTGAACAGCGGTCTGGCGCTGCGCATTCATCTGCCGGGTCGCGAAGCGCACTCCCTGCAGCACTATCTGCCGGACGCCTTTGGCCCGAAAGATCTGGAAATCAAAACTCTGTTGATGGATGAGCAGGATCACGGCTTCCCTCTCAGCGGCGATGCGCTCACGCAGGCGGCTATTCAGGCGGCGAACCGCTGCCACGCGCCGTACAGCGACTCCCCTTCCGGCGTGGCGCTGGAGCTGAAAGACGGCACCATTTTCTGCGGCAGCTACGCGGAAAACGCGGCGTTCAATCCGACGCTACCGCCGCTGCAGGGCGCGCTGAACCTGCTGAGCCTTAACGGTTACGACTATCCGGATATCCAGCGCGCGCTGCTGGCCGAGAAAGCCGATGCATCGCTTATCCAGTGGGATGCGACCGTCGCAACCCTGAAAGCGCTGGGCTGTCAGAATATCGACCGCGTGCTGTTAGGTTAACTAGCCCGATAGTCTGAGCAGATTGCCGGATGCGCCTTTGGCTTCTCCGGCCTGGATTCGGTAATCTGCCATATTGCTGAAAATCCCCGCAATTAAACGATGGTTTCTTGCGCTTACCCGGCGGGTAAAGTAGCCTGAAGCTTCCCTCGTCCACCATTGAGTCAAGTTCATGTTAAAGCGTGTGTTATACAGCCTGTTAGTCCTGCTCGGCCTGCTGCTGTTGACCGTGCTGGGTCTTGACCGCTGGATGAGCTGGAAAACCGCGCCCTATATTTACGATGAGCTGCAGGATCTCCCCTACCGCCAGGTTGGCGTGGTGTTGGGTACTGCCAAATATTATCGCACCGGCGTGATCAATCAGTATTATCGTTACCGGATCCAGGGCGCGCTCAACGCCTACAATAGCGGTAAGGTTAATTATCTGCTGTTAAGCGGTGACAACGCCCTGCAAAGCTATAACGAACCGATGACCATGCGCCGGGATCTGATCAAAGCCGGCGTCGATCCGGCGGATATCGTGCTGGACTACGCCGGTTTCCGCACCCTCGATTCGATCGTGCGCACCCGCAAAGTGTTCGATACCAATGATTTTATTATTATCACCCAGCGCTTCCACTGCGAGCGTGCATTGTTTATCGCCCTGCATATGGGGATTCAGGCGCAGTGCTATGCGGTGCCTTCGCCGAAGGATATGTGGACCGTGCGTCTGCGCGAGTTTGGCGCCCGGTTTGGCGCGCTGGCGGATCTCTATATCTTCAAACGCGAACCGCGTTTCCTCGGGCCGCTGATCCCCATCCCGGCGCAGCAGCATGAAGTTCCGGAGGATGCGCAATCCTACCCGGCGGTCACGCCCGAGCAGTTACTGGAGCTACAGAAAGAAAAATAGCCGCCGTCGTTTGGTCGATTTGAGGTATAAAAAAACCCGCGCCAGGCGCGGGTTTTTGATGCGTTCAATCTTATTTCTTGCGCGCGTATTTCAGTGAATCCAGCGCCACGGCGAAGATGATAATCGCCCCTTTAATAATGTACTGCCAGTACGGATTGACGCCGATGTAGGTCAGACCATAGTTGATGACGGTAAAGATAATAACCCCGGTCACCACGCCGAAAACCGTACCCACGCCGCCGCTGAAGGAAACGCCCCCCACCACGCAGGCGGCAATCGCATCCAGTTCGTACATAAAGCCGAGGTTGTTGGTCGCCGAACCGATACGTCCGGCTTCCAGCAGCCCGCCGAAGGCGTAAAACACCCCGGACAGGGCATAAATCATGAGCAGGTTCAGCGCCACGTTAACGCCGGAGACACGCGCCGCTTCCGGGTTGCCGCCGATAGCGAAGATGTTTTTACCGAAACGGGTTTTATTCCACAGGATCCACACGAAGAAGATAGCGATCAGCGCGTAGAAAGTAATGTACGACAGGCGGAATGAACCTAAAGCGACAAAGCCCTGGGCAAACTGTGAGAAGTGGCTGTCGAAACCGGAAATAGGCGACGCGCCGACAAAGTCGTAGTACAGGGAGTTGATACCGTAAACGATGATCATCGTACCCAGGGTAGTGATAAACGGCGTCACGTTGAGATAGGCAATGACGATACCGTTAATCAAGCCAATCACCGCGCCAATCGCGCAGACCAGCAGAATAACCAACGGGATCGGCATGGTCGCCATCTCCGGGAACACCTTGTTGGCGTTATCCACCGCCTGCAGCATGGTAGCCGCTACCACCGCCGCCAAACCCACCTGACGTCCGGCGGAAAGGTCGGTCCCCTGGGTGACAATCAGCCCGGCGACGCCGAGCGCGATGATAATACGTACCGAGGATTGCGTCAGGATGTTACTTAAGTTCAGCAAACTTAAGAAGGTCGGGTCCTGGAAAATAATAATGGCCAGCAAGACCAAAAGGACAACGTAAATCCCACCCTCTTTCAGGTAAGTGAGGAAACTCTTTTTATTTAACGCACTCATGGAAAGCCCCTGATCTCAAAGGTGCAATGATGCAAGACGCAGAATTTCATTTTGCGTCGTGGTTTTGGTCTCAACAATTCCGGCAACCAGCCCGTTGCTCATAACCAGAATACGGTCGGTAATTCCCAGCAGCTCCGGCATTTCAGAAGAGATAATAATGATGCCCTTATCTTTTTTGGCCAGTTCAGCAATCAGCTGGTAAATTTCAAATTTCGCGCCGACGTCAATTCCGCGGGTCGGTTCATCAAGCATTAATATTTCCGGTTGGGTTAATAACCAACGACCGATAATAACCTTCTGCTGATTCCCGCCGGAAAGTGAACCGATCTGAGTTTGATGACCTGGGGTTTTAACCCGCATGGAATCGATAACCCATTGGGTATCGCTTTTCATCCGTGAATTGTCCAACAGGCCGACCTTGTTTTTATACTTCTTGATATTTGATATCAGCGAGTTAAAACCAATATCGAGATAAGCATAAATCCCCGTCGAACGACGCTCTTCGGTTACCAGCGCAAAGCCGTGGTTAATCGCTTCGTTAGCGCTATGGTTATTAATTTTTTTACCATGCAGGGTAATGGTGCCGCTGGCCTTTTCGCGGATGCCAAACAGCGTTTCAACGATATCGGTACGCTTCGCGCCTACCAGTCCGGCAATGCCGAGGATTTCGCCCTTATGCAGATCGAATGAGACATCGCGAATCGACGGCTGGCGCAGCGAGGTCAGGTTACGAACTTCAAGGATTACTTCGCCCGGTTTGTTTTGTTTATCCGGAAAACGCTGGTTCAGCGAACGGCCAACCATCATCGCAATGATCTTATCCATATCCAGCCCTTCCAGCGGCTGGGTGGCAATCCACTGACCATCGCGCAGGATAGTAATCTCATCGCAGAGCTGAAATATCTCCTCCATTTTATGGGAGATATAAACAATACCGCAGCCACGCTCTTTCAGCTTGCGGATTATTTTAAACAGGTGATTGACCTCTTTCTCGGTCAGCGATGAGGTAGGCTCATCCATAATGACGATTTTGGCGTCATAAGAGAATGCCTTCGCTATTTCAATCATCTGCATCTGAGATACCGATAAAGTTCCCACGCGAGCGCGCGGATCAATATCAATATCGAGCTCATCAAATATCGCTTTGGTATCGCGATACATTTTATCCTGATCGACAAACATGCCTTTGGTGGGGTAGCGTCCCAGCCACATGTTGTCCATGACCGAACGTTGAAGTACCAGGTTTAACTCCTGGTGCACCATAGAAATACCGTTTTCCAACGCTTCTTTCGCCGAATGGAAATCGATCTCTTTTCCTTGAAAAAGAATACTGCCGGAATCTTTTTGATAGATCCCAAATAAGCATTTTAATAATGTCGATTTACCCGCGCCATTCTCCCCCATTAATGCATGGATAGAGTGCGGACGAACCTTCAGGTTGACATTATCAAGAGCTTTAACGCCGGGGAAGGATTTGTTGATGTCGCTCATTTCCAACAAATATTCGCCCGACTGTACGCTATTATTGCTGACCATAGTTATACCTGGCTGCGTTCGTGACGATCCGCGACGATAAGTTATATCGCAGCAAAATCGGCTTCGGTATCAGGAATAATCGGGCGCGCTGAACGCGCCCGCAATGCATGAAGAACTTATTTACCGATAAACTGGCTGAGGTTGTCTTTATCGACGCCTACGTACGGTACGCGGACAATCTTATTCTCAATTTTCCAGTTGGTGCCAGCAGCGGGCTCTTTGCCGTCAGCCAGGTTCTTCGCCAGATCGAAAGTCGCTTTCGCCTGGTTATTGGCATCGTTCAGCACGGTACCGGCCATCGCGCCGGATTTCACCAGCGCCAGCGCTTCAGGCAGGGCATCGACGCCGAACACCGGAATGCTGCTCTTGTTATGCGCTTTCAGCGCTTCTACCGCGCCCATCGCCATCGCATCGTTGTTAGCGATGACCACTTCGATTTTGTTAGCGTTCGGGCCGGAGAGCCAGGCGTCCATTTTATCTTTCGCTTGCGCGGTATCCCACATGGCGGTATCTAACGCCAGTTGCTGAGTTTTAAGCCCTTTTTCATTCAGCTCTTTGATGACGTAGGAAGTACGCGCTTCGGCGTCCGGGTGGCCCGGCTCGCCTTTCAACAGGACAAACTGAATCTGACCATCTTTGTTCAGATCCCAGTTTGGGTTCGCTTTCCAGTGTTTGGCGATAAGATCGCCCTGGATAATACCGGATTCTTTGGAGTCGGTACCTACATAGTAGGCTTTATCGTAGCTATCCAGCGCCTTGCGCGATGGCTCTTTGTTAAAGAACACCACCGGCACATTTTGCCCGCGCGCTTTGTCGATAACCGTACCCGCCGCCGCCGGGTCAACCAGGTTGATGGCCAGCGCCTTCACCCCCTTCGCCAGCAGCACGTCGATCTGATCGTTCTGTTTGGACTGATCGTTCTGCGAGTCATTCATCAGCAGTTTCACATCCGGCGCAGATTTGCCGTCTTTTTCGATAGCTTTACGCACGACGGACATGAAGTTGTCGTCATACTTGTAGATCGTAACGCCGATACGGGTATCCGCGGCATGCGCTGCGGCGCCGAAAAGCATGCCAGCCATGACGGCGGACAGAGCTAAGACCTTCTTATTCATGGAATCTCCGGTTTTATTATTTTGCATCGTTTTTTTTGGCGTGAAGATAGCTGGCGGGAGTTGTTACATTAGGGTTACCGCACAACGATATTCACAACGTTAATTCTGTCTTCCGTGTAGGGTAACGCTCCAGAAAAACGGCTTCATCAAGTGCCTAACCTATTGTTTAAGATGATGTTTAAACGCATCATCAGCACAGCCTGGTTCGGACTGGTCAACGCTGCCATCATAAACAGCGGAATGTTAATATACTGTGAATTTACTCACAGATTGAAAGCGGTTACATCGATTGATAGATTCAGTTAGTGATCGGCCCCACACTTTGCTTCTGCGTCACCGAATGGCGCCGCACCAGCGTGGGCATAAAACAGTGGCTGGCCTCACTATCGAGTTTTCCTGCCGCCCCTTGTAGCGCCAGTTCGGTAGCCAGTTTAGCCATCGACATAATGGGATAGCGCACCGTGGTCAGCTGCGGGTCGGTGTAACGGGAAATGGGAATGTCATCAAAACCAATCAGCGAGAGATGCTGCGGCACGGCAATGCCGTTATCCTTGAGGGTGGTGAGCGCGCCGGCAGCCATACTGTCGTTATAGGCAAACACCGCCGTCAGGCCTAAATTACGCCCCAGCAGTTCAACCATCGCCGCTTCGCCGCCCTGCATATCCGGCGAACCTGAGCCCACCCAGCTATCCGGCGCGATAATGCCCTGCTCCTGCAGCGCTTTACTCCACCCTTCGCGGCGCAGTTCATCATCCTCAATGCCGTGATTGGAAGAGAGATAGCCAATCCGCTGATGGCCGTGATTGAGCAGCATTCGCGTAGCCATTAGCGCGCCGCTGACGTTATCGAGACCCACGCAGCGGTGCGCGAAACCCGGTACAATGCGGTTTATCAGCACCATGCCCGGGATATGCTGCATAAAGTCGCCAAGTTCGGCATCGCTTAACGCTTTCGAATGCACGATAAGCGCCGAACAGCGCTGGCGAATCAGCACCTCAATGGCGTTACGCTCTTTTTCAGCTTCATGGTAGCTGTTGCCGATTAGCACATATTTCTGATGCTGCTGCGCGACGGTATCCACCGCTTTCACCAGCGCGCCGAAAAAGGCGTCTGACACATCCATCACCACCACGCCAATGGTATCGCTAACCTGGGTCGCCAGCGCCTGGGCATTGGCATTCGGCCGATAGCCCAGTTGCGCGACCGCCTTCATCACTGCCTCCCGGGTATCCGGGCTCACCAGCGCGCTGTTATTCAGCACCCGCGAAACCGTTGCTACCGAAACCCCCGCCTGACGGGCGACATCACGAATGGTGATCATACATACCCGCCTTTATCGCATTGCAATACGTCACACCCACCTCCTGTGTTCAGCAAGGTGGCTATTCTGGCAGCGACGCGCGCCGCGCTACGTGAGTGAGGTCACATCGCTGGAAACGGTTACATCCATTTTGTTAATGATTGTGATCGAGATCGTTATACAGATGTATCTCTGGATGATGTCCCTGAGGCTCTCAGGGTTAACTGTCGCCATAGCCACTCAACGGGCCCCTGGCGGAAATGACGCAGCCAAAACTGCGAGAAGAGGAGATTAACGGCCCACACCGCCGGCACAAAGGCCAACAGCTGAAAACGGTCAAATTTCATAAACAGGCCGAGATGATAGAACAGCGTGGTGCAGATCAGGGTTTGCAGTAAATAGTTACTGAGCGCCATCCGCCCAACGCAGGCAATCGCCCCGACCAGACGAAAGCGGCATAATTGCGGCCAGAATCCCCACGCCAGCGCGGCATAGCCAATGGTTTGTAACGGCGCGCCAAGTTCACGCGGCGCCTGCAGCAGAAAACCACACCAGCGGTAGTCCCATTGCAAGTACCACTGCGCGGCGATGGCCGGCACATTTACCATCATTCCGGTAATAATCAGCACAGCCCCGACGCGGCGGTAGTGACTAAGGCTAAACTGCCCTTTCAACCAGCCGCAGCGCATCAGCGCCGCGCCCATTAGCATCATCCCCGCCAGCTGCCAGCCGTACTGCACGCCAAGCGCCACCAGGTTATCGGACAGCATATCCGCGCGATTGCTCACCGCCTCCATACCGCCTTTGAGCTTCCAGAACTGCTCATACTGCACATTCGCGGCATCGGGCACCCATGACCGACTGGCGCCGTTGCCGGAAATTAATCCCAACAATACCAGCACCGCAATACCGATGAGATAAAGCACTACGCCGGTATTAAATAGCGATTTAACGTGATGGGCATCGCGTACCATGCGCCAGGCAATTAGCCCCACCAACGCATAGGCCAGCAGAATATCTCCGTCCCAGAAAAAGAGACCGTGAATAAAACCAAGTAGGGCAAGCAGCGTTAGCCGCGACTGGATCCAACGTTTACCGCGTACCAGCAGCATTTGCAATCCGGCGCCGAACAGCAGAGCAAACAGGGTGAGGAATTTTACCTGCGCAAACAGATCGAGGATTGCCCAGCTCCAGGCGTCGCTCGGCGAAATACTCCCGGCCCAGGCCGGATTAAGATAGGCCGCCTTCGGCAAGCCGAAGGCGGTGATATTCAGTAGCAGAATGCCGAGGATGGCGACACCGCGAACGAAGTCCAGCGTGACGTTTCTCTCCATGCACCCTGCTCCGAATTAATTGTGGTGACGTACGGCGCGCAGGAACTCCTGGCGGGTATTCTGGCTGGATTTAAACAGACCGCCCAGCGAAGTGGTGGTCGTGGCGCTGGTCGCATCGCGGATGCCGCGCGCTTTCACGCAGTAATGCACCGCATCAATGGATACCGCGACGTTACTGGTACCGAGCAGAGTCTGCAGCGCGGTAAGGATCTGCTGCGTCAGGCGCTCCTGCACCTGTGGACGCTGGGCAAAGAACTGCACGATGCGGTTAATTTTCGACAGGCCGATTACCGAATCTTTCGGGATATAAGCAACGGTCGCTTTGCCGTCAATCGTCACAAAGTGATGTTCACAGGTACTGGTCAGCGTGATATCGCGAACCGTCACCATCTCGTCAACTTTCATTTTGTTTTCAATAACGGTGATTTTCGGGAATCTGGCGTAATCCAGACCGGAGAAAATCTCATCAACGTACATTTTTGCGATGCGATGCGGAGTCTCCATCAGGCTGTCGTCACTGAGATCAAGATTCAGCAGTTGCATAATCTCAGTCATGTGCCCGGCGATCAGACGCTTGCGCGTTTCATTATCAATTTCTTGTACTGGCGGACGCAGCGGCGTCTCCAGCCCACGAGCGACCAGCGCTTCATGAACGAGTATGGCTTCTTTACTCAATGATGACATTTAGGTTCTCCTGCAGGTGTGGCGCTCTTTGCTCTTCTGAGGGCAAAGTTTGCACTCATTGTGCGTGAGGTGGCGCACATAATCCAGTAGCCGTCACGATAATTATTGAAATTGGCGCAACCTTTCATTTTTACCGCTGCGGTTGGACGTTGTCGATGCGCCACGCCAGCGAGCCCCGCCGCTACCGCGCGCAATCATAAGTACTGTAGATGTTCTGAGATGTTCTTTATAACTCGTATTAATGATGCAATAGCTTTGCGCGACGGGAAAGTGAAAGTTACTCACCGGTTAATGAAATATCTGTATTATTAAGCATTACACATAGATACCCGAGGAGCCCTGGATGGAACTGCTTGAAGAACATCGCTGTTACGAAGGTCGGCAGCAGCGCTGGCGTCATCACTCCAGTACCCTGAACTGTGCGATGACGTTCAGCATTTTTTTACCGCCGACGACGGAAACCGCCCCACCGCCGGTGCTGTACTGGCTATCCGGTTTGACCTGCAATGACGAAAACTTCACCACTAAGGCCGGCGCTCAGCGGATAGCCGCCGAACTTGGTATCGCGCTGGTGATGCCCGACACCAGCCCGCGCGGCGATGACGTCGCCGATGATGCCGGTTACGATCTCGGTAAAGGCGCAGGTTTTTACCTCAACGCCACTCAGGCGCCGTGGGCGGCCCATTTTCGCATGTATGACTACCTGCGCGATGAGCTGCCGCAGTTAATTAACCACCAGTTTCAGGTCGCCGACCGTTGCGCCATCAGCGGCCACTCGATGGGCGGCCACGGCGCGCTCATCATGGCGCTGAAAAACCCAGGGCGCTTTACCAGCGTCTCGGCCTTCGCGCCGATCGTCAACCCATGCAAAGTTCCGTGGGGACAAAAAGCGTTCAGCGCTTATCTGGGCGATGATGAAGCGACCTGGCAGGAGTGGGACAGCTGCGCGCTGATGCAGGCAAGCCAGGCCGGGGATGCCATTCCGACCTTAATTGACCAGGGTGACGCCGACCAGTTTCTTGGCGCCCAGCTGCAGCCCGCGGTCCTTGCAGAGGTGGCGCGACAGAAACAGTGGCCGCTGAGCCTGCGTATCCAGCCCGGCTACGACCACAGCTACTATTTCATTGCCACCTTTATAGAAGATCATCTGCGCTTCCACGGGAAGCATCTGTTTAAATAGTCCCCCTCCCCCGCCTCGCCGGGCATACTCCGCTTGCCCGGTTTTTTATCATCGTCAGGAACTACCTTGTCGCTACGGGCGATAATTTGTTATTTCAAACACAACACATATGATTTAGCATATATGTACTCCGATGATAATCTGGTCAACCATGATAAAACCTATCCAGCTGTTTAAAATTCTGGCGGATGAAACCCGTTTAGCCATCATCATGTTGCTGCGTGAGTCCGGCGAACTGTGCGTCTGCGATCTGTGTGCCGCCACCGGGCAATCCCAACCGAAAATATCGCGTCATATAGCGATATTACGTGAAGCCGAGCTGGTACTCGACCGCCGGCAAGGGAAATGGGTGCACTATCGCCTCTCGCCCCATATGCCTGCTTGGGCGGCGGAAATCATTGCCACAACCAGGCTGAGCATGAGGGAAGATATTAACGAATGGCGCAAGAAAACAGCGTGCGCCGCCTGTTGATACATATATAGAAACGCATATATTGGAGTAGAGAATGTTGTTGGCAGGTAGTCTCTTTTTATTCACGCTGGTATTGGTTATCTGGCAGCCCCGGGGCCTCAGCATCGGCTGGAGCGCGAGTATTGGCACCGTACTGGCGCTGGTCAGCGGCGTTATTCATCCCAGTGATATTCCCGTTGTCTGGAATATCGTCTGGAACGCAACAGCGACTTTTATCGCAGTGATTATCATCAGCCTACTGCTCGATGAATCGGGCTTTTTTGAATGGGCCGCGCTGCATGTCTCCCGCTGGGGCAACGGGCGCGGTCGTCTGCTGTTTACCTGGATAATCCTGTTAGGCGCGACCGTTGCGGCGCTGTTTGCTAACGATGGCGCAGCGCTCATTCTTACTCCCATCGTCATTGCCATGCTGTTCGCTCTGGGGTTCAGCAAAAGGACAACTTTGGCTTTTGTCATGGCTGCCGGGTTTATTGCCGATACCGCCAGCCTGCCGCTTATCGTTTCCAATCTGGTAAACATTGTCTCTGCTGACTTCTTCCGGCTTGGTTTTACGCAATACGCCTCTGTAATGGTTCCTGTTGATATTGCTGCCATCGCGGCCACGCTGGGCATGCTGCATCTGTTTTTCCGCCGGGATATTCCGGCAACCTACAACGTCACTTTGCTGAAAACGCCTGCCAGCGCGATTAAAGATCCCGCAACCTTCAAAGCTGGCTGGGTTGTTCTGCTTTTGTTGCTGGTTGGTTTCTTTGTTCTTGAACCGATGGGGCTGCCCGTTAGCGCCATCGCCGCTGTCGGAGCCGCTGTTCTGTTTGCCGTTGCGAAAAGAGGTCACGCCATCAATACCGGTAAAGTGTTACGCGGCGCGCCCTGGCAGATCGTTATTTTCTCGCTGGGTATGTACCTGGTGGTCTACGGTCTGCGCAATGCGGGCTTAACGGAATATCTATCGGCTGCGCTGAATATGCTGGCGGATAAGGGACTGCTGGCGGCAACGTTCGGCACGGGCTTCCTGACCGCTTTCCTGTCGTCGATAATGAACAATATGCCAACGGTCCTGGTGGGCGCGCTGTCGATTGAAGGAAGCACCGCTTCTGGCGTTATCAAAGAAGCGATGATCTACGCCAACGTGATCGGGTGCGATTTAGGCCCCAAAATCACGCCAATAGGCAGTCTGGCAACCCTGCTGTGGCTGCACGTACTGTCGCAGAAGAGCATGACCATCAGTTGGGGATATTACTTCCGCACCGGCATCATCATGACGCTACCTGTCCTGTTTGTCACTCTGGCCGCGCTGGCGCTGCGGCTCTCTCTCACTCTATAACGAGATACTCATATGAGTAATATCACCATCTATCACAACCCGGCCTGTGGTACGTCACGTAATACGCTGGAGATGATCCGTAACAGCGGTACTGAGCCCACCGTTATTCATTACCTTGAAACCCCGCCGACTCACGATGAGCTGGTTAAACTTATCGCAGAGATGGGGATCGCGGTGCGTACTCTGTTACGAGGGAATGTTGAACCTTATGCTCTGTTGGGGCTTGCGGAGGACAAGTTCACTGACGAGCAGTTAATAGAATTTATGCTCGCTCATCCCATCCTGATTAATCGCCCTATTGTGGTCACTGAACGGGGAACCCGCTTATGTCGGCCTTCTGAAGTGGTACTGGATATCCTGCCCGATCCGCAGCAAGGCGCTTTTAGCAAAGAGGATGGAGAAAAGGTGGTGGATGAAAGAGGCAAGCGGCTGATACCTGGCGGATAGCGGCGTACACGTTTTATCGGGACTGCCGCCACTGAAGTCACTTCAGCGGCGGCAGACAGTTTATCGCTATCAGAAGCGGTAATCGACGGCCATAAAGTAGCGACGGCCATCTTCGGTGTAGCTGTAATCGTCGCGGTTCAGATCTTTGTCGCCGACGTTAAGCACGCCGGAGCGCAGTTTCACGTTTTTACTGACCTGCCACGCGGCGCCGATATCGAACATGGTATAACCGCCTGGGGTTTTACCCGTCGCGCTTACCGCTCGCTGCTCGCCGGTATAGTTGGCCGTGACATAGAAAGACCAATCCTCCAGCGGTTTCCAGTCGAGTGTACCGTTAGCGGTATGGAACGGCAGCGTCTGTAGCGGTTTATTGCCGCCGTTGCTCAGATCGCGACCATCGTTATAGGTATAGTTGACCGTCAGTTTCCACTCTTCGCCGAACGGAACCTTCACTTCGGTCTCCACGCCTTTAATCCGCGCTTTGTTGACGTTGAAGTAGCGGAATACCGGCACGCGCTTACCGTTCACGGTCTTCCAGCCGACGAAGTTCGGGTAACCCGGCGCCTCGCTGGCGCTGGAGGTGCGCAGGATGTCGATCATATCGTCAACGTTGTTCTGGAAGGCGGTCACGCTGCCTTCAACACCTTCCAGCCAGCCCTCTTCACCGCTGTAATACAGACCAAGCTCAAAGCTTTCGCTGGTTTCCGGCTTCAGATTCGGGTTACCGATAATGCTGCAGCTGCCGCGACAGGAGTTGGTGGTCCAGTCCGGGTTCAATTGCAGCAGCGACGGCGCTTTAAAGGCCGTAGCCCAACCGCCTTTCACGGTCACGGTATCGGTGGCGTTATAGACCAGGTACGCACGCGGGCTCCAGTGATCGCCGTAGGTTTGGTGATCGTCCATACGGATGCCGGTGGTCAGCGCCAGCGGTTCAAAGATCCGCCACTCATCTTCGAGGAACAGCGCGTACTGGCTGGCGGAAGTCGATTTACCGCCGCTGCTCAGGTTTACCGGATCTTTGAGTTTATCGTGGCGCCATTCACCGCCGAGGGTGACGATCTGGTTGATCATACCCAGCGGCATCACATATTTACCATCGACCGCATTACTCTCAGAAGTAATAGTGCCCGCCTGCCCTGGATTTTTGTTATCCACTTTCTCGCCGTAGAATTTCACTTCGCTATTACCAACGTCCCAGCGCCCGTTATGGGTCAAAGAGTAGTTTTGGCGTTCAAGGCGGTTTTTGTCGAGCGAGTCTGAATCGCGATCCTGGCGATCGAAACCGTAGCCGGCGGTAATGTCCTGGTTCTCCGTTGGCGTCCAGGCGAACTCAACGTTGCCGTCGCGGCTGGTAAAACCTTCAATGCGCGGCGTTTCGCCCGCGGCGTTGCTGGAAGATTGTTGATCGTCTTTACTGCGTTTCGCCAGGCTGCCGTAGGCTTTCATGCCCAACACGCCGTCAATCAGCGGACCGCTGGTGAAGAACTGGCCGTTGTAAGTGTCACCGCGATCGCGGTGTTCCTGAATGGTGGCATCGCTGCTGAGGGTACCGGTCCATTTCTGGCCGATTTTTTTGGTAATGATGTTGACCACGCCGCCGAGCGCGTCGGAACCGTACAGGGAAGACATCGGGCCGCGCACTACTTCAATCCGCTCGATGGAGTCCACCGGGATCCAGTTAAGATCGAAATCGTTATGGCGGAAGACAGCATTACGCGAGTTCACCCGTTTGCCATCGATGAGAATCAGCGTATAGCTGCTACTCAGACCGCGAATACTCACGCCCTTACGGTTATCCCCTTCGTTGGTGAGCTGAACGCCAGGCACATCGCGCAGCACGTCCTTCAGGTTCTGCACCGGCTTACGCTGCAAGTCCTGTTGGGTGATAACGCTGATACTGGCGGGGGCATCTTTGACGCTCTGTTCAGTCGCCGCGGCGGTGACAACCAGCGTTTCGTCATCATTTGCGGCCAGCGCCGGAAATGCCAATGCGACGACGGACGCGCACAGTCCCGCCCGGGCAAAAGGGTTTAACCTGAACATACCAAATCTCCATGAGGTCAACTACAAATCAAACAAAGGGTGCAGCTTGCACATCTTGTCGACACGCGGCTCTGGCGGCCGCGTGCAAATTTTTTACAGTCGATGTGGCTGGTCACCCCTTGCCTTTCGTTGTTGAGCGGCAAGATAGGGAGATTGGCTTCATCCTGAATTTTCCGAAATGATAAGGATAATGATTACAATTATCAATACAATTATGAAGAAGTGTGTCCGTTTGTAAGCCTTGCAGGCATAAAAAAAGCCCTCTTTAAAAGAGGGCTTTATCGAAAGCGGTAAAGAGTGGAATTAGCCTTTAAAGCGTTCCGGGAACTTCATTTCGCTGTAGCGCACGAAGCGGGTACCTTTCACCAGCTTGTAACCAAACCAGATAACCAGGAATAGCGGAATGCCGATGTAGGTCGCCGCCACGCCGCCCCAATCAATGGTGTCCTTGAGGAAGGCTTCGTAGTTCTGGCCAAGGGTAATGATAAGGCACAGTACGAAAGCGAAGATCGGCCCCAGCGGGAAGAAGCCGGAACGGTACGGCAGGTTATTGATATCGTTACCCTGCAACACGTAGCCACGACGGAAACGGTAGTGGCTGATCGCAATACCCAACCAGGCGATAAAGCCGGTCATCCCGGAGGTATTCAGCAGCCACAGATAAACCGTCTGGTTGCCGAACATCGAGGTCAGGAAGCACAGCGCCGCAATCACGGTAGTCGCATACAGCGCATTGCGCGGTACGCCGCCTCTCGACAGCTTCGAGAAAATGCGCGGCGCTTTGCCGTCGCACGCCAGGGTATACAACATACGCGTAGAGGCGTACATCCCGGAGTTACCCGCCGACAACACCGCCGTCAGGATAACCGCGTTCATGATAGCCGCCGCAGAGAGCAGACCGGCATGCTCGAACACCAGGGTGAACGGGCTAACGGAAATATCTTTAACGTCGTTGCGCAGCAGACTCGGATCGGTATACGGGATGATCAGGCTGATAATCAAAATCGCGAAGACATAGAACAGCAGGATACGCCAGAACACCTGACGCACCGCGCGCGGAATGTTCTTCTCCGGATTTTCCGATTCGCCTGCGGCAATACCGATGAGCTCGGTGCCCTGGAAGGAGAAACCGACAATCATCGCCACGCCGATCATCGCCGCAAAGCCGCCGGCAAACGGCGCGTCATCAATGCCCCAGTTGCTCCAGCCCGCCGGCGTCGTGCCTTCGAAGATGCCAAAAATCATCATGATGCCGACGATGATAAAGATAATCACGGTGGCAACTTTAATCAGCGAGAACCAGTACTCCGCTTCGCCGAAGCCGCGTACCGAGATCCAGTTCAACAGGAACATGATACCAAGGAACAGCGCGCTCCAGATCCAGCCGGGGGTATCCGGGAACCAGTAGCTCATCACCAGCTGCGAGGCTACGAGGTCAACGGCGATAGTCACCGCCCAGTTGTACCAGTAGTTCCAGCCCAGCGCGAAGCCAAAGCCTTCTTCTACGTAGTTCTGACCGTAGGTCGCAAAGGAGCCTGAAACCGGCATAAACGCCGCCAGCTCGCCGAGACTGGTCATCAGGAAATATACCATCAGACCGATCAGAATGTAGGAAAGCAGCGCGCCGCCGGGGCCTGCCTGTGAAATTGTTGCGCCAGAGGCAACGAAAAGACCTGTACCGATGGAACCGCCAATAGCGATCATGGTCAAGTGGCGCGCTTTTAGCTCGCGGCGGAGCGTGGGCGCTTCTGTGGTTTTAGTTTCCGAAACCATGTGAAAATGCTATCCATCCAAAAAATGAGGCGCGATTGTAGCAGACGATCGTCCGTCCATCCGGTACAAATGCAAAGTTATAAGAGAGCTTCATGATCTGACACAAATTATTAGTAAAGCAGTAATCCTGAATTGGCGCATAAAAAAACAGACAAAAAATCGTAACTTACGTCGTCGCTAGCGCTACACCTCGCAGTAACGGATAAAACGCTGCAGCGCCTTGGAAACGTGCTTTTGCCGATGGCGAATACGCCACAACGTGCGCGTCAGGCGCGGCAGCGGCAGCTTGAGCTCCACCAGCGTTCCGGCTGCCAGCTGTTCAGCAATTACCCGCCGCGACAAGCAACTAATGCCTAACCCATGACGGACCGCATGTTTAATGGCCTCTGAGTTGCCAAGCTCCATGCCTAACTGGAACGCGGGCAGATGCGATAACAGCACGTAGTCGACGATTTCCCGCGTGCCGGAGCCATGCTCGCGAAGGATCCACTGTGCTTCCGCCAGCCGTTGCAGCGTCAATTCGCCTTCGAGGAATGGAGAATCAGGGGCGGCGAACACCACCAGTTCATCTTCAATCCACGGCTCGGCGATAATATCCGCCGCGTGGCACGGGCCTTCAATCAGGCCAATATCGACGCGCAGATCGCTGACCGCATTAATCACGTCCTGGCTGTTGCCGACGCTCAGTTCCAGCGGCAGTTCGGGGAAATCGCGGCGGTAGCGGGCGATGATTTCCGGCAGAATATAGTTGCCAATGGTGCTACTGGCATAAACGCGGATAGCGCCATTATCGCCACGGAACAGCTGTTCTATCTCCCCGGCGCGCTCCAGCAGCGCAAGCGCGCGCGGATAGAGCAAACGCCCGTGCTCGTTGACCACCAGCCGTTTGCCGACGCGGTCAAACAGCTGGACGCCAAGTTGCCCCTCTAGTTCGGTCAGAGCCGCGCTCACCGCCGACTGCGACAGCGCCAGCATCTGTGACGCCTGAGTCGTTGACCCGCTTTTCAAAACCTCAGCAAAAACTTCCAGTTGCCGTAGCGTGATATGCATAACTCACCTGTTTATTAGCCCAATCTGGATAACCGTCAACACTATGGTGACATAAATCATCAGGGCTGTGGCCTGAAGGATGAAGGGTTTAACCCAAAATCATTCGTGCTGCAGGAAGGCGGCAAGTGAGCGACAAATTCGTCAGGAACGAATTTGACCAGCCAAAGGCTGGCCTCCGGTGAGGGACAAGGATGTCCCTCATTAGTCCCCAGGAGCTTACATCAGTAAGTGACTGGGGTGAGTAAACGTAGCCAACACACCTGCAGCGCGAAGGATGAAGGGTTTATCACTTATTCCGATAGATTATAAATATATAATCAATTTTATTTTTAAACCAGTCAGTCGTATTCTTTGCCCAGACAAAGGAGAAGGTTATGACAGCACTCACTTTACCCACTAAACATCGCACCCTGTGGCATTTCGTCCCAGGCCTGGCGCTGACCGCCGCGTTGACCGGCGCCGCCCTGTGGGCAGGCAGTTTCCCTGCAATCGCCGGCGCGGGCTTCAGCGCGCTAACGCTGGCTATCTTGTTCGGCATGGTGGTCGGTAACACCGTTTATCCCAAAATTTGGCAGTCCTGCGACGGCGGGGTGATTTTCGCCAAGCAGTATCTGCTGCGCCTGGGGATCATTCTTTATGGTTTTCGTCTGACGTTTGCCCAGATTGCTGACGTCGGCGTCAGCGGGATCCTGATTGACGTGCTGACGCTGTCCAGCACCTTCTTTATCGCCTGTTTCCTCGGGCAGAAGGTTTTCGGGCTCGATAAACACACCAGCTGGCTTATCGGCGCCGGTAGCAGCATCTGCGGCGCCGCGGCGGTTCTGGCCACCGAGCCGGTCGTCAAAGCCGAAGCCAGTAAAGTGACGGTCGCCGTGGCGACAGTGGTTATCTTCGGTACTATCGCCATCTTCCTCTACCCGGCGATGTATCCGCTGCTGGCGCACTGGTTCACTCCGGAAACTTACGGCATCTATATGGGCTCCACCATGCATGAAGTCGCCCAGGTCGTTGCCGCCGGTCATGCGGTTAGCCCGGATGCCGAAAATGCCGCGGTTATCGCCAAAATGCTGCGCGTGATGATGCTGGCTCCGTTCCTGCTGTTCATCGCCGCTCGTGTGAAACAGCTGGCGCCAGCCGGTAACGGCGAAAAGAGCAAAATCACCATTCCATGGTTTGCCATCCTGTTTATTCTGGTGGCGGTGTTTAACTCCTTCCACCTGCTGCCAAAAGCCGTAGTCGATATGCTGGTCACCCTCGATACCGTACTGCTGGCGATGGCAATGGCCGCGCTGGGCTTAACCACCCACGTCAGCGCGCTGAAAAAAGCCGGTGCGAAGCCGCTGCTGATGGCGCTGGTACTGTTCGTCTGGCTAATTGTTGGCGGCGGCGCGATTAACTTCGCTATCCACCACCTGATTGGTTAAACAGTAAGTTTCCTCATCGATATTCATTCATTGCTGTAACTCTCCGGTTAAGCCGCTATCATTACCCTCCCCCCAGCGGCTTAACTGGAGTTTTTTATGAAATACATTGGAGCGCACGTTAGCGCCTCCGGCGGGTTGGCCAATGCCGCCATCCGCGCCGCCGAAATCGAAGCGACCGCATTCGCCCTGTTCACCAAAAATCAGCGTCAATGGCGCGCCGCGCCGCTCACCGACGAAGCGATTGCCGAATTCAAAGCCGCCTGCGAAAAATATCACTTCGGCCCGGGGCAGATCCTGCCGCACGACAGCTACCTCATTAACCTCGGTCATCCGGTCGAAGAAGCGCTGGAGAAATCTCGCGAGGCGTTTATCGATGAATTAACCCGCTGCCAGCAGTTGGGATTAACGCTGCTCAACTTCCATCCGGGCAGCCACCTGCAGCAGATCCCGGAAGATGAATGCCTGGCGCGTATCGCTGAATCCATCAACATCGCGCTGGCGAAAACCGAAGGCGTGACCGCGGTTATCGAAAATACCGCCGGCCAGGGCAGCAATCTCGGGTTTAAATTTGAACATCTGGCCGCCATCATTGACGGCGTTGAGGACAAATCCCGCGTTGGCGTCTGCATTGATACCTGCCACGCTTTCGCCGCCGGTTATGACCTACGCAGCGCGGAGGAGTGTGAAAAGACCTTTGCCGAATTCGAACGAATCGTCGGCTTCCAGTATCTGCGCGGCATGCATCTGAATGATGCCAAAAGCGCTTTTGGCAGCCGCGTCGACCGTCACCATAGCCTGGGTGAAGGCAATATCGGCCATGATGCTTTTCGTTGGATCATGCAGGATAACCGTTTCGATGGTATCCCGCTGATTCTGGAAACCATTAACCCGGATATCTGGGCGGAAGAAATTGCCTGGCTGCGGGCGCAGCAGACCGCCGAAGTGGCCTGAATTCAGGAACAAAAAAAGGGCCGATGAATCGGCCCTTTTTTATTACGCTTATATTATGCCGCTTTTTCAGCTTCCGCTGCCGGCGCTTCCGGGCGCTTCAGCACCGCGTAAGAGAGACCCGCGACCAGCGTACCGGCAATAATCGCCAGCAGATAACCCAGCACCGGAGTGATGGCTCCTGGGATCAGCAGAACGAACAGACCGCCGTGCGGCGCCATCAGTTTCGCGCCAACCGCCATCGAGATAGCGCCGGTCACCGCGCCGCCTACGATACAGCAAGGCAGTACGCGCATCGGATCGCGAGCGGCGAATGGAATCGCCCCTTCGGTGATAAAGCACAGGCCCAGAACCAGCGCCGCTTTACCGCCTTCACGCTGTGATTTGTCGAACTTGTTGCGGGCAATAAGCGTCGCCAGGCCAAGCGCCAGCGGTGGCACCATACCGGCCGCCATAATCGCCGCCATCGGCGCGTAGGTTTGAGTACTCAACAGACCCACACCGAAGGCATAAGCCGCTTTGTTCACCGGCCCGCCCATATCGGTACACATCATGCCGCCGAGGATCGCGCCGAGCAGTACTGCGTTCGCCGTCCCCATAGTTTGCAGCCAGTGGGTAAGCCCGGCCAGGATACCCGCCACCGGTTTGCCGATCAGGTAGATCATCGCCAGACCAACAATCAGGCTGGAAATCAACGGAATGATCAGAATCGGCTTCAATGCTTCCATACTCTGCGGCAGTTTCAGCTTAGTGCTGATTAACTTAGCCACGTAACCGGCAAGAAAACCGGCGATGATACCGCCGATAAAACCGGAGCCGCCGCTGACGGCCAGCATACCGCCGATAAGACCAGGCGTCAGACCCGGACGGTCAGCGATGGAGAAAGCGATAAAGCCCGCCAGTACCGGCACCATCAGCGCAAAGGCTGAACCGCCACCGATTTGCATCAACGCCGCCGCCATGGTGTCTTTCACTTCAAACGCTTTAATACCGAACGCGAACGACAGCGCGATACACAGGCCGCCCGCTACCACCATCGGCAGCATGTAGGAGACGCCGGTCAGCAGGTGACGATAGGCGCCAGCCGACTCTTTTTTACCTTCACCGGACGCCTGCGGTTTGCCGGATGGCTGGTACGGTTTTGCTTCCGCAACGGCTTTATCCAGTTCCTGCGCGGTTTTCTTCAGCGCCAGTCCGGTAGTGGTGCGATACATCGGTTTACCAGCGAACTTCGCCAGATCGACTTCGATATCGGCGGCGACGATCACCAGATCCGCCTGCTCCACCTCTTCCGGAGTAATGGTATTACCGGCCCCCACTGAGCCACGGGTTTCCACTTTCACCCACCAGCCGCGTTTTTTGGCCTCGGTTTCAATGGCTTCGGCCGCCATAAAGGTATGGGCAACGCCGGTCGGACAAGCGGTGACGGCGACAATACGTTTCTGCCCCTGAGCCGCGGCCGGAACGGCTACCGCCGCTGGCGCAACGTACGGCTTAGCGTGGTCTTTCGCTTCGCCGAGGAACAATTCCGGATGAGCGACTGCACGGTTAATATCGCCCAGATAGACGTTTTTACCGTTCAGCGCGCTATCTGCCGGCAGCGCGGTCCCCAGCACGATGGCCAGTTCGGCATCGTTCGGGTTATCAATCAGCTCAAGGTGCGCTTTCTGCGCCGCGGCGCTGAGCAGGGTCTTCGCCATGTAGGCGCGAGCCTGTCCAAGCCCGGCATCAATAATCAGCAGCGTTTTCATTATGCCTCTCCTGCTGTCAATTAAAGGGTTGTAAGTCGACGCGCGCCATCATTGCGGCCAACTGGGTACGATCGGTAATGCCAACGTTGCTCTGGCTAACGGCCAGGGCGGCGACGGCGGTAGCCAGGCGCAGGGTATGCTCGCTGGATTCACGCATCAGCAGGCCGTAAATCAGGCCGCCGACCATCGAATCACCGGCGCCTACGGTGCTGACAACCTCGACTGAAGGCGGTTTGGCAATCCATTCGCCGGAGGCGTTAACCCACAGCGCGCCCTCTTCGCCCAGCGAAATCACCACGTGGGCAATACCTTGCTCGCGCAGCGCATGGGCGGCGTCGATGACATCTTTCATCTCCGGCAGCTTGCGGCCAGCCCAGATTTCCAGCTCGCGGCGGTTTGGTTTTACCAGCCACGGCGCGGCTTTCAGTCCGGCGACCAGCGCTTCTCGGCTACTATCGAAAATAATGCACGGGCACTGGCTGCGCAGGCGCGTCATCCAATCGGTAAAAGCTTCCGGACTCACGCCGGACGGCAGGCTGCCGCTGACGCAAACCATATCGAACTGCCCCAGCCAGCTCAGAGAATCATTAACGAAACGCTCCCAATCCGCCGGAGTCACTTCAAAACCGGAGAAGTTGAAATCGGTCACTTCGCCGTCTTTTTCCGTCAGCTTGACGTTGATACGGGTACGCCCCTGCACCACCTGGAAGCGGTTGGCGATGCCCAGCTCGCTGAACAGCTGCTGGAAGCCATCCTGGTTATCTTTACCGAGGAAGCCGCCGACGGTGACGTCGATGCCGAGATCTTTCAGCACCTTCGCCACGTTGATACCTTTACCTGCCGCATGCAGGCCGGTGGTACGTACCAGGTTCACTTCGCCACGTTCGATTTCCGGGGTGAAGCCCACCAGGTCGTACGCCGGATTTAAAGTAATTGTTGCTACACGTCTGCTCATTTATGCGCCCTCCCCAAGGCCTGCGGCGATCGCTTCGCCAATCGCATCCAGCGCTTGTTGCGCATCTTCACCCTGCGCGGTAAAACGCAGACGGTGACCTTTTTTCACGCCCAGCGCCACGACCTTCATCAGGCTGCGGCCATTGGCCGGCTTGCCGGAACCGTCGAGGTTGGTGACGGTAATGTCGCTGGAGAATTGTTTAATCGTATTAACCAGCATCGTGCCCGGACGCGCGTGCAGCCCGTGCTCGTTGCGTACTACAAATTCAGCATTCAGCACGTCTTCAGCAATGGCGTCGTCGCTGGTCAGCAGCGCCAGCAGCGTGGCGGCGTCGGCTTTCAGCAGATGCTCCGCTTTTTTATCAATGAGCAGATTGCTCAGGCGATTAAGCACCGCGGTCGGCTGCTCATCGGCCATCGCGACGGTGATCAGCAGCGCTACCGGCTGCCCATCAGCGGTAAAGGCATTGGCAGCGCGACTCACGGCAACGGCGCTGCGCAGGTTGCCTTGCGCACAATCGTTCAACCAGATCCCCTGGCCCAGATTGAGCGGCGCATCGTTAATGGTACGGCTGACGAAGTCGGCGTTTACCGCCCCCGCCTCTTTCAGCCGAGCGGCGTTCAGCGCCTGCAGCGTCAGCAGATCGTTGGCGACCACGTCCAGGCTCAACGTTTCGTTGTCGAGCTTCAGCGCTTCGCTTTGCTTTTCACCCATCAGCAGAGCCCGCAGATCTTCTGCGGTGGTGACGGTTCTCAGCTGTTCAGCCACCGAGTCGTCGCTCAGGACGTGCGTCAACTGACGCAGCAGACCGAGATGCTCGTCGGAGCTGGCGGCAATACCGATCGCCACATAAGCGGTTTGTCCTTCTCCCCAGGTCACGCCCTGCGGGAACTGATACACCTGGACACCGGTTTTCAGAACCTGGTCGCGGGTATCGGTGGTGCCGTGCGGGATGGCGATGCCGTTGCCGAGGAAAGTGGAGGTCTGCTGCTCGCGGGCAAGCATACCGTTAACGTAGCCGTCAGCCACATTACCCGCGCTAACCAGCGCGCCAGCAATCTGACGTATTGCCTCTTCTTTATTCGCGGCCTGCTGGCCGGGATGGATATCCTGTACAGATAACTGGAACATAGTTCTCCTCTCCGCTGAATTGAATCGTTTCAGCTAACATGAGAAAAAATACGCCACCCGATGACTGGATAATACTCTGATGACGCTGAAACGTTTCAATGAGTCTGTACCTTTCTTGCACACTGCGCAAGTAAACTCCGAAGACTGATAACAGAATTTAGAGATACCGCACATTTTTGCTGAAGTTAATGGTGAAGTACTCCGCGAGCTTCAGCTTTTTGCTGAACGACATAATTTGAAACGCCTTTTTAATTTTTCGTGCCATACCACTATTTATTTTATGGGTGTCGGCGTAAACTTCGCCTCTCCTGAAACCAACGATATTCCAGCATGCAAAACAGTAGCGCCGCCCTTCCCCGCCGCGGGTTTGACCTGACATCCTCAGCCTTTTTAATTGTCGCCTTCCTGACCGGGATCGCTGGCGCTTTACAAACCCCGACCCTGAGCCTGTTTCTGACCAACGAGGTGCACGTGCGCCCGGCAATGGTCGGCTTCTTTTTTACCGGCAGCGCGGTCATCGGCATTCTGGTAAGCCAGTTTCTTGCCGGGCGTTCGGATCGTAAAGGCGATCGCAAGCAGCTGATTGTCGCCTGCTGCCTGCTGGGGGTGCTGGCCTGCGTGCTGTTCGCCTGGAACCGCAACTACTTTATTCTGCTGTTCGTCGGCGTCTTTCTCAGTAGTTTTGGCTCTACCGCCAACCCGCAAATGTTCGCCCTCGCCCGCGAACACGCGGACAAAACCGGGCGCGAGGCGGTGATGTTCAGCTCCATTCTGCGCGCGCAGGTATCGCTGGCGTGGGTGATCGGCCCGCCGCTGGCCTACGCGCTGGCAATGGGTTTTGGTTTTACCGTGATGTATCTCAGCGCCGCCGTGGCGTTCATCGTCTGTGCGCTGATGGTCTGGTTCTTCCTGCCCAGCATGCGTAAAGAGAGCAAAACCGCCGGTGCTCATCTTGAAGCGCCGCGCACCAACCGCCGCGACGCGCTGCTGCTGTTCAGCATCTGTACGTTAATGTGGGGCACCAACAGCCTCTATATCATTAATATGCCGCTGTTTATCATTAATGAATTGCATCTGCCGGAGAAACTGGCCGGGCTGATGATGGGGACCGCCGCCGGGCTGGAAATCCCCACCATGCTGATTGCCGGTTATTACGCGAAACGCTTTGGTAAGCGCTTGCTGATGCGCATTGCCGCGCTTGCCGGGCTGTTGTTTTATGTCGGTATGCTGACTGTCCATACTCCAGCCCTGCTGCTGGGGATGCAGGCGCTGAACGCGATTTACATCGGGATCCTGGCCGGCATCGGTATGCTCTATTTTCAGGATCTGATGCCGGGTCAGGCGGGCGCGGCGACCACGCTGTATACCAATACCACGCGCGTCGGCTGGATCATCGCCGGCTCGCTGGCGGGCGTCGTCGCGGAAATCTGGAGCTATCACGCGGTGTTCTGGATTGCGCTAATGATGGGAATTATCGCCCAGGTCTGCCTGTGGCGTATTAAAGACGTTTAGGGCGCGGTCAGCGCTTCGAGATGAATGAGATAAGCCATCGCCTGCTGACGCGTGCTGCCGCACATTTCCGCGGCCGGCTGTAAACCTGCACAGACTTTAGGGCGCAGCGGCGAGGCAAAAATCTTGCAGCGCAGATGTTCATCCAGCTGCACGCATGGGGTGTTGGCCGGCTTGCCGTCAGGCATTCCGGGAATGGGGCTTGAGATGGACGGCGCGGTGCAACAGGCTCCGCAGTCCGGGCGACATTCCATACCTGACTCCTTAATGAGTGGGAGGCGGACAGTAGCAAAATATCGGCTATCAGGAAAGCTGAAGCTGGCGATACGGCTTTTTCAGCAGCGCCGCTCGAAGATTTGCCGAGAGATAGCAAAAGTCGCGAATTCCGCTTGCCTGAAAGGCCCGGCGCGAGTAGTTTTACGCGATATTTTTGACCCTTTAAGTGACAGGATTACTGCAATGCCAAGAGCGAATGAAATTAAAAAAGGTATGGTGCTGAATTACAACGGCAAACTGCTGATTGTTAAAAATATTGATATTCAGTCGCCAAGCGCCCGTGGCGCAGCAACGCTGTACAAAATGCGTTTTTCCGACGTGCGTACCGGCCTGAAAGTAGAAGAGCGTTTTAAGGGCGACGACATCGTCGATACCGTGACCCTGACCCGTCGTTTCGTTGACTTCTCCTACGTCGATGGCAACGAATACGTGTTCATGGATAAAGAAGACTATACCCCGTATACCTTCACCAAAGAGCAGATCGAAGAAGAGCTGCAGTTTATCCCTGAAGGCGGCATGCCGGATATGCAGGTTCTGACCTGGGATGGCCAGCTGTTGGCGCTGGAACTGCCGCAGACCGTTGACCTGGAAATCGTAGAAACCGCGCCGGGCATTAAAGGCGCCTCCGCCAGCTCGCGCACCAAACCGGCCACCATGAGCACCGGGCTGGTGATTCAGGTTCCGGAATACCTGACCAGCGGCGAGAAAATCCGCATTCATATCGAAGAGTGCCGCTATATGGGCCGCGCGGACTAACCTACCGCCTCTGACGGTTGCCCGGCCCAGCGTCGCGCAGGCCGGACTCTTCCCGGATAGCGGCGCTGCGCGCCTTACCCGGGCTACCCGCTGCCAATATCTGGCACAAAAAAGGACAACCACCGGTTGTCCTTTTTCTTTACCCTACACCCCGATTACAGCAGCTCAGGGTATTTGGTCATCTTCAGCGCCAGCTCAACGCCTCGCACTTCCGCCATGCCTTTCAGGCGGCCAATCGCCGAATAACCGGGATTAGTTTTCTTACGCAGATCGTCAAGCATCTGATGGCCGTGATCCGGACGGAACGGAATCGGGCGCAGATCGCCGGCTTTCTTACGACGCAGCTCTTCGCTGAGGATCGCATTGACCACCGCCACCATATTGACGTCGCCATTCAGATGCGCCGCCTCGTGGAAGGTTTTAGGATTCTCTTCACGGCAGGTAGAACGCAAATGGGTAAAGTGGATACGATCGCCGAAGGTTTCCACCATCTTCACCAGATCGTTATCGGCGCGCACGCCGTAGGATCCGGTACACATGGTAAAGCCGTTATAAATGCTGTCTACCGTCTCTTTCAACCACTGCATATCTTCGATAGTCGACACGATACGCGGCAGGCCGAGGATCGGACGCGGCGGATCGTCCGGGTGAACCGCCAGACGCACGCCGACTTCTTCGCACACCGGCACAATCGCCCGCAGGAAGTAAGCCATGTTCTCACGCAGCTGCGCTTTATCGATGTGGTCATACTCCGCCAGACGAGCGCGGAACTGATCGAGGGTATAGCCCTCTTCCGCTCCCGGCAGGCCGGCGATGATATTGCGGGTCAGCTTGTCGATATCCGCCTCGCTCATCGCCTTAAAGTAAACTTCAGCCTGCTGCTGTTCTTCAGCGCTGTAGTCAGCTTCGGCGCCCGGACGTTTAAGGATGTGCAGTTCAAAAGCGGCGAAAGCAATCTGGTCAAAACGCAGCGCTTTGGAGCCATCGGCCAGCTGATATTCCAGATCGGTACGCGTCCAGTCCAGAATCGGCATGAAGTTATAGCACACGGTATCAATACCGCAGGCCGCCAGATTGCGGATGCTCTGCTGGTAGTTGGCAATCCACGTCTCATATTGCCCGCTGTGGGTTTTGATATCTTCATGAACCGGGATACTTTCAACCACCGACCAGCTCAGGCCTTTTTCCGCCAGCAGCGCTAAACGCTGCTGAATCTCTTCAACCGGCCAGACCTGACCATTAGGAATGTGATGCAACGCGGTCACGACGCCCGTGGCGCCCGCCTGGCGCACATCATCAAGCGATACCGGATCGTTCGGTCCATACCAACGCCAGGTTTGCTCCATCGCAATGCCCTCTTTAAGTTGTTATACCAATAATGTGAAACCTTATGGCGACTACCATACATGCTTCTGCTGAATGGTCAATTTCGCCCGTATCATTGATTGATCCAGCTCACACTAAGCGGATAAATTCGGCTTACCAATTTAAATTGCTGTCATATAACTTTACACTACCTCATGTTAATCATTGGTTAATCAGGTGTATAAAAATGACAACTATCGCTACCGCCGCGCTACCCGCAAGCGTACAACTTCCGCAGTACGATCGCCGCCAATTGCGCTCGCGTATCGTACATTTGGGTTTTGGCGCGTTTCACCGCGCGCATCAGGCGCTGCTGACCGACCGGGTACTTAACGCCAGCGGCGGCGACTGGGGAATTTGTGAAATCAGCCTGTTCAGCGGCGATAAGCTGATGAGCCAACTGCGTGCGCAAGACCACCTGTTTACGGTGCTGGAAAAAGGCGCTGAGGGGAACCAGCCGATCGTGGTTGGCGCAGTACATGAATGCCTGAATGCCAAACTTGATTCTCTGGCAGCGATTATCGAAAAATTTTGCGAACCGCAGGTGGCTATCGTTTCGCTGACGATCACCGAGAAAGGTTATTGCATCGATCCGGCGACCGGTAAACTGGATCCAACCCAGCCGCGCATCGTTAACGATCTGGAAAACCCGACGCTGCCGCAGTCGGCTCCCGGTATTTTAGTTGAAGCGCTCAATCGCCGCCGCGAACGCGGACTCGCCCCTTTTACCGTTCTCTCCTGCGACAATATTCCCGACAATGGTCACGTCGTGAAAAACGCCGTCCTCGGTATGGCGGAGAAACGAAGCCAGGAGTTGGCAAACTGGATTGCTGAACATGTCAGCTTCCCCGGCACCATGGTTGACCGCATCGTCCCGGCCGCCACCGAAGAATCTTTGGCGGAGATTGCCTCCGTGCTGGGCGTTGAAGATCCCTGCGCCATCAGCTGCGAACCGTTTATTCAATGGGTTGTGGAAGACAATTTTGTCGCTGGACGCCCGGCCTGGGAAACGGCGGGGGTACAGATGACCCACGACGTCCTGCCGTGGGAACAAATGAAACTACGGATGCTCAACGGTAGCCACTCCTTCCTCGCCTGGCTGGGCTACCTGGCGGGGCACGCGCACGTTAGCGACTGCATGCAGGATGATGTTTTCCGCCATGCCGCCCGCCGCTTGATGCTGGATGAACAAGCGCCAACGCTATCGATTACCGGCGTGGATTTAGTCGCCTATGCCGACAGCCTGATAACGCGCTTCGCCAATCCGGCGTTAAAGCATCGTACCTGGCAAATCGCCATGGACGGCAGCCAAAAGCTGCCGCAGAGGATGCTCGATAGTATTCGCGTTCATCTGGCAAACGGCAGCCGCTGGCCGCTGCTGGCGCTGGGCGTGGCTGGCTGGATGCGTTATGTAAGCGGCGTCGACGACGCCGGGCAGGCCATTGACGTGCGCGACCCGCTGGTCGACAAAATCAAACAGTTGGTCGCTACCAGCCAGCCGGACGAGCGCGTCAGCGCCCTGCTTAACCTGCAGGAGATATTTGGTCAGGACCTGCCGGGCAACCCACTGTTTGTCGAGGAAATCACTTCAGCCTGGTATCAACTGGCTAAATCGGGTGCCCGCGAAGCCGTGGCTACCGCGCTGCGTAATTAACAATTTCTGCTGTTTAGCGGACAGAATGCTTTTCTGTCCGCAGTAACCCTTCTCTTTTCCCCTTTTTTTCGTCAGGATAGTCGCAACTGTTACAACATTACATTTCTATGCTGGAGAAATTGTGACCAAAACTAACCTGATCACGGGCTTTCTCGGCAGCGGCAAAACGACCTCGATTCTTCATTTACTGGCCCACAAGCCTGCAAATGAAAAATGGGCCGTGCTGGTCAACGAGTTCGGCGAAGTCGGCATCGACGGCGCCCTGCTGGCGGAAAGCGGCGCGTTGCTAAAAGAGATCCCCGGCGGCTGCATGTGCTGTGTCAACGGTCTGCCGATGCAGGTTGGGCTCAATACGCTGCTGCGTCAGGGAAAGCCGGATCGTCTGCTGATTGAGCCAACCGGACTGGGCCATCCGAAGCAAATTCTCGATATCCTCACCGCTGCCGTCTATGAACCCTGGATCGATCTGCGCGCGACGCTGTGCATCCTGGATCCGCGCCAGCTGCTGGAAGAGAAGATCGTCGCTAATGAAAATTTCCGCGATCAACTGGCCGCCGCCGATGTGATCGTGGCTAATAAAAGCGACCGTGCGACGCCGGAAAGCGATGCCGCTTTTGCCAACTGGTGGCAACAGTACGCCGGCGAGCGCCTGCAGGTGACCGCCACCCAGGGCAATATCGATCGCGCGCTGCTGGATCTGCCGCGCCGCAACACCGCGCCGCTGCCGGCAAGCCCGGACCACGTGCACAGTCACGGACAAAAGCAGGGTTTGGCGGCGTTAAATCTACCGGCGCATCAACGCTGGCGTCGCAGTGTTAACAGCGGCCAGGGATACCATGCCTGCGGCTGGATTTTTGATGCTGATACCCAATTTGACACCGTTGGGTTGCTGGAATGGGCGCGCCTGGCGCCGGTTGGCCGGGTGAAAGGCGTGATGCGTATCGCTGAAGGATTGGTGCGAATCAACCTCCAGGGACTCGATCTGCACATCGAAACCCAAAACGCGCCGCCGCCGGATAGCCGCATCGAACTGATTTCCGAGTCAGAAGTTGACTGGAATGCCCTGCAGTCCTCGCTGTTGAAGCTTCGTTTAAGTTAATGCGGCTATTTTTGGCCGCTGTTTAAAAAAATCGCATTCGTTATGACTAAAAACCGTATACCCCTAATCTTGCTGCTGAACGCCGCGGGCGTGGCCTTATTTTGTTCCTGGTATCTACCGGCAAACCACGGTTTCTGGTTCCCGCTTGACTCGGCTATTTTTCACTTCTTTAACCAGGGCGTGAGCACCAACCACGCGTATGCCTGGCTGTTAGCCATCATCAACAATCGCGCTTTCGACGCCTGCTCGCTGCTGGCGATGGGCTGTCTGATGCTCAATTTTTGGATCAAAGCGCAGAGCGCTGAACGCCGCCGCATTATCCTTATGGGGCTGGTGATGTTGCTCGCGGCGGTGATTATCAATCAACTTGCCCAGCATTTGATGCCGGTACAGCGCGCCAGCCCTTCGTTGTTCTTTACGGATATTACGAAAGTCAGCGACGTGGTCTCACTGCCAACCAAAGACGCTTCAAAAGATAGCTTTCCGGGCGACCACGGCATGATGTTGCTCATTTTCGCCTCGTTTATGTGGCGATATTTCGGCCGCCGGGCATTTATCATTGCACTGGTTATTTTTGTGGTTTTTGCTTTCCCGCGAGTGATGATCGGCGCCCATTGGTTCACCGATATTGCCGTAGGTTCGCTCAGCGCGGTGCTGATAGGCGCGCCGTGGGTATTAATGACCTCGCTTTCCGATAAGTTGATCGCCTGGTTTGACCGTTCGCTTCCGGGTGGAATAGCAAAAAAATAAGATCATTTTTACATTTTATTAATATTATCCATAAGGGGTCGTTCTGACCCCTTTTTTTATATTTGCTGATGATTTATTCGCGACATCATCTTCCTGTCACATTAATCATCATTGAAATGAAGATATTGCATATTTTTCAGCCAAAAAAGGCGCTATTTTCCCCTTTGCCGATGATTCACTTTTTGTCGCAAAAATACTTATAAGAAATCGCGCAAAACCGCTCGCCATCCCACGTTTGATAGGGTAATCTCTTTCTCGTTTTGCCTTCCCAAGCAACACAATTCATCATCTGAATAAAAATGTGCGGTACTCCACATTTTTAGGCTTAAGGAATTGTCTCATTGCTTTCTGGAATCTAGGCTCTACCACGTTTGGCATTTTTTATAACGACATTGTCGTTAAGGACAACAAGGGAAAATAAACATAATGGTCAAATCTCAGCCGATTTTGAGATATATCTTGCGGGTCGTCCCCGCGATTGCAGTTGCGGTTCTGCTTTCCGCGTGTAGTTCAACAAGTACCGCCAAGAATATGCATTCTGAGACGCATGCTGTGGGTAGTGGAGATTTATCATCACTGCAAGCCTCTCAGGATGAATTTGAAAAAATGGTCAGCAACCTGGACGTGAAGTCCCGCTTGATGGACCAGTATGCTAGCTGGAAAGGCGTGCGTTACCGCCTTGGCGGCAGCACCCGGAAAGGGATCGATTGCTCGGCGTTCGTGCAGCGTACTTTCCGTGAACAATTTGGTCTGGAACTGCCACGCTCAACTTCCGAGCAGCAGGATTCCGGCAAATCGATTTCGCGCACTCAACTGCGTACCGGTGATTTAGTGCTGTTCCGTGCTGGCTCTACGGGCCGTCATGTTGGTATCTACATCGGCAACAACCAGTTTGTACATGCCTCTACCAGCAGCGGCGTCACCATCTCAAGCCTGGATGAGCCATACTGGAAAAAGCGCTATAACGAAGCGCGTCGCGTTCTGAGTCGTTCCTGATCCTTCTTCTTACCGTCGGTTATCCCTTGGCTGACGGTGAGAAATGAAAAAACACTGCCCCGGCAGTGTTTTTTTTGCTTTTCCGCCGATGAACTCCGCAAAATAAGCTATGTCTTTACAAGCTATGCCTTTTAAAGGAAATGGAACCATACTCTTCTGGCACCCCATTGGCATGATTCAATAATACGGACAGATTCTGGCCTATGCTAACCCGCTACTTTTCACCCCGACGTAAAATCTGGCTTACCAGTATTTGCATTGGCGTTGCCGTCGCGCTACTGGCCGGCAGCATCCAGTTTATGGTTATCTACCACAACCGCTCTGAACGTTTCGATCAGATAATCAATAACGTCAGTCACTACCTTAATAGTTATTTCGCCGATTTAAGCGAAACCATCGATGGCCTGCAGCCTCTGCTCGATCAGCCCTGCGAGCATGTTGACTCCGGACTGGCCGCCAGCGCCGCCTTTAGTCCGAACGTACGCGCCTTCCTGCTGGTGAAAAACGGTAAAGCGTTCTGTTCATCCGCCACCGGCGCAATGAACACACCGTTTAAACAATTGATACCGCAGCTTGATACAAATAAAGCCCTGGATATGGCCATCCTCCAGGGCACACCGATGATGCCGGACACCGCCGCGTTGGCAATGTGGGTGCAACGTCCCGGCGATCGAGACAGCGGCATTTTTGTATCCATCAATGCTAATCTGACGCCTTATATCCTCTATACCGCACGGCAGAATGACTTCAACGGTATTGCACTGGCCATCGGCCATACTGCAATTTCTACCTTCAGCAGCAAAATTATCGACCCGCTATCATTGCCCAATGAGCCGATACGCCAGATTCAGGTTCCGGGGCTACCGCTAAAAGTGTATCTCTTTTCCAACAGCTGGCTTGGCGAGAATACCCAGTTCGCCCTGCTGCTTGGCGTGGTATGCGGTATGCTCGCAGGCTTACTCAGCTACTACATTTTGACGATCAAATCCGATCCGCGGAAATCAATCCAGCTGGGGATCAAAAACAACCAGTTCTACGTGGTCTACCAGCCGGTGGTAAAAGCCGACACCCTGCAAATTAGCGGCGTTGAAGTGCTGATGCGTTGGCGGCATCCGGTGGTTGGCGAGATCCCGCCAGACGTCTTTATTAATCTGGCGGAAACGCAGCAAATGATCGTGCCGCTTACTCATCACCTGTTAATGTTGATCGCCCGCGACGCGCCGACTCTGCAGAGTATTTTGCCGCGCGGTACCAAGCTTGGCCTGAATATCTCGCCCACCCACCTGCATGCCGCCGATTTTCAGCAAGATATGCAACGTTTTGCCGCCGCGTTACCCGCAAACTACTTCGACGTCGTGCTGGAAATAACCGAACGCTCGATGATCGATAAAAACCAGTCGATGGCCATTTTTGAGTGGCTGCATCAGCAGGGCTTCGAAATTGCTATTGATGATTTTGGTACCGGCCACAGCGCGCTGATTTATCTGGAGCGCTATAACTTTGATTATCTGAAGATCGATCGTGGTTTTGTACAGGCGATCGGTACCGAAACCGTCACCTCTCCCGTCCTGGATGCGGTCTTAACGCTAAGCCGCCGCCTGCAGCTGAAAACCGTGGCTGAAGGCGTAGAAACGCCGGAGCAGGCGGAATGGCTGCGCGCTCACGGCGTGAAATATCTACAAGGTTACTGCTTCAGCCGCCCGCTGCCGCTGGAGAAACTGGTTGCCGCCCATGATGAGCCGGCAAATTATTTCACAAGCCGCTGAGGGTCGCTTATGATGCGAAACTACCGGGGTTAATGGTCAGAGGATGATATTCCAACTATGTTTGCGCGCATCGGCCTGCTGCTGCTGGCTTTATTTAGCCTTAGTAGCCAGGCGCAAACCATTAAAGAGAGCGAGGCGTTCGCTATTATCGGCGAGCCAAAGTATGCCGTTGACTTTCATCACTTCGATTACGTCAACCCGGACGCGCCCAAAGGCGGCAGTATCACGCTTGCCGCCATTGGCACCTTTGACAATTTCAACCGCTACGCCCTGCGCGGTAATCCCGGCGTACGTACCGATGCGCTGTATGACACTCTGTTTACCACCTCAGACGATGAACCGGGCAGCTACTACCCGCTGATTGCCGATCGCGCGCGCTTTACTGATGATTTCTCGTGGATGGAAATTACCCTCAACCCGCGAGCCCGCTTTCATGACGGTAGCCCGATTACCGCCAGCGACGTTGCTTTCACCTTCCACAAATTTATGACCGAAGGGGTGCCGCAGTTTCGTCTTATCTATAAAGGAACGACCGTCAAAGCCATCGCCCCACTGACGGTGCGCATTGAACTGGCCAAGCCGGGCAAAGAAAATATGCTCAGCCTGCTGTCGCTGCCGGTAATGCCCGCGTCATTCTGGCGCCATCATAAACTGAGCGATCCCCTTTCAACACCGCCGCTCGCCAGTGGCCCCTATCGCATCAGCAGTTGGCGGATGGGGCAATATATTGTCTATTCGCGAGTCGAGAACTACTGGGCCGCCGACCTGCCGGTGAACCGCGGACGCTGGAACTTCGACACGATTCGCTATGACTACTATCTCGACGATAACGTCGCTTTCGAAGCCTTCAAAGCCGGAGCGGTAGATATGCGCGAGGAGAGTTCGACAAAAAACTGGGCGACGCGCTATATCGGGCGCAACTTTAGCAACGGTTATATAGTGAAAGACGATCGCACGACTACCTCGGCAAAGGATACCCGCTGGCTGGCTTTTAATACTCAGCGCCCGGTCTTTGCCGACCGCCAGGTGCGTGAAGCCATCACCCTTGCATTTGATTTCGAATGGATGAATAAGGCGCTGTTTTACGGCGCCTACAGTCGGCCAAACAGTTACTTTCAGAATACAGAATATGCCGCTCGTGATTACCCGAAGGCCGATGAACTCACTTTGCTGGCGCCGTTGAAAAAAGATTTGCCGCCAGAGGTCTTTACCCGGATTTATCAGCCGCCCGTTTCCAACGGCGATGGTTTCGATCGCGCCAATTTACTTAAAGCAGATGCCCTGTTGAACCAGGCGGGATGGGTGCTAAAAAATCGTCAGCGCGTTAATGCCAAAACCGGCAAACCGCTGCGTTTTGAGCTGCTGCTCGCCTCCGGCGGCAACGTCAGTTGGGTATTACCGTTCCAGCATAATTTGCAGCGTTTAGGCGTGACGATGGATATCCGTCAGGTGGATAACTCCCAGGCCAACAGCCGACTGCGGAGCCGCGATTACGACATGATGCCCTCACTGTGGCGCGCCACCGCCTGGCCAGATACGGGTTTACAGGTTTCGTGGGCCTCGGACTATATTAACTCCAGCTATAACGCGCCGGGAGTGCAGAACCCGGCGGTCGACGCGTTGATTGCGCAGATCGTGCGCTGGCAGGGCAACAAACAGAAGCTTCTGCCGCTGGGCCGCGCGCTCGACCGGGTGCTGACCTGGAACTATTACATGCTGCCGATGTGGTATATGGCGCAGGACAGGACGGCCTACTGGAATAAGTTCTCCTTCCCGCAAACTCGCCCAACCTACTCCTCCGGTTTTGATGGCTGGTGGTACGATGTTAACAAAGCCGCCAGGCTTCCCGCGGACCGACGTTAAGGATTTAAGATGGGCGCCTACCTGCTCCGCCGACTATTACTGGTGATCCCGACGCTCTGGGCCATCATCACCATCAATTTTTTTATCGTGCAGATTGCGCCAGGCGGTCCGGTCGATCAGGCGATCGCCGCCGTGGAGTTCGGCGACCGCAGCGGGTTGCCCGGCGCAGGAGATAGCGGTATGGGCGCCAGCCATGCGCGTACCGGCGTCGGCAATATCAGTGAAGGCCATTATCGCGGCGGACGTGGGCTCGATCCGGAAGTGATTGCCGAAATCACCCACCGCTACGGCTTCGATAAACCGATTCACGAACGCTACTTTAAGATGCTCGGCGACTATCTGCGTTTTGATTTTGGCGATAGCCTGTTTCGCAGCGCCTCGGTGCTGCAGTTAATTAAAGACAGCCTGCCGGTATCTATTACCCTCGGCCTGTGGAGCACGCTGATTATCTACCTGGTGTCGATACCGCTGGGGATCCGTAAAGCCGTCAGTAACGGCAGCCATTTCGACGTCTGGAGCAGCACATTTATCATCATCGGTTACGCCATCCCGGCATTTCTGTTCGCGATATTACTGATCGTGATCTTCGCCGGCGGCAGCTATTTCGATCTTTTTCCGCTGCGCGGCCTGGTCTCCGCTAATTTTGATAGCCTGCCGTGGTATCAGAAGATCGCCGACTATCTCTGGCATATCACCTTACCGGTGCTGGCGACGGTGATCGGCGGTTTCGCCGCCCTGACGATGCTGACTAAAAACAGTTTCCTTGATGAGATCCGCAAGCAGTATGTGGTGACGGCCCGCGCTAAAGGCGTCGGGGAAAAACAGATCCTGTGGAAACACGTTTTCCGCAACGCCATGCTGCTGGTGATTGCCGGTTTTCCCGCCACTTTTATCAGCATGTTCTTTACCGGTTCGCTGCTGATTGAGGTGATGTTCTCGCTCAATGGTCTTGGGCTGCTCGGCTACGAAGCCACCGTGTCGCGTGATTACCCGGTGATGTTCGGCACTCTGTATATCTTCACGTTAATCGGCCTGTTATTAAACATTGTCAGCGACATCAGCTATACGCTGGTCGATCCGCGTATCGATTTCGAGGGCCGCTAATGTCATTTCTCTCCCCCGTTAATCAGGCTCGCTGGGCGCGTTTTCGCCACAATCGCCGCGGCTACTGGTCGCTATGGATCTTCCTGGCGCTGTTTATTTGTAGCCTGTGCGCCGAGCTTATCGCCAACGATAAGCCACTGCTGGTGCAGTATCGCGGCAGTTTGTACGTACCGGCGCTGAAAACCTATAGCGAAACAACCTTCGGCGGTGATTTTGCCACCGCCGCCGACTATCAGGATCCCTGGCTGCAAAAACGGCTGGCGGAAAACGGCTGGGTGCTGTGGGCTCCGGTACGTTTCGGCGCCACCAGCATCAATTTCGCCACCGACAGCCCCTTCCCTTCGCCGCCGTCCCGGCACAACTGGCTGGGTACCGACGCTAACGGCGGCGATGTATTCGCGCGGATCCTCTATGGCGCGCGGATCTCATTATTATTCGGCCTGCTGCTGACGCTCTTTTCCAGCGTGCTTGGCGTACTTGCCGGGGCGCTACAGGGCTATTACGGCGGGAAGCTCGACCTGTGGGGGCAGCGTTTTATCGAAGTATGGTCCGGAATGCCGACGCTATTTTTAATTATTCTGCTCTCAAGCGTGGTGCAACCTGATTTCTGGTGGCTGCTGGCGATCACCGTTTTATTTGGCTGGATGACGCTGGTCGGGGTGGTTCGCGCCGAATTCCTGCGCACTCGTAACTACGATTATATTCGCGCCGCACAGGCGCTGGGGGTCAGCGATCGCCATATTATCCTGCGCCATATGCTGCCGAATGCGATGGTCGCCACCCTCACCTTCCTGCCGTTTATTTTGTGCAGTTCGATAACCACTCTGACCTCGCTCGATTTTCTCGGCTTTGGCCTGCCGCTAGGTTCGCCGTCGCTGGGCGAACTGCTACTGCAGGGGAAAAATAACCTGCAGGCACCGTGGCTGGGGATGGCGGCATTTTTGTCGGTGGCGGTGCTGCTGACGCTGCTGATTTTCATTGGCGAAGCGGTCCGCGACGCCTTCGATCCGAGTAAGGCGGTATAACATGAGCCAGCCGTTATTAGACATTGACGACCTCTCTATCGCCTTCCGCCAGCAGGGAGCAAGCCAGACGGTCGTCAGCAACCTGACGCTGCGGATTGCAGCAGGTGAAACGCTGGCGTTGGTCGGCGAATCAGGCTCCGGCAAGAGCGTCTCCGCGCTGTCGGTGCTGCGCCTCCTGCCCTCGCCGCCGGTCAGCTATCCCAGCGGCGATATTCGCTTTCACGGTCAATCATTGCTGCACGCCGATGAACGAACCCTGCGCGGGATCCGCGGCAACCGCATCGCGATGATTTTCCAGGAGCCGATGGTGTCGCTCAATCCGCTGCATAATCTGGAGAAACAGCTGTACGAGGTGCTCTCGCTGCACCGCGGCATGCGCAAAGAGGCGGCGCGCGGCGAAATCCTCGACTGTCTGGATCGGGTTGGCATCCGTAACGCTTCACGGCGGCTTGCCGACTATCCGCACCAGCTTTCCGGCGGCGAACGCCAACGGGTAATGATCGCCATGGCGCTGCTGACGCGCCCGGAGCTGCTCATTGCCGATGAACCGACCACCGCGCTGGACGTCTCGGTACAGGCGCAGATTCTGCAACTGCTGCGCGAACTGAAGCATGAGCTCAACATGGGGATGTTGTTCATCACCCACAATCTGAGTATTGTCCGCCAGCTTGCCGACCGGGTGGCGGTGATGCAAAACGGCCGCTGCGTCGAACAAAACGGCTGCCGGGAGCTGTTTCAGGCGCCCGCGCATCCGTATACCCGCCGCCTGTTGGATAGCGAACCGACCGGCAAACCGGTGCCGCTGCCCGCCGACGCGCCCATCCTACTACAGGCCCGCGATCTCAATGTCGCCTTCCCTATCCGCAAAGGGATCCTGCGCCGGGTGGTCGATCACAATCGGGTGGTCAACCACCTGACTTTTACCTTGCGGGCCGGAGAAACGCTGGGGCTGGTGGGAGAGTCGGGTTCCGGAAAAAGCACCACCGGCCTGGCGCTGCTGCGGCTGATTAACTCCAGCGGAGAAATGCAGTTTGCCGGCGAGTCGATCCAGGGGCGAAATCGCCGCCAAATGCTGCCGCTGCGCCGACGCATTCAGGTCGTCTTTCAGGATCCGAATTCCTCGCTCAACCCGCGCCTGAGCGCCCTGCAGATTATCGAGGAAGGATTACGCGTTCACCAGCCGACGCTGACGCCCGCGGAACGTGAACACGCGGTAATTCAGGTGATGCAAGAAGTGGGACTCGACCCCGCGACGCGACAGCGCTATCCGGCGGAATTCTCTGGCGGCCAGCGCCAGCGTATTGCCATTGCCCGGGCGCTGATCGTCAAACCGCAGCTGATTGTGTTAGATGAACCGACTTCATCGCTGGATAAAACCGTGCAGGCGCAGATCCTGGCGCTGCTGAAGACGCTACAGCAAAAGCATCAGCTGGCCTATCTGTTTATCAGCCATGATTTACGTGTTGTGCGGACGCTCTGTCATCAGGTGATAGTGCTGCGGCAG
This sequence comes from Klebsiella sp. 141240, assembly GCF_050600805.1. Classification (NCBI taxonomy): domain Bacteria; kingdom Pseudomonadati; phylum Pseudomonadota; class Gammaproteobacteria; order Enterobacterales; family Enterobacteriaceae; genus Klebsiella; species Klebsiella sp. 141240. The sequence continues at coordinate 153,610 of NZ_JAQIRK010000007.1, read as the reverse complement.
GGAGAAGTCGTCGAGCAGGGTGAATGCGAGCGCGTATTTACGGCACCGCGTCAGGAGTACACCCGCCAGCTGCTGGCGTTAAGCTGACGGTCAGAAGGGGTTGTTGCCAGAAAAAGGTTCGGCAATGGCCACGCCGAAATTTTTCAGACGACAGGTAGCGGCAAACTCATCCTGCATATTAACGAACAGGCACGGCTCGCCTTCACACTCGAGAATGGAACAATCCACTTCGATGTCGCTCAGCGCCTGGCTCAGCGTGCGCATCACCGGCCACGCTTTCTCGCCGTCCGGGCTGAGCAATTTTAATGCCACCAGGCTATTTTCGCCCTCAGCGCCGTTTTGCGGAATCGGTTCAACTCTTGAACCCGCAAAACCGGCCAGCCAGCGATAGCTCTGCGGCAGTCGGTGTACGATAGAGAGTTGCTGTGTATTCACTTGGTTTCCCCGGAAGCAAAAGGCTTCACAATAAATTTACATCAATATTAACACATTGTTGACAAATAGTCCTGCAACAGCTTAGAAAACGCTTACACCCGCATCGGGCCAGGGCTAACAGCTTATTATCCAGAACTTTATAGTTGCCTTGCGGAAACAGTTCGCGGCTATATGTACCCGTTTCTGTGATCCAAAACAACTTTTTTATCGCAACATTGCGACTTTTTACACTAATTGATTTTACATAAAAGAAACAAATAGCTAAACAGGGAAGCCGATTTCGGTTGATATGTATCAAAAAAGGGGCGGAAATCGCCCCTGAAAATGTGACTTAATGTGCGACTTTTCGTCGCCGGCTGGCGTACAGATAGAAGAGAATGGAGCTCGCGGCGCAAAAAGCGATAGAAATCAGCATCGGCCAGGCGGTGGTAAAGGTGGCCATCGACAGCAACGCGCCGATAATCGCGCCAATCCCAAAACGAAATGTTCCGGCCAACGACGATGCGGTTCCCGCCATATGCGGAAACTCGTCGAGGATCACCGCCATGGCGTTAGAGGAGACCATTGATACGCAGCCGACGAACGCCGCCACGCCCACCACCAGCGACCAGAAACCAACATCAAGTAGCGCGCACACCACCATCCACACCGCCATCGCCAGCTGGATCCACAGCCCGGCGCGGAACATGTTCAATGCGCCGACCCGGCGAACAAAGCGGCTGTTAATGATGGTCATGATGAACAGGAACACGATATTCAGCGCAAAATAGTAGCCAAAGTGCTGCGGCGACACGTGATTAATGTTGATGTAGACGAATGGACCCGCGCTGAGGAATGAAAACATGCCGGCGAAACTAAAGCCGCTGGCCAGCATATAGCTGAGCACCCGCTTGTGGCGGAATAAGGTGGCGAAGTTGCCAAGCGTGGTGCGAATATGAAATTTCTGCCGCCTTTCTACCGGCAGCGTCTCGCTAATAAAGAAAGCGATCATCGCCGATGCCAGCAGCGCAGCCAGCGCCAGGATCCAGAAAATCGCGTGCCAGCTGAACCACACCAGTACCGCGCCGCCGACCATCGGCGCCACCAGCGGCGCAATGGTGGTGACCAGCATGACAAACGACATCATGCGCGAGAACTCTTCTTTCGGGTAGATATCGCGCATCAGGGCGTTGATCACCACGCTGGCCGCCGCGGCCGCCAGGCCGTGGAAGAAACGCATAGTAATCAGCATCTCGATGGTCTGCGACAACGCGCAGGCCACCGCCGCCGCGGCGAATATCAGCGTCCCGCCGAGGATCACCGGTTTACGGCCAACGCTGTCGGCCATCGGCCCGTATAGCAACTGCCCCAGCGCAAAGCCCAGAATATAGGTACTGAGCGTCATTTGCGCGCTGCCGTCCGGCACGTTGAACTGCGACGAGATGACCGGCAGCGCCGGCAGATACATATCAATCGACAGCGGCATTAACATGGCCAACAGACCAAGAATAAACACAATCCCCAATGAAGAATTCTGCTTTGTCGTCACGTTTTACTCCGTGCTTGTGGGGCGCCAACGCTGGCGATTTCGTCCGCCGTCAGCGGACGGTATTCACCGGGCTCCAGCGACGCATCGAGGGTAATGTCGCCGATACGCTCGCGATGTAATCCCACGACGTGGTTACCCACCGCCGCGAACATGCGTTTTACCTGGTGGTAGCGGCCTTCGCTGATGGTCAGGCGCACTTCTGTCGGAGTGATGACTTCGAGGACAGCAGGTTTGGTGAGATCTTTTTCATTATGCAGCTGCACGCCTTTGGCAAACTGCTCGGCGACGCCCTCTTCCAGCGGGTTTTCCAGCTCCACCAGATAGGTTTTTTCGCAGTGATGGCGCGGCGAAGTAATGCGATGTGACCACTGCCCATCATCGGTCATCAGTACCAGACCGGTGGTGTCGATATCCAGACGCCCGGCGGCGTGCAGCTTATGGGCAACCGGCTCATCGAGGAAATAGAGGACCGTTGGATGATCGGGATCGTCTGTTGAACAGACATAACCCTGCGGCTTGTTGAGCATAAAGTAACGGGGGCCGTGCTGCTGGGTCAGCGTATTGCCGTCATATTCCACCTCGTGCTCCGGCTGGAGCTTAAAAGAGGCATCTTTCACAATGTCGCCGTCCACGGTAACGCGGCTACCGCGGATTTCACGCCCGGCAATAGCACGGCTGACGCCAAGCTGCTGAGCGATAAACTTATCAAGTCGCATGAGATTTTTTTAGCCTGTAATAATGCTGGAGCGGGCAATTCGCCCGAAAAAGAAGAATTCCATTGGTTAGTATAACGGGCTCTTAACACCACTCAAGGGAAAAGATTCATGGCATACTATTTGCGAGTTAATTAACCCCCGAGAATTGATGACTTTTACACTACGCCCCTATCAAAAAGAGGCGGTCGATGCCACGCTTGCCTGGTTCCGCCGCCATCACGAACCTGCCGCCATCGTGCTGCCGACCGGTGCCGGTAAAAGTCTGGTGATCGCCGAACTGGCGCGGCTGGCGCGCGGACGCGTATTGGTTCTGGCCCATGTTAAAGAACTGGTGGCGCAGAATCACAGTAAATACTGTGCGCTTGGGCTGGAAGCGGATATTTTCGCCGCCGGTCTGCAGCGTAAAGAGAGCCAGGGAAAGGTGGTCTTCGGCAGCGTGCAGTCGGTGGCGCGTAATCTTGAGCAGTTTCAAAGCGAATTCTCCTTACTGATCGTCGATGAATGCCACCGTATCAGCGACGATGACGACAGCCAGTATCAGCAAATCATCAGCCACCTACGACAGGTGAACCCACAGCTCAGGCTGCTCGGCCTGACCGCGACCCCCTTTCGCCTGGGTAAGGGTTGGATCTATCAGTTCCACTATCACGGTATGGTACGCGGCGACCAGAAAGCGCTGTTCCGCGATTGCATCTACGAGCTGCCGCTGCGTTATATGATTAAGCACGGCTACCTGACGCCGCCTGAACGCCTCGATATGCCGGTGGTACAGTACGATTTCAGCCGCCTGCAGGCGCAGAGCAATGGCCTGTTCAGCGAAGCTGACCTTAACCACGAGCTGAAAAAACAGCAGCGCATCACGCCACATATCGTTAGCCAAATCGTTGAGTTTGCCGAAAGCCGTAAAGGCGTGATGATCTTCGCCGCGACCGTCGAGCATGCGCGGGAAATTACCGGCCTGCTGCCGCCCACGCAGGCGGCGCTGATTACCGGCGAAACGCCGGGGCCGGAGCGCGATCGCATCATCGAAGCTTTTAAAGCGCAGCAGTATCGCTATCTGGTGAATGTCGCGGTACTGACCACCGGCTTTGACGCGCCGCACGTCGATCTTATCGCGATTCTTCGGCCAACCGAGTCGGTAAGCCTTTACCAACAAATTGTTGGCCGCGGCCTACGTCTGGCGCCGGGCAAAACCGACTGTCTGATCCTCGACTATGCCGGTAATCCTCACGACCTGTACGCGCCGGAAGTCGGCACGCCAAAAGGCAAAAGCGATAATGTCCCGGTGCAGGTCTTCTGCCCGGCCTGCGGTTTCGCCAATACTTTTTGGGGGAAAACCACCGCCGACGGCACGTTGATTGAGCATTTTGGCCGCCGCTGCCAGGGCTGGTTCGAAGACGATGACGGCCACCGCGAACAGTGCGACTTCCGCTTTCGTTTTAAAAACTGCCCGCAGTGCAACGCCGAGAATGACATTGCCGCCCGCCGCTGTCGCGAGTGCGATACTGTACTGGTCGACCCGGACGACATGCTGAAGGCGGCGCTGAAGCTTAAAGACGCGCTGGTGTTGCGCTGCAGCGGCATGGCGCTTCAACATGGCAGCGACGAAAAAGGCCCGTGGCTAAAAATCACCTATTACGATGAGGACGGCGCCGATGTCAGTGAGCGCTTCCGTTTACAAACGCCCGCGCAGCGTACCGCTTTTGAGCAGTTGTTTATCCGCCCGCATACCCGTACGCCGGGCGTGCCGCTGCGCTGGATAACCCCGGCGGATATCATTGCCCAGCAGGCGCTACTGCGAAATCCAGACTTTGTCGTCGCCCGTATGAAGGGGCAATACTGGCAGGTGCGGGAAAAAGTGTTCGATTATCAGGGCCGTTTCCGTCGCGCCAATGAGCTACGTTAATCCGCCAAAAACTGAGGTTTTGATTGCCGCTGTGTCGATAGGCGGCTATAATGCCGCCCGCTTTTGCATTCGCAAAGCAGATAATCTGCCTGCTGCTGGGTCGCCTGTTGCAGGCTTTATATATAGAGAGACATCAATGTTTACTATCAACGCAGAAGTACGTAAAGAGCAGGGTAAGGGTGCGAGCCGCCGCCTGCGCGCAGCTAACAAGTTCCCGGCAATCATCTACGGTGGCGAAGCTGCTCCGGTTGCTATCGAACTGGACCACGACAAACTGTGGAACATGCAGGACAAAGCTGAGTTCTACGGCGAAGTTCTGACCCTGGTTGTCGATGGCAAAGAAGAAAAAGTTAAAGTTCAGGCTGTTCAGCGTCACGCGTTCAAGCCGAAACTGACCCACATCGACTTCGTTCGCGCTTAATCGCCGATAGCAAGTTGTATGGCAAACGCCCTGGTGTCTTCTGACCCGGGGCGTTTTGTTATCTGCGCCGCCATAGCCCTGGCGCGTCATCAACTATCTCTCCCAGCGCGCGGTGTTTATTCATTCCCGGCAACCACAGCATCACCATGGTAACGTTAAGCCCCTGATTACCAACCTCGGTGGCAATTTCAGCAACCCCCTGCCACTCGTCGGGCTGTAAATGATCGGGTAAAAACCCCCAGCCCTGCCCCTGCTCCATTGCGTGGCGCAACATGGTGATTTCATTCATATACAGCGTATGGCCGGATATCTGCAGCCGGCGGGCGATTTGATCGTCGCTGCGCCGGTGCATCACTAACTGCGGGGTGAGCGATAAATTCAGCAACGTCAGCGGCCTTGCGGCCTCAGCGAACAATCGCTGCGCGGCGTAAAAGCGTAAATCAACGGTACCCAGCGCCCGCCACTCCATTTCGCTACCCAGCGTACGATTATTCGCTTGGCAAATGGCCATATCCGCGACGCCATCGCCCAACGCCTGTTCGGCTTCGCGACGCGAGGCGCTCCAGCAGCTTAAACGGATCTGCCGCCGGGCAAGCGTATCGGCCAGCAAACAGAGGAATTCACGCGGCACGAAGGGATCGTACACCAGGCGTAACTCCTGCCAGGCCGTTTGCGGCAGCGTTTGCGCAAAAGACTCGAAAGCCTGCGCCTGACGCAACAACAAATGCGCCTGGCGAAAAAGCTGCTCGCCCTCGGCGGTTAAAGTCAGGCTACGCCCTTCACGGCTGAATAGCCGGTAGCCCAAGGCATCTTCCAGGTAATCCAGCAGATCGCGAAGCGTCGTACGGTCTTTCCCTAAACGGATCGCCGCCCGCGACAGGCTGCCGGTCTCAGCAATTGTCGCGAAGGCTTCAATCTGTGCAAAAGAATACTGCAGGGTTTTCATCCTTCTCTCCCTTTCGGGGGAAAATCCCCCACATGGTGATTTTAGCCACCGCGCGCCGATTTATATACTGCGATGCGAATCTATGGCAAACGAGGAAATGAAAATGATAAGAAAACCACTGGTCCTGGCGTTAATTTTGGCGGCGCTGCCGGCGGCGGCAATGGCGCAAAACTGCGGTGGCCTGATGCTGGATGTCTGCCCCACGCCTTACGATCAAACGCTACCCGCGGCCAAAGACATGCTCACCTGGGATCAGGCGTCACGCGTCGTTGGCTTTCGTAATGACTATCGCAACTATGCTGGCGACGTTTTCCGTCACGGCGCATCGGTCCCGCTGGAGCGCGCTAAAAAGCAGCTGACCGATGCCCGCTACACGCTCAACGGCCATACCTGGAATTTGCAGGATTACCTGAAGCGCGAAAACGTCAGCGGTATGCTGGTGCTGAAAGAGGGTAAAGTCGCCTGGAAATATCTCGCCGAAAGTAATACCGACACCACGCTGTGGACCTCGCGCTCGGTGGGCAAATCGGTCGTCTCGACGCTGGTCGGTATCGCCATCCAACAGGGTAAAATCCACTCCCTCGATGACCTGATTACCGTTTATGAACCCGAACTGAAAGGCACCGCCTGGGACGGCGTGACGCTCAAGCAGCTCATTCAACATACCAGCGGCGTGGAATGGAATGAAGATTACACCAATCCACAGTCGCACTTCGCCCGCCTGACCCAGTGTGAAGCGCAGCCCGGCGCCTATGATTGCGTGCGTAAAATTGTGTCGACGCTATCGCGCAAACACCCGGCAGGCGAGCAGTGGTCCTACTCTTCCGGCGGCGCCTGGCTGCTGGGCGATGTGCTGGAGCGCGCGACCGGTATGTCGCTGGCCGCCTGGCTTGAACAATCATTGTGGCAGCCTGCGGGCATGGCCCACGATGGCGTATGGCATGCTTACAAAAAAGGTCAACATGATGTCGGCGCCCACGGCTTTAACGCCACCCTCGAAGACTGGGGTCGCTTTGGCGAGTTTGTCGCCCGCGATGGCCGCCTGAGCAACGGTAAACAGCTGGTGCCCGCAGGCTGGTTCGATCAAGCCGCAAGCTGGACAAAAGCGCTGAACTCGGTTTCAGCAGCGCATCCGGAAGGTATCTACGGCTATCAATGGTGGAATAACGCTATTCCGGCCAATGCGCAAAACGTACAGCCAACGCCGAAGGAAGGGCTGAAAGGCTCGCTGTGGGCGCTGGGGATCTACGGCCAGGTGATTATGGTGAACCGTGCGGAACATCTGGTGATCGTGCAGTGGTCAACCTGGCCACAGGCGGAACCGTCCTTTAACGCACAGCCGCTGGAAGCGGCGCTGATGTACAGCGCCATTGCCCGCGAATTGCGCTAATCTTGCCGGCTCCTTGCCGCTTAACCGGCAAGGAGCGTATCGGCATTTAACGCCAGATGCTGCAGCAGCATAATGGTTTTCGCATCCACGATTTCACCATCGCGAATTGCCTGTAACGCCCGCGCCAGCGGCCACTCCAGCACTTCAATATCCTCTCCTTCCGCCGCCAGCCCGCCGCCATCGCCACGGCGATCGTCCGCGGAGTATTCGGCAATAAAGAAGTACAGCTTCTCGGTAACCGACCCCGGGCTCATAAACGCGGTGAATACCGGCTCAATGCGGGTAACGCGAAATCCGGTCTCCTCTTCCGCTTCGGCGATAATGCGCTCTTCCGGCGAGGCGTTATCCAGTAACCCCGCGGCGGCCTCAATCAGAAAGCCGTCGTGACCGTTAATCCACACCGGAAAACGAAACTGGCGGATGAGCACCACGCTCTGCTGGTGGCGGTTATAGAGCAGAATAACCGCGCCGTTGCCGCGGTCGTAGGCTTCCCGGCTCTGCTCCTGCCAGCGCCCATCCCGGCGCAACAGCTCGAAGGTATATTTTTTCAGCGTGTACCAGTTATCGGACAAGAGCGTTTCGCGAACGTGGCGAACGCGCGGTGCGTCTTCATGCATGATTTTCCCCTTCCAAGGTGACAGCGGGCAACATAACATGCATAATCGTGCACAAACAAGATCAATCGTGAAGAAAACAAAATGCTCGCCAGCCAGAGAAAACAGCACATCCTGCAGATCCTTGCTGCAGAAAAACAGGTGATGTCGGGGGAGTTAAGTCAGCGCTTTCAGGTCTCAGAAGACTCCATTCGTCGCGATCTGCGCGAACTGGCGGCGGAAGGTAAACTGCAACGGGTCCACGGCGGCGCGCTGCCGGTATCCGCCGCTATCGCGCCAATCGAAAGCAGAAAAAACGTGCAGATGGCTTCCAAACAGGCGATAGCCCGCCGGGCGGCGGCGCTTATCCAGCCAGGGCAGGTGGTCATCGTCGACGGCGGCACCACCACCACGGCGATGATCGCCGCGCTCCCCGCCGACCTTGCTTGTACCGTGGTGACGCACAGTCCAGGGATCGCCGTGGCGCTGGTCGAGCATCCGCGGATCGAGGTGATCCTGCTCGGCGGTACAATGTTTAAACATTCGGTAGTCACGGTCGGCGCCGAGACGCTAGCGGCGATGGCGCGGATTCATGCCGATCTGTTCTTTATGGGGGTGACCGGCGTGCACCCGCATGCGGGCTTTACCACCGGTGATTATGAAGAGGCGGGCATTAAGCGCGCGCTGGCGGCCAGAGCCGCAGAAACCGTGGTGATGGCCTCTGCCGAAAAAATTAATTCCGCCTCCTCGTTTGCCATCGGCGAGCTTAATCTTGCCAGCGCAGTGGTTATCGACAGCGTACTGGATGACAAGTTACGTCAGAAGCTTAAGCAAAGCGGCGTCGGGATTATTCAGGTAGAAGGTTAACCCGGCGGCATCATGTTCCGCCGGGATAATCAGCAGGGATTAATTACCGCCTGAGGTACGGCGCTGCAGCTGATCGCGCAGATTCGGCGGCGTGCCTTTAATGGTCAACGTATCCGTTGCCGGATCCCAGAATACGCGCTCGCCTAACAGCATCGCGTCAAAATTGATGGTCAAGCCGCCGCCGCTACCGGCAAATTTGGTCAGCTGGCGCAGCGTACTGCGGTCCGCCGGGAAGCTCTCCTCCAGCTCATAGCCCTGCTCAGCGGTAAACTCCTGGAAACTCTTTTCGCTGACGCCGGAGAGCTCTTTAGACAGCGACTCCAGCTCGATCTCTTCGCCCGCCTGCAGCTGTTCGTTACAGTAGGCGTACACCTGCTGGCGCACGTTCTGGCGCTCGGATTTATCCAGCTGCGCGTCAGCGGCGAAATCATCCACCGCCTGCAACAGACCGCGGTTCTGCGCTTTGGCATTGAGCCCTTCGCTGGCGCCGAGGAAGTCCATGAAGAAATCGGCGACTTTACGCCCCACCCGCCCTTTCAGGAAGGTCAGATAACGGGTCGATTCGGGATTGGTTTCCCACTCGGTCAGATCGATACGCGCCACGATGTCGGCATGGTTGATGTCCAGGTAATGGGTGGAACTGATATCCAGCTCTTCGTTAACGCGCATGCTGCTCAGATTATTGAGCACCGCCACCAGCAGATACTCGACCGCCAGGTACCGATACTGACAGAACAGCACAATGCCGCCTTCGGCAAACGGATACTTCGCCAGCTCATCGCGCAGGCGGCCGGTGGCCGCACGGCTGAAAGGAAGAAATTCTTCTTCACCCTGACGCTGTAAACGCAACGCTTGCGCCAGCTCGCTCTCTTCATTAAAGAGGCCATAGGCTTTGCTTTTTGCGCTGTAGACACGATGCAGTTCGGCCATCATCTCCACGACAGTGGCATTTGGTTCCAGCAGCGACTCGCGTAGCACCAGTTCCAGATTCTGTTCATCACGTTTGATCAACTGATGCAGGGCAATCTGGTCGATATCCAGACTCATGTTAAACTCTCCTTTTAGACCGGGCGGTATTCAACCACCACCGGGACGACGACGCAACCGGCAGACGCCTCTTTTATGCTTGAGACTCGCGTGGCCGGGCGCTTTTGCGCCGTGGCGAAAAAATGCGGAAAAAAAGCTGCTGCTACGGTAATATGTTGCCCTTTCACGAACAAACAGATTTTGAGTTTATGCCACAAATATCCCGCTATAGCGATGAACAGGTCGAGCAGCTGCTCAGCGAGCTAACGAACGTCCTGGAAACACACAAAGCGCCGGTTGACCTGTCACTGATGGTGCTGGGCAATATGGTGACCAACCTGATCAACAGTAGCGTCGCGCCGGCGCAGCGTCAGGCAATCGCCCGTTCTTTCGCCCAGGCGCTGCAATCGTCCATTAACGACGATCCCGCGCACTAAGGATAACGAACAACAGTATATGGTGACTCTTCGTCAGCCCTACCGAGAAAAAGTCTCCCAGATGGTCAGCTGGGGACACTGGTTCGCCCTGTTCAACATGTTGTTGGCAATGGCGCTCGGCAGCCGCTATCTTTTTGTCGCCGACTGGCCAACGACGCTTGCCGGGCGGGTATTCTCGTATGTCAGCCTCGTTGGTCATTTCAGTTTTCTGGTTTTCACCAGCTATGTACTGATTCTCTTCCCGCTGACCTTTATCGTCGGCTCGCAGCGACTTATGCGCTTCCTGTCGGTCATCTTCGCCACCGCCGGGATGACGCTGCTGCTGATCGATAGCGAAGTCTTCACTCGCTTCCACCTGCACTTAAACCCTGTCGTCTGGGAACTGGTGATTAACCCCGACCAGAACGAGATGGCTCGCGACTGGCAGCTGATGTTTATCAGCGTACCGATCATCTTCCTGCTTGAGATGCTCTTCGCCACCTGGAGCTGGCAAAAGCTGCGCAGCCTGACGCGCCGCCGCCACTACGCGCGCCCCGTCGCCTGGTTTTTCTTTATTTCGTTTATCAGCAGCCACCTGATTTATATCTGGGCGGATGCCAATTTCTATCGCCCGATCACCATGCAGCGGGCCAACTTACCGCTCTCTTATCCGATGACCGCTCGCCGCTTCCTTGAGAAGCACGGCCTGCTCGATGCGCAAGACTATCAGCGCCGTCTGGTTGAGCAAGGCGCGCCGGAAGCGGTCTCGGTGCAGTATCCGCTGAGCGATCTGCGCTATCGCGACCTCGGCACGGGCTACAACGTGCTGCTCATTACGGTGGATAACCTCAACTATTCACGCTTCGAAAAGAACATGCCGCAGCTGGCTGCTTTTGCGAAAGAAAGCGTCAACTTTAGCCAGCATATGAGCTCCGGTAATAGCACCGATAGCGGAATGTTCGGCCTGTTCTACGGCATATCGCCGGGTTATATGGATGGCGTGCTCTCGGCGCGGATCCCGGCGGCGCTGATTACCGCCCTCAACCAACAGGGCTACCAGTTGGGCCTGTTCTCATCGGACGGTTTCAGCAGCCCGCTTTATCGCCAGGCGCTGCTGTCGGACTTCTCGCTGCCGGCGGCTAAAACGCAGAGCGATGAACAAACGGCCGACCAATGGATCGGCTGGCTGGATCGCTACGCCCAGGATGAGAACCGCTGGTTCTCGTGGGTATCGCTGAACGGCACTAATATTGATAACAGCCAGCAGCAGAATTTTGCTCGCACCTACGGGCGCGCCGCGGGCGACGTCGATACGCAAATTGGCCGCGTGCTCGACGCGCTGCGTAAAGCGGGCAAACTGGATAATACGGTGGTGATTGTTACCGCCGGGCACGGTATGCCGCTGGATAGCAAACAGGGTAAATTCGACTGGTCACGCGGCAATCTGCAGGTACCGCTGGTTATCCACTGGCCGGGAACCCCAGCGCAGGAGATCTCAGCGCTCACGGATAACAAAGACGTGATGACGACGCTGATGCAGCGTCTGCTACACGTCTCAACGCCAGCGAATGAATATTCGCAGGGCGAAGACCTGTTTAGCCCGGCGCGCCGCCGCAGCTGGGTCACCGCCGCTAATAGCGATACACTGGCGATTACCACGCCAACGATGACCGTAGTGCTCGACCACAACGGCACCTATCACACCTGGAACAGCGATGGCGAGAAGGTGAAAGACCAAAAACCGCAGCTTAGCCTGCTGCTGCAGGTGCTGACGGATGAAAAACGCTTTATCGCTAACTGATTGATTAATTTTAAATCAATCAGTTGTCGGTCGCTTGCATTCGATGGGGGAACGGGTAATATTATCCTCCACGCGTCGGCACGTAGCGCAGCCTGGTAGCGCACCGTCATGGGGTGTCGGGGGTCGGAGGTTCAAATCCTCTCGTGCCGACCAAAAAATTTAACCGATAGGTTGCTACAACCATCGGTCCCCTTTAGAACCCGCACTCTCTCTGAGAGCGCGGGTTTTTTAATGCTTGTACTCCCCTTCCCGCTAAGACTGCGATTATCCTGATGGCAAATTGTTAAATTCCATCTATTATTCGACTGTATTCGTTATCATCTGGAGCGGACCCAATGAGAGTTAAAGGACTTCCCAAAGGATTTTTTATCCTTATTTTACTGATCGTTACCCTGGCCTTTTTTGACGTACTCTCCCCTTACTATTCCGCTATCCTGTGGGCCGCTATCCTGGCGGTGATATTTAATCCGATAAAAAACAACATCCGTACGCGCATCGGTGAACGCAACGGTATCGCGGCGCTACTGACCGTCGTCATTATCTGTCTTATTGTTTTCACCCCGTTGGCGATTATCATTTCGTCGCTAGCCTTCGAGCTGAACGTGGTCTACACCAAGCTACAGCATAATGACACCCAGTTTCCGACGGTGGTCGCCAACCTGTTTGCCCATCTCCCGAGCTGGGCCAGAAGTTTCCTCTCAGAGCACAATCTCGACAGCGCGGAACAGATTCAGCAGCAACTATCCGATGCCGCCCTGAAAGGCGGACAATATCTGGCCGGTAGCGCTTTCCTGATCGGTAAAGGGACGTTTGGCTTTACCGTCAGCTTCGGCATTATGTTATATCTGCTGTTCTTCTTGCTGAAAGATGGCCCTTATCTGGTGCTGTTAATCCTCGAATCTTTGCCGCTATCCAATTATGTCAAACAGCACCTGTTTGCCAAATTCGCCGCCGTCGCGCGGGCGACGGTTAAAGGTACCGTCGCCGTCGCGCTGGCACAGGGGGCGCTCGGCGGCTTTGCATTCTGGATCGTCGGTCTTGATGGCAGCATTCTGTGGGGCGCTTTAATGGCCTTTCTGTCACTCATCCCGGCGGTGGGCTCCGCCATTATCTGGGTGCCGGCGGCGATTTACCTGTTCGCCACCGGGCAATTGTGGCAAGGGGCGTTTATTGTCGGTTTCTTCGTCATTGTCATCGGCCTGGTGGATAACATTCTGCGTCCGCTACTGGTGGGGAAAGATACCAAAATGCCGGATTATCTGATCCTGATTGCCACCCTTGGCGGCATGGAAATCTATGGCATCAACGGCTTTGTCATCGGCCCGCTGATTGCCGCCTTGTTTATTGCCTGCTGGAACCTGTTATCGGGCCGTGAACACGCCGGGAACGCCGACTTACTGGACGAAGAGTTTATTGAAGAAGCCAAAAACAGCCGCGATGAATAGCTGACGCACGTTTCACTTTACTAGTGCATTTCACTATTCATATTGAAAATAATGGTAAATAACTCTTACCATTCAGGGCAATGATGTTAGTCTGTATTGGTTAGTAACGATAATAAAGGATGATCAACCGTGAAAAAAATCGCTACGCTTGCTGTTTCTCTGCTGGCCGTTGCCTGTGTTTCCACCAGCGCGTTAGCCGCTGAACAGCCGCTGGAGAAAATCGCCCCCTATCCGAAAGCGGAAAAAGGGATGAAGCGTCAGGTGATTCAGCTGCCGCAGCAGCAGGATGAATCCGCGTTAAAAGTTGAACTGATGATTGGCCAGACGCTAGAAGTCGACTGCAACCATCATCGCTTGGGCGGTCAACTGGAAAGTAAAACGCTGGAAGGCTGGGGCTATGACTACTATGTCTTTGATAAGCTGACGTCCCCGGTTTCCACCATGATGGCCTGCCCGGACGGTAAGAAAGAGAAGAAATTTATTACCGCGGGTCTCGGCGATGAAGGCCTGCTGCGTTACAACAGCAAGCTGCCGATCGTGGTTTATACTCCAGCCAACGTTGAAGTGAAATACCGCATCTGGAAAGCTGAAGAAACTATCGGTAATGCCGTGGAGCGTTAATCGCCAGCGGTAATACAAAACGGCAGCCCGAGGGCTGCCGTTTTTGTTATAGCGCGATATCCGCCATCGGTTTTCCGCCGGTTAGCGGCTTGAGTTCGGCCTGCGGCACGTCGTCTGCCGCGGTCGTCGGCTCATAGTGTAGCCCCAGCACTTCACTGGTCCACGCCAGCGCCTGCTCAATAGCGGCCGGATTACCATCCAGACGCATGCCGTAGCTTGGCACGATCTCTTTCATCTTTGCCTGCCAGGCTGGCGTCTGTACTTTGTCTTTGAAGACTTTCTCCAACAGCTGCACCATGATCGGCGCCGCCGTCGACGCGCCAGGAGAAGCGCCCAGTAGCGCGGCTACGGTGCCTTCATCATCGCACACTACTTCGGTGCCAAGACGCAACACGCCGCCCATTTTCTTATCACGCTTGATAATCTGTACACGCTGTCCGGCCTGCCACAGGCGCCAGTCTTCTTTACGCGCTTCCGGGTAGTACTCGCACAGCGCGGCATGACGATCTTTATCTTTCTGCAATACCTGGCTAATCAGATATTTCACCAGGTCGAAGTTATCCATCCCGACGTTAAGCATTGGCAGAATATTCGAGGTATTCGTCGAGGCCAGCAGATCCCAAAGCGAACCGTTTTTCAGGAAGCGGGTCGAGAAAGTCGCGAACGGCCCGAACAGCACCACACGTTTACCGTCGATAATACGGGTGTCGATATGCGGCACCGACATCGGCGGTGCGCCAACTTCCGCCTGGCCGTAGACTTTCGCCAGGTGATGATTAACCACTTCCGGGTTCTCACACACCAGGAACTGTCCGCCAACCGGGAAGCCCGCGTACTCTTTCGCCTGCGGAATGCCGGTTTCCTGCAGCAGCGTCAGGGCAGCGCCGCCCGCGCCAATAAAGATGAATTTGGTTTTGATCGTCCGCTTCTGGTGACGATTGTTGGCATCCGCCAGCGTCACCGTCCAGCTGTTGTCCGCATTGCGCTTAAAGCGGCGAACGACGGTACCTAACTGGAGAGAGAAATTATCATGCGTCTGTAGCCCGGCGATCAGCTGGCGAGTGATCTCGCCGTAGTTAACGTCGGTGCCCATTTCGGTACGCGTTGCCGCCACTTTTTGCTGCGGATCGCGACCTTCCATCACCAGCGGCGCCCACTCCTTAATCTGCTGATGATCTTCAGAATAACGAATACCGCGGAACAGCTCGCTCTGCTGCAGCGCCGCGTAGCGCGCGCGCAGGAAGTTAACGTTGTCTTCACCCCACACAAAGCTCATGTGCGGCACGCTGTTAATAAAGGATTTCGGCTTAGTCAGGATACCGCGGGTCACCTGATGGGCCCAAAACTGACGAGAAATATGGAAGGACTCATTGATATCGACCGCTTTGTCGATATTGATCCCATTGGCGGTTTGCGGCGTGTAGTTGAGCTCCATTAGCGCCGCATGGCCGGTACCCGCATTGTTCCAGCCGTTCGAGCTTTCCTCGGCAACGCTGGTCATCTGCTCGACCATGGTAATAGACCAATCCGGCTCCAGTTCCTGCAGCCAGGTTCCCAACGTGGCGCTCATGATACCGCCGCCAATCAACAATACATCCGTCTCTTGCTCATGGCGGGTGTTGGTCCGATTTGTATTGGAACCAACCGCCTGTGAGCTGGGTACGGCCATCTTTTTCTTCATCGGATTTGAGCCTTACTTTTACTCGCTTTTTTTATTTAGCGCAGGTGAAACGATTCTCGGGATCAAAGGTACCACCTGTACTCAAAAATTTAAATATTGTTTAAATTTTAAGTTGAGTTTTGAGATCTGTTATAAAAATGTTTAATAAATGTGTACACAAAATCACTTTTTGTACTGGTATGATGGCCCTTTCCGCGCTATCATCTCCCGTTCTGTGATGGAGCGCACGTCAACTGCGGCTTGTCTCAATTCAAATTTTTTATCATCCGCGAACTTTTATGCCCTCAACTTCCCGCACACTCTCTCCGGCGTTGATAACACGTGAGACCCTTGCTGGCGTGCTGACTGCCCTGGCGTTAATTCCTGAAGTCATTTCATTTTCGGTCATTGCCGGCGTTGACCCGCAGGTCAGCCTGATTGCTTCGGTGGTGCTCTGTCTGGCGATGTCGGTTCTTGGCGGGCGCCCCGCGATGGTGACGGCGGCGGCAGGTTCTGTCGCCCTGGTGATTGGCCCGATGGTACATCAGCATGGCGTAGGGTATATTCTGCCTGCTGTCATTCTGGCTGGTATTATTCAAATTTTGTTTGGGGTCTGCGGTATGGCGCGGTTGATGCGCTTTATCCCGCCAGCGGTGATGACCGGTTTTGTTAATGCGCTCGGCATTCTTATTTTTTTCGCCCAGGTACCTCATTTCTGGAGCAGGCAGCCGCTCATCGTCGGCCTGTTCGTTCTGACGCTACTCATCGTGCTGTGGGCGCCGCGTTTTATCAAAGCCGTGCCGGCGCCGCTTATCGCTATCGTCCTCCTTACTGCTTATACCGTCACCAGCGGACAGATCCTGCCAACCGTGGGTGATGAAGGCGCTATGGGCGGCGGTCTGCCGGGCTTCAACGCGCTGGCGGTGCCGCTGGATTTAAGCACCTTGAAAATTATCTGGCCCTGCGCCCTGAGTATCGCCTTTGTCGGCCTGATGGAATCGCTGCTGACGGCAAAGCTGGTTGACGATCTCACCCATACGCCGTCAAATAAGTCGCGTGAGAGCGCAGGACTGGGGATCGCCAATATCCTCGCGGGTTGCTATGGCGGCATCGCCGGGTGCGCGATGATCGGCCAGACTATCGTTAACGTGGAAATGGGCAAGGCGCGTAGCCGCCTATCGACAATAGTGGCCGGTCTGGTACTGCTGCTTCTGGTGACGGTGCTAAGCCAGGTGATGGCCAAAATTCCAATGGCGGTGCTGGCCGGGGTCATGGTGATCGTGGCGGTGAAAACCTTCAGCTGGCAGAGCATTCGCCCAACCGCGCTGGCGGGCAATCCGTGGCCGGAAACGGTGGTCATGGCGGTAACCGTCATCGTGACGGTCACTACCAGTAATCTGGCGATCGGCGTACTGGCGGGGCTTATCGCGATGGCGCTCATCCCTCGCCGCCTGCGCGTAAAAGCGCAGCTTACATCAGAAACAGCGTCGCCAGACCAAGGAAAATAAAGAAGCCGCCGGTATCGGTAATCGCGGTGATCATCACGCTGGAGCCGACCGCCGGATCGCGCCCCAGCTTGACCATCACCATCGGGATGATAACCCCCATCATCGCCGCCATCAGCAGGTTGAGCATCATCGCCAACGTCATCACCCCGCCAAGCTGCGGGTCATCATACAGCCACCAGGTGATAGCGCCCATTATCCCGCCCCATACCAGGCCATTAATCAGCGCGACGCCCATCTCGCGCAGGATGAGGAAGGTAAAACTTCCCGGCTGGATCTGCTGCAGCGCCATCGCGCGGACGATCATGGTGATCGTCTGATTGCCGGTATTCCCGCCTATCCCGGCGACGATCGGCATCAGCGAGGCCAGAGCCACCAGCTGCGAAATCGTATGTTCAAAACCATCGATCACCCGGGAAGCGATAAACGCCGTACAGAGGTTCACCGCCAGCCACGCCCAGCGGGTTTTCACCGCTTTGCTCACCGGCGCAAAAACATCATCATCTTCGCTCAGACCGCCCATCCGGCGCAGGTCATTATCGGTCTCTTCGTACACCACATCGACGATTTCATCGATGGTCAAACGCCCCATCAGCTTGCCGTCGGCATCAATCACCGCAGCACTCAGTAAGTCATCACGTTCGAAGGTACGCGCCACTTTTTCCGCCTCTTCCTGCGGCTGGAAAGTCACCGGATCGCCTTCCATCACTTCGCCAACGCGCTTTTGCGCATCATTGAGCAGAATTGTCTGCAACTCCAGCTCGCCAAGCAGCAGTTTATTACGGGTGGTGACGAACAGTTTGTCGGTGTTTTCCGGCATTTTGCCCAGACGGCGCAGATAGCGCTGTACCGCCGCCAGAGTGGCTTCCGGGCGAACGGTAATCACTTCAAATTCCATGATCGCGCCGACGGTGTTATCGGCATAGCGCATCATCTGACGAATGCGCGCGCGTTTATCCGGCGGCAGCGTCGCCAGCAGGCGGCCGGTTAAGTCGCGCGGCAGGTGCTGCAACAGGTAAACCTGTTCATCAATATCCAGCGATTGCAGGGCAAATATCAGGTCGTGATCGCTCATCTTGTCGATGAGATCGCCCCATACGCTCTCTGACGCCTCCAGCAGCACTTCGCCGCGCTTGTCATCGGCAACCAGCCCCCACAGCGCGGTACGCGCGTCATAGGGCAGCGCTTCCAGGGCATCGGCGAGGTCCGGCGGCGGCAGATGAGACACCAGCACTTCCACTTCCGCCAGGTCATCGGCCAGCGTCCCTTCATCATAGCGCTCCGCGAGGGTGAGTTTCCCCAGCAGCGCGGAGGTGACGGCTTTATCAGTGCTCAATAGCCAAATCAGGCGGGCGCGTTCTTCATCGCGTAATCGGGCGCTTTTTTTATGCAAAACGGACATCGCTCAGGCAATCCTTGTGAGAATAGAAGTCGACCTGCATGGCCGCAGCCATAAGCATAGCGCGAGGAGGGAGAAATAATAACCGCCAGCAATTTATCTGCCGCAAAAACCAGCAATATGGCCCGATCGGGCGAGAAAGCCCGGATCGGGTAATCAGCAAAAGCGTTAGGCGGTACGCGCGACCGCGTCGCGGGTCGCCAGTTCGCGCTCAACGCCGGTGAGCTCGCTAAGCTTGCCGCTGCGCATCTCCAGCAGGCGATCGGCATGCTGGAAATAGTGGTCATCGTGGCTGATGGCAAACACGGTTTTTCCCATTTGCTGCATCAGCGGCAGTAACACCTGATAAAACTCGCGGCGGAAATGCGGATCCTGATCCGCAGCCCATTCATCGAGCAAAATGATATCGCGCTCTTCGGCCAGCGCCAGCAGCAGCGCCACGCGCTTTTTCTGCCCTTTAGACAGCTTCAGATCGAGGATTTTCCCCTCTTCCAGCTGCAGCTTGTGGTCCATCTTCAGATACGCCAGCCACTTCGCGACCAGCGCCGGATCGGCGCGTTCGCCTTTTGGCCCCAAAAGACGATCAAATAGCCAGACATCGGTAAATACCGCCGAGAATAGCTTGCGGTAATCTTCTGGTTTTTCCGCCGCCAGCGGTTGACCATCGAGCAGGATCTGCCCGGAGAACGGTTGATACAGCCCGGTCAGCAACATCGCCAGCGTCGACTTGCCGCTGCCATTGCCGCCAATCAGAAACACCAGTTCGCCGCGTTTGAGAGTCAGATTAATCGGCCCGACGGCAAAACTGTTATCAGGATAATGGAACGACACATCGCGCAGCTCCAGGGTCTGCCAGTGCGGATGCGCCTGCGGCTCGGGGAAACCGGCGCGATAAGGCGCCAGCGCGAACTGATGCAGTTTATTGAATGCCACCTGGGCGCTGAGCAAGGTCGGCAGCGCCCCCACCGCCGACAGCAGCGGCGTACGCAGAAATAGCAGCGTCAGAGAATAGGTCGCCGCCACCGCGGTATTGGCCCACCCGAGGCCATTAGCCATCCAGAACACCAGACCGATGGCGCCAAGCATCATGATATTCGACCAGTTCACCGCGCTCAGGTGGAAGGTATCGGCGCGAATGATGTGGTGGCGATAGTCGCGGGCATCCGGCAGATACAGCTGATTAAAAACATATTCGGCGCGTTCGCGGTTCAGCGTCAGCTCTTTGCGCCCTTCCAGCACCGTCTGGTAATCATGATACAGCTTATCTTCGGTCTCGCGCAGGGTCGCCATATGCTTATAGACGCGCGCCACCAGCACAAAGCCGCCCCAGATAGTGACCGCCATCCAGACCGCGGTCACCAGCATCATTTTTCCTGACAGAAACGCCAGGTAGGCGGCGGACCCGAAGGTCAGGATAATCCCCTGCACCAGCTCAGGCAGGCGCACAAAGGCGATGGTGATGTTACGCACGTCACTGGTTAAGCCCGCCAACAGCGAAGCGCTGCCGATTTTTTCGATCTTTTCGATTTGGGTGTCGAGAATGCGTTTAATAAATTCGCCGCGCAGGCGATAGACGAAGTGGTGGCCAAGCGTGGTTAACGCCAGCTGCGAGCCGAGCGTGACCGCCATCAACAGCAGCAGCAGGCCGAGAAACTCCGGCAGCACGGTGAGCGAGGTATCAACAAGGGAAATCAGACGTAGGTTAATAAAGGCGATAAGCCCGATACCCAGCGCCGCGCTGAGTAAACTCAGCGCCATGACGGCAATGAACGGCCAGCGGTACTGGCGCCAAACAAGAACAAGTAATTCCATAAGCTACGATCCGGACAAGCAAACAGCCAGCAGTTTAAACGGCTTACCGACGACAGCAAGAATAATTCTTATTTTTGTTTTTGCCGGTGACCCGCGAGACGAAACGTGAGGTTGTAACGACAGGCGCCGGTCAGCGGATGCTCCCCCGGTTTAAGCGGCTGGATGCCGTGATAGAAGAGCCGTGATTCGCCGCCCCACACCACCACATCGCCATGCTCCAGCAGCAGCCGGCGCAGCGGATCGTTACGTTTAAGCCCGCCAAATTGAAACACCGCCGGCAGACCCAGCGACACTGAAACGATAGGCGCGCGCAAATCATGCTCATCTTTATCCTGATGCAGCGACAGCTTCGCGCCCGGTTGGTAGCGGTTAATCAGACAGGCATCCGGGGAAAAATGCGCATAACCCGCCTCCTGCGCCGCCTCCGCCGCCAGTTGCTGAAAAACCAATGGCATCGGCGGCCAATGCTCGCCGGTCAACGGATCGCCCGGCGCATAGAGATAGCCGTGCATATCGGTCGTCCAGCCGAGTTGGCCACAGTTGGTCATAGCCACCGACATGGTATAACCACCGGGGGTCACCATCTGGCGGAACGGAGAAGCGCTGGCCACTCCGGCGATGGCCTGCAGCAGCGCCGGCGCGCGCTGCACGGCGAAACGGCGTAATATCATCGCCCCGGGGGCCAGCGGCTCCTGCCAGGGCGGTGTATCGGCAAACAGATCGAGCATTATTTCTCCCGTATTTTTGCTTCGCGCGCCAGCAGCAGCGCTTTGCGTTCGCTTCCCCAACGATAGCCGGAAAGCGCCCCGCCCTCACGCACCACCCGATGGCAAGGAATAACTATCGCCAGCTTATTGGCAGCGCAGGCCCCGGCAACCGCTCTGACCGCGCGCGGTTGACCAATGCTGTGAGCCACCTCGCGGTAGCTGCGGGTTTCGCCTGCCGGGATCTGGCGCAAGGCTTGCCACACCCGTTGCTGGAAAGCGGTACCGCGAATATCCAGCGGCAAATTCACCGCCTGCTGCGGATTATCCAGATGGGCAACCACCTGCGCCACGCGTTCGGTAAACGTATCATCACCCGGCTGTAATTGGGCGCCGGGAAACAAGCTCGCCAGCTGCGCATATAACGCCTTATCGTCATCGCCCAGCAACACGGCGCATACGCCACGTTCGCTGAACGCCACCAGGCACCGGCCAGAGGCGCTATCGCTGCAAACCCAGCTAATCGCCACATCTTCGCCGCCGCGTTTAAACTGGCGGGCGGTCATGCCCAGCGTCTCGTTTGCCTGGCGATAATAGCTGGCCGAATCAGGGAAGCCGGCGGCTAATGCCGCGCTGGTGACATTCTCGCCGTGGCTTAATGCTTCGCGTAGGCGCCGCGCGCGCCAGGCCTGCTGCCAGGCCTTGGGCGTGAGCCCGGTGACGGATTTAAAAATACGATGGAAGTGAAACGGGCTGACCGCCAGCTGCTGCGCCAGCGCCTCAAGGGTGATTGGCGCCTCTTGTTCCAGCAGACGACAGGCGGCGGCCACCTTCTCGACCCTCTGTTGGTCGGGGTCGAGATTATCCGGCCGACACCGTTTACAGGGGCGATATCCGGCGGCCTTTGCGGCTTCGACATCAGCATAAAAGCGGACATTCTCCCGTAGCGCCCGCCGTGAACGGCACGAGGGACGGCAGCAAACGCCGGTGGTCAACACGGCGAAGACAAACTGCCCGTCGGCGCTGGCGTCACGTTCGCAGACCGCCTGCCAGCGGCGGTCATCGTTAGTCATATCGGCAATCATCGGTTTCATAGCGGGCTCCTGCTGTAAGTGTATCCCTACTTTGCGCCTTGCTCCGCTCTAAAAAACTGCGCTTCTTGCTTTTTAATTCTGCTCGCCGACCAGGAAGGTGCGGAACTGCGGCGACATCCAGGTCTTAAAGCCGTCGCCCTCTTTCACAATCATATAGACCGCCAGCCCCTGCTCGTGTGCCATCTGTTGCGCTTTTTCCGGCCCTAATACCATCAGCCCGGTATCCCAGCCGTCGGCTTCCAGCGCGGTCGGCGCAATCACCGTCACCGAAACCAGCTTATGGTTGATGGGGTGCCCGGTTTGCGGATCGATAACGTGAGAAATACGTTTGCCGTCCAGCTCGTAGTAGTTGCGATAGCTGCCGGAGGTGCTGATGCCGTGGCCGTTGATATCGACTATCGCCTGGACGGCGTTTTCGCGGTCGGTCGGTTTTTGAATTGCCACTCGCCAGGGTTTATCGTCGCCGTTCATCCCACGGCTGACCAATGCGCCACCAACCGACACCAGATAACGGGCAATTCCTTCCTGCTCCATCAGCCGCGCCAGATGATCCGCCGCGTAGCCCTCGCCGACGGTGGAAAGATCGACAAATAAATCCGCAATATCTTTTTGCAGATACTGTTGGTCGGCGCGGTTAATCACCGTCAGATGCTGCAGCCCGGTACGCGCTTTTGCCGCCGCGATTTGCTGCTCCGTCGGCGTTTTTACCGGCTGCTTATCCGGGCCAAATCCCCATAGATTGACCAGCGGCCCGACGGTAACATCCATCGCTCCGGCGGTTTTTGCGCCAATACGCAGCGACAGAGTGACGATATCCGCCATCGCTTCGTTCACCGGCCACGGTTCGGTAGTGGCGGCATGATTGAAGCGCATCAGCGCGGAGTCGTTTTTCCAGGTCGAAAGCAGCAGATCGTCGCCATCGAGCTGCGTCTGAACTTTATGACGTAAATCTTCGGCTTTCGTCGGATCCAGCCCGACGACGCTAACGCGCCAATAGGTCCCCATCGTTTTGCCATCGAGCACGGTGGCGGCGGATTTTGGCGTGGCCGGGGATGTCGCGGAATCACAGCCGGTAAGCAGAACGCAAAGGCCGAAAAAGGCGGCGCGGAAAAAGGTGGTATCCATGAAAACGGGCTCCTGTTACAAAGGCAGCCAGAGTATACCAGCGAGGTTAAACCGGGCATAAAAAAAGGCGCCCGCAGGCGCCTTTTTCAACACTTCAGGTTGCTTAGAACTGGTAAACCAGGCCCAGAGCCACAACGTTGTCAGTAGAGATGCTTGCATCTTTAGTGAACTGGTTGTCGTCCAGCAGGTTGATTTTGTAATCAACGTAGGTGGACATGTTTTTGTTGAAGTAGTAGGTCGCACCCAGGTCAACATATTTCAGGATGTCCTGGTCGCCGTAACGGCCCATGTCTTTACCTTTAGACTGCAGGTAAGCCACGGACGGACGCAGACCGAAGTCGAACTGGTACTGAGCAACCACTTCGAAGTTCTGCGCTTTGTTAGCAAAACCGATGTTACCGGTGCGGGTTGCGTTGTAGGTCTGGGTGTACTGAGTCGCCAGGTAGATGTTGTTAGCGTCGTATTTCAGACCACCGGTGTAAGTTTCAGCGTGATCGCCTTCACCCAGTACGCGACGGGAAAAACCGTTGGAGTCAAGATAACGAGTGCTAGCACTGTTCTGCTCATCGGTACGTTTAGAGCTGGAGTACGCGAAACCAGCGCTGATGCCGTCCCAGATGTCATAAGTCACGGAGGTGCCGAAGCCTTCGCCGTTCTGTTTCTGGAAGCCGCGACCATTGTTGGTCTGATCTTCGCCGCTTACGCTGCCGTTTTTACCCTGGTACTGCAGAGCAAAGTTCAGGCCGTCAACCAGACCGAAGAAGTCAGAGTTACGGTAGGTAGCAACGCCGTTAGCACGGGACTGCAGGAAGTTGTCGGAACCGTAGGTGTCGCCGCCGAATTCCGGCAGAACGTCGGTCCAGGAAGTTACGTCGTAAACAACGCCGTAGTTACGACCGTAG
This sequence comes from Klebsiella sp. 141240, assembly GCF_050600805.1. Classification (NCBI taxonomy): domain Bacteria; kingdom Pseudomonadati; phylum Pseudomonadota; class Gammaproteobacteria; order Enterobacterales; family Enterobacteriaceae; genus Klebsiella; species Klebsiella sp. 141240. The sequence continues at coordinate 129,298 of NZ_JAQIRK010000007.1, read as the reverse complement.
TCGAAAGAACCCGCGTCGCCGAATTTCAGACCAGCGAATGCCAGACGAGTCCACGCCTGATCGCTGGAGCTTTCGGTGTTGTTCGCCTGAACGTTGTATTCCCACTGGCCGTAACCGGTCAGCTGGTCGTTGATCTGGGTTTCGCCTTTCACGCCGATACGCATGTAGGTCTGGTCGCCGTCTACGCTCTTGTCGTCAGAGAAGTAGTGCAGACCATCAATTTTACCGTACAGGTCTAATTTGTTGCCGTCTTTGTTATAAATTTCAGCCGCATTTGCTGCGCCCGCTACCAGCAGTGCTGGTACCAGGAGGGACAGTACTTTAACTTTCATGTTATTAACCCTCTGTTTGTTATATGCCTTTTATTATTGCCACTGCTTACTGATTACCCTTCTAATCAGTCGGCTGTATTCATTGTGCTGCAAAATGCAGAATAATCCAACAAGAATATGATACGAAAACTTCTAAGGTGTTTCAAAATGCGCACAAGATGTTTCAATTTGTAAATTCAAAGGAACTTTTCAGGCACGATAATGGTCGTCAAAATAAGCATCAAAAATCAAAAAAATAATATTTATCTTTAAAATCAAATCATTGAAAGCGGGTAAATGTATAGCACTGAATGGTAAAACAAAATCTTCTCCGAGGACTAAAATAATCCTCGCTATCATCATTAACTTTATTTATTACCGTCATTCAGTTCTGAATGTCTGTTTACCCCTATTTCAACCGGATGCCTCGCATCCGGTTTTTTTTACCCTTCTTTACGTATCTTTAATTAGGCTGTGCTAACGCAGAAAAAAATAACGACTATTAATCAATCAATTCCGAATGAAAGTCAGCCTATTTCGCCAATTTCTTGTTTTTTCGTGCTATTTATCTGCAACAAATGCCGGTTAATTGTACAAGATCAATTCCACTGTACATATTCGTCGTCGCTATGGTTTTGAGACAAATCTCAGCATTAAAAGATCCCTCAGCGTCAATCTGTTGTATGGATTTCCCGTTTTAGCCTTTATACTTCCAGCCAGTATTCGTTGTGCTGCCCGTCACTATGGCGCAACATCTTGTTTACAAACACTACTGAGCAGCTCTGCTACGCGATGACCCAAAAAAAATTCTCCCTGATCCCAGGCAACATCACCCGCTTCTTCATTTTGATGGTTATCGTCTTGCTCGCGACGATGGGCGTGATGATCCAAAGCTCGGTCAATACGTGGCTAAAAGACAGAAGTTACCAGGTGGTTGATATCAGCCACGCATTGCATAAACGCATCGATACCTGGCGTTACGCCACCTGGCAGATTTACGACAATATCGCCGCCACCAGCTCCAGTACCTCAAGCGATGGGCTACAGGAAACCCGACTGAAGCAGGACGTCTACTATCTGGAAAAGCCTCGACGCAAAACCGAAGCGCTGATTTTCGGATCTCATGACAGTTCGACGCTTGAGATGACGCAGAAGATTTCTAACTATCTCGATATTCTATGGGGCGCAGAAACCATCCCCTGGTCGATGTACTACCTCAACGGGCTGGATAACAGCCTGATTCTGGTCTCTACCCTGCCGCTGAAAGATCTGTCTTCGAGTTTTAAAGAATCGACGATAAGCAGCGTCGTGGAATCCCGCCGCGCCGAAATGCTGCTGCAGGCAAATACGCTGGATGAGCGTGAAACCTTTTCTTCGCTGCGCCATTTGACCTGGCAAAATGGCCACTACTTCACTCTGCGTACCACCTTTAACCAACCGGGGCACCTGGCAACGGTGGTGGCTTTCGATTTACCGATTAACGACCTCATCCCGCCAAGCATGTCGCTGGACAGCTTCCGTCTGGAGGCAGATCCGGCGCAGAATGCCGCCAACAGCCCTGATAAAGAAGCCGTTGATAACGTTAGCGTCAGCTTCAATGGCCTACGAATTGAGATAACCACCGCCATTAATACCACCGGCATGCGGCTGGTGTGGGTCGTGCCGTTCAGCACTTTGCTGATGGAATCGCTGCAGAATATTTTACTGCCGCTGCTGCTCACCATTGGTCTGCTGGCATTAACCCTGTTTGGCTTTACTACTTTCCGCAACTATAGCGGTCGCCGTAGCCCCGGCAGCGTTAGCGCGGCACCCACCGCCGCCAACAGCGAACTTCGCGCTCAGCGCGCAATTAATGAAGAGATTGTCTCTTTGCTGCCGCTGGGGCTGTTGGTGCACGATCAGGAAGCCAATCGCACTATTATCAGCAACCCGATCGCCGATCATCTGTTGCCTCATCTGAACCTGCAGAACATCACCAACATGGCCGATCAGCATCAAGGGGTCATTCAGGCGACGATCAATAATGAACTTTATGAAATCCGCCAGTACCGAAGCCAGGTAGCTCCTCGTACGCAGATCCTGATTATTCGCGATCAGGATAGAGAAGTACTGGTGAATAAAAAGCTTAAGCAAGCCCAGCGGCTGTATGAAAAAAATCAGCAGGGGCGCATCGCTTTTATGCAAAATATTGGCGCCGCACTCAAAGACCCCGCGCAGACTCTGGCGCAGGAAGCGGCGGCAATTGGCATTCATGAAAGCCGAAAACTGGCGCAGCATGCCGATGAACTGGTTCATCTTATCGATGAGATTCAGTTGGCGAACTTACTGGAAAGCGACGCCTGGAAAACCACTCCCGGTTTGTTCTCTATCCAGGGCTTAATAGATGAAGTGGTTCCTGAAGTTCTGCCGATGATCAAACGCAAAGGACTTCAGCTGTTAATCAATAACGCGCTGCCTGCTAACGAACAGCGCTATGGCGACCGCGATGCGCTGCGTCGTACGCTGTTACTGCTGATCCAATACGCCATTACCACGACGCAAATAGGAAAAATTACGCTTGAGGTGAGCAAAGATGAATCGGCCGACGATCGTCTGACCTTCCGTATCCTTGATACCGGCAACGGCGTGAGCGCTAATGAAATCGATAATATGCACTTCCCGTTCCTTAACGAGACGCAAGCCGACCAGTACGGCAAGGCTAATGCCCTCACCTTCTGGTTATGCGACCGTTTAACCCGCAAGCTTGGCGGGCAGCTTAATATTAAGGCGCGGGAATCGCTCGGCACCCGCTACTCGCTACACCTTAAAATGGCGGCAAGCGAGGAAGAGAGCGACTCCGGCGAACACCTGCTGGACGATGTGGTCGTGATGATTGACATTACCGCCAATGAAGTACGCCGCATCGTGACGCGCCAGTTAGAGAGCTGGGGCGCAAGTTGCATCACCCCGGACGAAAGACTCGCAAGTCAAGAGTACGATCTCTTTTTAACTGATAATCCGTCTAATCTTACTGCTTCAGGCTTGCTTTTAAGCGATGATGAGGTTGGGATACGCAAAATTGGCCCAGGTCAGTTGAGCGTCAATTTTAATATCAGCACTGCCATGCAGGAAGCTATCCTGCAGCTGATTGAGCAACAGCTGGCGCAAGAAGAGATTCAGCCCTCCGCAACTGGAAATGAAGGAAATGCTGAACTCCACGCCAGCGGTTATTACGCGCTGTTTGCCGACACTGTTCCGGATGATGTTCAGAGATTGTATACTGAATTCACCATCAGCGATTTCGCTGCGCTGGCGCAGACCGCTCACCGCCTCAAAGGGGCGTTTGCGATGCTTAATCTGATACCCGGCAAGCAGTTATGTGAAGCGCTTGAGCATCTGATTCATGAAAGAGATGCCCAAGGTATAGAAAAATACATCAGCGACATTGACGGTTACGTCAAGAGCTTGCTGTAGCAAGGTAGCCTAATACATGAACAATATGAACGTAATTATTGCCGATGACCATCCGATCGTACTGTTCGGCATTCGCAAGTCACTTGAGCAGATCGAGTGGGTGAATGTTGTTGGCGAATTTGAAGATTCCACAGCTCTGATTAACAATCTTCCTAAGCTTGACGCGCACGTCCTGATTACCGACTTGTCGATGCCTGGCGACAAATATGGCGATGGGATCACTCTGATCAAATACATCAAACGCCATTTCCCTGAGCTGTCGATTATCGTTCTGACCATGAACAACAACCCGGCTATTCTCAGCGCAGTGCTGGATCTCGACATTGAAGGGATCGTACTGAAACAGGGTGCCCCGACCGACCTGCCGAAAGCGCTGGCCGCGCTGCAGAAAGGCAAAAAGTTTACTCCGGAAAGCGTCTCCCGCCTGCTGGAAAAAATCAGCGCCGGCGGTTATGGCGACAAACGCCTGTCGCCAAAAGAGAGTGAAGTTTTGCGTTTGTTCGCTGAAGGCTTCCTGGTCACCGAGATCGCCAAAAAGCTGAACCGCAGCATCAAGACCATCAGTAGCCAGAAGAAATCGGCAATGATGAAGCTGGGCGTCGAAAATGATATCGCGCTGCTGAACTATCTCTCTTCCGTCTCTCTCACCTCAACGGATAAAGAGTAATTCACTTTTCCCGGATGGCGGCAAGCCGCCGTTTCCGGGCCATTCTGAAGCTTTATGTCCCCACCCCGGAAAGCATCGCGCTCCGGGGAGATCTCAACGCCATGGAGTGCGACTTCAGCTTGTTGTTCTGGCCTTACGTACCTGTGCGGCATAGGTGGCCAGCGTGTGCTTGAGGATATCCAGCGTCACCGGTTTTGACAGACAACTATCCATTCCCGACTCCAGGCAGCGCTGCTTTTCTTCCGCCAGTGCGTTAGCCGTCACGCCAATGACCGGCAGAGTCATCTCCAGTTGCCGGATCCGCTGCGTCAGACGGTAGCCATCCATATTCGGCATGTTCACATCGCTGAGAACAATATCAATATGTTGTTTACTGAGGACGTTAAGCGCATCGACGCCATCATTGGCCGTCACGCATTGATAACCCAGTGAGCCAAGCTGGTCAGCCAACAGGCGGCGGTTAATCGGGTGATCGTCGACCACCAGAATCATCATGTCGTCATTGCTGACCGTTGGCGCGTCGTGGGCCGATAGCGCCGGACCATTCTCTTCCGCCGCCAGCGCCAGATGCAGCAGGCGTCCCAGCAACGGCAGGAGCTCATGCGGCGTGGTTACGCTATGCAACCACTCCTCAGGCGCGCGCTCAACGGGGATGCCGATATGGCGACGGCAGAAGATCACCGCAGCGCTTCCCGACCAACGCTCGCTGAGTTCATCATCGGTTAATAAAATATCGTCAGCGGCCGGTGTCTGGCCAGCAAATTGCCGTACCGTCAGGCCATGATATTGCAGCAGCGATTCGATAAACAGCGCCAGTGACGTGTTATGAATCGCCAGCCAGCAGGTGCTGTTGCTGTGCCGATCGGCCAACAGCGCCGGCATCTGCTGCATGCCATATAGCGGAATGCGGATGGTGAAACGGCTGCCCATGCCGGGTTCAGTTTCCACGGCAATGTCGCCATCCATCATGCTGATGAGTTTTTCACAGATAGCCAGCCCCAAGCCGGTGCCCTGGAAATTACGCTGTACCCCGGTACCGACCTGGAAGAACGGGTCGAACAGGCGCACAACTTCTTTCGCCGGGATCCCCTCTCCGGTGTCACGTACGCTAATTTGCAGATAGTCGCCGGCGCGCTGGACGTGTAACACGATACAACCGGTATCGGTAAATTTAATGGCGTTACTCAGCAGGTTGGAGATGACCTGCTGCAGGCGCATCGGGTCGCCTATCATCGTTTGCGGAACATCCGGCTCGATGAAGCAGTACAGCCCAAGCTGCTTGCGCACCACCAGCGGTAGATAGTTCGCCGAAATATGATTCATAACCTCGCGCGGCGAAAACTCTCGTGGCTCGATTTTGAGCTGCTCAGACTCAATCTTCGAGAAGTCGAGAATATCGCTGATAATCTTCAATAGCAGGCTGGAGGAGTTATTCATCGCCGTCACCAGCCGATCGACCCCTTTCGGCAACGCTTTGGTCTGCAGCAGATCGAGGTTGCCAATAATGCCGTACAGCGGCGTACGCAGCTCGTGGCTGACGGTGGCGAGGAACATCGATTTCGACTGGCTGGCCTGCTCCGCCGCCTGGGCCATCTCCTGCAGCGACTCTTCCATTTTCACACGGGCGGAAACATCCACCAGCACACATATCGCTACGTTTTCATTACGATAGCGCGAGTGCACAAAGCTAATCTGCAGGTTGGTGTTGTTGCTGGTTAACACGTCGACGAAATTGACCTGCTGGCCGCAGATAATCTGCGTGAGCCGCTGGCGGTCTTCGTGAGTCAGCATATTCAGATAGTTATGCGCCAGTTCGTTACTCAGTATGTTAGTGCCGTCCTGAGTACGCAGAATACAGATCCCAACCGGCGCGGAGGCGACGATTTTACGGTTGAACTGCTCATGCTCTTCCAGACGCTGGGCGTCGTTTTCCGCCGGAATAAATATCCGCCGTTCATACATGCGCGCCAGCGCGAACAGGATCGCGCCGGTCAGGATATTCAATACGATAGCGTTGAGGATCAGCATCCTGATACGCTCCAGCACCTGATCGACGGAAACCGAATAGACAATACTCAGCGATGACGGCAGCAGGCTCTTTTTCAGCACCAGTTCGCGGAAACCAGAGCTATAGCCAAACCACATCCGCTCCTGCATCCAGCGGGTTTCCGGTTTAATGCTGTTATCCGGCCCGGCAAGAGAAATGAGCTGCTGGCCGTTATCATCGAGAATCGTCACGCTCATCGGCAGGCTGCCTGGCGTAAAGAAGCTCTCCATGCGGATAGTCTGCTCAACGCCGAGCATCGCCTGCAGGCGGTTGGCCATATAAATAGGCGTCAGCGCATAGAAATAGCCGACGCCCGGACGCACGCCCTGGCTAATCCAGAACAGGTTATTGCCGCGCTCGTTTTGCGGCGCATCGCGATATTGTTCGATACGCTGATGCAGCACCTTCAGCGCCTGATCGCGCTCCAGCGGCATATCGCGCAGGCCAAAATTAGCCATGCAGAGGTTGTCGCTGCCAATTAAAAAAATACGGTTCAGGTCGTAGGCGGCGGAGAAATTATCGCGCCAGTAGCGCATGAACCACGCCAGCGATTGCAGCGAATTACGCCAGGCGCCGCTCATTGCGCTGCAGTCGGAATCCGGATACAGCGGTTCAAAATTTGGGATAGTGATATTACCGCTGTTGGCAAGCGCCGCGCTGCCCTCGCTCCCGGTCGCCGCGCGGTTGCCTGCGACGTACTTCAGCTCTTTAATGACATCCGCAGTCCGCTGGATATAGCGCTGCGCCTGGTCGGCGTTAAGATTCAGCTCCTGACGAATTTCCGATTCCCGTTCATGCAGCGCGTTAACGATATAAAACACGGAGACAAAAGCAATCAGCATCCATAGCAGAACCGCCAGCGCTCTGAACAGATAACGAGAAACCTTTAAGGTCGTATGAAACGAGGCAAGATATTTCAATGGGGTAATGCTCGGTCGTCAGGGGCTCAACAGAATGGGGTTAAAGTAGCGGTAAATGGGCTTTGCCGCAATGTTAATGCAAAAAGGGCCGGGATAATACCCGGCCCTTTCAGAACATTTACCTGCGACGATTACTCTTCGTCTTCGGCGATGTCGTCGTCAGCATCGTTTTCCGGCGCGATATCATCATCGCCCTCCGCTACGCTACCGTCGATGGCATCCAGTTCTTCGTCGTCAACCGGTTCAGCCACGCGCTGCAGGCCAACAACGTTTTCATCTTCCGCGGTACGGATCAGAATCACGCCCTGAGTATTACGACCCACGATGCTCACTTCAGAAACGCGAGTACGCACCAGGGTGCCCGCATCGGTGATCATCATGATCTGGTCGCAATCATCGACCTGCACGGCGCCGACCACTGAACCGTTACGTTCGGTGACCTTAATAGAGATAACGCCCTGCGTCGCACGTGACTTGGTCGGATACTCTGCTGCCGCAGTACGCTTGCCGTAACCGTTTTGCGTCACGGTCAGGATAGCGCCTTCGCCGCGAGGAATAATCAGCGACACCACGCTATCTTCGCCCGCCAGCTTGATGCCGCGTACGCCGGTTGCGGTACGACCCATCGCGCGAACGGCGTCTTCTTTAAAGCGCACCACTTTACCGGCGGCGGAGAACAGCATCACTTCGTCCTGACCAGAAGTCAGATCGACGCCGATCAGTTCGTCCCCTTCGTTCAGATTGACGGCGATGATACCGGCAGAACGCGGACGGCTGAACTCGGTCAATGCCGTTTTCTTCACGGTACCGCTGGCGGTCGCCATAAAGACGTTAACGCCCTCTTCGTACTCGCGAACCGGCAGGATTGCGGTGATACGCTCGTCGGCTTCCAGCGGCAGCAGGTTGACGATCGGCCGACCACGCGCGCCGCGGCTGGCTTCCGGCAACTGATACACTTTCATCCAGTACAGACGACCACGGCTGGAGAAGCAGAGGATCGTGTCATGGGTGTTGGCCACCAGCAGGCGGTCGATAAAGTCTTCTTCTTTAATACGCGCTGCCGATTTGCCTTTACCGCCACGACGCTGCGCTTCGTAGTCGGTTAACGGCTGATACTTCACATAACCCTGGTGCGACAGGGTCACGACAACATCTTCCTGGTTAATCAGGTCTTCGATATTGATATCAGCGCTGTTGGCGGTGATTTCAGTACGACGCTCATCGCCAAACTGTTCTTTGACCAGCTCCAGCTCTTCGCGAATAACTTCCATCAGACGATCGGCGCTACCCAGAATGTGCAGCAGCTCGGCAATCTGATCGAGCAGCTCTTTGTACTCGTCGAGCAGTTTTTCATGCTCCAGACCGGTCAGTTTCTGCAGACGCAGATCCAGAATCGCCTGGGCCTGCTGTTCGGTCAGATAGTACTGGCCGTCACGCACGCCGAACTCTGGCTCCAGCCACTCCGGACGTGCGGCGTTATCGCCGGCGCGCTCCAGCATCGCGGAGACATTGCCCAGATCCCATGAACGCGCGATTAAACCCGCTTTTGCTTCCGCCGGCGTCGGCGCACGGCGAATCAGCTCAATGATCGGATCGATGTTAGCCAGCGCAATCGCCAGCGCTTCAAGGATATGCGCACGGTCGCGCGCTTTACGCAGTTCGAAAATAGTACGACGAGTGACAACTTCGCGGCGGTGACGAACAAACGCCGCAATGATGTCTTTCAGGTTCATGATCTTCGGCTGACCGTGGTGCAGCGCAACCATGTTGATACCGAAAGAAACCTGCAGTTGGGTCTGGGAGTAGAGGTTGTTAAGAACCACTTCACCCACCGCGTCGCGTTTCACTTCGATAACGATACGCATACCGTCTTTGTCAGATTCGTCGCGCAGGGCGCTGATGCCTTCAACGCGTTTTTCTTTCACCAGCTCGGCGATTTTCTCGATCAGGCGCGCTTTGTTCACCTGATACGGAATTTCGTGCACGATGATGGTTTCACGACCGGTTTTCGCGTCAGCTTCGACTTCCGCGCGCGCGCGAATGTAAACTTTACCGCGACCGGTACGATAGGCCTCTTCAATACCGCGACGGCCGTTAATGATAGCGGCGGTCGGGAAGTCCGGGCCCGGAATGTGTTCCATCAGCCCTTCAATGCTGATGTCTTCGTTATCAACGTACGCCAGGCAGCCGTTGATCACTTCCGTCAGGTTATGCGGCGGAATGTTGGTCGCCATACCTACGGCGATACCGGAAGAACCGTTCACCAGCAGGTTAGGGATTTTTGTCGGCATGACGTCAGGGATTTTCTCCGTGCCGTCATAGTTGTCGACGAAATCAACCGTCTCTTTTTCGAGATCGGCCATCAGCTCATGAGCGATCTTCGACATACGGATTTCCGTATAACGCATCGCTGCGGCGGAGTCGCCATCGACAGAACCAAAGTTACCCTGGCCATCGACCAGCATATAACGCAAGGAGAACGGCTGCGCCATACGTACGATGGTGTCATAAACGGCGGTATCACCATGCGGGTGGTATTTACCGATTACGTCGCCAACGACACGGGCTGATTTTTTATAGGCTTTGTTCCAGTCATTGCCCAATACGTTCATGGCGTATAGTACGCGACGGTGTACCGGCTTCAGGCCATCTCGGACATCCGGCAGCGCACGGCCAACAATGACCGACATCGCATAATCCAGATACGAGCTTTTCAGCTCTTCCTCAATGTTGACCGGTGTAATTTCTCTCGCAAGGTCGCTCATCTAACCGCTATCCCTCTACTGTGTCCCGGATTCAAAGGTCGCAAATTATAACACAGCCGTCGTAATAGAGGTAAAGCAATACGGTTTATTCGTGGCAGTCTGCTGATATACTCGCAGGTCAGAACAGAAAAGGAGTAAAAGCGCCCATGAATGCCGAAAAACCGTCGGTGGCCCCCAACGTTGATCACAATGAAATCGCCAAATTTGAAGCCGTCGCCTCGCGCTGGTGGGATTTAGAAGGCGAGTTCAAACCGCTGCATCGCATCAACCCGTTGCGCCTAGGCTATATTGCCGAACGCTCCGGCGGCCTGTTCGGCAAAAAAGTGCTTGATGTCGGCTGCGGGGGCGGCATCCTCGCCGAAAGCATGGCGCGCGAAGGTGCGACGGTCACCGGTCTGGATATGGGCTTCGAGCCGCTGCAGGTCGCAAAACTGCACGCGCTGGAGAGCGGCGTTCAGGTGGAGTATGTGCAGGAGACCGTCGAAGAGCACGCGGCGAAGCACGCCCAACAGTACGACGTCGTCACCTGTATGGAGATGCTCGAGCACGTCCCTGACCCACAGTCGGTGGTGCACGCCTGCGCGCGGCTGGTGAAGCCCGGCGGGCAGGTCTTCTTCTCGACCATTAACCGCAACGGCAAAGCCTGGCTGATGGCCGTGGTCGGCGCGGAATACGTGATGAAAATGGTGCCAAAAGGTACGCATGACGTGAAGAAGTTTATCAAGCCGGCGGAGCTCATCGGCTGGATCGATCAGACTTCTCTGAAAGAGCAGCACATCACCGGCCTGCATTACAATCCGCTCACCAATACCTTCAAGCTGGCGCCGGGCGTTGATGTTAACTATATGTTGCATACAACGGCGAAAAAAGCATAACGTCATACGTTTTTATGATGATGATTGCGCGGCATCAAGCTGCGCAATTTTCCCTTCCGACGAAGAAATCAGCACTCGATCAAATTTTGATTTTTTTTTCTGTTTTATTGACTTCTTCTCCAGGCCTTATACGGCGTGGACTTAGCGATTATTACGCCTGCGCAACCTCAAATTAGCGTCAAAATCAACCCTTGTACTCAAAAGAATCCTTACTAAAATAACTCACCATATAGCGTTCTTTTTATCGACAACCCCCTACATATAGTATTTATCCACAGAGTTAGTCACAACGACTTGCTGTGGATAAATGGGGGGATATTTTTTCTCACGGACAGGTAAAAACCACATGAATCAGAGTCTGCTGGTGACAAAGCGCGACGGTAGCACCGAGCGTATCAATCTCGACAAAATCCATCGCGTACTAGATTGGGCGGCAGAAGGACTGAATAACGTTTCGATTTCTCAGGTAGAACTGCGTTCACATATTCAGTTCTATGACGGCATCAAAACCGCCGACATCCACGAGACTATTATTAAGGCCGCAGCGGACCTGATCTCCCGCGATGCGCCGGACTACCAGTACCTCGCCGCGCGACTGGCGATTTTCCACCTGCGCAAGAAAGCGTTTGGCCAGTTTGAACCGCCAGCGCTGTACACCCATGTGGTAAACATGGTCGAAAAAGGTAAATACGATCATCATCTGCTGGAAGACTACACGGAAGAAGAGTTCCAGCAGATGGACGGTTTTATCGACCACTGGCGCGATATGAACTTCTCCTATGCCGCCGTTAAGCAGCTGGAAGGTAAATACCTGGTGCAGAACCGCGTCAGCGGCGAAATCTATGAAAGCGCCCAGTTCCTCTATATTCTGGTCGCGGCTTGCCTGTTCTCTAACTATCCGCGTGAGACCCGTCTGGACTACATCAAGCGTTTCTATGACGCGGTGTCCACCTTTAAAATTTCGCTGCCGACGCCGATCATGTCCGGCGTGCGTACCCCAACTCGTCAGTTCAGCTCCTGCGTGCTGATTGAGTGCGGCGATAGCCTGGATTCGATCAACGCCACCTCCAGCGCGATTGTGAAATACGTTTCCCAGCGCGCCGGTATCGGTATCAACGCCGGCCGCATTCGCGCGCTGGGTAGCCCGATCCGCGGCGGCGAAGCCTTCCACACCGGCTGCATCCCGTTCTATAAGCACTTCCAGACCGCGGTGAAATCCTGCTCGCAGGGCGGCGTTCGCGGCGGCGCGGCCACCCTCTTCTATCCGATGTGGCATCTGGAAGTCGAAAGCCTGCTGGTGTTGAAAAACAACCGCGGCACCGACGCCAACCGCGTTCGCCACATGGACTACGGCGTGCAGATCAACAAGCTGATGTACACCCGCCTGCTGAAGGGCGAGGACATCACCCTGTTCAGCCCGTCCGACGTTCCTGGCCTGTACGATGCGTTCTTCGCCGATCAGGACGAGTTCGAACGTCTGTACACTAAATACGAAAAAGACGACAGTATCCGCAAACAGCGTATTAAAGCCGTTGAGCTGTTCTCGTTGATGATGCAGGAACGCGCGTCTACCGGCCGTATCTATATCCAGAACGTTGACCACTGCAACACCCACAGCCCGTTCGACCCGGTTGTCGCGCCGGTGCGCCAGTCTAACCTGTGCCTGGAAATCGCCCTGCCGACCAAACCGCTGGACGATGTGAACGACGAAAATGGCGAAATCGCGCTGTGCACGCTGTCGGCGTTCAACCTTGGCGCCATCGATAGCCTCGACGAGCTGGAAGACCTGGCGGTACTGGCGGTGCGCGCGCTGGATGCCCTGCTGGATTATCAGGATTACCCAATCCCGGCGGCCAAACGCGGCGCGATGGGTCGTCGTACGCTGGGCATCGGCGTTATCAACTTCGCTTACTATCTGGCGAAACATGGCAAGCGCTACTCCGACGGCAGCGCCAACAATCTGACGCACAAAACGTTCGAAGCTATTCAGTACTATCTGCTGAAGGCCTCCAACGAACTGGCTATCGAACAAGGCGCCTGCCCGTGGTTCAATGAAACCACCTACGCGCAGGGTATTCTGCCGATCGATACTTATAAGAAAGACCTGGATGCGATCGTGAGCGAATCTCTGCATTTCGACTGGGAGCAGCTGCGCGAATCCATTAAAACTCACGGCCTGCGTAACTCCACGCTCTCCGCGCTGATGCCGTCTGAGACCTCTTCGCAGATCTCCAACGCCACCAACGGCATCGAACCGCCGCGCGGCCACGTGAGCATCAAAGCGTCGAAAGATGGGATTTTGCGCCAGGTCGTTCCGGATTACGAAAATCTGCAGAACGCCTACGAACTGTTGTGGGAAATGCCGAATAACGACGGCTATCTGCAGCTGGTCGGCATCATGCAGAAGTTCATCGATCAGTCGATTTCCGCCAACACCAACTACGACCCGACGCGTTTCCCGTCCGGAAAAGTGCCGATGCAACAGTTGCTGAAAGACCTGCTTAACGCCTATAAATTCGGCGTGAAAACGCTGTACTATCACAACACCCGTGATGGCGCGGAAGACGCCCAGGATGACCTGGCGCCGTCAATTCAGGACGACGGCTGCGAAAGCGGCGCATGTAAGATCTAAGGTATTTTTGCCGGGTGGCGCGATGCTTACCCGGCCTACGGTTTTGTAGGCCCGGCAAACGCAGTGTTGCCGGGCGATACAATCTCAACAGGACCCACTCATGGCATACACCACTTTTTCACAGACGAAAAACAATCAACTGCTTGAGCCGATGTTTTTTGGCCAGCCGGTTAACGTGGCCCGCTACGATCAGCAAAAATATGACATCTTTGAAAAACTGATTGAAAAGCAGCTCTCCTTCTTCTGGCGCCCGGAAGAAGTCGACGTTTCGCGCGATCGCATCGACTATCAGGCGCTGCCGGAACATGAAAAGCATATTTTTATCAGCAACCTGAAATATCAGACGCTGCTCGACTCCATCCAGGGCCGTAGCCCGAACGTCGCGCTGCTGCCGCTGATTTCCATCCCCGAACTGGAAACCTGGGTGGAAACCTGGGCCTTTTCCGAGACGATCCACTCGCGCTCCTACACCCACATTATTCGCAACATCGTCAACGACCCGGCGACGGTGTTCGACGATATCGTGACCAATGAGCAGATCCAGAAACGCGCGGAAGGCATCTCTCACTATTACGATTCGCTGATCGAAATGACCAGCTACTGGCATCTGCTGGGCGAAGGCACCCACACCGTCAACGGCAAAACCGTGACCGTGAATCTGCGCGAGCTGAAAAAGAAACTGTATCTGTGCCTGATGAGCGTCAACGCGCTGGAAGCGATCCGCTTCTACGTTAGCTTCGCCTGCTCCTTCGCCTTTGCCGAACGCAAGCTGATGGAAGGCAACGCCAAGATTATTCGCCTGATCGCCCGCGATGAAGCGCTGCACCTGACCGGCACTCAGCATATGCTGAACCTGCTGCGCTCCGGCAGCGACGATCCGGAAATGGCGGAAATCGCCGAAGAGTGCAAACAGGAGTGCTATGACCTGTTCGTGCTGGCGGCGCAGCAGGAAAAAGAGTGGGCGGACTATCTGTTCCGCGACGGCTCGATGATCGGCCTGAACAAAGATATTCTCTGCCAGTACGTCGAGTACATCACCAATATCCGCATGCAGGCGGTGGGCCTCGATCTACCGTTCCAGACCCGCTCCAACCCGATCCCATGGATCAACACCTGGCTGGTTTCCGACAACGTTCAGGTCGCGCCGCAGGAAGTGGAAGTCAGCTCTTATCTCGTCGGCCAGATCGATTCTGAAGTCGATGCCGACGATCTGAGCAACTTCCAGCTGTAATGAAGCGGATTTTCTTGAGGATTTCTGACACTCGCCTTGAGTGTCAGGATGAACATCCTTCCCTGTTGGCCGCTCTTGAATCGCATAACATCGACGTGGAGTATCAGTGCCGCGAAGGCTATTGCGGTTCCTGCCGCACGCGTCTGGTGTCAGGCCAGGTTGACTGGTTGACAGAACCGCTGGCGTTTATCCAGCCGGGAGAAATTTTGCCCTGCTGCTGCCGGGCGAAAGGCGATATTGAGATCGAGATGTAGTGTTGTCGATGTGTGCGGCCTGATGCCCTCACCTCGGCCCTCTCCCACAGGGAGAGGGTGAAAACATAAAAAAGGGCCTTACGGCCCTTTTGTTTTATTTCGCGTCCAGGAACTGCACTGCTTTATCCGGGAAATCGGTAAACAAGCCGTCGACGCCCGCCTGGTTATACAGCACGTCATAGAGCTGGTTAACGTTAGTGGCGTACTCCGGCAACTGATCCGCGCGCACGGTGTACGGATGCACCTGCAGATGGCTGGCGTGCGCCTCTTTTACCATCGCCGTCAGCTTCACCGCGCCCGGCTTCGAGCCTTCCGCTACCAGCATATGGTAATCCGGGCCGATACCGTCGGCGTACTGCGCAATCTGCGTCATCGCCCCCGGCTTGAACATCCAGTCATAGCTGTAGTTCACCCATTTACCATCGCCCTGTTTCTGCTGCGTTTCATTCCAGTCGGTATAGGCGATGAGCTGCACCAGATTGAGATCCATACCCATCTTCGGCTCCAGCTCATTCTTAATGCGTTTGAGCTCGTTGGCGTCAAAACACTGCAGATAAACCTTATCCTGCTTGCTGGTGTAGCCATATTCCTTCAGCACCTTCAGCGTGCTGGCGGCAATATCTTTGCCTTCCTGATGGTGGAACCACGGCGCTTTGATTTCCGGGTAGATACCGATATTTTTCCCCGTCGAATGATTCAGCCCCTGCACAAACTCAATCTCTTCTTCAAAGGTATGAATGCGGAAATCGGATTTACCCATCGGGAAACGCCCGGGATAGGTCTGCACGTTCTTACCATCTTTCGGCTCAAAACCTTCGGTGAACTTCAGCGACTTAATCTCGGCCAGGGTAAAGTCGATAGCGTAAAAACGGCCATCTTTACGCGCCCGCTGCGGGAAACGCTGCGCAACATCAGTCACCCGATCGAGATAGTGGTCATGCAACACCACCAGCCGATCGTCTTTGGTCATGACCAGGTCTTGCTCAAGGTAATCCGCCCCCTGAGCGTAAGCCATCGCTTTCGCCGGCAGGGTATGTTCCGGCAGATACCCGCTGGCGCCGCGGTGGGCGATGACAATTTTATCAGCGGCTGTCGCGCTGAAGCACAGCGCTGAACTGGCCAAAATCATTCCGCTCATTAGCGCGGTAAGTTTCATTTTCATCGCCGCTCCTTAGGCTTGTTTCAGTTGTTGATGATGACGACGCTCGCCAAGCATGACGATAATGAGCAGCAGAACCGCCAGTACGCTACCGCCAATCATCACCATGAAGCCGCCATCCCAGCCGAAGAAATCGACGGTATAGCCAACAATGGCGCTCGCGGCTACGGAACCGCCGAGATAACCGAACAGACCGGTGAAGCCCGCGGCGGTGCCGGCAGCTTTTTTCGGCGCCAGTTCCAGCGCATGCAGACCGATCAGCATCACCGGGCCGTAAATCAGGAAGCCAATGACGATCATACAGGCCATATCGACGCCCGGATTACCCGGCGGGTTCAGCCAGTAAACGACGGTGGCAATCGTCACCAGGGTCATAAAGAACACGCCGGTCGCGCCGCGGTTGCCTTTAAATACTTTGTCCGACATCCAGCCGCACAACAGGGTGCCCGGAATGCCCGCGTACTCATACAGGAAGTAGGCCCAGGAGGATTTATCCAGCGCGAAGTGTTTGACCTCTTTCAGGTAGGTCGGCGACCAGTCCAGAATGCCGTAGCGCAGCAGATAAACGAAGACGTTAGCGATCGCGATGTACCACAGCAGTTTGTTCGGCAGAATGTACTGCATAAAGATCTGCTTCGCCGTCAGCTCTTCTTCGTGCTTTTCGCTATAGTCATCCGGATAGTCGTTTTTATACTCTTCAATCGGCGGTAGACCGCAGGACTGCGGGGTATCGCGCATCATCGCGAAGGCAAAAATCGCCAGTAGGATCGCGCCGAAAGCCGGCATATACAGCGCCGCGTGCCAGTCGTTAAACCACGCCATCCCCAGCAGGAACAGCAGCGGCGGAATACCGCCGCCGACGTTATGCGCGCAGTTCCACACTGAGACAATCCCGCCGCGCTCTTTCTGCGACCACCAGTGCACCATGGTACGACCACACGGCGGCCACCCCATCCCCTGGAACCATCCGCAAAGAAACAGCAATACGAACATGATCATGATGCTGGAAGTCGCCCACGGCACGAAGCCCATCACCAGCATCACCAGCGCCGCCAGAATTAACCCTGCAGGCAGGAAAATGCGCGGATTCGAGCGGTCGGAGACCGATCCCATGATGAATTTCGAAAATCCGTAGGCGATGGAGATACCCGAAAGCGCGAAACCGAGGTCGCCACGAGAGAACCCCTGCTCAATAAGATAAGGCATCGCCAGCGCAAAGTTCTTACGAACCAGATAGTAAGCGGCATAACCGAAGAAGATGCCAATAAAGATCTGCCAACGTAATCGACGATATAAAGGGTCGATTTCCGCCGCCGGCAAACGCGCTTTATGCGCTGCGGGTTTAAAAATACTTAACATATCAGCCTCCGTGGCCATTGCTGTTTCACTGACATCGACGCAAAAAATCTAATTTATTCACGCACTTCTAATTAGGTCGCGATGGTAGGCAAAGCGTAGAACTAATACTGTGAAATATCGCACATTTTGTTACAGATATATGACAAAATTTTCCAATGTGAGCACAAAATCACAGCAAACGCTCGAATTGCGCGCAAATATGCTCGAAATCAAACATTCCACACTATTGGTATGGCTAAATGGTGTAAAACGAAAGTAGAGGACCGGAAGATGGCCGAGACGCAAGAATTTGATGCGCTGATTATTGGCGGCGGCGCCACCGGCGCGGGAATCGCCCGCGACTGCGCCCTGCGCGGGTTACGTGTGGCGTTGATTGAGCGGCACGATATCGCCACCGGCGCCACCGGCCGCAACCATGGTCTGTTGCACAGCGGCGCGCGCTATGCCGTTACCGATAGCGAATCCGCACGCGAATGTATCAGCGAGAATCGCATTTTACGTCGCATCGCCCGCCACTGCATTGAACCCACCAACGGGCTGTTTATCACCCTGCCTGAAGATGACATGGCCTGGCAGCAAACCTTCATCAACGCCTGTCAGCAGGCCGGTATCGATGCTAAACCGCTTACCCCCGCTGAAGCATTACGTCTGGAGCCTGCGGTGAACCCTACGTTGCTTGGCGCCGTACAGGTACCGGATGGCACCGTCGACCCGTTCCGTCTGACGGCCGCCAATATGCTCGACGCCCGCGAACACGGCGCGCAGATCCTCACCGGCTGCGAGGTCACCGGCCTGCTGCGTCAGGGCGATCGTGTGTACGGAGTACAGATCTACGATCATCAACGCTGCGAAGCGCGTAGCATTCGCGCACAGGTGGTGGTCAACGCCGCCGGGATCTGGGGCCAACGCATCGCGGAGTACGCCGATCTGCGCATCTCCATGTTCCCGGCAAAAGGCTCGCTGCTGATCCTCGATCACCGCATTAATAACCAGGTGATTAACCGCTGCCGCAAGCCGGCGGATGCCGATATTCTGGTGCCCGGCGATACCATCTCGCTGATTGGCACCACCTCGACGCATATTCCTTATGACGAAATTGACGATAACCGGGTGACGACGGAAGAGGTCGATACGCTGCTGCGCGAAGGGGAAAAACTGGCGCCGATCATGGGGCGCACCCGAGTGCTGCGCGCTTACTCCGGCGTCCGGCCGCTGGTCGCCAGCGATGACGACCCCAGTGGGCGCAGCGTCAGCCGCGGTATTGTGCTGCTCGACCACGCCGCGCGCGACGGTATGGAAGGCTTTATCACCATCACCGGCGGTAAGTTGATGACCTACCGTCTGATGGCGGAATGGGCCAGCGACGCCGTCTGCCGCAAACTCGGCAATGCTGAGCCGTGCCGTACCGCGGAGCGCCCGCTACCGGGTTCCCAAGAAGCCACAGAAACCACGCTGAAAAAGATTATCTCGCTACCGACGCCGCTTCGCGGGTCGGCGGTCTATCGCCACGGCGACCGCACCCCGGCATGGCTCGGCGACAGCCGACAGCACCGCAGCCTGGTCTGCGAATGCGAAGCGGTCACCGCCGGGGAAGTGCAGTACGCGGTAGAGAATCTGGCGGTGAAGAATCTGCTCGACCTGCGTCGCCGTACCCGGGTCGGCATGGGCACCTGCCAGGGTGAACTGTGCGCTTGCCGCGCCGCCGGACTGCTACAGCGCTTCAACGTCGCCACACCGGCGCAGTCGTTAACTCAGCTGTCGGAATTTCTCAATGAACGCTGGAAAGGCGTTCAGCCCATCGCCTGGGGTGACGCGCTGCGCGAAAGTGAATTTACCCGCTGGGTCTACCTCGGCTTATGCGGACTGCAAAAGGAGCATCAGGATGAAATTTGATTGCGCCATCGTCGGCGGCGGACTGGCCGGGCTGTTGTGCGGGCTGGCGCTGAATCAGTACGGCCTACGCTGCGTGATAATCAGCCGCGGGCAAAGCGCGCTGCACTTTTCCTCTGCTTCATTAGACCTGCTCTCGGCGCTGCCGAACGGCGATACCGTCACTGATGTCGCACAAGGTCTTCAGCAACTGGCCGTTCAGCTTCCTGAACACCCCTACTCCCGTCTCGGTGCCGACGCGGTGTTCGAATACGCCAGGCAGGCCGAAGCGCTGCTGGCCGCCTGCGGCGCGAACATGCAAGGCGAAGCGCGCCGACCGCATCTGCGGGTGACGCCGCTGGGAACGTTGCGCCCGGCGTGGCTGTCGCCCGAAGAGGTTCCGCTGGCGCCCATCGCGCAGCAGCGCGTATGCATGGTGGGGATTAGCGGTTTTGCCGATTTTCAACCGCACCTGGCCGCCGCCGCCCTCGGACAGAGCGGAGTGAATGCCGCCGCCGCGGAGATTGATTTACCGCTGCTTGATGTGCTGCGCGATAACCCTACGGAGTTCCGTGCCGCCAACATCGCCCGCGTGCTTGATGATGAAAACCTGTGGCCTGCCCTGCAGTCCGCGCTGCTGCCGCTGGCGCAAGAGTACGAACTGCTGATAATGCCCGCCTGTTTTGGGCTCGCGGATAATCGCCTCTGGCATTGGCTACAGGAACATCTGCCCTGCCCGCTGCGCCTGCTGCCGACGCTGCCGCCTTCGGTGCCGGGGATGCGCCTGCATAGCCAGCTTCAGCGTCAGTTCATCCGCACCGGTGGTACCTGGCTTGCCGGCGACGAGGTGGTGAAAATCAGCCATCAGCAGGGCGCCGTCGAGGCCGTCTGGACGCGAAATCACGGCGATATCGCACTGCGTCCGCGCTTTACCGTGTTGGCGAGCGGTAGCTTTTTCAGTAACGGTCTCGTCGCCACCCGTGATAGCGTGCGCGAACCGATCCTCGGCCTCGATCTGCAGCAAACGCTGGCGCGCGATAGCTGGTATCAGCGTGATTTCTTCGCGTCACAACCGTGGCAGCGCTTTGGTTTGAAGACGGACCCCATGCTACGCCCACACCTGCTCGGCCAGCCGCTGAGTAATCTTTTCGCTATCGGCTCGCTGCTCGGCGGTTTCGATGCCATTCAACTCGGCTGCGGCGGCGGCGTTTGCGCCGTCACCGCGCTGCATGCCGCCAGACAGATCCACACCCTTGCAGGAGGCCGGCCATGAACGATACCCGCTTTGAAAGCTGCATAAAATGCACGGTCTGTACCACCGCCTGCCCGGTGAGCCGGGTAAATCCGCGCTATCCCGGCCCGAAACAGGCGGGGCCGGACGGCGAACGTCTGCGTCTGAAAGATGGCGCGCTGTACGACGATGCGCTGAAATATTGTATTAATTGCAAACGCTGCGAGGTGGCCTGTCCGTCTGATGTGAAAATCGGCGATATTATTCAACGCGCGCGTGCGCAGTACAGCCAGCAAACACCAACCCTGCGCGATGCCATCCTCAGCCATACCGATCTGATGGGCACCCTTTCCACGCCTTTCGCGCCGCTGGTCAACGCCACTACGGGGTTAAAACCGGTGCGCCGCCTGCTCGACACCGCGCTGAAAATCGACCATCGCCGCACGCTGCCGAAATATGGCTTCGGCACCTTCCGCCGCGCTTATCGCCAGCTCGCCGCCAAACAGGCGCAGTACAGCGAGCAGGTGGCTTTCTTCCATGGCTGCTACGTCAACTATAACCACCCGCAATTGGGTAAGGATCTGATTCGCGTCGTCAACGCACTGGGTACCGGCGTGCAGCTCTTATCGAAAGAAAAATGCTGCGGCGTCCCGCTTATCGCCAACGGCTTTTTTGACAAAGCACGCAAGCAAGCGCACAGCAACGTCGCCGCCATGCGCGAAAACGCGTTGCCGATCATCGCCACCTCTTCAACCTGTACTTTTACCCTGCGCGATGAATATCCCCATCTCCTGGATATCGATAACAGCGATCTGCGGGATCGGGTGGAGTTAGCGACCCGCTGGATTTGGAAACAGCTCGATGCCGGCAAAACCCTTCCATTGCGCCCGCTGCCGCTGAAGGTGGTCTATCACACCCCATGTCATATGGAAAAAATGGGCTGGTCGCTATACACCCTTGAGCTTTTACGCCAAATCCCGGGCCTACAGCTGGAAGTACTGGATTCGCAGTGCTGCGGTATCGCCGGCACCTTCGGCTTTAAGTCGGAAAACTATTCGTCGGCGCAGGCCATTGGCGCGCCATTATTTCGCCAGATTGAGGAGAGCGGCGCGGACGTAGTGATTACCGATTGCGAAACCTGCAAATGGCAGATTGAGATGTCCACCAGCAAGCGCTGCGAACATCCCATTACTCTGCTGGCGCAGGCGCTGGGCGCGCCTGCCTGAATCAGTCGATAAACAGCGTCTCGACGACGTTGATCCAACCATGCTCGCCGCTGACCGGCTTACCGTTGAGCCAGCGGCGCAGCATATTCAGCGCCATCATGGCGCAGACTTCTTGCCGTACCGGCAGCCCGTGGCGATTAGCGCTGAACTTAACCCGCAGCGCGTGCGTACCTTCCGGCGTCGCCAGCACAAAGTTCAGGTAATCGGCCTCCTGACCGCTGACCGACAACGCCAGCCTGGCAAAATGGTTAACGCGCCGCTCGGCGGCCCAGCGCGCCGATTGCGCTAACGTCTCCTCCTGCGCCGGCACCACTTCGCTGGCGAGAAGCGGCGCGTTCGCCCGCCTCAGCTGCAGCGCCAGCAGACCGCTGGTGAACTGTTCGCTCAAGGTCAGGCTAAGCTGACGCTCCTGCAGGCAGCGCGCGATCTGCGCCGGTAACCCTTCCGTGCCCTCGAAGATAAGGCTCTCTCCGGCTACCTTACGCACTTCTGGCCACAGCGCCAGCATGGCATCGCGCTGCTCAGCAGGACCGGTTAGTTTTAGCTCGATAATCGGCATTGACGAGCGATAGCCCATCACCACACCAAGGGGGAGCTGCAGGTGATTGAGGCTTTGCGCCAACTCGCTTTCCGAACGTCCGAAGGTGGTTAAACGCAGACAGACAGGCGGCGACGGAAGCGTGAAGCGCGCACGTAAGCGCGGTACGATCTCCTGCTCGACCATAACTTTGAATTCAGACGGTACGCCGGGGGTGAAAAACATCAGGCAGCGGTTGAGCTGTACGGCAAACCCGCAGGCGGTGCCCACCGGATTATTGATCATTTCGGCGCTGGCGGGGATTTCCGCCTGCTTGCGATTGCTTTCCGCCATCGGCCGACCGCGCTCGGCAAAGAATCGCGTCATCGTCTCCAGCCATTCAGCGTTGAGGACCAACCCTTCGCCTTTCGCCGTCGCCGCCGCCAGCGCGCTAAGATCGTCGCTGGTCGGCCCCAGGCCGCCATTCACGATCAGCACATCCGCCTGTTCGCTGCGTTCGCGCAGAATAGCCACCAGCGCGTCGAGGTCATCGCCGACGGTATTGCGGCGCGTTAACGGTAAACCCTGATTAAAAAAGTAATCCGCCAGCCAGGCGGCATTGGTATCGACAATCTGCCCATGCAGCACTTCATCGCCGGTGGACAGCATTTCCACTTGTAGCATTATGAACTCCAGCCTGATAAGTCGAATTACTATAGCGCAAAGGCGCGGGCTGGCGACGAAGAAATTTGGCGCGGCGGATGGCCGCGCCGGAGGATTAGAAGCTGGCGCTGGCGCCGATGTACGGACCGTCGGCGATGGTGTTATCACGGTTGCCGTCTTTGCCCGCCAGGTTCAGGTAGCGATAACCTGCCTGGATGCTAATCGGACGCATGATAGTCCAGCTGGCGCCGACGTTCGCTTCTTCATAGCTCTCGATGCCGCTGGAGAGGGAATCAGGCGAGTAGTAATAGTCGCCGTACAGACGGAAGCTATCGCCAATTTTCCACTGCAGGCCGCCGCCGACCGCGGCCGCGTAACCGTCATCGCCCTGCTTCGGATTGGTGTAGATGCCTTTGCCGCCCACGGTCGCCAGGAATGGTCCCAGCGGAATATTCAGACCCAGACCTAAACCCGCGGCGTCGCCGTCGTTATCGCTATGCAACCAGTTGCCGGAAATAGCAAGGCCGGTGGATTCGGTACCGA
This sequence comes from Klebsiella sp. 141240, assembly GCF_050600805.1. Classification (NCBI taxonomy): domain Bacteria; kingdom Pseudomonadati; phylum Pseudomonadota; class Gammaproteobacteria; order Enterobacterales; family Enterobacteriaceae; genus Klebsiella; species Klebsiella sp. 141240. Next base: position 105,576 of record NZ_JAQIRK010000007.1, on the reverse strand, counting down.
AGCCAACGCCGAGGTTGGTATAGTGCTCGCCGGCTTCGCCAGTAACGCTAATAGCATGGGCCGCCGAGGAAACCATCATTACCCCGGCCAGGGCCATAAAAATGCTCTTTTTCATTATTTACTCTATCCAGAAAAGAAGAATCAAAGAAGTCCCGAAAAAACCAGAAAATTCTACTGCGCACCCGTCAGGAATCAATGACCTGGCGAAATGATTTTTCACAAGAGTGTAACCAGTTGCGTCTTTTTACATCAATACCGACGCGCAGTTGCGAAAGAATGCAAATTCTGCCGAATTTAAATTCATCAGAATTATATTGAATTGAGTTGTATTGATTAAATAAATCTATATTAACCTGCGCGATCGCCATCACGCAGGCCGTTTGAAGGAAGCAGAGAAATTAATGTGCGAGCAGAGCCAGACGCTCCGGCGCAAGCCCCGTCAGCTTCGCCACCAGCGCCAGATCAAGCCCGTTTTCCAGCATCGCCTGGGCAATACGTTGCGCAGCCAATTGTTCTCCCTGTTCAAGACCTTGCTGCAGGCCCTGCTGATGGCCGCGTTGTTCCAGAAACTGGGCAATATTCATTAGCGTCTCCTTATGCGGCCGTCTGGGGACATTTTGCGCAAGATTACGTAAAAAGGCGACCGGATCGGCGGCATTTCCTGCCTGCAATAAATAGTGAAGCAGCGTCCTGAGCTGCCTGCGGCTAGTGTATCCCAGCGCCAAAAGGCTGGCTAGTTGCTCCTGCAGTTCCATCATATCGCGTTGCCGGATATGCTTTTGCAGCAACTCAAGCATTTCGCTTAACTTAGCACTCTGTAGAGCCAGCGCCGTATTTCCCTTGCGGTTTGCCGAGGCGCCTCGCAAACTGTTTCCTCGATTCCCGGCCCGACTCACTGCGAAGGAGAAAAATCATGCGTCAAAGGACGATTGTTTGCCCGCTAATCCAAAATGATGGCCATTACCTGTTGTGCAAGATGGCTGCCGACCGCGGGGTTTTTCCCGGACAGTGGGCGCTGTCCGGCGGCGGCGTGGAGCCGGGGGAAAGTATTGAAGAGGCGCTGCGACGTGAAGTCCGCGAGGAGCTTGGCGAAAAACTGCAGTTGACCCGTATCACGCCATGGAGCTTCCGCGATGACACCCGTGTGAAAACCTATGCCGATGGTCGCCAGGAAGAGATCTACATGATCTATTTGATTTTCGATTGCATAAGCGCCAACCGCGAGGTCACGATCAACGAGGAATTCGACGATTACGCGTGGGTGAAGGGCGAAGACCTGCGACACTACGATCTTAATGCCGCGACCCGCCTCACCCTGAGCCAGAAAGGGCTGCTTTAAGCCACGGTCAGCAGACGCAGCGTCACCTTTAATCCTCCCAGGCTTTCGCTGCGCGACAGCTGCGGCCGGCTACGATGCAGACGCGCGATATCGTTTACCAGCGCCAGGCCCAGCCCGGCGCCGGGTAGGCCGCCGCCATTCTCCAGCCGTCGAAACGGCGTCAGCGCCTGGTTAATCAGGTTTTCCTCGATACCCGGGCCGCTATCCTCCACGCTCAGCGTGACGGCTTCGCCATCGCGATGCAGGCTCAGCGTCACCGTTCCGCGTGCCGGGGTGTAGCGAATCGCATTGTCGAGCAGATTGGCGCACAGTTCGCCCAACAAAACGCCATCACCCAAAACGTACACCGGCGACTGTTCGCCCTCATAACCCAGATCGATGTTTTTACTGCGCGCCTGAGCAATACGCGAAAAACAGCTATGGTGCACCACCTCCTGCAGATCGACCGCGGCAAAAGCCTGCTCGCCCTGCTCCCGGCGTTTCACCGTTGCCAGTTGCAACAAACGTTCGGTGAGTAAAATCGTATCATCCAGCGTCGCGCGCATGGCCTGCAAACTCTCGCGCCACAGCCGCGGATCGTCGCTGGCCAGCGCCACCGAAGCCTGGGTTTTCAGGACCGCCAGCGGCGTTTTCAACTGATGTGAAGCATCGGCGCTAAAGCGTTCCTGCCGGGAGATCATCACCCGCAGGCGGTCGATATAGCGGTTAAAAGCCACGATCAGCAGCCGCGTTTCCGACCACGGCAACAATTCCGGTAGCGGCGTCAGCAGGCCGGGTTCACGGCGCACCATCAGCGCCGAGAGCTGACGCATTGGCCGCAGAACGCGGCGCAGTAGCCACCCCGCCAGTACCAACGTCAACAGCACTAATAAGCCCTGCGACACCCAGGATGAAAACAGCAGTTGCCCGGCCAGCCAGCGCCGCGACTGCAGCGTTTCGGCAATATAAATCTCCGCCATTCCGACGATACCGCCTTCGTTGACCGGCTGCAGCAGGCGCGCCACGCGGATTGCCTGACCGCGGTATTCGGTATGATAAAACCATGCCAGCGCCGGATAGAGTTGAGTTCGTGAAGTGGCCGGCGGCATCGCCGGCAGATCGTCAAAGCCGGAAATCACTTTCCCCTGCGGATCGACCACCTTGTAATACAGCCGGTCGTTCATGTTGAGTTCAAAGCTGTCCAGCACCACCCAGGGCACATTGACCTCCAGATGGCCGCCGCGCACTACCAGCCGCTCGGCCACGGTGCGCGCCGAGGAGAGCAGCGTACGATCGTAGGCCTGCGTCGCCGCCTGCAGCGCGCTCACGTAGCTATTGAATGCCGATAGCCCCCACAACAGCGCCAGCGGCAGGCCAAGGAACAGCAGCAGTTGGGCATACAGCGACTGCGGTTTACCCCAGCTCATGCGGCTCACGCTCCAGCAGATAACCCAGCCCGCGTAGCGTAGTGATACGCACGTTACCCTGCTGGAGTTTCTTGCGCAGGCGGTGAATATAAAGTTCGATGCTTTCCGGACTGACGTCGTCGCTGAGGCTAAACACCTGTTCAAACAGCTGCTGGCGGGAAACCGGACGGGTACGGCGAAACATCAGCACTTTCAACAGCGCCAGCTCGCGCGGCGTCAGGGACAACATCTCACCACGCAGCAGAAAATAGCCTTCATCGCGATATTCCAGCTCGCCAAGCTGCTGTACCTCATGCACCTGCCCTTCGCTGCGTCGCAGCAACGCCCGCAGACGGGCGTCGAGCTCCTCCAGCTCAAAAGGTTTAGGCAGGTAATCATCGGCGCCGACGTTCAGCCCTTTCACCCGGTCCGCTACCGCGCTGCGCGCGGTCAACAGCAGCACCGGCAGCGTTTGCCCGCGCTTACGCAACCGCTGTACCACCTCGAGGCCATCCAGGCCCGGCATACCGATATCCAGCACCGCCAGCGCATATTTTTCACTTTGCAGCAGATGATCCGCCGCCCGGCCATCAAAAACGCAATCCACGGCAAAACCGCCCTGCACCAGCGCTTTTTCCAGCCAGTGAGCCAGCTCACGGTTATCCTCGGCTAATAAGAGACGCATATCACATCCTGTAAAGTTGCTGCCGCATTGAAAGGGAAATGAAAGGTAACTGTTTTAACAATCACGCAACCGAATCGCCACATGTCGGTTCACATAATCAGAAAAACATTCCCTGTCCCTACTGAGGAAGCCTATGAAAACGCCATTTTTCCGCCATCTTAGCGCCATCGCGCTTTGCCTCTGTACAACCACCGCTTTCGCGGCGCAAGCCCCGTCCCGCACCGAATGTATCGCGCCCGCCAAACCCGGCGGCGGCTTTGACCTTACCTGTAAGCTGATTCAGGTAAGCATGATGGAAACCGGCGCGATCGAGAAACCGATGCGCGTCACCTATATGCCCGGCGGCGTAGGCGCGGTGGCCTACAACGCCATCGTCGCCCAGCGTCCGGCGGAAGCCGGAACCGTGGTTGCCTTTTCCGGCGGCTCGCTGCTGAATTTGTCGCAGGGGAAATTCGGTCGCTACGGCGTTGATGACGTGCGATGGCTGGCCAGCGTCGGTACCGACTACGGCATGATTGCCGTACGCGCCGATTCGCCATGGAAAGACCTGAAGTCATTCATGACTGCGATGGAGAAAAATCCCGCCACTATCGTCATTGGCGCCGGTGCCTCCATCGGCAGCCAGGACTGGATGAAAGCGGCGCTGCTGGCGCAAAAAGCCAACGTTGATCCGCACAAGATGCGCTATGTCGCCTTTGAGGGCGGCGGCGAGCCGGTAACCGCGCTGCTCGGCAACCATGTGCAGGCGGTCTCCGGCGATCTCAGTGAAATGGTGCCGTACCTGCAGGGAAATAAGATCCGCGTCCTGGCGGTCTTCTCCAATGAACGTCTGCCGGGCGCGCTGGCCGATGTCCCTACCGCTAAAGAGCAGGGCTATGACCTGGTGTGGCCGATTATTCGCGGCTTCTTTATGGGCCCGAAGGTAAGCGATGCCGACTACCAGTGGTGGGTTGATGAATTCACTAAACTGCAGCAAACCGATGAGTTCAAAAAGCAACGTGAACTGCGCGGCCTGTTTGAATTCAACATGAACGGCAAGGAGCTCGATACCTATGTAAAACAGCAGGTCAGCGTTTATCGCGAACAGGCGAAAGCCTTTGGCCTGGCTAAATAATCCGCGGAGGCGCTAATGAGCGATCGTATCTTTGCCGGAGTCTGGCTGTTGTTATGCATTGGCGGCCTGTTTATCGCCTGGCAGATCCACAGCGAATACTCGTATGAACCCGTCGGCCCGCGCCCTTTCCCATTGGGTATTATCGGCCTGATGCTGCTGTGTTCGGCGCTGATGCTGCTGCGTCGCCCGGACGCCATCGAGTGGCCGGGACGACATGTCCTGCAACGGCTGTTAACCATGGTCGTGGTGCTGGTGGTCTATGCCTGGGGATTTGAATGGCTGGGCTTTCCGCTGGCGACCGCGCTGCTGACGGCGGTGATCGGCCTGCTGTTCGGCGCCACGCTACCGGCGGCAGGCATTGCCGGCGTGGTGATGGGCGTCTCGTTATGGTACGCCTTCGATACCTTACTTGATGTGACCCTGCCGCTTGGCGTCTGGTTAAATTAACGGAGAAGCTTATGGATACCTGGATCTATCTGTCGCAGGGTTTCGCCGTCGCCATGACGCCGGAAAATCTGCTTATTGCCCTCATCGGCTGCTTTGTCGGAACCATCGTCGGGCTGCTGCCCGGCCTCGGGCCGATTAACGGCGTCGCCATTCTGCTGCCGCTGGCCTTTGCCCTGCACCTGCCTGCGGAATCGGCGCTGATCCTGTTGGCGACGGTCTATATCGGTTGCGAATATGGCGGGCGTATTTCGTCTATCCTGCTGAACGTGCCCGGCGATGCCGCCGCCATCATGACGGCGCTTGATGGCTATCCCATGGCGCAGCAAGGGCGCGGCGGCGTCGCACTATCGATTTCCGCCGTTAGCTCTTTCTTCGGTTCGCTTATCGCGATCGGCGGCATTATTCTGTTCGCGCCGCTCCTCGCCCAGTGGTCGCTGGCGTTCGGCCCGGCGGAATATTTCGCGCTGATGGTGTTTGCCATCGCCTGCCTCGGCAGCATGATGGCGCAAAACCCGCTGAAATCGTTCCTCGCGGCGTTAATCGGCTTGGGCCTGGCGACGGTGGGCGTGGATGCCAACACCGGGGTTTACCGCTTCACCTTCGACAGCGTCCATCTCTCCGATGGCGTGCAATTTATTGTGGTGGTCATCGGCCTGTTCTCCGTTTCAGAGATCCTGTTGATGCTGGAGAGCACCAGCGGTGGGCAAACGCTGGTGCGTAAAACCGGGCGCATGCTGTTTAACACCAAAGAGGCCGCGCAGTGCGTCGGCGCGACCCTACGCTCTTCCGTCGTGGGTTTCTTCGTCGGTATTCTGCCCGGCGCCGGGGCGACCATCGCCAGCGCCATCACCTATATGACGGAGAAAAAAATCAGCGGCAACAGCGATAACTTCGGCAAGGGGGATATTCGCGGCGTGGCGGCGCCGGAAGCCGCGAATAATGCCTCCGCCTGCGGTTCGTTTATTCCGATGCTGACGCTTGGCGTGCCTGGCTCCGGCACCACCGCGGTCATGATGGGCGCATTGACGCTGTATAACATTACGCCCGGCCCGGCAATGTTCACCGAACAGCCTGATATCGTCTGGGGGCTCATCGCCGCGCTGCTTATCGCCAACGTGATGCTGCTTATCATGAACATTCCGCTGATTGGCCTGTTCACCCGCATGCTGACGATCCCGCTATGGTTCCTGGTACCCGCCATCGCCGCCGTTTCCGCCGTTGGCGTCTATGCGGTGCACAGCACCACCTTTGACCTGCTGCTGATGGTTGGCCTCGGCGTGCTCGGCTACATCATGCGTAAAATGCATTTCCCGATGTCGCCGCTGATCCTCGGTTTTGTGCTGGGCGAGATGCTGGAGCAGAACCTGCGCCGCGCGCTGTCAATCAGCAACGGTAATCTGGCTATCCTCTGGGAAAGCGGCGTAACCAAAACATTGCTAATGCTGGCTGTCGCCGTCCTGGTGGTGCCGCCGCTGCTGCGTCTGAGACGTAAACAGCGCCAGCGCCGCGCCGAGGCGAATATCGGCTAAACCGGCGAATTGACCCATTCGCGCAGCGCCCGGCGCGAAATCTTAATCCCGCCGTTCTTTAACGTTTCCGGCAGCCGTAGCCACTGTACCGGCTGCTGGAAACGCGCTAACCGTTCAGCGCTCCATGCCGCCAGCGTGGCCATTTCGCAGCCGTCCTCGCATTCAACCACCGCCACCGGGCGCTGGCCATATTCGACATCATCCTGCGGCACAATAAACACCTGCTGAACCTGCGGATGGGCGAGTATCACGCGCTCAACCTCCTCCGGCTGAATGCCTTCGCCGCCGCTAAAAAAGAGATTATCCAGTCGCCCTATAATCGACAGCCTGGCGTTGCGTAACTCCCCGCGATCGCGCGTCGCAAACCAGCCTTCATCGTTGGTTAATGACAACAGTTGACCATCCCGCCAGTAGCCCGCGGCCATGCTCGCCGCCCGCAGCCAGATCTCGCCGGCGACAATTTTTACCTCCCTTCCCGGCAGCGCTTCGCCCACATCCGCCTCGCCGTCGGCCTCTTTGGCGCAGACCGTGGAGGCGAATTCAGTGAGGCCATAGCCGCAGAAACTGCGTATCCCCTGCGCTCGCGCCCTTTCGGTCAGCTCGACCGGGATCGCCGCACCGCCAAGCAACACCGCCTTGAGTGAAACATCGGCATCGCCATTCAGCAGACGCCATAGCTGAGTCGGTACCAGTGAAGCATGGGTACAGCCCTGTAACGCTTGCTCCAGCGGTTGTTTGTCACGCACCGTCAGCCGCGCGCCCGCCAGCAGCCAGCGCCAGATGATCCCCTGCCCGGAGACATGGAACAACGGCAGCGACAGTAGCCAGTCGTCCTCCCCGGCAAACGGCATCAGCGCCAGCACGCCAGCGGCGCTAGCCAAATGGGCGCTGGCGCTATGGACTGCCGCCTTCGGCAGGCCGGTTGAGCCGGAGGTTAACGTCATCGACACCAACCGTTCGCCATGCCAGCAAACGGCCCAGGCGCCTTCTGCCGCCTGCAGAGTTAACACCGGTAAATTCCCCGGCAGCTTATCACCGTTAAGCACCAGTTGATGCTGTACGGTTAACGCAGGCAGCAGTTCCTGCAGCAATACCGTAGGCAGTTGCGGATTAAGCGGCAGCACCCGCGCCCCACACTGCAGCAGCGCCAGCCAGGCGAGTAGCGTCTCCGGCTGGTTGTAGGCCCTAAGCGCCACGCCCTGACCTTCCATTACGCCCTGCGCGGCAAAACCAGATGCCAGCGCGTCAATCCGCGCGCATAGCTCACGCCAGGTCAACGGCTGGTCATTCAGGCGTAGCGCCTGCGACTCGCCGCGTAACTGACGCCAGTGGCGCCACGGCCAATCGGAAAACATCACAGCAGTTGCTCCAGCTCATCAGCATTGAAAATTGGCAGCGTACTCTCCGGCCACGCCCGCACCAGCTGAGCGCCCATCAGCGCCAGCGTGTCGAGTCCGGGGATAGTCTGCGGAGTCAGCCAGGCGGCAACCCGCGCCAGCTGCGTTAATCCCAGGCTGGACTCGATCGACGAGCTAATCACCGCGCTCAGCCCCAGCGCATGCGCCGCGGCGACCTGTTGCTGAACCTTTTGTAAGCTGCCGGTCAGCGTCGGTTTGATCACCACCGCGCGCACGCCGGGCTCGGCGACAAAACGGAAATCCGCCTCGCGCAGGCTTTCATCCCAGGCGATAGCAATACCGGTCTGCTGGCTGAATTCGCGCGAATCGTCGCGGCTTTTGCACGGTTCTTCGAGAAAGGCAATGCGTTGGCGATACGCCGGATTAACGTATTTGGCGAACTGCTGCGCTTTAAGCGGCGTCCACGCCCGGTTGGCATCCAGCCGCAGCTGCAGGTCGGGGATCGCTTCCAGCAGCAGATTCACCACCATGCCGTCGCGTACCGCTTCCCACAACCCCACTTTCACCTTAGCGACTTTCTCGCCGGGCATCGTCGCCAGTTTGGCGAACAGTTCATCCGGGTCGCCGGAACAGAGCGGCGCCGCGCGATAATCCGCCGCCTGCGGTAGCTCACCGCCAAGCTCTGCCTGCGCGCAGCTAATACCAAAAGCGACGGAGGGCTGCATGGGAAGCTGCGGCTCGGCGCCGTCGCGCCAGGCCCGCGCCCACGCCAGCAGCGCCATTTGCGCCTCTTCCAGCGTTTCGTCACTGAATCCCGGCAGGGGAGAAATTTCCCCCCAGCCTTCGCGTTCACCCTCCTGCAGGTGGATGAACAGCCCATCGCGGGTTTTTAACCGCCGTTCGCGCAGAACCACGCCCGCGTCCATCGGTATCTGCCAGCGGTAAACCTGCGAAAAGCGCATTATGGATTCCGTTTAAATTTACTGAAGTCCGGCTGACGTTTCTGGTTGAAAGCGTTACGTCCTTCCTGCCCTTCTTCCGTCATGTAGAACAGCATGGTGGCGTTACCCGCCAGCTCCTGCAGCCCGGCCTGGCCGTCGCAGTCGGCGTTCAGCGCCGCTTTCAGGCAACGCAGCGCCATCGGGCTGTTTTGCAGCATTTCACGACACCAGCGCACGGTCTCTTTTTCCAGATCCGCCAATGGGACCACGGTATTCACCAGCCCCATATCCAGCGCCTGCTGGGCGTCGTACTGACGGCACAGGAACCAGATTTCGCGCGCTTTTTTCTGCCCGACGATACGCGCCATATAGGAAGCGCCCCAGCCGCCATCAAAGGAGCCGACTTTTGGCCCGGTCTGGCCGAAGATGGCATTATCCGCCGCGATGGTCAGGTCGCACATCATGTGCAGTACGTGGCCGCCACCGATAGAGTAACCGGCGACCATCGCCACTACTGGTTTCGGGCAGGTGCGGATCTGGCGCTGGAAGTCGAGCACGTTGAGATGGTGAACCCCGGAGTCGTCCTGATAGCCGCCGTAGTCGCCGCGGACTTTCTGGTCGCCGCCGGCGCAGAAAGCTTTATCGCCTTCACCGGTCAGCACGATGACGCCGATATTGTCGTCATAGCGGGCATCCGCCAGCGCCTGAATCATCTCTTTGACGGTCAGCGGACGGAAGGCGTTGCGCACCTGCGGACGATTGATGGTGATTTTAGCAATCCCGTCAGTCGATTTTTGATAACGAATATCGGTATAGCCTTCTGAGCAATCGTGCCATTCAACGGGGGCGTAGAGCATTGCTTCATCAAGAGAGATCATAGAATGTCCTTCAGTTAACTTGCCAGAATCTGCGCCAGACAGGCAATCACCGCAGCGGGGTTGTCCCGGTGCGCGTTGTGTCCGGCATGGTGAATGATATGGGTATCGGCGGCGAGCGCTTGCGCGATAGCGCGAAACTTGGCGTCGCGTTCGCCGCACAGGTAGTGAAAAGGAAAATCGCGAGCCTGCAGAGACGCGCGCAAATCGGCCTGCTCCGCAAGGGAGGTTGCCTCCAGCATCGCCGCCAGCGTAGCGCCGTTATTGCGGCGACGTAGGGCGACCAATGACTCACGCTGCGCCGCATCCAGCGAAGCGAAGACCGGCTGCTGATACCAGTCGGCGAAGACCTGCGCTAACGGCTCGCGGCGAAAACGTTCCGCCCAGGCGCTATCATTGCCGCGCCGCGCCTGCCGCGACGCTTCGTCCTGCAGGCCCGGATGTCCGCCCTCGACGATCAGGCCGCGCAGGCCCGCGCGCGGCTGGCAGGCGAAGTTCATCGCCACCCGGCCGCCCAGGGAGTAGCCAATCAGCCAGTAGTACAGGATGTTGTAACTATTTAGCGTAGCTTGCAGTAATTCGCTGACCCCGGTAAAGCCATCGACCGCGATATCCGCCGAGCCACCGTGCCCCGGCAGATCGAGATACAGACGCGGCCAGGCCGGAAACGCTTCGCCAACCGTACGCCACTCGTCGCGGTCTCCGGAAAAGCCGTGCAGGAATACCAGCCAGGGATAACCCGGCTGGCCGCTTTCAACCGTCGCGTTGAGCGTCACAGGCGGCTTACCTGCGCCAGCAGTTGCTGGAGAGTGTGCGTACCGTCGGTCTCGTTAACCGCCAGCTCAATTACCGTCGCCCCGGCGCGGCGCCACGCGCCTGCCAGCGCCTCATCCAGCGACTGCCAGTCATCAGGGCGGTGATAAGCCAGACCAAACATCGCCGCCGCGTGGCTGAAATCCACGTCCTGCGGCATTAAATAGAACTGGCGGCGCTCGTCCTGCGGCGTCGGCAGCATAGAGAAAATCTGCCCGCCGTTATTATTGACCACGATCAGCACCAGCGGCGCCGACGCCTGGCGCAGCAGGGCCAGCGAGTTGAGATCGTATAACGCCGAAAGATCGCCGACGATCGCAAGCGTAGGCCGGGCGCTCGCGCGCTGCACGCCGGCGGCTGTCGCCAGTAGGCCATCGATGCCGCTGGCGCCGCGATTACTATAGACCGGATAACCCGCCGGCAGTTGCCCCAGCGCGTCTATCAGGCGTACCACTAAACTGTTGCCAACAAACAGCTGTCCCTGATCCGGCAAATAGCGCCGAATGCGCTGCGCCAGCTGCGCTTCGCCAAAAGGCTCGTTGCTGGCGACCGCGGCCTGCCACGCCTGCCCGGCAAGCTGCGGGATCACCGTCGCCCACGGCTGGCGTTTCTCCGCCGGATGCAGTTCGAGCCAGCGCTCAACGCTTGAGAGCAGACGGCGACCGCGGTGCTGCGCCGGGTCGAGACGACCGCGCAGATTATCCACCAGCCAGTATTCATCCGGCTCGCAGGTCGCCTGCCACTGAAGCACGCGTTTGCCGGTCAGGCTGCTACCGAGTTGCACGACGATTTGCGCCTGCGCCAGTTCGCTGACCGCTTTACCGTTGCCCAGCCACAGGTCGGCGCATGGTAACGGCTGCCCGGTCTGCGACAGGACATCGCCAATCAGCGGCCAGCCGAGGGTCTGCGCCCATTCAGCCACTTTTTTACCTTCCGCGGCGCTCATCCTGCCCGCGACCACTACGCCGCGTTTTTGCCGCCAGAAGAACCAGTCGCGCTGTTTCTCACTCTCCATCTGCAGCGCCTGACGTAGCCAGGGTTTATCGCTCTGCCACCAGTTGCCGAGCTGCTGTTGCCACTCCAGCCCGGTATCGTCCATATCGCCATATAGCGGCTCGGCGAACGGGCAGTTGATATGCACCCCACCGGCATGCAACTCGCCCAGCGCCTGATCGATAGTCGAGACTAACCAGCGGGCGGAAATATCCTGCGAAGGACGCGGTAAAGAAACGGTCTGCGCAGGATGAGAAGCAAACATTCCCGGTTGGCGGATGGCCTGATTGGCGCCGCAGTCAATAAGCTCCGGCGGGCGGTCGGCGGTCAGCAGGATCAGTTTTTCACCCGTCAGGCCCGCTTCAATCAGCGCCGGATAGAGATTCGCGGTCGCGGTTCCGGAGGTAACAATCACCGCCACCGGCTGGCGGCTGGCCTTCGCCAGTCCCAGCGCCAGGTGGCCAAGACCACGTTCGTCAAAATGAGTGTGATGAATAAAAGCGCGGTTTTCCGCCGCCGCCAGGGTTAAGGGCGTCGAGCGCGAGCCTGGGGCAATGCAAATGTGCTGCACGCCGTGGCGGGTTAAAGCTTCAAGGATCACCGCCGCCCAGCGTCGGTTAAATGCGCTTACTGACATGAAATTGTCCGGTATCAAATATTGATGCTAAGTATAGATAAGGCAGAGTTGCGCCGTTTTGATATACGTCGTCTCTCTACGTTTCTGAAAGTAATAACGTTCGTAATCCCGCCGCTTTATTTTCTATTTCTTGCCACTCCTGCTGCGGGTCAGATCCGCTGACAATACCGGCCCCGGCATACAGCCGCAGGGTGTCGTTCTCGACTTCTGCCGAGCGCAGCGCCACGCAAAACTCGCTTTGCGCCAGAGAAAGATAACCTGCGGAGCCGGCATACCATTCGCGGGCGAAAGGCTCATGACGGCGGATGAACGCCAGCGCCGCCTGGCGCGGCAGCCCCGCCACCGCGGCGGTAGGCTGCAACTGCAGCAAGCAGCGGCTGTCGTCGGGCTCAGCCAGTTCGCACCAGATACAGCGCCGCAGATGCTGCACCTTACGCAGGCGTACGACCTGCGGCGGCAGAACGTCAAGCGTCGGCGACTCGCTCTGCAAACGCTGGCAGATATCCTCGACCACCAGCATATTTTCCCGCTGGTTTTTATCGTCTTTCATTAGCCAATCGCCCAACTGCTGCGCCCGGGCGTCATCAGGATGATTAGCGACGGTACCCGCCAGCGCTTCGGTGCGCAGCAGCGCGCCGCGTCGCCGCCATAGCCGTTCCGGCGTGGAGCCGAGAAACGCCTGCTGCGGGCTAAAGGCCATCAGGAAGTGAAAACAGTTAAGATTGCTGCGCCGACTGGCCGCCATAATGGCAAACGCCTGCAGCGGCGCGCTAAAGCGTAAATCCGTGACCCGCGCCAGCACAACCTTATCCATTTCGCCGGCGCCGATTGCCTGCGTCGCCTGCGTAATCAGCTCGCTCCACTGCGGGTATTCCGGCGCATGCTGCTCGCTTTGCAGCGGCGGCATCGATGCCGCCGTCGCCTGCTCGCTATTTAATGATTGGAGAAACGCCCGCGCGGCGGTCGCGTCGTCAAGCAGCGAGGTCGCACTGTGTACCACCAGCCGCAAAGTCGCTTTGCCGCCCAGGCGGCGCCACTCCAGCCGCGGCAGAAACAGATTGCCCTGCTGCGGGTCGAACGCGTTCAGCCCGCTGATGCGCAGATCTTCCCGCCCCTGCGCGCATAAAAAATCATGCGCCGCGGACAAAGAGGCAAAGGTGGTTACCGCCCCCAGCGCCGCCAGTTCTTCATCGCCGTTACGCTGCTGCCAGTAGAATTGCGGCCAGCACGGCTGATGCGCGCACCACAATAACGGGTCGAAGGCGTCGTTTAACGGGAATGGGATATCAAAAATTCGCGTGCCGGGCGACGGAGGGAAATCTTCAGCCAGGCAACCCAACAGGCTTTCCAGCGCGGTGGAAACAGACAGCACGCGAACCTCCACGAAATTAAAAACCCCACATTATAAAGGGTAGCTGCGATAAATAGCAGTACCCATCATGAGGGAGCGAACCTTAACAGGCCCGGCGAACGCCAGACACTGGATTCGCTACAGGAGGAAAAGTATAGATAATTGATAGCGATACGCTATTACTATTTAGCTTCTTAATGAGTTGTGATGTCACGCGCCATACCGATATGGGCAATACCATCTTCATCGTATACCTCTGTCACCGGCACAAAACCAAAGCTGGCATAAAATTTCTGCAGATGCGCCTGCGCCCCCAGATAAATCGCCTTCTGCGGCCAGTTCTGCCGGCAGCTGGCCAGCGCCTGCTCCATCAACTGGTAGCCCAGCTTCTCGCCGCGCACGGACGGGCTAACGATAACCCGGCCAATCACCACCGGTTCGAACTCCTCTTCGCTTTTGAGGATCCGCGCGTAGGCCACCAGCTCTCCGTCGCGCCAGCCGAGCAGATGACGGTTCTCACCGACTAAATCATCGCCGTCGATATCCTGATAGACGCAGCGTTGTTCGACGACAAACACCGCGCTGCGCAGCTTCAGCAAGGCGTACAGTTGAGCAACGGTGAGCTCGCTGTGATGTAAATCCTGCCAGGTCATCATTTGTGACTCCTTATTGATATACTGATGCTTTACCACTCGCCTGAGGACACTGGACGATGGAATTAACATTTTTGGGGACATCCGCCGGCGTGCCGACCCGTACGCGTAATATGACGTCGATAATACTGAATTTGCAACAACCCACCAGCGCTGAAATGTGGTTGTTTGACTGCGGCGAAGGCACCCAGCATCAGTTTCTCCATACCCCTTACCACCCAGGCAAACTGAATAAAATTTTCATCACTCACCTGCACGGCGATCATCTGTTCGGCCTGCCCGGCCTGTTGTGCAGCCGCTCGATGCAGGGAAACTCGCTGCCGCTGACGGTTTACGGGCCAAAAGGGATTAAAGAATTCATCGAAACCGCGCTGCGCCTGAGCGGCTCGTGGACCGATTATCCGCTCACTATCATCGAAGTCGGCCCCGGCCTGGTCTTCGACGAAGACGGCTATCGGGTCAGCGCGTACCCGCTCAGCCATCCGGTGGAGTGCTACGGCTACCGCATCGAACAGCTTGACAAGCCCGGTAAGCTCGATGCCGCCCAACTGATTGCCGATGGCGTGCGTCCGGGGCCGCTGTTCCATCAGCTCAAGCTCGGTCAGCGCGTTGAGCTGGAAGATGGCCGGGTCATTGACGGTAGCCGCTATCTGGGGCCATCGACGCCGGGTAAAACGCTGGCCATCTTTGGCGATACCGCCCCCTGCCCGCAGGCGCTGGAGATGGCGCGCGGCGCGGATGTGATGGTCCACGAAACCACCCTTGAGCAGGCGATGGCGGAGAAAGCCAATAGCCGTGGCCACTCTTCCAGTCAGCAGACCGCGGCGCTTGCCAAAGAAGCGGGGGTCGGCACGCTAATCGCCACCCACTTTAGCTCGCGCTACGATGCCGAAGGCTGCCTGCGTATGCTGGCGGAATGCCGGGAGATTTTCGCCAATACGCTACTGGCGGAGGATTTTATGGTCTATCGGCTGGCGTAAACCGCAGGCATAAAAAAACCGTCGACAAGTCGGCGGTTTTTTTTATTTATAGCGCAGATTACATCAGCGGCGTCGCCAGCTGCACGATGCTAATCAGCGGCTGCGGCCACACGCCGAGCACCAGCACCAGCAGCGCGGAGATCAGCACTACGATACCGCCGGCGCTGTACTGCCAGTTTGACGGCGCATCGCGGTTCAGTTGCTCCGGGGCGCTCAGGTACAGGCTTACGGCAACGCGCAGGTAGTAGTAGAGACCAATCGCCGAGCCAATCACTACCGCGGCAACCAGCCACCACAGGTGCGCATGCACACCGACGGCCAGCACGTAGAACTTACCGATAAAGCCGAGGGTCATCGGAATACCGGCCAGCGACAGCATCATCACCGTCATTACCGCCGACAGGATCGGACGGTGCCAGAACAGACCGCGGTAGGAGAACAGCGAGTCAGCATCCGGGCCGCGATACGGGCTGGACATCAGGCTGACTACGCCGAACGCGCCGAGGCTGCTGAACAGATAACCGGCCAGGTAGACGCCAACGGCTTCCATCGACATTTCGCCGCTCTGCAGGGCGATTAACGCCACCAGCAGATAGCCGAGGTGTGAGATGGAAGAGTAACCGAGCAGACGCTTAATGTTGGTCTGGCTCAGCGCCATCAGGTTACCGAAGATGATAGAGGCGAAGGCGATCAGGCCCAGCACCACGCGTACCGCTTCGCTGTCGCCCACCGGCATGTACAGGAACAGACGCATCACCACGCCGAAGATGGCAATCTTGCTGGCGGTCGCCAGGAAGGTGGATACCGGCGCAGGCGCGCCCTGGTATACATCAGGCGTCCACAGGTGGAACGGCACCAGCGACAGTTTAAAGCCAAGACCGACGATCATCAGACCGAGGCCCGCCAGCAGCAGCGGCTCGTGCAGCGCGTTGTCAGCCAGGCTCTTGCCCAGCGCGAGGAAGGACAGGTTGCCGGAGTTCGCATACACCAGCGCCATACCGAACAGCAGGAAAGACGAGGCTGCCGCGGAGAGGATGGTGTATTTGATGCTCGCTTCCAGAGAACGTTTCTGGCGGAAGGCGTAGCCGACCAGACCGAACAACGGCAGCGAAATTAATTCGATACCGAGGAACAGCGAGGCCAGGTGATTAGCGCCGGCCAGCAGAATGCCACCCAGCGCGGCGATCAGCACCAGCAGGTAGAACTCTTCTTTATTGTCCTTGTAACCCTCAAGCCATGGGTAGGCGAAAGTACAGGTCGCGAGGCTCGCTAACAGCACCAGCCCGGTATAGAGCATCGAGTAACCGTCAACGCGGATCAGCGGGGTGACGTCCATCGCCCCGTTCTGACCAACAAACCAGAGCGAGACCAGCGCGGCGTTAAGTCCGAGAACCGACAACGTGGCATTGAGAAAATGATTGCGTCGCCACGCAATGGAGAGCATCACAACCACCACCGTCAAGCCGACGATCAGCAGCGGTAGCAGTGCGATCAGTTGTTGTGGAGTTATTGTCATGGCGAATTACGGCCTTGTAGTAGAAACAGAATTAACAAACCACTGCTGAATGTTGCTCATCGCAGCATGCGAGGTGTCAAGAATCGGCTGCGGGAAGAAGCCCAACAGCACCAGCAGCACCACCAGCAGCAGGATGATAGACAGTTCACGCAGGGACATCCCCGGCAGCTCTTTCGTCGCGATTTCGCTTTTCGCTTTACCGAAGTAAGCGCGATGCAGCATCGACAGCGAGTAAACGGAAGCGAATACCAGACCAAAGGTCGAGATAACGGTAATCACCGGCACCACTTTATAGCTGCCGAACAGAATCATAAATTCGCCGACAAAGTTACCGGTGCCCGGCATCCCCAGGGTGGCGACCGCGAAGAACATCGACATCGCCGGCAGCCATTTAATTTTGCTCCACAAGCCGCCCATCTGGCGCATATCGCGGGTGTGCAGACGTTCGTACAGCTGGCCGCACAGAATGAACAGACCCGCCGCGGACAGACCGTGGGCAATCATCTGAATCACCGCCCCTTGATAAGCCAGCTGGCTACCGGTGTAGATAGCAATCAGCACGAAGCCCATGTGGGAAACGGAGGTGTAAGCAATCAGACGTTTGATATCGGTCTGGGCGAAGGCCATCCACGCGCCGTAGAAGATACCGATCACGCCCAGCCACATGGCGATTGGCGCAAACTCGGCGGAGGCGTTCGGGAACAGCGGCAGCGCAAAGCGCAGCAGACCGTAGGCCGCGGTTTTCAGCAAGATGCCCGCGAGGTCGACGGAACCGGCAGTCGGCGCCTGGGAATGGGCGTCCGGTAGCCAGCCGTGCAGCGGCACTACCGGCATTTTCACCGCGAAGGCGATGAAGAAGCCGAGCATCAGCATGTATTCCACGCCGTGCGACATCGGGGTTTTCAGCAGCTCTTCATAGTTGAAGGTCCACACGCCGGTCGCGTTGAAGTGAACGAATGCCAGCGCCAGAATGGCGATCAGCATCACCAGGCCGCTCGCCTGGGTATAGATGAAGAACTTGGTGGCCGCCGTGATACGCGTTTTACCGTCAGAGGCTTTGTGACCCCACAGCGCGATCAGGAAGTACATCGGCACCAACATCATTTCCCAGAAGAAGAAGAACAGGAACATGTCGATGGCGAGGAATACGCCGATGACGCCGCCCAGGATCCACATCAGGTTGAGGTGGAAGAAGCCCTGGTACTTTTCGATTTCGCGCCAGGAACAGAGCACCGCCAACACGCCGAGCAGGCCGGTCAGCACCACCATGAGCAGCGACAGACCGTCAATCGCCAGATGGATGCTAATGCCGAAACGTGGGATCCACGGCAGCACGAATTCCGACTGCCACTGCGGAATACCCGCGGATTGCGTCAGAGAATAGCCGCCCTGCATCCACAGCTGCAGGCCAAGCACCAGCGTCAGTCCCATGGTAATCAGCGCGATCCAGCGCGGCAGTTTCACGCCAAAGCGTTCAGTCTGCCAGCACAGGAAGCCGCCAATAAAGGGGATTAATATTAGCCAGGGTAATAACATGGCGATTTTTATTCCTTGTTAAAGTCCCGTTCAGGACCGATTTTCAACGAATTCGACTACATTCACGTTTGAGTGCGGTTTGTTGTGTCGGGTGGCGTTTCGCTTACCCGACCTACGGTTTCGTAGGCCCGGTAAGCGAAACGCCACCGGGCAAAACCGCGCGCTCAAATCAACGCAGTACCATCAGCAGAGCCAGCACTACCACCGCGCCAATGCTCATTGAAGCCACATACCACCGCAGATAGCCGTTCTCGCTCACCAGCAGGCCTTTACCTGCGAAGCGGGACAGAATCGCCGGGATATTCATCAACGAGTTCAGCGGATCGCTCTTCAGCAGCCAGGCGATACCGAGGAATGGTTTCACGAACACTTTGTCGTATAACCAGTCGAAGCCCCAGGCATGGAACCACCAGGTACCGAAGAAGCGGCCAGGCGCGCTGTTGGCGATGGAAGTCACCAGCGTACGTTTGCCCAGCCACAGCCATGCGGCGATCAGGATGCCGGCGATAGCGATAATCCCGGAGGTCATTTCCAGCGTCATCACGCTACCGTGGGCGAGCTCGGTGGTCTGCGGCAGTACGCCTTCCAGCGGCGGCACAATCAGCGCGCCAACGAAGGTGGACAGAATCAGCAGCACAATCAGCGGCAGATGGTGGGTAATCCCCTTCCCTGCGTGCGCGTGAATTTGCTCTTTACCGTGGAACACGATGAAAATCATACGGAAGGTATACAGCGAGGTCATAAAGGCGCCAACCAGGCCCGCTACCATCAGATTGATATGGCCGTTGGCCATCGCGCCAGCCAGAATCTCATCCTTACTGAAGAAGCCTGCGGTGATAAGCGGCAGAGCGGACAGTGCCGCGCCCCCCACCAGGAAGCAGACATAAACCAGCGGAATGGATTTGCGCAGGCCGCCCATCTTGAAGATGTTCTGTTCGTGATGGCAGGCGAGGATCACCGAACCGGACGACAGGAACAGCAGCGCTTTAAAGAACGCATGCGTCATCAGGTGGAAGATCGCCGCGTCCCAGGCCTGGACGCCCAGCGCGAGGAACATGTAGCCAATCTGGCTCATAGTCGAGTAAGCCAGCACGCGTTTGATGTCGGTCTGCACCAGCGCGGCGAAGCCCGCCAACACCAGCGTGATTGCGCCAACGATACCGACCAGATGCAGCACTTCCGGCGTCATCAGGAACAGGCCGTGGGTACGGGCAATCAGGTACACGCCCGCGGTCACCATGGTAGCGGCGTGGATCAGCGCAGAGACCGGCGTCGGGCCCGCCATCGCATCGGCAAGCCACGTTTGCAGCGGCAGCTGAGCGGATTTACCGACCGCGCCGCCGAGCAGCATCAGCGTCGCCCACTGCAGCGTGGTGCTGCCGTTAGCGAAGTGCTGCGGCGCCAGCTCAACCATTTCGCGGAAGTTCAGGGTGCCCAGTTCGTTATAAAGAATGAACAGCGCGAAGGCGAGGAACACGTCGCCGACGCGGGTGACCACGAACGCTTTCATCGCCGCGGCGTTGTTCTTCGGATCGGTGTAGTAGAAGCCGATCAGCAGGTAAGAACAGAGACCCACGCCTTCCCAACCCAAGTACATCAACAGCAGGTTATCGGCCAGCACCAAAACGACCATGCTGGCGATAAACAGGTTGGTGTAAGCGAAGAAGCGAGAGTAGCCCTCTTCGCCGCGCATGTACCAGGAGGCGAACATGTGGATCAGGAAGCCGACGCCGGTAACCACGGAGAGCATGGTCAGAGACAGGCCATCCAGCACCAGGTTGAAGCCGATGTTGAAATCACCGACCGACATCCAGTTCCACAGCGGTACGCTGACCGCCTGTTTGCCGTTAGCGAAAAAGTCGACGCCGACGTACGCCGTCACCAGCGCCGCCAGGCCTACCGAGCCCATCCCCACGGTAGCGGAAAGATTTTCCGACCAGCGTCCGCGGGAGAAGGCCAGCAGCACAAAGCCAATCAATGGCAGAAGAATGGTTAAGGCAAGCATGTTCATCCACGCAACTCACTTACTGAATCGATGTTCAGGTTCTGGCGGCGACGATGGAGCTGCAGCAGCAGCGCCAGACCGATACTCGCTTCCGCAGCCGCGAGGCTGATGGCGAGGATATACATAATCTGACCATCAGTCTGGCCCCAGTAGCTTCCCGCGACCACGAATGCCAGCGCGGCGGCGTTAATCATGATTTCCAGGCTAATCAGCATAAACAGCAGATTGCGGCGGATCACAAGACCAGTCAGGCCGAGCACAAACAGGATGGCGGCGAGGATCAGTCCATGTGTTAAGGGGATCATGCGTGTTCCTCCGTTTTTCTTTTGTCGCTGTCGTTCACGCGGTTGCTCAGCACCTCACCGGCGCGCTCTTCGCGGCCAATGTGGAAGGCAACAACCAGGCCCGCCAGCAGCAGCATGGAGGCCAGCTCCACCGCCAGGACGTACGGCCCAAACAGCGCAATACCCACTTCTTTGGCGTTGATCGCCGCGCCGTCGATACCCTGGTCATTGATGCCCAGGATGGCGTAAACGATTACCACCAGCAGCACCGCGGAAAGGATGGCCGGGCCAATCCAGATCCCCGGCTGCAGCCATTTGCGTTCCTGTTCGATCTCGGTGCCGCCCAGGTTGAGCATCATCACCACGAACACGAACAGCACCATAATGGCCCCGGCGTAAACGATGATTTCCAGCGCACCGGCGAAGTAAGCGCCCAGCGAGAAAAACACCCCGGCAATCGCTAACAGCGAAATGATCAGGTACAGCAGCGCGTGCACCGGATTGGTGTGGGTGACGACCCGCAAGGTTGCGAGGATGGCTATCAGGCCACAGATATAAAAAGCGAATTCCATTGCCCCTCTCCTTACGGTAACAGGCTCTTGACGTCGATTGGCTTAGCTTCGTTTTCCGCTTCGCCCTTATCTTTGCCGTCGATTGCCATACCCGCCATCCGGTAGAAGTTATATTCCGGGTATTTGCCCGGACCGGAAATCAGCAGATCCTCTTTTTCGTACACCAGATCCTGACGTTTGTATTCGCCCAGTTCGAAGTCCGGGGTCAACTGAATCGCCGTGGTCGGGCACGCTTCTTCGCACAGGCCGCAGAAAATGCAGCGTGAGAAGTTGATGCGGAAGAACTCCGGGTACCAGCGGCCGTCTTTGGTCTCTGCTTTCTGCAGAGAGATACAGCCAACCGGGCAGGCTACCGCACACAGGTTACAGGCAACGCAGCGCTCTTCACCGTCCGGATCGCGCGTCAGCACGATACGGCCACGATAGCGCGGCGGCAGATATACCGGCTCTTCCGGGTACATCTGAGTTTCACGTTTGGCGAAGGCGTGCATCCCGATCATGCAAATACTGCGGACCTGGGTGCCGAACCCTACCAATAATTCTTTTAAGGTCATGTTCAATTCACCCCTTATTGCGCCTGCCAGAGAATGACAGCCGCCGTTACCAACAAGTTGACCAGCGTTAACGGCAGGCATACCTTCCAGCCAAAGGACATTACCTGGTCATAACGCGGACGCGGTAATGATGCGCGGATCAAAATGAACATCATCATGAAGAACGCGGTTTTCAGCGCGAACCAGATGAAAGGCGGTAACCACGGGCCATTCCAGCCGCCGAAGAACAGCGTCACGATCAGCGCTGAAACGGTGACAATCCCGATGTATTCACCGACGAAGAACAGACCGAATTTCATACCGGAATATTCAATGTGGTAACCATCGGCCAGTTCCTGCTCCGCTTCCGGCTGGTCAAACGGGTGACGGTGGCACACCGCCACGCCGGCGATGGCGAAAGTCACGAAGCCGAAGAACTGCGGGATGACGTTCCACAGATGCGCCTGGTTGTTGACGATATCGGTCATGTTGAATGACCCCGCCTGCGCCACCACGCCCATCAGGGAGAGACCAAGGAACACTTCGTAGCTCAGCGTTTGTGCGGAAGCACGCATCGCCCCCAGCAGCGAGTATTTGTTGTTGCTCGACCAACCGGCGAACAGGACCGCGTAAACCGCCAGGCCTGCCATCATCAGGAAGAACAGAATACCGATGTTCAGGTCGGCGACCACCCACGACGGGCTAACCGGCACGATAGCAAAGGCCAGCAGCAACGAGGTAAAGGCGATAACCGGCGCCAGAGTAAAGATCACGCGATCGGAGAAGCGCGGGATCCAGTCCTCTTTGAAGAACATCTTGATCATGTCGGCGACCAGCTGCAGCGAACCGCCCCAGCCCACGCGGTTAGGTCCGTAGCGGTTCTGGAACAGGCCGAGCAGACGACGCTCGCCGAAGCTCATGAACGCGCCGCAGGTGACGACCACCAGCAGAATGACCACGGCCTTCAGGATGCTTAACAAAATGTCGATAAGATCCGGCGTTAACCAACTCATGCTTGCGCCTCCTGCAGTGAATCAATACGCGCCCCGGCCAGTACCGGCGCGATGCCCGGCATGCCCATCGGTAAGCCAACCTGTCCCGCGGTCAACCCTTCAGAAATAACCAGCGGCAGACTCAGCGTCTGGCCTTCTACGCTGAAGGAAACCATCGCCCCGGCGTTAACGCCAAGCTTTGCGGCATCCGCCGGGTTCAGCTTGATGTATGGATCAGGCATCCGGCTCTGGAACACCGGAGAACGCTGAGACAGCTCATCGCTGCCAAACAGGTGATAGTACGGCGCGATACGCCATTTGCCCTCTTCCGCGTGGAAGCTGGCCGGAACCGCCGTGAAGTACTCCAGCCCGCTGGCGGAAGCTTCAATCAGACGTACGCCCGGATCGCCGTGGCGCAGTTTACCGCCCACTTCATCCTGGAATTTGTTCCATGCCTGCGGGGAGTTCCAGCCCGGCGCCCACGCAAACGGAATTTGCGAACGCGGCGCGGACGGCTGGTTGTTCCCTTCCATTGAGAAGGCGAACATGGTGTCTTTATCCTGCGGCTGACGCGGTTCGTGCACGCTGATGTTGGCGCGCATCGCCGTGCGGCCGCTGTAGCGGTGCGGTTCACGCGCCAGCTTCTGGCCGCGAATGCGGAAGGTCGCATCCGGCGCGGCATCTTTAATGCCCGCCAGCTGCGGCAACGCCGCAATCGCCGCATCAATGACGTGGTCCAGCTGCGTCCAGTCAACCTGACGGTTGTTGACGGTGCTGTGCAGCGAATGCAGCCAGCGCCAGCTTTCCAGCATCACGGTTTTCGCGTCGTAGTAAGCCGGGTCGTAAACCTGGAAGAAACGCTGGGCGCGGCCTTCGTTGTTAACAACGGTACCGTCGCTTTCCGCAAAGCTTGCCGCGGAGAGCACCAGGTGCGCTTTGTCCATAATCGCGGTGCGCTGATGGTCAACCACCATCACCAGCGGCGCTTTCGCCAGCGCAGCGTCGACGCGCGCGGCGGAAGCATGACGGTGCAGGTCGTTTTCCAGCACGATAACCGCGTCTGCGGCGCCGCTTTCCAGTTCGTCCAGCGCCTCTTCAAGCGAGCCGCCGCCGATCATGCCCAGACCGACGCTATTCACCGCGCGGGCGACCATGGTCACGCCAACATCGGCGCCGCGGCCTTTCAACGCTTTCGCCACGTTGGCGGCAGCCTGAATGATTTCCATGCTACCGGCGTTAGTACCGGAGATAATCAGCGGTTTTTTCGCCCCGGCCAGCGCCTGAACGATAACATCGACTTTACCCTGCAGGTCATGGCTCAGGCCATCAACCGCCGGCGCGCTGTCATCCAGCGCATGGGCGATAGCGAAGCCCAGACGCGCCTGATCTTCCACCGGCGCGCGATAGGTCCACGCCGCGATGTCATCCAGGCGAGTGTCGTCGATATTAGTGACAAATAACGGATGCTTGGCGCGCTGTCCGATGTTGAGAATTGCCGCAATCTGCCAGTCGGCCACTTTCTGCGCCGCCGCCATTTCGCGAGCTTTCCCTTTCACCGCCTGGCGTACCGCCAGGGCAACGCGCGCGCCGGTCTGAGTAATATCTTCGCCCAGCACCAGTACCGCATCGTAGGATTCGATATCGCGCAGCGTCGGGGTATGGATCCCGCCTTCGCGCAGCACTTTGAGCATCATCTGCAGGCGCGCTTGTTCGCCTTTAGCGATGCCGGTATAGAAGTTTTCGCTACCGACCAGCTCACGCAGCGCGAAGTTGCTTTCAATGCTGGCGCGCGGAGAACCGATACCAATGACTTTCTTCGACTGGCGCAGGATATCCGCCGCCCCCTGCATCGCCTGTTCGGCGTTGAGCGCGATCAGATCGTCGCCACGGCGCTGAACCGGCTGACGCGGACGATCTTTGAGGTTTACGTAGCCATAGCCGAAACGACCGCGGTCGCAGAGGAAGTAGCGGTTAACGGTACCGTTATAGCGGTTTTCGATACGACGCAGCTCGCCATAGCGTTCGCCAGGGCTGATGTTACAGCCAATGGAACACTGCTGGCAGATGCTCGGCGCAAACTGCATGTCCCACTTACGGTTGTAACGCTCAGAGTGCGTTTTATCGGTGAAGACGCCGGTCGGGCAAACTTCAACCAGGTTACCGGAGAACTCGCTTTCCAGCGTGCCATCTTCCGGGCGGCCGAAGTAGACGTTGTCATGAGCGCCATAAACGCCCAGATCGGTGCCATCGGCATAATCTTTATAGTAGCGAACGCAGCGGTAGCAGGCGATGCAGCGGTTCATTTCGTGAGAAATAAATGGCCCCAGATCCTGGTTGCGGTGGGTACGCTTGGTGAAACGATAGCGGCGGAAGCTATGGCCGGTCATGACCGTCATATCCTGCAGGTGGCAGTTGCCGCCCTCTTCGCAGACCGGGCAGTCGTGCGGGTGGTTGGTCATCAGCCACTCCACCACGCTTTCGCGGAACTGTTTCGCTTCGCCGTCGTCAATAGAAATAAAGGTGCCGTCAGATGCCGGAGTCATACAGGACATCACCAGGCGACCACGCGTGTCTTCCGCGTTCTGATATTGCTTCACCGCACACTGGCGGCAAGCACCGACGCTCCCTAGCGCCGGGTGCCAGCAAAAGTATGGAATATCAAGACCAAGAGAGAGACAAGCCTCTAGCAGGTTGTCCGCTCCGTTGACCTCGTATTCTTTGCCGTCTACATGAATCGTAGCCATTTGCGTGCTTCCAAAAATAAAAAACCTTTAGATTACCAGCGCGTCTTAAGCAGGTTCGGCTGAATACCGTTAATTGCATGGGTATTGCTGAACTGCTGCTTAATGCCAGCCTCGAATTCTTCGCGGAAATATTTGATAGCGCTCTGCAGCGGTTCAACCGCGCCCGGCGCGTGCGCGCAGAAGGTTTTACCCGGCCCGAGGAATCGACACAGTTGCTCAAGGGTTTCGATATCGCCAGGCTGGCCTTCGCCGCGCTCCAGGGCGCGCAGGATCTTCACGCTCCACGGCAGGCCGTCGCGACAAGGCGTACACCAGCCGCAGGATTCGCGGGCAAAAAATTCTTCGAGGTTGCGCACCAGCGGAACCATGCCGATCTCGTGGTCGACGGCCATCGCCAGCGCGGTGCCCAGACGACTACCGGCTTTACCAATGCTTTCAAACTCCATCGGCAAATCGAGGTGCGCTTCGGTCAGGAAGTCGGTTCCGGCGCCGCCCGGCTGCCAGGCTTTAAACTTCAGGCCATCACGCATGCCGCCGGCGTAATCTTCGAGGATCTCGCGCGCGGTGGTGCCGAAAGGCAGTTCCCAGACGCCCGGATTCTTCACGCGCCCGGAGAAGCCCATCAGCTTGGT
The DNA here is from genome assembly GCF_050600805.1 of Klebsiella sp. 141240. Taxonomy (NCBI): domain Bacteria; kingdom Pseudomonadati; phylum Pseudomonadota; class Gammaproteobacteria; order Enterobacterales; family Enterobacteriaceae; genus Klebsiella; species Klebsiella sp. 141240. The sequence continues at coordinate 79,662 of NZ_JAQIRK010000007.1, read as the reverse complement.
GCCGGCATCTTTGCTGGTTGAAATATTCTGATACCACTCCACGCCGTTGGCGAGAATGGCAGGCACGTTGCACAGGGTTTCAACGTTGTTGACGCAGGTCGGTTTGCCCCATACGCCCGAGCTCGCCGGGAACGGCGGCTTGGAGCGCGGGTTCGCGCGGCGGCCTTCCAGCGAGTTGATAAGCGCCGTCTCTTCACCGCAAATATAGCGCCCTGCCCCGGTATGCACGAACAGCTCGAAGTCAAAACCGGTACCGAGGATATTTTTCCCCAACAGGCCTGCTTCAGTGGCTTCGGCGATCGCACGACGCAGATGCTGCGCCGCTTCGATATATTCGCCGCGCAGGAAGATGTAACCGCGATAGGCCTTCAGCGCAAAGGCGGAGATCAGCATGCCTTCCACCAGCAGGTGCGGCAGCTGTTCCATCAGCAGACGGTCTTTATAGGTACCCGGTTCCATTTCATCGGCGTTACACAGCAGGTAACGGATGTTCATGGACTCGTCTTTCGGCATCAGGCTCCACTTCAGACCGGTGGAAAAGCCCGCGCCGCCGCGCCCTTTCAGGCCGGCGTCTTTTACCGCATTGACGATTTCATCCGGCGCCATACCGCTTAAGGCCTTGCGCGCCCCTTCATAACCGTTTTTACTGCGATACTCGTCCAGCCACACCGGCTGCTTGTCATCGCGCAGACGCCAGGTTAATGGATGCGTTTCGGCAGTACGAATAATGGTTTTCATTTATACCGCTCCAGGAGGTCAGGAATCGCTTCCGGCGTCAGATAACTGTGCGTGTCGTCATCAATCATCATGGTCGGCCCCTTGTCGCAGTTGCCAAGGCAACAGGTCGGCAGCAGCGTGAAGCGGCCATCAAAGGTGGTTTGACCCGGTTTGATGTCCAGCTTTTTCTCGATAGCGGACTGGATCCCCTGGAAGCCGGTGATATGGCACACCACGCTGTCGCAGTAGCGGATCACGTGACGGCCAACCGGCTGGCGGAAGATCTGGCTGTAGAATGTCGCCACGCCTTCGACGTCGCTTGCCGGGATCCCCAGCACATCGGCGATCGCGTAGATCGCGCCATCCGGTACCCAGCCGCGCTGTTTTTGAACAATTTTCAGCGCTTCGATGGACGCCGCACGCGGGTCTTCGTAGTGGTGCTTTTCGTGCTCAATAGCCTCACGCTCTGCCGCACTCAGCTCAAAAGCCTCGGTTTGTGGTTGTTGATTCTCGTGCATAATTAGCGGTCCACGTCTGACATAACAAAATCAATACTACCCAGATAGACGATAAGGTCGGATACCAGGCTGCCGCGGATCGCCGCCGGGATCTGCTGCAGGTGCGCATAGCTCGGGGTACGAATACGGGTACGGTAGCTCATGGTGCTGCCGTCGCTGGTCAGGTAGTAACTGTTAATCCCCTTCGTCGCTTCAACCATCTGGAAGGATTCGTTGGCCGGCATCACCGGGCCCCAGGAAACCTGCAGGAAGTGCGTAATCAGGGTCTCAATGTGCTGCAGCGTGCGCTCTTTCGGCGGCGGCGTGGTCAGCGGGTGATCCGCTTTGAACGGGCCTTCCGGCATATTATCGAGGCACTGCTGGAGAATGCGCAGGCTCTGGCGCAGCTCTTCCACTTTTAGCATCACGCGGGTGTAGCAGTCGGAAACGCCGCCGCCAGTCGGGATTTCAAAGTCGAAGTTTTCGTAGCCAGAATAAGGACGCCATTTACGCACGTCGAAGCCGATACCGGTCGCGCGCAGGCCTGCGCCGGTGGTACCCCACTCCAGCGCTTCTTTCGCGGTGTAGGCGGCAACGCCTTTGGAGCGGCCAATCAGAATAGTGTTGCGCAGCGCGGCTTTCTCATAGGAATCCAGGCGCTTAGGCATCCACTCAAGGAATTCACGCAGCAGGCGATCCCAGCCGCGCGGCAGGTCGTGGGCGACGCCGCCGATGCGGAACCATGCCGGGTGCATACGGAAACCGGTGATCGCTTCGACCAGATCGTAGATTTTCTGACGGTCGGTAAAGGCGAAGAAGACCGGGGTCATCGCGCCGACGTCCTGAATAAAGGTCGAGATATACAGCAGGTGGCTGTTAATGCGGAACAGTTCGGACAGCATCACGCGGATCACGTTCACGCGATCCGGCACGGTGATCCCGGCCAGTTTTTCCACCGCCAGCACGTACGGCATCTCGTTGACGCAGCCGCCGAGGTATTCGATACGGTCGGTGTACGGGATGTAGCTGTGCCAGGACTGGCGTTCACCCATCTTCTCCGCGCCGCGGTGGTGGTAGCCGATGTCCGGCACGCAGTCGACAATCTCTTCGCCATCCAACTGCAGAATAATACGGAATGCGCCGTGAGCGGACGGGTGGTTCGGGCCGAGGTTGAGGAACATAAAGTCCTCGTTTTCGGTACCGCGCTTCATACCCCACTCTTCCGGCTTGAAGGTTAACGCTTCCATTTCCAGATCCTGCTTGGCCTTGGTCAGCTCAAACGGATCGAATTCGGTGGCGCGCGCCGGATAGTCTTTACGCAGCGGGTGGCCTTCCCAGGTCGGCGGCATCATGATGCGGCGCAGATTCGGGTGACCGTCGAAGGTCACGCCAAACATTTCCCAGGTTTCACGCTCATACCAGTTGGCGTTAGGGAACAGTTTGGTGAAGGTCGGTAGATGCAGATCGTTTTCAGACAACGCCACCTTGAGCATGATATCGCGGTTGCGGTCTACTGAGATCAGGTGGTAGAAAACGGAAAAATCCGCGGCTGGCAAGCCATCGCGGTGTGTACGTAAACGTTCGTCCATGCCGTGCAGGTCAAACAGCATCACGTAAGGTTTAGGCAATCTCTTCAGGAAATCACCCACCTCGAGCAGCTGTTCGCGCTTCACCCATACCACCGGAACGCCGGTACGGGTAGGCTGAACGGTAAAGGCATCCGGCCCAAAACGGTTGCGCAGTTCGCCGATCACCGGGTCATCAAGGTGATCGCGGGTTTGCCAGGCTGGTGCGGCGTCATGCGCGGTTAAATCAGTCATATTGTTCACCATTGCAAAAGGTCCGTGGTGACTGCCGGGCGAGGCTTCGCTGCTTTTGTAGATTGATTTGCGAAGTCTGGTTCCCGCCCGCAGGCGCAAGTTAAATCTCGTCCGGAGTCCGCAGATTGGTCACCGCAATTCGTTCGCCGCGTTTACGCTCGCGCTCGGATTGCATGTTGGCGCGATAGACGCCCTGATCGCCAACCACCCAAGAGAGAGGACGGCGCTCTTTACCAATGGATTCCTGCAGCAGCATCAGCGCCTGCATATAAGCTTCCGGACGCGGCGGACAGCCCGGGATGTAAACATCAACCGGAATAAACTTGTCCACGCCCTGGACGACGGAGTAGATATCGTACATCCCGCCGGAGTTAGCGCATGCGCCCATAGAGATAACCCACTTCGGCTCCAGCATCTGATCGTACAGGCGCTGAATAACCGGGGCCATTTTGGTGAAACAGGTACCGGCGACCACCATCAGGTCGGCCTGACGCGGAGAGGCACGCAGTACTTCCGCGCCAAAACGCGCAACGTCATGCACCGCAGTGAATGACGTCACCATTTCTACATAGCAGCAAGACAGGCCGAAGTTGTACGGCCAAATCGAGTTCTTACGGCCCCAGTTCACCATGTCATGCAGCGCGTGTTCGAGTTTCCCCATATACACGCTTTTATTGACTTCTTGCTCCAGGGGGTCAGTTACGATCTCCTGTTTTTGCAGGGGGTAACGGTCGTTCTCACCGTTAGGATCTATGCGGGTGAGCGTATAATCCATCTTATTGCCTCGCTTTTACTGCATATGACGGTTAGTGGGACTGTCTGTTTCCGGGTTAACCAGCGTGCGACGGGAACGCGCAGGCGTCCAGTCCAGTGCGCCGATGCGAACGAGGTAAACCAGACCAGCCAGTAGCACTAAAATGAAAATTGCGGCTTCCACAAAGCCAACCCAGCCGCTTTCGCGAATGGATGTTGACCATGCGTAGAGATACAGGGCTTCCACGTCGAAGATAACGAAGAACATGGCGACCAGATAAAACTTCGCAGAAAGACGTAAGCGGGCCGAACCAACGGAGTCGATCCCCGATTCAAACGGCGTGTTTTTGCTACGCGCGCGCGCGCGACCGCCAAGGTACCAGCCGCCGACGAGCATCAGGCAGCACAGACCGATAGCGATGATGAGAAATATAGCGAATGCCCAATGATGAGCGATGACTTCAGTGGATGTTGACATACGCATTGCTTAACCAAAAAAGTGTAGCGCCAAAACCCTCTGCTCTTGATGGCAGATGAACGCCACAGCGTTTCACGGGAGGAATAAAAAAATGACCTTGCAAAAAAGCGTCCCTGGTTGATGAGGAAGCCCAAATGCCGTGGCTTTTTACCCCTTTCTTTAACCTTTTGTCAACTTTAACAAAAGTTTTAACTACATTAATTTACATTGGAATCTTTTCATTAACATTAAATGCCCTTTGTTGCGTAATAACCTTGCATATCATTCGGATTTAGTGTTGTTGAATCGTGTCCGTTTTAGACGTAAATCAGTTTCGCCAATCTATTTTGACAGGATTTGGCCGCGATTCCTCCCCCCAAGTAGGGGTATTTTCTTGATCTGTGACACGCTTTTGTTAATTACATCTGGAAAACGGCAACAATCCGTCCGGTTTTTTAACATTAGCAGGAAGTATTGAAACTGCAGCTAAAAACAGGGAAACAATGGTCGCTTTCAATCCAACTCATTGATTCATATATCAATAAATTATTAAACTGCTTAAAATCCTTGTAAAATATAAAAAAAAAGAGCCACTGACCTCATTTTGTCGATCGGCGGCTCTTTTTTACACTTACATTTTGTTACCGGATTATTGTGATCGATATATGATAATTTCGCTTTATGAAACCAGAGATCCGTCTCCCCCTTCCGGGGTATACAGCGTTTCCGTGTTCCACGGATTATGGTCCTGGCTCAGGGACTGAAAAATCGCCTGCGCCAGCTCGTTTTCCCGCTGTGGATTGCAGCTCAGCACATAGTGGGTATCCGGTAGGCCTGGCAAACCATCGCTTTTACCCGGTACGCGCAGTTCCGGACTCATCATTTCTACCGGACGCGCGGTGACGCCAAGCCCCGCTTTCACCGCCGCCTTCACCCCGGCCAGAGAACTGGCGGCATGCGCCAGATGCCAGGGGACCTGCGCGGCATTCAGCGCCGAGATGATATCTTCGCGAAACGGCCCGGACTCTTCGAGCAGCACCAGCGGAACAGATTCACCGTGCGCCAGTACGTAATCCGCGGCGCAATACCACAGCGTCGGCGAGGTACGCAGCGTCAGGACATCAAATTCGCCGGTTTGATGAGTGGTTAACGCCAGGTCAATCTCGCCGCTGCCCAACTTCGCAGCGATATCGGCGTAATTAAGGACCTTAATTTCCAGCGTCAGTTTGGGATAGAAGCTGCCGATTCGATTGAGCAGATAAGGCAGGATGGTATCCGCCGTTTCATCGGAGGCGCCGATAGTCAACGTCCCCTGCAAACTGCCAAACATCAGCGACATGCAGGCTTCATCATTAAAACGCAGTATTTTGCGCGCGTAGCTGAGCAGTTGGATCCCCTGCTCAGTCAGTAATTTATTACGCCCATGACGAGCGAAAAGCTCTTTGCCAACCAGTTGCTCCAGTCGCTGCATCTGCTGGCTGACGGCGGACTGGGTACGACATACCGCGGCAGCGGCCGCCGCAAAGGTACTCAGATCGGCGACGGCGACGAAGGTCCGCAGCAGATCGAGATCGAGATTTAGTATCGGACGATTTGCATTTATCATATTTCTTCACTTACAAGCGCTAATGCTGGCCTGCCTTGTTGATGCTGTATCCAGGTTTCCGGCTATTCCATGAGCCTCGTGCCGAGCGGACAATTGCCGCGGGTGACAACTGGAAGAACGTCATTGCATGTGAAAGCACTCGTTCGCGACAAATGTGCGAAAAATTTGAGTAATATTTTGTTCGTAGCTCTACGCATTTTTAATTACTGAGACTTACGTTATGTGATGAATCTCAAACAAAGTCTGCAATAACAAATGTCGTTACGACCGGAAGCCCGACACAGATAACAACGCTTGCTGGAACACAAACAAAAAAGTCTGCAATAACAATATATTAATAAAATCACGCCGTTAAACAGAGGTTTATACGTCGATATTAACCGTCATATCCTAACCGAAAACCACAATATTTATAAGCGCTAATCAGTATTATCTAAGGTAATTTTAAACATTTTTGCAGCACTATAATTAAATTAACAAAAGCCGAAATAATCCATGCAATCAAATATACCTGATTCATTAATTGGCATGTTTTATTAAAAAAAATTAACATAGTTGCTACAGTTGTCGTCGCCCTCTTTCTTATTAGCATAGTGTCTTTTAGCGGTTAAAATTCAGGCAAGCCGCTTTTTCCTTCAGCAACAAACCAGATAAACATCCATACAATTGCGCAATATGCGCAACATAAAACCATTCAAAAACCCATATCAGGCACATTATATAAAGAATAACGCCATTACACAGATAAATTCATTACTCTAAAAAAATACTATTCGCAAAATCTTCTCCTGTTAACCCTTCAAAACAGCGGGGATGCGGAGTACATTGTTCCGTGCTGACTTCCACGGCAGGGAGTGGCGATAACAGCTAAAAGGTCAAAGGTTCATGTCCCCTATCGAAAAATCCAGCAAGTTAGAGAATGTCTGTTACGACATCCGCGGTCCGGTTCTAAAAGAAGCAAAACGCCTTGAAGAAGAAGGCAACAAGGTACTCAAGCTGAATATCGGCAACCCGGCGCCGTTCGGCTTTGATGCGCCTGACGAAATCCTCGTCGACGTTATCCGCAATCTGCCGACCGCCCAGGGCTACAGCGACTCAAAAGGTCTCTATTCCGCCCGTAAAGCAATTATGCAGCACTACCAGGCGCGCGGAATGCGCGATGTTACCGTGGAAGATATCTATATCGGTAACGGCGTTTCAGAGCTAATCGTCCAGGCCATGCAGGCGCTGCTCAACAGCGGCGACGAAATGCTCGTTCCGGCCCCGGACTACCCGCTGTGGACCGCGGCTGTCTCGCTTTCCAGCGGCAAAGCGGTGCACTATCTGTGCGACGAATCTTCAGACTGGTTCCCGGATCTCGACGATATCCGCGCCAAAATTACGCCACGCACCCGCGGGATCGTCATCATTAACCCGAATAACCCAACGGGCGCCGTTTATTCCAAAGAGCTGCTGCAGGAGATAGTCGAGATCGCCCGTCAGCACAACCTGATTATTTTCGCCGACGAAATCTACGACAAAATCCTGTATGACGACGCCGAACACCACTCTATCGCCGCGCTGGCGCCGGATATGCTGACCGTCACCTTCAACGGACTGTCGAAGACCTATCGCGTCGCCGGTTTCCGCCAGGGCTGGATGGTGCTGAACGGGCCGAAAAAGCACGCCAAAGGCTATATCGAAGGGCTGGAAATGCTGGCCTCAATGCGTCTGTGCGCGAATGTCCCGGCGCAACACGCTATCCAAACCGCGCTGGGCGGCTACCAGAGCATTAGCGAATTTATCATTCCGGGCGGGCGTTTATATGAGCAGCGCAACCGCGCCTGGGAGTTAATCAACGAGATCCCGGGCGTCTCCTGCGTCAAGCCGAAAGGCGCGCTGTATATGTTCCCGAAAATCGATGCTAAACGCTTTAATATCCACGATGACCAGAAAATGGTGCTCGATTTCCTGCTACAGGAGAAAGTGCTGCTGGTTCAGGGTACCGCCTTTAACTGGCCGTGGCCGGATCACGTGCGTATCGTCACCCTGCCGCGTGAAGATGACCTGGAAATGGCGATTTCCCGCTTTGGCCGTTTCCTCTCCGGCTATCATCAGCTTTAATCGCGCCGCCGCCGGTATTTGCATCCGGCGGCGATCCCTGCGCACAATGGAACCTGATGTTGTCACCGCTTAAGGGTTCCTATGAGTCAGAGTCATTTCTTTGCCCACCTCTCCCGCCTGAAACTAATTAACCGCTGGCCATTGATGCGCAACGTGCGTACCGAGAACGTCTCCGAGCACAGTTTGCAGGTGGCGATGGTCGCCCACGCGCTGGCGGCGATTAAGAACCGCAAGTTTGGCGGCCAGGTCAACGCCGAACGTATTGCCCTGCTGGCGATGTATCACGATGCCTCCGAGGTACTCACCGGCGATCTGCCCACGCCGGTGAAATACTTCAATTCGCAGATTGCCCAGGAATATAAGGCGATTGAGAAAATCGCTCAGCAAAAACTGGTCGATATGGTTCCCGATGAGCTGCGCGATATCTTTGAGCCCCTGATTGATGAGCACCATTACAGTGAAGAAGAGCAGTCGATTGTGAAGCAGGCCGACGCCCTGTGCGCCTATCTGAAATGTCTTGAAGAGCTTTCCGCCGGCAATAACGAATTCCTGCTGGCTAAAGGTCGGCTGGAAAAAACGCTGGAGTCGCGCCGCAGCCCGGAGATGGATTACTTTATGCAGGTGTTTGTCCCGAGCTTCCAGCTGTCGCTTGATGAAATCAGCCAGGATTCACCGCTTTAATATACGGGCCGGGCATCCCCTGCCCGGCCTGAATGAATTAAAACGGAAAGAGTACCGGGATCAGCAGCACGCAGACCACCATCACCAGTACGGTGAAGGGCACACCGATTTTGACAAAATCACTGAACGAATATTTACCGGGTCCGAGCACCAGCGTGTTAACCGGTGAAGAGACCGGGGTCATGAAGGCCGCCGAAGCCGCCATCGCCACCACCATGGCGAAGGGATACGGCGATACCCCCATCGATTTCGCCGCCGCCAGAGCAATCGGCGCCATCAGCACCGCCGTCGCGGTGTTAGAGATAAACAAACCAATCGCCGCGCACATCACAAACAGACAACCCAGCATCAAGTAGGGGCCTTTGCTCCCGGCGACGTCCATTAACCCCTGCACCACCAAATCCACGCCGCCGGTTTTCTGCAATGCCAGGGCAAACGGCATCATCCCCACGATCAAAATGATACTCGGCCAGTGAATCGCCTTGTAGGCGCTCTCCGCATTGATGCAGCGAAACTTGCCCATCAACAGGCAGGCGATGATTGCGGCAATGGGGTTGGGAATTTCATCGGTAAGCATCAGCGCTACCATCAACACCAGGCAGAATATGGCGTGCGGCGCCTGGCTGTGAGCGGGCGACGCATCGTTGACCTCAACCGGCATATTCAGCACCACAAAATCACGGCCGCGTTTTGCCAGCATGGCTATCTGCCGCCAGTTGCCGACCACCAGCATAATGTCGCCTAATTGCAGCGGTTCATCGACTACCGCGCCGTCGAGCGCTGTGCCATCGCGCTTCAGGCCGACGATATTCAGACCGAAACGGGTACGGAAGGCCATCTCGCGCACCGTTTTACCAATAAGCTCTGAATCAGGGATTAATGAGACTTCCGCCATGCCGACGTCCAGCGCCTGGTCGGAAAAGTATTCGCCACGCAGCACCATCGGCTCAAGCATCTGTTCGCCGCAAAACTGCCGCAGATCGACATCGGAAGCCGACATATCGATAAGCAACACGTCGCGGGCGCGAAACTCCGATACCCCGTTAACGTTGACAATCACCCGGCGAAAACGCCGCCAGCGTTCGACGCCGATAACGTTGGCGCAGTAGCGTTCACGCAGCTTTAAATCATCAAGCCGCTGGCCGATCATCGGCGAGCCCGGACGAATCGCCAGCCGGCGCGCCCTACCGGTGAGGCGGTACTCTTTGATTAAATCACGAAAGGTGCTTTTCTTGCGCACATCGCGAGCGGCGCTGTCATCTTCGCTCTTCAGCATAAAGCGCATCACCAGCATATAGACGATACCCAACACCAGCACCACCAGGCCAATCGGAGTCACGCTGAAGAAACTGAATCCATGCAACCCCTCGCGCAGCAGTTCACTGTTGACCACCAGGTTCGGCGGCGTCGCCACCAGGGTCATCATGCCGCTAATCAGCCCGGCGAAGCTTAGCGGCATCATCAGCCGCGATGGCGAGGTATTCATGCGCAACGAGACGCTGAGCACCACCGGAATAAATATCGCCACGACGCCGGTTGAGCTCATAAACGCGCCCAGCCCGGCAACGGTGAGCATCAGATAGACCAGCATTTTGGTTTCGCTATTGCCGGCAACCTTGACCAGCCAGGAGCCCATTTTAGTCGCCACGCCGGTGCGCACCAGGCCATCGCCAATGATAAATAGCGCAGCAATGAGAATAACGTTCGGATCGCTAAAGCCGGAGAAGGCCTCGCTGAGGGTTAACGTACCGCTAAGCACAAACGCAACAATGATCATCAGCGCGATGGCATCCATGCGCACCTTGCCGGTTGCAAACAAGACAACCGCGATGGCCAGTAGCGATAACACCCAAATCAATTCACCGTTCACAACTTATCCTTGTCTGAAGAGGGAGCCGGAATTGTGGCATAAAAAAGCCCCGGCGACGCGGGGCTAAATCATGAGATTATGCTTTAAGATTCACCTGAACATTGCCGTCCGCCTGCCGCTCAATGCGCAAGCTTTCGAGGGTTGTCAGCACCAGCTCGGCTTCATCAAGACGCGGCGCATCCGCCGGAACGTTGACGGCGATGGTGCGGCATCCGGCAGCCAGCCCGGAAAGCAGCCCCGCCGGCGCATCTTCAACCACCGCGCACTGTTGCGCCGGTATCCCCAGCAGTTCAGCGCCGAGCAGATAGGCATCCGGCGCCGGTTTCCCCTTCTTCACCTGCTCGGCGGTGACAAACACTTTCGGCATCGGCAGACCTGCCGCGCGGTGGCGGGCGTGAGCGACCGGAATGGAACCCGAAGTCACGATAGCCCACGGGATCCCCGCTTCATTAAGCGTATTCAGCAAGCTTAACGCGCCCGGCAGTGCGACAATGCCTTCGATATCAGTGGCTTCAATCTGCTCAAGAAAGCGGAACTCGGCCTGAATATCCTCTTCGCTGCGCCCCGGCATAAAATGACGAATCGAAGTGATGGCCTGTTTACCGTGAATGAAACCGAGAATCTCATCGTGTGGAATGCCGAAACGATCGCCCCATTTACACCATGAACGCTCGACTACCGGCAAAGAATCCACCAGCGTCCCGTCGAGATCGAACAGGAAACCTTTACACTGCACGGGCACCTCCATCAGGCATTAATAATTTGGTTAATTTCGTTGCTACTCAAGTGATACTGGCGCGGGCAGGAGTGCCAGGCGGCCAGCATACGCTGGTATTTTTCCCACATCGGCGTCTGCGAGTTAAAGCCGTGAGTTCCTGCGTCGAAGTGGCTATAGCGCCCTTCTACATTGACCATAAAGCGCACGTAGCCGAGATAGCGGGCTTCTGTGGCGACATCAAAGCCAAGGAAGGTGACCCGGCGTTCATCAATAGCGGAGGCATCCTTCAGGTTGGTCCACGAGACGTGCAGCGCGTGGTACATCTCCATGATATCGATAATAGTCCGGCAGGTTTCTTCCGTCAGTTGGCCAAATTCGCGGTCCAGCTCGCGCATTTGCAGCCCATATCCACGCTCGATGATGGTCTGTAGACGGCGGTAACGTTCGGCGTTGTCCGGGTCGAGCATAGTCATCATCTTGTACTGATTGGACAAAATCAGACGCTGCGCATTGGTCATTTCCATTTTTGACTCCTGTAGCACTTACGGCGTGAAATAAAGAAGGCGCATAAATCATGCGCCTTCTTTTATATGCGTTTTCCGTATGGAATTACAAATCATCAAGGAAAGTTTTATCCAGTTGTTTGAAGGCGCGCTTAAGCGTGTCAGCCAGCGCCTGGTAATCCGGCTTGCCGTCAACCGGCGCTAACGCCTGCCCGGCCTCTTGTAATTTGCCGCGCACTTCATAAAACCAGTTCAATATTGATGGCGGTAATGGCGTCACGGAACGCTTGCCCAACCACCACAGCCCCTGCATCGGCAGGCTTAAGGCAAATAGCGCGGTGGCGACGGCCGGGCCGAGCTGCCCGCCGAGCGCTATCTGCCAGCATAAGGTGAAGACCGCAACCGGCGGCATGATGCGAATCGCGTAGCGAGTGGCGCGAATAATGCGGTTTTCGATAAACACCGGCGCCAGCCGTTTATCGAGGGGCCAGGTCTTCGCATAGTGCTGCCCGCGACGAAACAAGCTAAAAAAGCTAACGGGGCGATTCTCAGGGGTCGACATGGCTATACCTCAACTTTACATATAAAACTTAAAATTTTCGTGCAAAACACCAACTGTGCATGACAACGTTCAAAAGATTTTGGCAATGGATGCGGCAATCAGGTATCCTGTGCCCACCTGAGAGGGCGGTTAGACCCTTTTACCAGGTTAGTCAAATTATCGCATATTCTGCTGCTGGCGGAAAATTATGCAAAATGACATAAAATCATATGTACTTCCCTCATCGTGCCAGAAAACAGAACAAGGCATGATGTTAATCATAAATGTCGATGTCATCCTGCGCTACGCTTTGTGACACACTGATGTTTTTTTAGCCACGTATCATAAAAGGTACTTCCATGTCGAGTAAGTTAGTACTGGTTCTGAACTGCGGTAGCTCTTCCCTGAAATTTGCTATCCTGGATGCCGTTAACGGTGACGAATATCTCTCCGGTTTAGCCGAATGTTTCCATCTTCCTGAAGCCCGTATCAAATGGAAAATGGACGGCGGCAAACACGAAGCTGAGTTAGGCGCAGGCGCCGCTCACAGTGAAGCGCTGAACTTTATCGTTAACACTATTCTGGCACAAAAACCAGAACTGTCAGCACAGCTGACCGCAATTGGCCATCGTATCGTTCACGGCGGTGAAAAATACACCAGTTCCGTTGTCATCGACGATTCCGTTATTCAGGGCATCAAAGACTCCGCTTCCTTCGCACCGCTGCACAACCCGGCGCATCTGATCGGTATCGCTGAAGCGCTGAAATCCTTCCCGCACCTGAAAGACAAGAACGTTGCCGTGTTCGACACCGCGTTCCATCAGACCATGCCGGAAGAGTCCTACCTGTATGCCCTGCCGTACAGCCTGTACAAAGAGCACGGCGTACGTCGTTACGGCGCGCACGGCACCAGCCACTACTATGTGACTCAGGAAGCCGCTAAGGTTCTGAACAAGCCGGTTGAAGAACTGAACATCATCACCTGCCACCTCGGCAACGGCGGTTCCGTTTCCGCTATCCGTAACGGTAAATGCGTTGATACCTCCATGGGTCTGACCCCGCTGGAAGGTCTGGTGATGGGTACTCGCTCTGGCGATATCGACCCGGCAATCATTTTCCACCTGCACGACGCGCTGGGTATGAGCGTAGATGCTATCAACAAAATGCTGACCAAAGAGTCCGGCCTGCTGGGTCTGACCGAAGTCACCAGCGACTGCCGCTACGTTGAAGACAACTACGCGGATAAAGCTGACGCTAAGCGCGCAATGGACGTTTACTGTCACCGCCTGGCGAAGTACATCGGTTCTTACACTGCGCTGATGGACGGTCGTCTGGACGCCGTTGTCTTCACCGGTGGTATCGGTGAAAACGCCGCGATGGTTCGTGAACTGTCCCTGGGTAAACTCGGCGTTCTGGGCTTCGAAGTTGATCACGAGCGTAACCTGGCTGCCCGTTTCGGCAAGTCTGGCTTCATCAACAAAGAAGGCACCCGCCCTGCCGTGGTTATCCCGACCAACGAAGAGCTGGTGATCGCTCAAGACGCACACCGTCTGACCGCTTAATTCCACACCGCCAGCGATAACCCTGACTGCTTCGAGTTGCCACTTGAAGTATGAACGGTAAGCTGGCGGTGCTGTTTTGTATCCCGCCTAAAACTGGCGGTAACGAAAGAGGATATATCGTGTCCCGTACTATCATGCTGATCCCTACCGGAACCAGCGTAGGCCTGACCAGCGTCAGCCTCGGTGTTATCCGCGCTATGGAACGCAAAGGCGTTCGCCTGAGCGTCTTTAAACCTATCGCCCAGCCGCGTTCCGGTGGCGATACTCCAGACCAGACTACCACCATCGTTCGCGCCAGCTCTTCAACGACGACTGCCGCTGAGCCGATGAACATGAGCCACGTTGAGTCGCTGCTGTCCAGCAACCAGAAAGACGTGCTGATGGAAGAGATCATCGCCAACTACCATGCCAACACTCAGGATGCTGAAGTGGTGCTGGTTGAAGGCCTGGTCCCGACCCGTAAACACCAGTTCGCTCAGTCTCTGAACTACGAAATCGCAAAAACGCTTAACGCGGAAATCGTCTTCGTGATGTCTCAGGGCACCGATACCCCAGAACAGCTGAACGAGCGTATTGAACTGACTCGCAACAGCTTCGGCGGCGCGAAAAACACCAGCATCACTGGCGTTATCGTTAACAAATTGAATGCTCCGGTTGATGAACAAGGCCGTACCCGCCCTGACCTGTCCGAAATCTTCGACGACTCGTCTAAAGCGAAAGTCGTGAAGATCGACCCGGCGCAGCTGCAGAACGGCAGCCCGCTGCCGGTGCTGGGCGCGGTGCCATGGAGCTTCGATCTGATCGCCACGCGCGCTATCGACATGGCGCATCACCTGAATGCGACCGTGATCAACGAAGGCGACATCAATACTCGCCGCGTGAAGTCCGTAACCTTCTGCGCGCGCAGCATTCCGCACATGCTGGAGCACTTCCGTCCGGGTTCTCTGCTGGTGACTTCCGCAGACCGTCCAGACGTACTGGTCGCTGCCTGCCTGGCGGCGATGAATGGCGTAGAAATCGGCGCCATCCTGCTGACCGGCGGCTATGAAATGGACGCGCGCATCAGCAAACTGTGCGAACGTGCTTTCGCCACCGGCCTGCCGGTATTCATGGTTAACACCAACACCTGGCAGACCTCTCTGAGCCTGCAGAGCTTCAACCTGGAAGTACCGGTTGACGATCACGAGCGCATCGAGAAAGTTCAGGAATACGTTGCCAACTATATCAACGCCGACTGGATCGAATCGCTGACCGCGACCTCCGAGCGCAGCCGTCGTCTGTCTCCGCCAGCCTTCCGCTACCAGCTGACCGAGCTGGCGCGTAAAGCGGGCAAACGCGTCGTTCTGCCGGAAGGCGACGAACCGCGTACCGTTAAAGCGGCGGCCATCTGTGCCGAGCGCGGTATTGCCACCTGCGTGCTGCTGGGCAACCCGGATGAGATCAACCGCGTTGCGGCCTCTCAGGGCGTAGAGCTGGGCGCAGGCATTGAAATCGTCGATCCGGAAGTGGTACGCGAAAGCTACGTGGCGCGTCTGGTCGAACTGCGTAAGAACAAAGGCATGACCGAAGCGGTTGCGCGCGAGCAGCTGGAAGATAACGTGGTTCTTGGCACCCTGATGCTGGAACAAGACGAAGTCGACGGCCTGGTATCCGGCGCGGTTCACACCACCGCCAATACCATCCGTCCGCCGCTGCAGCTTATCAAAACGGCGCCGGGCAGCTCGCTGGTCTCTTCCGTATTCTTCATGCTGCTGCCGGAACAGGTTTACGTTTACGGCGACTGCGCGATCAACCCGGATCCGACGGCAGAACAGCTGGCGGAAATCGCAATTCAGTCCGCTGATTCCGCGATTGCCTTTGGTATCGAACCGCGCGTGGCGATGCTCTCCTACTCCACCGGCACCTCCGGCGCAGGTAGCGATGTAGAAAAAGTACGCGAAGCAACTCGTCTGGCGCAGGAAAAACGTCCTGACCTGATGATCGACGGTCCGCTGCAGTATGATGCCGCGGTAATGGCCGACGTAGCGAAGTCCAAAGCGCCGAACTCTCCGGTAGCTGGCCGCGCAACCGTGTTCATCTTCCCGGATCTGAACACCGGTAACACCACTTACAAAGCCGTACAGCGTTCCGCTGACCTGATCTCCATCGGGCCGATGCTGCAGGGTATGCGTAAGCCGGTAAACGACCTGTCCCGCGGCGCGCTGGTAGACGATATCGTCTACACCATCGCACTGACGGCGATTCAGTCTTCTCAGCAGCAGAAATAATCTCCCGCTGAGACAAAAAAGGCAGCCAAATGGCTGCCTTTTTTATGACGCTAACGCGTAAAGGAAATTACGCTTCGTCTTCTTCCTGCTCGTCGCGATCGTGGCCGGTATTGCCCGCGTTACGGGTCATCCACAGCGCCAGCGCTTTCAGTGAATCGGCGGTGAACTCATCGCAGCGCGCGGTGATCTCTTCCGGCGTCAGCCAGCATACTTCGCTAACCTCTTCTTCCTGCAGGGCGAACGGGCCATGAGAAACACAGCTAAACAGGCTGCCCCAGACGCGGCAGTGTTTATCTTCGTAATAGAATTGGCCATGATCGGCAAAAGGCACGCCCGCAATCCCCAGCTCTTCTTCCGCTTCGCGGCGCGCCGAGTCCAGCAGCTGTTCATCCGCCTGCACCACGCCGCCGGCGGTCGCATCCAGCATACCCGGCATGAAATCTTTGCTCTCGGTACGGCGCTGCACCAGAATTTTGCCCATCCCATCATGAACCACAATATAGGTCGCGCGGTGGCGCAGACACTGCGCGCGCATTTGCTCGCGGCTGGACTGTGCTATCACCTCATTGTTTTCATTAACAATATCGACCCATTCTGTGCTTGCCAAATGCTTCTGTTCCGCCATCAGGAAACCTTACTTTTAAGCGCTCTCGCGGCGCGTCTTTACGATTGAGGGGTAAATTACGGGTAAATCGCGGCCTCTGCAATAACCTGATTATCTTTGAGTGCGAAAACCTGCAGCCGATCATCTTCCAGCATGCCGTAGCTGGCGGCAAAGCCGCCTTTCGGGATGCTCACAGAGCCAGGATTGAAGAGGAAAATATCGCCGCGTTTCTCGGCAACCGGAATATGAGTATGACCATAAGCCAGTACATCGCCAGCGGCGAGCGGCGGCAAATTATCTGGACTATAGAGATGACCGTGGGTCAGAAACAGGCGGTAGCGTTCGCTAAGCACCTGCTGCCAGGGGGCGGTAATGGGGAAATGCAGCAGCATTTGATCGACTTCGCTATCACAGTTACCGCGGACGGCGATAATCCGCTGCGCGACGCTGTTCAGCCGCTCGGCGACCTGCGCCGGCGCATACCCTTCCGGCAGCGCGTTGCGCGGCCCGTGATTGAGCACATCGCCGAGGATAACCAGCCACTGCGCCCCGCTCTGCGCGAAGCGTTCCAGAACGCGTTCGGTCGCAGGCAGCGAACCGTGAATATCGGATGCGAACATCAGTTTCATATCAACCCCTTACCAGACAATACGGTCTGTCTATGATAACGGAACTGCCTGCGCTTATCAGCCGCTACGTTTAGCCGACAGTGCGGCATAACGCTGAACAGACGCCCGCTGCCACTGGAAGGTCGCGTAGTCCGCCAGCGCTTCCGGCACCTCGTCGCCGTTCAGCACCAGACGGTTTAGCATCAGCGCAAGATCGGCATCGGCAATACACCATTCGCCAAACAGATTCTGCCCGCCATGCGCCAAAAGCGCGCCGGCGGTCGCAAAGAGTTTAGCCGCGCTGGTTTGCCCCGCGGCGCTAAGCGCGGGCTTCTTCGCGCCGCCAAACACCACGTCGGTAGAACGTTCTTCGCGTATGGGCATCAGATCGCTTCGCAGCCAGGCCTGCACCTGCCGCGCCCGCGCGCGTTTTTGCAGGTCGTGCGGATACAAGCGCTCCCACTCCGGCGGCGCAAAGCGTTCGTCAAGGTATTCGGTAATGGCCGAGGATTCGCTTAGCGAAAAATTATCCACTTCCAGCAGCGGCACGCGCCGTGTCGCGGAGTAGCCCTTCCAGCCCGGCTGCAGATGCTCGCCGCTGTCGAGATTGACGGTTTTAAGGGTGAACGGCAGGCTTTTTTCCTGCAGCGCCACATACACGGACATCACATAGGGGGAGAAAAAATCGGCATCGGACCACAGGGTAATAACAGGCTGATTCATGACATCCTCAATGAAGCCAGGGGGAGATAAATCAACATAGCTGGTCTGCTATAAGATGTCACTGGCAGCCGCATGAGGATTTCGCAATATAATCTTTGCCCCGCGATGGCGCAGGTCGCCTATACTCGAAACGTTTGCGACCTTCGATGGCGGGAGACCTCATGATCGATCTTTACTATGCACCCACCCCCAACGGCCACAAAATCATCCTTTTTCTGGAAGAGGCGCAGCTGGCCTATCGCCTGATACGCGTCGATATCGGCAAAGGTGAACAGTTTCGCCCGCAGTTTCTGGCTATCTCGCCAAATAATAAGATCCCGGCGATCGTTGACCACGTTCCGGTCGACGGCGGCGCGCCGTTAAGCCTGTTTGAGTCCGGAGAGATCCTGCTCTATCTGGCGGAAAAATCGGGAAAATTACTGAGCGGCGAGCTGCGCGAACGGCATACCACCCTGCAATGGCTATTCTGGCAGGTTGCAGGCTTGGGGCCGATGCTTGGGCAAAACCACCACTTTAATCATCACGCGCCTCAGGCTGTTCCCTACGCCATTGAACGCTATCAGGTCGAAAGCCAGCGCCTCTATGGCGTAATGAACCGGCGTCTTGAAGCCAGTCCATGGTTGGGCGGCGAGCACTACAGTATCGCCGATATCGCCTGCTGGCCATGGATTAATGCCCACCAGCGCCAACGCATCGATCTTAGCCAGTTCCCGGCGGTGCATAACTGGTTTGAACGCATCCGCCAGCGCCCGGCAACGCAACAAGCGCTACTCAAAACGCAACATTATTAATCCCCTGCTCGCAGGGCGTGCTTTCATGTATGATTGCGGAAATTACTACACGGAGGAAGCCTGCAATGTCTCAGCCAGACGCCATTA
The DNA here is from genome assembly GCF_050600805.1 of Klebsiella sp. 141240. Classification (NCBI taxonomy): domain Bacteria; kingdom Pseudomonadati; phylum Pseudomonadota; class Gammaproteobacteria; order Enterobacterales; family Enterobacteriaceae; genus Klebsiella; species Klebsiella sp. 141240. The sequence continues at coordinate 60,754 of NZ_JAQIRK010000007.1, read as the reverse complement.
TTCGTATTAAGAACCTGCGCCTGCGTACTTTTATTGGAATCAAAGAGGAAGAGATCGCCAACCGACAGGATGTATTGGTGAATGTGGTGATTCACTATCCGGCCGATAAGGCTCGCGACAGCGAAGACATCAATGATGCCCTGAACTATCGCACCATTACTAAGCGCATCATCAGCCATATCGAGAATAACCGCTTCTCGCTGCTGGAAAAATTAACCCAGGATGTGCTCAATATCGCATGCGAACATCACTGGGTCACTTATGCTGAAGTAGAGATCGATAAACTTCACGCGCTGCGCTATGCCGACTCAGTATCAATGACCATGAGCTGGCGGCGCTAAAACGTTTGTTAGGGAGGCGGTATGAAAATCCTGCTCACTGGCGGTACCGGGCTCATTGGTCGGCATCTTATTCCCAGGCTGCTGGAACTTGGGCACCAGCTCACGGTTTCCACCCGCACTCCTGAACGCGCGAAAGCCCGTCTCGATCCCCGTGTCACGCTGTGGCGCGGTTTCGAGGGGCAAAACAACCTCGATGGCTTTGACGCCGTCATTAACCTTGCCGGTGAACCGATCGCCGATAAGCGCTGGACGGCGGAGCAAAAAGAGCGCCTGTGTCACAGCCGCTGGGACATCACCCGGCAACTGGTCGCGTTATTTAAAACCAGCGAAACACCACCTTCCGTGCTGATTAGCGGTTCCGCTACCGGCTATTACGGCGATCTCGGTGAAGTCGTGGTGACCGAGGAAGAGCCACCGCACAACGAATTTACCCATAAACTTTGCGCCCGCTGGGAGCAAATCGCCTGTGAGGCGCAAAGCGATCGCACGCGCGTGTGCCTGTTGCGCACCGGCGTCGTCTTAGCGCCGCGCGGCGGGATCCTGGCCAAAATGACGCCCGCGTTTAAGCTTGGCCTGGGCGGACCTATCGGCGACGGTCGCCAGTATCTGGCGTGGATCCATATCGATGATATGGTGAACGGTATTCTGTGGCTGCTGGATAACGATCTGCGCGGCCCGTTCAATATGGTCTCGCCCTATCCCGTGCGTAACGAACAGTTTGCCCACGCTCTCGGCCACGCGCTCAATCGCCCGGCGATTTTCCGCGTTCCCGCCGCCGCCATTCGCCTGCTAATGGGGGAATCCTCGGTACTGGTGCTCGGCGGCCAGCGCGCGCTGCCAAAACGTCTGGAAGCCGCTGGCTTTAGCTTTCGCTGGTACGATCTGGAAGAGGCGCTGAACGATGTGTTGGGCTAGGTAGATAAACGGGGAGCAACGGCTCCCCGTTTTCTTCCCTTGGGCGGAAGCCGCCTCGCAAATCGTTAGTTCCTCGTCCTCCTTGCTACGCTTCTTGTGAAGCGCATTCCAACCGCAAAATTCTTCTCCTGCCATAACGTCCTGACGAGGAATATACCCTCAAAAAACGTTGACAGCCGTCAACACCCTTTTTATTGTGAGCAGGATTTGACGATGAAGGAACATCCGGACAAACATATCAGGAAGGCGATTGCTACGGCGCTGGCGCGGGGGTGGATATTGCTGCCTGCAGGTAAAAGCGCTCATTGCTTTGGGCGTCTCGTCTGCGGCGTGGCTGAACACCGTGAATATATGATGAGCATTTGGTCGACGCCCGCCGTCCCTGAAAACCACGCCCGGCAAATAATCAGAATGGTCGAACGGTGTCCCATCCAGGCTACCGGGCGCATCACGCATAAGGAACGCTAAACGATGCCGATATTTAATTTTACGCTGACGCTGTCCGGCGTCACCAATCAAACGCCCGGACTGGAAGATGCGCTCTTTGCCGCAGGCTGTAGCGACGCGCTGGTCTGCTTTTACGGTACTGCGGTCTACCTCGAGTTCGATCGCGAGGGCCAATCGCTGGAGCAGGCGGCGCTGTCCGCCATCCGCGATGTAGAAACCGCCGCGCTGCCAAGTATCCGCGTGGAGTCCATCGATTCGACACTGGTCGGGCTGAGCGATATCGCCGAACTTATCGGCGTCTCCCGCCAGGCGATCGCTCTATTAAAAGAGGGCGCTCGCGGCAGCGGGCGGTTTCCCGGCCCCGTACAGCGCGTGAAGGGCAATTCCCCTCTCTGGCGCTGGAAATCGGTCGTTGAATGGTTAGTCGCGGAAAAGCGCATCGCCGCCGATTCGCCGATGGTAGCTAACGCCCAACTGCTGGATAGCCTCAACCTGGCGCTACAGCTTCGCCGTTCACCGGAAAATCACCGCGTGCAGCGCTACCTGCAAAGTCTGAGCGCCACGCCACCCGCAGGCTGATCCGCGAGGGCGAGCATGTTACCCGGCACAGCATGGTGGTAAAGTAGGCTTTCGTTTTAGCTGATTAATTGCTTTATGACTACGATAACAACGCCCCGCCTGTTGCTTTCCCGCTTCACTCCGGCCGATTGGCCCTTTTTTCTGCGTCTGCGTCAGGACCCTGACGTCATGCGTTACATGGGTGAGGTGTTAAGCGAAACGGCGCTACACAGCGTGTTTGAATGCCGCTGCGAAGATGCCGGCGTCTTTGTGTTGCGCGATTCTGCCGGCACGCCGCTGGGGGATATTGGTCTGCGCATCAGCGCGAAAAATCCGCACGAGGCCGACGTCGGCTACGCGCTACTGCCGCAAGCGCAGGGTCAGGGCTACGCCAGCGAAGCGCTGCGCGCGATTTGTGATTACGGCTTTACCACCCTTGGCATCCACGCCATTAATGCCTGGGTGCTTGGCAATAATTTGGGATCGTCCCGGCTGCTGGAAAAGCACGGTTTTGTACGCATTCAGGTGCTGGAAAATGCTTACCACCTCAACGGCGTGGATTACGATGATTGGATCTACCGGCTGGAGCGTTAAGTCATTCCCGGCGAGCAAACCCGCCGGGAATGAGCGATTACTTCAGTGAACCTTTAAGGAACTGCTGCAGGCGCTGGCTTTTCGGGTTGCCGAATAGCTCGTCGGGATGCCCCTCTTCTTCGATTCTTCCCTGATGGAGGAAAATCACGTGTGAAGAGACGTGGCGGGCAAAGCCCATTTCGTGGGTGACGACCACCATGGTTTTCCCCTCTTCCGCCAGTTTTTGCATAATACGCAACACTTCGCCCACCAGTTCCGGATCCAGTGCCGATGTCGGTTCATCAAACAGCAGTACGTCCGGCTCCATCGCCAGCGCCCGCGCGATGGACACGCGCTGCTGCTGACCGCCGGAAAGATGTACCGGATATTTGATCTGCTGGCGTTCATCGATGCCGACTTTCGCCAGATACTTCACCGCCCGCTCGCGCGCTTCCTGTTTGTTAAGGCCGAGCACCTGAATCGGCGCCTCCATGACGTTTTCCAGTACCGTCATGTGGCTCCACAGGTTGAAGTGCTGGAACACCATCGTCAGTCGCGTGCGCAGCAGACGCAGCTGGTTTTTATCCGCTACCTTCAACTGGCCGTCTTTATCGCGCACCAGGCCAATATTCTGCCCGTTGACGATAATCGTTCCTTCGCTTGGCTTCTCCAGAAAGTTAATGCAGCGCAGGAAGGTACTTTTACCAGAACCCGATGAGCCGATAATACTAATCACGTCTCCGGCCTTCGCTTTCAGCGAGACGCCTTTCAGCACCTCGTGCTCGCCGTAACGTTTATGCAGATCGATAACGCTTAATTTATTGTCGGTCATGGCTTTCTCAGTGCGTCGAAGAAGGTTTGATATGCTGCAGCCAGCGCTTTTCCGCCTTGCGGAACAAGCTAATCAGCACATACGAAATAATTAAGTACAGTACCGCGGCGATACCAAAAGCGGTAAACGGCTGATAGGTCGCCGAGTTAATATCGCGCGCGATTTTCAGCAAATCCGGCACCGTGGCGGTAAACGCCAGCGCCGTCGAGTGCAGCATCAGAATGACTTCGTTGCTGTACGCGGGTAACGCAATACGTAGCGCAGAGGGCAAAATAATGCAGCGATACAGCTTAACTGACGAAAAGCCGTAAGCCCGCGCAGCTTCAATCTCGCCCGGCGCCACCGAACGAATCGCCCCGGCAAAAATCTCGGTGGTGTAGGCGCAGGTATTTAAGGTCAATGCCAACACCGTACAGTTCAGGCCGCTGCGGAAAAACGCATTCAATAGATCGCTGCCTTTGACGATTTCCAGCGTATACATCCCGGAGTAAAACACCAGCAGCTGCACGTACAGCGGCGTACCGCGGAAAATATAGGTAAACAGCCAGATCGGAAACTGAATGTATTTATTGCTCGATACGCGCCCGATGGCGAGAAACACCGCGAGGATGCCGCCCATCACCACTGAAGCAATCAACAGCCACAGGGTGATCGCCACGCCGGTAAAACGGTAACCGTCGGTCCACAGCAGGGATTTCCAGTACTCCTGAATAATTTCAATCACAGGTCAGCCCTCTTCACACCCACGGAGTAGCGGCGTTCAAGCAGCAGCAGCACACCATTGGAAATCGTGGTAAACACCAGATAGATCGCCCCACAGACGATAGCGAAATAGAACGGCTGCCAGGTACTTTTGCCCGCCAGCTGCGTTGCCTTCACCACGTCTTCCAGACCGAGCAGCGACACCAGCGCGGTGGCTTTGAGAATGACCTGCCAGTTGTTGCCGATACCGGGCAGCGCATAGCGCATCATCGCCGGAAACAGGATGCGGCGGAACGTCTGCCAGCCGCTGAAGCCAAATGCCGTCGCCGCTTCAATATGGCCTTTCGGCACCGCCAGAAACGCGCCGCGGAAGGTTTCGGTGAAGTACGCGCCATAGATAAAGCCGAGGGTGATAATACCGGCAATCATCGGATCAATATCAAATTGCGCCATGCCTAATGCATCGGTAATGCTGTTAAGGGCGATCTGCAGCCCATAGAAAATCAGCAGCATCAGCACCAGATCCGGCACCCCGCGGATCAACGTGGTATAGCCTTCAAACACCAGCGCCATAGGCCGGTTGGCGGATAGTTTCGCCCCCGCGCCCACCAGCCCGATAAGGACCGCCAGCACCACCGAGCTAAGCGCCAGCTCAAGGGTGACCAGCGCGCCCTGAAAAATAACCTGTGAGAACCCGTACAGCATGCTGTCTGCCCTGTCTGTCATCGATCGCCGCACGTGAAAACGCGTGCGGCGAGGTACTAACGATGATTAGTCGCCGTACACGTTAAAGTCGAAATATTTCTTCGCCAGCTTGTCGTAAGTGCCGTCTTTACGCATCTCGGCGAAAGCTTTATTTAGCGCTTCACGCAGCTCGGTGTCGTCTTTACGCAGGCCCATGCCGGTACCGACGCCAAACAACTTCTCATCCTTAATGGACGGGCCGCCAAACTGATAATCTTTGCCAATCGGCTGTTTGAGGAAACCTTCGCTGGCAGCGACCTCATCCTGGAACGCGGCGTCAATACGGCCCGCAGTCAGGTCGGAATAGATATTGTCCTGGCCCTGATAGGAGACAATTTCAATGCCTTTCGGCGCCCAATGCTCGTTGCCGTAGGTTTCCTGAGTGGTGCCCTGCAGTACGCCAATGCGCTTGCCTTTCAGCTTGCTCAGGTCTGGCGTAATATCGCTGCCCTTTTTCACCACCAGACGGGAGTCAGCAGCATAAAGTTTGTCGGTGAAGGCAATTTCCTGCTGGCGCTTTTCGGTAATCGACAGCGAGGACATAATCGCATCGATTTTCTTCGCTTTTAACGAGGGGATCAGCGCATCCAGCGGGTTTTCAACGAAGGTACATTGGGTATTAATACGCTTACACAGCTCTTTCGCCAGATCGATGTCAAAACCGATCAATTGCCCCTGCGCATTCTTCGATTCGAACGGCGCATAAGTAGGATCGGTACCAATACGGATTTTCTGTGGAATGGCTGCGAATACCGTGGAAACGCTGGAAAGGGCCAGCGCCAAAGAAAGAGACAACGCCAGTTTTTTCATAATTATCCTCAACAGACTGTCATTCTAACGGGTTTATTAGAAGCACTTACGCCAGTTATCGTGCCATTATTCGCCCTGCCAAGGCAAAGCAAAATGCGCAGGAAAGCAGATTTTTTTGCATCAGAAACGCTTAACTATGCATTTTCTGAACAAAGAAAAACTGCTATCGCCCCATTCTGGTGCAAGCCGTCAACCGCTTGCACCTATCAAGGGCAACAATAACCGCGTCGCAATGGAGCGGCCTGGCATAACCAGACCGCTACAGTCTTAATCGCCGTAGACGTTAAAGTTGAAGTATTTCTTCGCCATTTTGTCGTAGGTGCCGTCTTTACGCATTTCACCCAGCGCTTTGTCGAAAGCGGCTTTCAGCTCGCCATCTTCTTTGCGCAGGCCGATGCCGGTACCATCGCCGAAGTATTTTTTGTCTTTAACGGAAGGACCGGCAAAGGCGTAGTCTTTACCGGCAGGTTGTTTGAGGAAACCTTCACTGGCCGCGACTTCATCCTGCAGCGCCGCATCAAGGCGCCCTGCGGCGAGGTCGGAATAGATCAGATCCTGGTTAGCATAGGCGACAACATCCACGCCCTGGCTGCGCCAGCGTTCGTTGGCATAGGCCTCCTGAGTAGAGCCCTGCAGTACGCCAACATGCTTGCCTTTCAGCGACTCCAGCGTAGGCTGAATCGGCGAGCCTTTTGCCGCGATCAGACGAGAATCTGCCGCGTACAGTTTGTCAGAGAAAGCAATCTCCTGCTGGCGTTTTTCGGTAATCGACAGCGACGAGATAATCGCGTCGATTTTCTTCGCTTTCAGCGAGGGGATCAGCGCGTCAAAATCGCTGCCCACCCAGGTGCACTTCACCTTGATGCGCGAGCACAGTTCATTGCCCAGATCGATGTCAAAGCCAATAAAGTTGCCCTTCGAATCCTTCGACGAGAAAGGCGCATAGGTGGTATCGGTGCCGATGCGGATACTTTGCGGCAGCGCCGCAGATACGCTGGCGGCGCTGCTGATTCCCATGATTAACGAGAGAGCCAGGATCGTCTTCTTCATAGAAAGCCCTTAAGTGTCGTGATGTTGTTATGTTGTGCGCTGTCTGGTTATGTATGTTGCCGACGGTTCTTGCAGGTTTTATGCCATTTTCCCGGTGCGTGCCGGTAACAGCGTTAAATTTGTTAATATAAAGTTGCAAGATTGTCTTAAGAGGGAAGATACCAGCATTGGCGGATAAACCGCAGCGGCAAAACGCAAAAAAACAAATTAAATGTCGAGGATTTGATCAGGACAACAAAAATGCACCAGCGGAAGGCAAAGGTAAATAAAATGCACCAAACAGGTGCATCATGCTCCGCCTTGCCAGCGGGTAAACAGGTCCTGCGGCAGCTCAATATCGAACTGATCGACAACCCGATTAACCGTCTGATTAATCACATCGTCCAGCGTCTGCGGACGATGATAGAAGGCCGGCACCGGCGGCATCATCACCGCGCCCATTTCCGCCGCCTGCACCATTAAACGCAGATGCCCCAGGTGGAACGGCGTCTCGCGTACGCAAAGCACCAGCGGGCGGCGCTCTTTTAACACCACGTCCGCCGCGCGGGTCAGCAGACCGTCGGTATAGCTATTGACGATGCCAGAGAGCGTTTTCATCGAGCACGGTAGAATAACCATTCCACTGGTTTTAAACGAGCCGGAGGAGATGCTGGCGGCGATATCGCGCGCGTCGTGTACCACATCGGCCAGCGCCTGCACTTCCCGCAGCGAGTAGTCGGTTTCCAGCGACAGCGTCTGACGTGCAGCCTGGCTCATTATCAGATGGGTCTCGACCTCCGCGACGTCACGCAATACCTGTAGCAGGCGTACGCCGTAAATCGCGCCGCTGGCGCCGGAAATGCCGATAATGAGTCGTTTCACGATGTATTCCTCTTGCGCGTAATGCCGCAGACTTTGCCGGATTATAGTCCCCGACGCAACCTGGCGGGTAAAAATAAAAAGGCCCGCGGTCTTCGAAAGACGGCGGGCCAGCGACAAGGGACCAATTAGCCTTCGTTATGCATCTCTAAGTTTTCAACTTCGGTTTGCAGTTGGACCGCTTTGGCATCGTCGTTACGCAGCGAATCAAGATAATCGAGATACTGTTGGTCAACGTCTTTGGTGACGTACACGCCGTTAAAGACCGAACACTCGAACTGTTGAATGTCCGGGTTCTCAGCGCGTACCGCTTCGATCAGATCGTCCAGATCCTGGAAAATCAGGCCATCAGCGCCGATGATCTGACGGATCTCGTCAACTTCGCGACCGTGGGCGATAAGCTCGTTGGCGGTCGGCATATCGATACCGTAAACGTTCGGGAAGCGAATTTCCGGCGCCGCGGAGGCCAGATACACTTTCTTCGCGCCGGCTTCGCGCGCCATTTCGATAATCTGTTCAGAAGTGGTGCCGCGAACGATAGAGTCATCCACCAGCAGCACGTTCTTATCACGGAATTCGGCGCGGTTGGCGTTCAGCTTACGGCGCACGGATTTACGGCGCAGCTGCTGGCCCGGCATGATAAAGGTACGGCCAACATAGCGGTTTTTGACAAAGCCCTGACGATAGGGTTTATCGAGGATACGAGCAATCTCCAGGGCGATATCGCAGGAGGTTTCCGGGATCGGAATAACGACATCGATATCCAGATCTTCCCACTCACGGGCAATTTTCTCGCCAAGCTTCGTGCCCATGTTCACACGGGCGCTATAGACGGAAATCTTGTCGATAAAGGAGTCCGGACGCGCGAAATAGACGTATTCGAACAGGCATGGGTTGCTGACCGGGTTTTCCGCGCACTGGCGGGTAAACAGTTGGCCTTTCTCGGTGATGTAGACCGCTTCTCCCGGCGCGACGTCACGCAGAAATTCAAAGCCCAGTGTATCCAGCGCCACGCTTTCGGAGGCGACCATGTACTCGGTGCGGCCATCGCCGATATCGCGCTTGCCGAGCACCAGCGGACGGATACCGTTCGGGTCGCGGAAGGCGACCATACCGTGGCCGATAATCATCGCCACGCAGGCGTACGCGCCGCGAATCTGGCGGTTCGTCGCGGCAATCGCGGCGAAAATGTTATCGGCTTCCAGCGGGTAATGACGGAAATTATCCAGCTCGCTGGCGAAGATATTGAGCAGAATTTCGGAATCGGAGGTGGTGTTGATGTGGCGGCGTTTTTCTTCAAACAGCTTTTGACGCAGCTCGTGGGCATTGGTCAGGTTGCCATTATGGGCCAACGTAATGCCGTAGGGCGAGTTAACGTAAAAAGGCTGCGCTTCAGAAGCGCTGGAACTGCCTGCCGTTGGGTAACGGACGTGGCCAATCCCCATATTTCCCTGCATACGCTGCATGTGGCGCGCTTCGAACACATCGCTCACCAGCCCGTTAGCTTTACGCAAACGGAAGCAGTTATTCGCATCAATGGTGATGATGCCCGCGGCATCCTGCCCACGATGCTGAAGCACCGTTAACGCGTCATAAATCGACTGGTTTACCGGCATAACACCGGCGATACCGACAATACCGCACATACGTCTTTTCCTCGTTAAGCTACATCCCAACGCTTATGCTTTGGGCAAGAAACTTGACGAGCTCTGCAGATAGTCAAAGAACCATCTGATAACGAAACTGAACTGCGGGATAAGCTCAGACTTTTGCCAGTCTTCACTTTTTGCCATACCGGTGAAGCTATCGAGAAAGAACAGAATAGCGGAGACGATAAGCACGCCGCGCAGGGCGCCAAAACAGATCCCCAACACCCTGTCTGTTCCTGACAGACCGGTTTTCTCTACCAGAGCGCCTATCACATAGTTAACGATAGCGCCGACGATAAGCGTTGCGATAAACAATATCGCGATAGCAATCCCATTTCGGACCAGTTCGTCTTCAAAGCCCGTGAACCAGACAGCCAGGTAAGTGTAGTAATGACTGGCGACAAAGAAGGCACATCCCCATGTCACCAGCGATAACGCTTCACGAACAAAGCCGCGGATAAGGCTAACCAAACAGGAAAAACCAATTACCGCAATAATGGCGTAATCAATCCAGACCATATACATCCCACGATTTTACGCCCTGTCGTCCAGTTCGGGGCGCATTCTAACAGAAAAAGAAAACGTTTGCGTAGGGATTTCCGTGCCCTACAGAAATAAAAATGGCGCTGAAAAAACATTCAACGCCATACTGCCTGACGCCTCTTCAGGGCGTATCCGGCAAGGGTTTCAGCAGGTTAACCCGCCTGCCAGCTCGCCCAATCAGAGCGGATGTCATTTTTTAATTCGGGCTATACCCCATGACCACGCCGCTCAGGCCAGAAATCTGCTGCAGCTCGCCGAGTTGCCCCTTCAGCTTGTCTTTCGACGCATCCGGTCCCACCAGAATACGGGTAATTTTACCCTGAACCGGCGTGGATGGCGATGTCCAGGCTTTAAAGCCCGAGGAACGCAGCTTACCTACGATTTCGTTAACCTTATCGGCATTCTTCAACGCCCCTAACTGCACCACATAGGCTTTTCCGGTCGGCGCCGGAATAGCGGCCTGCTGCTGTTGCGGCTGTGGTTGCGGCTGCGGTTTCGCCGGCGGCGGCGTCTGCGCGACCTGCTGCGGCTGCGGTTTCTCAACCGGCTTCGGCTGTGGTTTCGGCTGCGGCTTGGCGGCCACCACCGGCTCCTGAACTTCATCGAAGCTATTGTTGTTCACCGGGATGCGCGACGGATCCAGCGATGGCGCCGCGGCGTCTCCCGCTCTCACCTCTTCCGCGGCGCCTTCCGGCGGCTGCGAAGGCAGCGCCTGGGTAGCCGCCGGCAGCATATCCGGCTCATCGCGATCGCCCGGCTTCGGCACCAACGGGATCGCCGCAAACTCATCCTGATAATGTTTTTTCTGACCGTCGAGCAGACCCGGGAGAATAATTACCCCCAGCGCTACCAGTACAATCGTCCCGACTAAACGGTTCTGAAACTTACTCGCCACCGATTCTCCCCGCGTCTATCTCTTCCATTACATGCGCTACCGTGTGGAAGGAACCACACACCAGCACCGTATCTTCGGCTTTGGCATCCGCCATAGCGGCATGCCACGCCTGCGCTACGCTGTCATAACGTTGGCCCGCACGCAGATGCGTAATCAGCTGGTCCGCCGTGGCGCCGCGCGGCCCTTCCAGCGGCGCGCAGTACCACGCATCTACTTCAGGCGCCAGATTCGCCAGGGTTCCGGCGATATCTTTATCATGCAGCATACCAATAACCGCCAGTACGCGCCCCGTTTTCGCTAAGGTTTTGAGACGCCCGGCGAGATAAGCCGCCGCATGCGGGTTATGCGCGACATCGAGGATCACCCGCGGCGCGTCGCTGATAATCTGAAAGCGGCCCGGGAGCATGGCGTGATGAATGCCGTCGCGCAGCGCCTGTTCATCGACGTTAAGCCCGCTGGCGCGCAGCGCCGCCAGCGCCGTCGCGGCGTTGGGCAATGGAACCTGCGGCAACGGTAGCCCTGCCAACTCGCCCTGACCATCGGAAAAGTTCCATGACTGGTCCGTCACGCTATAGCGCCAGTCATGGTCGCGGCGCAGCAGCGTCGCGCCCTTTTCATTCGCCACGTCGGCAATCGTCTGCGGCATATCGGGTTCGCCCACCACCGCCGGTTTACCGGCGCGGAAGATACCCGCTTTTTCACGGCCAATGCTTTCACGATCCGGCCCCAGCCAGTCGGTATGATCCAGCGCGATGCTGGTGACCACCGCCACGTCGGCATCGACGATATTCGTGGCATCCAGGCGTCCACCGAGGCCCACCTCCAGGATAACCACATCCAGCTGCGCCTGCTTAAACAGCCATAGCGCGGACAGCGTGCCAAATTCAAAATAGCTCAGCGAGATATCGCCGCGCGCCGCTTCGATTTCGGCAAATGAGGCGGTATGCGCCGCTTCTGGCAGCTCGGCGCCCTGAATTCGCACGCGTTCGGTATAGCGCACCAGATGCGGCGAACTATATACGCCAACTTTATAGCCCGCCGCCATCAGCACGGATTCCAGCGTCCGGCAGGTGGTGCCTTTACCGTTGGTACCCGCCACGGTAAAGACAAACGGCGCCGGTTTTAGTATCGCCATCCGTCCGGCGACTTCGCTCACCCGCGAAAGCCCCAGGTCGATGGCTTTACTGTGCAGATGCTCCAGATAAGAAAGCCACGTAGCCAGGGGCGACGTGGCCTGAGGAATAGGATCTTTTTCCATGATGTCCGCGAAAGTTAACGGTAAAAAAAAGGGCAGCGCCTGTCGGCCCTGCCCTCTGCATTATCAGGCCTCTGGTTCCTGATCCGGTACCGGTGGTACCACCTCGCCTTCGTGAGGCGCATCGGCCTGCGGCGAAGGAAGATTCATCAGTTTCGCCAGGATGCTGGCTAATTTCAGACGCATTTCAGGACGACGGATAATCATGTCGATCGCCCCTTTCTCAATCAGGAACTCACTGCGCTGGAATCCCGGCGGCAGCTTCTCACGCACGGTCTGCTCGATAACGCGAGGACCGGCGAATCCGATCAGCGCTTTCGGCTCGGCGATATTAAGATCGCCCAGCATCGCGAAGCTCGCGGAGACGCCGCCCATGGTCGGGTCGGTCAGCACGGAGATGTACGGTAAACCGCGTTCCTGCATTTTCGCCAGCGCCGCAGAGGTCTTCGCCATCTGCATCAGCGACATCAGCGCTTCCTGCATACGGGCGCCGCCGGAAGCGGAGAAGCAGATTAGCGGGCAGTTGTCTTCCAGCGCCTGCTCAACCGCGCGGACGAAACGCGCGCCGACAACGGAACCCATCGAACCGCCCATAAAGGCGAATTCAAACGCCGCCGCCACGACAGGCATGCCGTGCAGGGTGCCTTTCATCACCACCAGCGCGTCTTTCTCGCCGGTCTCTTTCTGTGCAGAGGCCAGACGGTCTTTATACTTTTTCGAATCGCGGAACTTCAGCACATCCTTTGGCTCGAGCTCGCTACCCAGCTCCACGAGAGAACCTTCGTCCAGCAGGCTATGCAGGCGGTTGCGCGCCGACATACGCATGTGGTGATCGCACTTAGGGCAAACCTCCAGGTTGCGCTCCAGCTCTGCGCGGTACAGTACCTGACCGCAGCTGTCGCACTTGGTCCATACACCTTCAGGAATACTTGCCTTACGGGTGGGGGTTATATTGCTTTTAATTCGTTCAATCCAGCTCATTGATAACCTTTCTACCTGAACCTGGTCGATGCCAGTTTTGTCGCAAGGGGCGCATAATGCCACTTTTGCCCCTCACAGACCATGAATGTTGCACATTAAATCATAACATCCCGTAACATGGGATAAAAAAGTGGTCGAACCGCTCACACTTTGCGCGCCGGACGTCATAGCAACGCCCGGCGAAAATGCCGCTAAGGGCCTATTTAGCCTGCTTTGCCGCCGCCCGGCGATGGCGAATCACTTCGATAACGCCAGGCAGTACCGACAGGACGATAATAGCCACGATCAGCAGCTTCAGATTTTCCTGCACGATCGGCAAATCACCGAACAGGTAGCCGGCGTAGGTGAACAGTAGTACCCACAGCAGCGCGCCTACCACGTTGTACGCCGCAAAATGACGATAGGACATGTGGCCCATTCCCGCCACAAACGGCGCAAAGGTTCTGACGATCGGCACAAAACGCGCGAGGATGATGGTTTTGCCGCCGTGGCGTTCATAGAAGGTATGGGTTTTATCGAGATAGCTGCGACGGAAAATTTTTGAGTTCGGATTGCTGAACAGCTTTTCGCCGAACAATCTACCGATGGTGTAGTTCAGGGCATCGCCAATAACGGCGGCAATGACCATCAGCGCAACCATCAGGTGTACGTTGAGATCGTTCGTTGGCAGCGCGGAGAGCGCGCCGGCGACGAACAGCAGAGAATCTCCGGGCAGGAACGGCGTCACCACCAGGCCGGTTTCGCAGAACAGAATCAAGAACAGGATGGCGTAAACCCAGACGCCATACTGCGCGACCAGCTCCGCAAGGTGCACATCAATATGCAGGATGAAATCAATCAAAAAATGAATCAGGTCCATATTTGTCTTAGCCTTTAGTGACAACCGCCCCCTGTTACAGGGGCGCTGATATTAGTCCGCCAAAAACAGCGGGCCCATCGGCATCACCGGCAGATCGAAATGGGCCGGATAATCCACCGACACCAGATACAATCCTTCCGCTTTCGCCGTCGCGGCAGCCAGAGTCCGGTCCTTCGCCGCCAGCAGTTCTGCAATCCAGCTCTCTGGCTGGTTTCCGGCGCCTACTTCCATCAGGCTGCCGACGATGTTCCTTACCATATGATGAACAAAAGCGTTCGCTTTGATATCTACCACCACATAAGCGCCATGACGGGTCACGTTGATATGCATCACGTTACGCCACGGCGTGCGCGACTGACATTGCACCGCGCGAAACGAGGTGAAGTCATTCTCGCCAATCAAACACTGCGCGGCGCGATGCATCCGCCCGGCATCCAGAGGGTGGTAATAATGCGTCACCCCCTGGCTCAACACCGCCGGACGCAGGCGGTGATTATAGATGACGTAGCGGTAACGACGGGCCGTCGCGCTGAAGCGGGCGTGAAAATCGTCCGCAACATGCTTCACCCAACGCACGGCGATGTCACCAGGTAAATTCGCATTTACGCCCAGCGTCCAGGCGGCGTCTTTACGCTGGGCGCGGGTTTCAAAGTGCACTACCTGGCCGGTACCGTGAACGCCGGCGTCGGTACGCCCGGCGCAGAATACGTGTACCGGTTCGGCCGCTACCTGCGACAGCGCCTTTTCCAGCTTTTCCTGCACGCTGCGCACTTCGTTTTGCCGCTGCCAGCCGTAGTATTTGCTGCCGTCGTACTCGATGCCCAGCGCGATTTTATACACCGGCTGCTGCTGTGGTTCAGACATCAGTACAAATACTCCTGAACCAGTTTCTCGGCGATTTTCACCGCCATCAGCGCGCCGCCAAAGCGGACGTTATCGGCAACCGACCAGAACTGAATCTGCTCGGGCATGCCGTAATCGTTATGCACGCAGCCGATGGACAGACGCGCGTTTCCGGAAGCATCGCCGACCTGCGTCGGGAATTCGCCCTCTTCGGAAAGCTCAATATCCTCGCCGCGGGTAAAGGCGTCGCGCGCCTCCTCGGCCGCCAGCGGACGCAGCGCTTCAAAATTCACCATCTGCGCATGGCCATAGAAGACCGGCGATTGCACGACGCTTGCGGAAATCATCAGGCCGTCATCCTGCAGAATTTTGCGCGCTTCATCGACGATACGTCGTTCTTCGCGCACGCTACCTTCGCGATCCGGCAGAATCGGCAGCATGTTGAAAGCCAGCTGGCGACCAAAGAAATCGTCTTCATCAATCGGAATACCGTTCAGCAGTTTCGCGCTCTGCCCCGCCAGCGCATCGACCGCTTTTTTCCCCTGCGCCGAGGCAGACAGCAGGTTGGTAACGGTAATACGCGACAGGCCGCCATCATCGATAAGCGGTTTCAGCGCCGTCAGCAGCTGGCTGGTCAGGCTGTTTGGTACCGCAATCACGTTACGGTTGCGGTAGTCGCCGAGCACGAACGGGTTGACGTCCGGCACCACCAGCGGCACGTCCGGCTCCAGCGCAAACAGGCCGCTAAGATCGATAACCAGACAACCGGCGTTGGTGGCTTCTTCGACATACGCCGCGCTGGCTTCGACGCCCGCGGCGAAGAAGGCCAACTGGGCCTGGGTCCAGTCAAATTCGGCGGCGTCCTGCACGATGACCGATTTGCCACCATAACGCAGATGTTCGCCCGCGCTTTCATTGCGCGCCAGCGCATAAATTTCGCCTACCGGAAACTGGCGTTCAGCAAGGGTTTCAAGCAGGGCTTCGCCTACGGCGCCGGTTGCGCCCAGTACGGCAATATTCCAGCCTTCAGACATGGTGGTGTACTCCAGAAAATAGCGACCCTGCCGGATTATCCAACAGGGGCATTAAGAAGATATTAACGAACAGGATGATGTACGGCATTAAAACCGAGCTGACGCAGCAGCGTCGCTGCTTTTTCATCGCTGCACTGTACGTACAGGGACGACCATTCGCGGCGTTCCTGATAATTTTTGCGCAGCTTGTCGAATTCGCCGGCAATGCCTGCCACTTTACGCAGCGGCGCATCATCGCGGCGCACATCATACACCAAATGAACCAGCCTTTTCAGCGTCGCCTGATCGAGCGGGCCGTGCAGAGTGATGCGGCCAAATTCCGGCGCCGGCAGTAGCGTATCCAGCGCCACCTGCTGCGGATGACCAATGAACGCGCTATAGGCTTCAAACACCTGAGTGGTGCCGCGCGCTTTGCCTTCAAGGGTATAACCGGCGATATGCGAGGTACCGATATCGACACGCGCCAGCAACTCGGTATTCAGATCCGGTTCGGGTTCCCAGACGTCGAGCACCACGCTCAGCTGCTGCCCGGCCTGCAAGCGCTTGAGCAGCGCCGCATTATCCACCACCGGACCACGGCAGGCGTTAATCAGGATAGTCCCCGGCTGCAGGCGGCTAATCAGCGCTTCATCGGCCAGATGCTGCGTTTTATACTGCCCGTCTTTAAACAACGGCGTGTGGAAAGTCAGGATATCCGCCTGTTGCACTAGCTCGTGCAGGGTGCGGAAGTCGCCTTCATCGCCACGATCGGCGCGCGGCGGATCGCAGAGTAATGTTTTAATTCCCAGCGCTTCCAGACGTTTTTGCAAACGCCCGCCAACGTTGCCGACGCCGACGATACCGACGGTACGGTCAGCCAGCGCGAATCCGTCGCGCTCGGCGAGCATCAGCAGCGCCGAGAAAACATACTCCACCACCGCGATCGCATTGCAGCCCGGCGCGGCGGAAAAGCCAATCCCCGCCTGCTGCAGCCACGCTTGATCCACATGATCGGTACCTGCGGTGGCGGTGCCGACAAACTTAATCGCCTTACCGGAGAGCAGCGCTTCATTCACCTTAGTGACGGAACGCACCATCAGCGCGTCGGCGTCGGTTAACGCTTCCTGCGGAATGGGACGACCGGGAACGGCCTGTACGTCTCCCAAACGGCTAAAAAGCTCACGCGCATAGGGCATATTTTCATCAACGAGGATTTTCACGGTTCAGTACCTGTCTGAGAACGAGAGTAAACCGGGGAAGTGTGCCATAATCTGGCCGCCAGGAACATCATCACCCGGCTTAAGTACAGTACTACGGTAAGGATTCATCATGACACCACCCGTTTCAGGTATGTCCGATCGCCCTCCGGGGACTGGCCCATCCGGCGCATCCGCCGTGGGCCCAAACGCGCTCACCATGCAGCAACGCACCGTTCTGGAGCGGCTGATAACGCGTCTGGTGACGCTGACATCGCAGCAAAACGCCGAAGTGTGGGCCTGCGTGAAGCACGATCTGGGTCTGAAAGGCGATACGCCGCTGCTGGCGAGCCATTTCAGCGCGGCTGAGAGCAACCTGAATCAGCGCTTAAGTATCGCTCAGCAAAACCACCACCACCGGCAAATTCTCGCTCAGCTTAGCGAACTGCTGACCCAGGGGAATAACCGTCAGGCGGTGAGCGATTATATCCGCCAGAATTACGGCCAAACCGTGCTGCACGCGCTGACGCAGGCGCAACTGGAGAACGTGCTGCATCTGCTGCAAAACGGCCAGTTGGCGATCCCGCAACCGCAGCAGCGAACGCCAACGCTGCGCCCTTTGCTGCCGGCGGAACATAACACCCTGAATCAGTTAGTGACCAAACTGGCCGCCGCAACCGGCGAATCGAGCAAGCTTATCTGGCAATCAATGCTTGAGCTGTGCGGCGTGAAATCCGGCGAGCTGATCCCCGCCACCCACTTCACCCCGCTCTCATACTGGCTGCAGGCGCGACAAACGTTGAGCGCGCAAACCGCGCCGACGATGAATTCACTGCAGGCAGCGCTTAAGCAACCGCTGGAGGCGCAGGAGTGGCAGAAAATCGCCGATTTCGCGCAAAGCAACTGGCAGGTGACGCCCACGACGACCTTAACCAGCCCGCAGGTGTTAACGCTATTAAATAAAGTCTTTGCGCTACGCGTAGCTCGCGCCCAGGCGACAATGGCAATTACCCCGGTCGAGTCGCTGCCTTCGCCCCATGCGGTGTATAGCAAAAAAGCGTGGACGGTGGCGATTGCGCTGCTGGTAGTGATTATTCTGCTGTGGCTGGTGCTGTAAGCCTAAAGCAATAACGGCGGCCTGATAGCCGCCGTTGTGTATTTATTTACGTAGCGTCAACAGAGTGACCACAATCCCCAATACCGCGCAAATCGCCCCGGCCAGGAACACGGAAGCATAGCCCAGCGAGGTCGCGAGCAGGCCAGCCAGCGGGCCGGTGACGCCGTAAGAGATATCCTGAAACGCGGCATAGCCGCCCAGCGCGGTGCCACGAACCTGAGCCGGAACCCGTTTGACTACCTCAACGCCCAATGCCGGGAAGATAAGCGAGCAACCGCAACCGGTCAAAGCGGCGCCCGCCAGCGCCACCCAGGCGCCCGGCGCTTGCCACAGTAGCGTCAGGCCGATAGCTTCAATCAGCAGTGAAACTATCGCCACCTTAATGCCGCCGAAGCGATCCGGCATCCAGCCGAACAGAATACGCATCAGGACAAAAGCGCCGCCAAACGCGGTCAACGTGAAGCCGGCCATCGCCCAGCCGTGGCTGGCGAAATAGAGCGAAACAAAGGTGCCGATCACCGCAAATCCGACGCCCTGCAGACCTAGGCCAACCCCCGGACGCCAGATCATACCGATGACGCTCCATAGCGAAGGACGTTCGCCGCCGTGGGCGGGAACTTTACGGACCGTGCCGTTAATCGCCCACGCCAGCAGCGGCAGCGCCATCGTAACGCAGGCCAGCGTCGCCACGCCGAAGCGACTGTAAATCAGCAGCCCCAGCGGGGCGCCCACCGCCAGCGCCCCGTACATCGCCATGCCGTTCCACGACATCACTTTACCGGAACGCCGCGGGCCAACCAGCCCTAGTCCCCAGCTTAAGTTGCCGGTCAGCAGTTGGCTTTCACCAAAACCGAGAATCAAACGTCCCAGCACCAGCAGGCCAAATTTGGCCATCACCGGCACCGGCAGCAGCGCCGCCGCCAGCCAGGCACAGCCGGCCAGAGCACAGGCCAACATTCCTTGCAGCACCGAGCGTTTCGCGCCGTACTGATCGGCCAGTCTCCCGGCATAACCGCGGGTTAAGACCGTGGCGAGAAACTGGATGCCGACGGCCACGCCGACGAGTGTGTTGCCAAAGCCGAGATCGTGGTGCACAAATAGCGGGATAACCGGTAACGGTAACCCCACGGTCATATAGGTCAGAAAAACCGCAAAGGTAATGCGAAATAGCGAAAGATTCTCTGAAGCGTTGTTTATCGTTTTTGTCGCTGCGGACATGCGTTACCCCAGTTTTGCAGAGCAAGGCGAGAAGATGGAATGAGAATGATGGCGAGCAATTTGCCTGCTCTTGCCGGGCGCTGTCAAGACGTCAAAAAAAGGGGAGCCTCGGGCTCCCCTTTTTTTGACTCTTACCGATTAGGCGTTGTATTTACGCATAACCAGGGTCGCGTTGGTGCCGCCGAAGCCGAAGCTGTTGGACATCACGGTGGTGAGCTGAGCATCGGTCGGTTTGGTGACGATGTTAAGGCCGGCAGCCTGCTCGTCCATCTCTTCGATGTTGATGCTTGGCGCGATAAAACCGTGCTCCAGCATCAGCAGAGAGTAGATGGCTTCCTGTACGCCTGCGGCGCCCAGAGAGTGGCCGGTCATCGCTTTGGTGGCGGAGATTGCCGGGCTGTTGTCACCGAAGACTTCGCGGATAGCGCCCAGCTCTTTCACGTCGCCTACCGGAGTAGAAGTGCCGTGGGAGTTCAGGTAGTCGATCGGAGTATCAACGCCGTGCATCGCCATCTGCATGCAGCGCACTGCGCCTTCGCCAGATGGAGCAACCATGTCCGCGCCATCGGAAGTCGCGCCGTAACCGACGATTTCCGCATAAATATGCGCGCCGCGCGCCAGCGCGTGTTCCAGCTCTTCAACCACGACCATGCCGCCGCCGCCCGCGATAACGAAACCGTCGCGGTTCGCATCATAGGTACGGGACGCTTTGTCCGGAGAATCGTTGTATTTAGTGGACAGCGCGCCCATGGCGTCGAATTCGCAAGCCATTTCCCAGCACAGCTCTTCGCCGCCGCCGGCAAAGACGATGTCCTGTTTGCCCAGCTGAATCTGTTCTACCGCGTTACCGATGCAGTGTGCGGAAGTGGCGCAAGCGGAGCTGATAGAGTAGTTGACGCCGTGGATTTTAAACGGCGTGGCGAGGCAGGCGGATACGCCGGAAGCCATCGCTTTAGTCACAACGTATGGGCCCACGGCTTTCAGACCACGCGGGCTACGCATGGCATCGGCGCCGAAGACCTGGAATTTCGGGGAACCGCCGCCGGAACCTGCAATCAGGCCGACACGCGGGTTGTTCTGGTATGCTTCCGGCGCCAGACCGGCGTCGGCTACCGCCTGCTCCATGGACAGATAAGCATAAATGGATGCGTCGCTCATAAAGCGCACTACTTTGCGGTCAATGAGGCCCGTGGTATCCAGTTTGACGTTGCCCCATACGTGGCTACGCATTCCTGAATCCTTCAGCTCCTGAGAGAAAGTGATCCCTGAACGTCCTTCACGCAGAGATGCCAGGACTTCCTGCTGGTTATTACCGATGCTGGAAACGATGCCCAAGCCAGTAATCACTGCACGTTTCATTCAATACCTCTGTAAGTCGCACTATTTTAAGTTTCGAGTCGCACAATAGCGTACACTTGTACGCCGAACAAGTCCGATCAGCCATTTTGTGTATAAATTTGCGCCTTCTGGCACACATCGTTAAGATCGCGCTACGCCTTGTGATTCGAGTAACTTACGTGAAACAAAACGCCATACAACCCGCCAACCTGGAATTCAACGCTGAGGGTACACCTGTTTCCCGAGATTTTGACGACGTTTATTTTTCTAATGACAACGGTCTGGAAGAGACGCGCTACGTTTTTCTCAACGGCAACCAGCTTGATAGCCGTTTCCCAACCCACACGCGTCCGCTGTTTATCGTCGCGGAGAGCGGCTTCGGCACCGGGCTCAATTTCCTGACGCTGTGGCAGGCGTTTGCTGTTTTTCGTCGCGATAATCCGCAGGCTACGCTGCAAAGATTACATTTCATCAGTTTTGAAAAATTTCCGCTGAAGGCCGACGACCTGCGCCTGGCGCACCAACACTGGCCGGAACTGGCGCCATGGGCTGAACAGCTACAGGCGCAGTGGCCGCTGCCAATCGCTGGCTGCCACCGCCTGCTGCTCGACGATGGCCGCGTCACGCTGGATTTATGGTTTGGCGATATCAACGTGCTTACCGACCAGCTTGATGATTCGCTCAACCGCCAGGTCGACGCCTGGTTCCTCGACGGCTTCGCGCCGGCGAAAAACCCGGATATGTGGACGCCGGGGCTCTTTTCCGCCATGGCGCGCCTGGCCCGCCCCGGCGGCACGCTGGCGACCTTTACCTCCGCAGGCTTCGTGCGCCGCGGGCTGCAGGAGGCCGGCTTTAGCATGCAAAAGCGCAAAGGCTTTGGCCGCAAGCGCGAAATGTTAATCGGCGAATTGACCGCTGACGTTCCGACGCTGGCGCGGACGCCATGGTTTGCCCGCAGCGGTAGTCAATCGCGCGAAGCGGCGGTAATCGGCGGAGGTGTCGCCAGCGCCCTGCTCTCGCTAGCGCTGCTGCGCCGCGGCTGGCAGGTGACGTTGTACTGCGCTGACGATGCGCCCGCCAGCGGCGCATCCGGCAATCGCCAGGGCGCGCTGTATCCGCTATTAAGCCAGCACGACCCTTCGCTGGCGCGCTTTTTCCCGGCGGCGTTCACTTTCGCGCGCCGCGTTTACGACGCGTTGCCAGTGGAATTCGATCATCAATGGTGCGGCGTAACCCAACTCGCCTGGGATGAAAAAAGCACGCAGAAAATCACCCAAATGCTGGCGTCAGATTTACCAGAAGAGGTCGCCCGCGCGGTAACGGCGGAGCAAGTTGCTGAACTTACCGGCGTTGATACCGGCTGCGGCGGCATCACCTATCCGGCCGGCGGCTGGCTGTGCCCGCAGCAGTTGACGGCAGAATTGCTGTCGCTGGCGGCGACGCAGGGACTACGCAGCCACTACGGTTATCCCGTCGAAACGCTCAGCGCGGAGGGCGACGGCTGGTTGCTCAATCAGCAGCATCGTCATCAGGCGGTAGTACTGGCGAACGGACATAGCCTGACTGATTTTGCCCAGACCGGGCAGTTGCCGGCTTATCCGGTCGGTGGCCAGGTTAGCCATATCCCCACCACGCCGGGGCTTTCCGCCCTGCGCCAGGTGTTATGCTATGACGGCTATCTGACGCCGCAGAATCCCGCGAATCAGCAACATTGTATCGGCGCCAGCTATCATCGCGGCAAGACGGATACCGATTTCAGCGCCGAAGATCAGTGGCAAAATCGCCAGCGCCTGATTGATTGTTTCCCGCAGGCGGCATGGGCAAAAGAGGTGGATGTTAGCGGCAACGACGCCCGCTGCGGCGTACGCTGCGCCACCCGCGATCACCTGCCGATGGTGGGCAACGTTCCGGATTATGAGAAAACGTTGACGCAGTACGCCACGCTTCACGAACAGCAGGAAAATGTCGACAGCGCGCCGGTCTACCACAATCTGTTTATGCTCGCGGCATTGGGATCACGTGGGCTGTGCACCGCGCCATTGAGCGCCGAACTACTGGCCGCGCAGATGAGTGAAGAACCGCTACCGCTGGATAGCGAAACGTTGGCGGCGCTAAATCCGAATCGGCTATGGGTGAGAAAACTGCTGAAGGGAAAAGCGGTAAAATAACGCCGGCTTGCGCTTTATCCCGGCTAGAGTTTAGTCGCCCCGGTAAGCGCAGCGCCACCGGGGAGAGTTTCCGGATGTCGGCTAACGCCTCATCCGGATGACATCATTTATCAGGCCTGATTTTTCGCCTGCTGGTACAGGTTATTCCACATCCCTTGCACCAGAATCTGATCCGGCGGCGACAGTTCGCCTGCGCTGATGGCCTTTTCCAGGCTGCTGGCGACTTTGTCGTTAATCGCCTGTGCCGAGTGCTCCCCTTCCCCTTCCAGCTCAGCCACCGCCAGCGTCAGGTGGCCGCGCAGATAACCGCCAGCAAACAGTTCGTCATCACTGGCGTGGTCTACCATATCGTCAATTAACGCCAGAATGCGTGATTCAAACTCCGCGATCATCGTCTTTCCTCTTTCATTTGTAGAACGTGGCTTTAGTGCAGGTCTTCCGGCCACGGAAATTGTTCTGCCGTCAGCGGCGGCGTTTGATAATACTGTTGCAGCGCGCGAATAAAGCGTGCCGGACGCTCAGGGATCCCCTCTTGCAGATAGGTCATCACCTGAGCATGCACTCGCCGTTGAAAGGCAATGCGGTCAGGCTCAAAGTCGCCTTCGAGGTTGTCGCAGCTGACGTTAAACGGAAATCCCGCCGCCGTGCAGAACAACCAGTCAAAAGCCTGTGGCTTGACCTCGACGTCTTCGAACTTGCTTTGCGTCATCGCATCGCGGCCGTCCGGGCAGTACCAGTAACCAAAATCCACCTGCTCGCGCCGCGCCTTGCCGGCGATACACCAGTGGGATATTTCGTGCAGCGCGCTGGCGTAAAAGCCGTGAGCAAACACGATCCGGTTGTATGGCACTTCGCTATCTGCAGGAAGATAGATCGGTTCGTCGTCGCCTTTAATCAGACGGGTATTAAAATCATCGGCGAAGCAGCCGTCGAAGATCTCGACCAACTGCTGATAATGGTGTTGCTGTTGCATTAGTGAATTCCCAACCACTGCAAAATCTCAGCCCCGTGGCTGTCGTAAAGAAGTTTAGCGCTCATCACCGCGGAGACGATGACGATCATCGGCCGAATCAGCGACTGTCCTTTACTCAGCACCAGCCGCGAACCGGCGCGAGCGCCGATAAACTGTCCGGCCATCATCACAAAACCGGTGGCCCAAATCACTTTGCCGCCAATAATAAACAGCAGCAGGCCGCCAACATTAGAGGTGGCGTTTAGCAGTTTGGCGTGAGCGGTTGATTTCGCGAGATTAAACCCGGCGAGCGTCACAAAGGCCAGCGCATAAAACGAACCGGCGCCGGGGCCAAAAAAACCGTCGTAGAAACCCACGCTGCCGCCAGCGACCAGCGCGAACGGCAAGCCATACAGGCGACGCTGACGATCGGACTCCCCGAGCTTAGGCATCAGCAAAAAGTACAGCCCGATGCCTATCACCAGCAGCGGCAGGATTTGCTTCAAAATATCGGACTGCACGTGCTGCACCAGCAGCGCACCCGCCGTCGAGCCGATAAAAGTCATCAGAATATTGAGTTTCTGATCGGCGAGATTCACTACCTTGCGACGGATAAAATAGAGCGTCGCGGAAATGGAACCACCGCAGGCCTGTAACTTGTTGGTCGCCAACGCCTGAGCGGGCGGCATACCCGCCGCCATCAGCGCCGGGACGGTTAACAACCCGCCGCCGCCGGCTAAGGAATCAATAAATCCGGCAAGAATCGCGACAAAAAAGAGCGCCACCAGCACCATTGGCGACACCATAAACAGCTCGGCAAAACTATCCATTAGAGAAGATGCTCATCCAGTAGCGCCTGGCAGGAAGGCGGCAGCGGAGGCGGCGTCTTCTTCACAGGTGGGGTTGACCCAGGTTTAGGCGGTTCAAACCAGCTTTGCAGCTCGGCTCCGCAGCCATCGCCAGCCGGCGGCGGCGCCTGATCTTCGCACTCGAGGCTGCCCGCCGGGCAGCGCAGGCGCACGTGCATGTGGGCGCGATGCTGGAACCACGGGCGAACTTTGCGTAGCCATTGGCGATCGTTACCGGCATCAAGGCACAATTGCTGTTTGATAGCCGGATTGACGAAAATACGCGTCACATCGTTATCTTCCGCAGCCATTTTAATCAGGTTGCTGATTTGCGGGCTCCACAGTGAGGGTACCACCCGCTTGCCATCGCGGGCGACTAAGTCCAGCGCCTGTGGTTTCAGCAGTTGCGCGGAGGTCCAGCGGGTCTGCGGCAGTTGCAGGAAAATATCAACATCCAGGCCCGACTGATGGCTGGCGTGGCCGCCGTTAAAGCGCCCGCCGGCAGGCATGCCCATATCGCCAATCAGCACCGTCCCCATACCTTTATTGTGCGCCTGCAAACTCAGCCGCTGAATAAACTGCACGAGATCCGGATGGCCGAAGTAGCGACGCTGATCGGTACGCATCACCTGGTAATCAGGGGAGTTTAGCGGTAGCGGCTGGGCGCCGACGATGCAGCCATTGGCAAACGCGCCAATAGACTGGGCGCTGCCGCTAATCGGCTGGGATATTTTCTGCCACGGCGTCGCCGCCAGGCTGGCGGTGCTGGCCAAAAGCGCCAGCAGTGCGATAACGGTATTTTTCATCGGTTACCAGCGTGGAATTGATGTCGTCACGTCGCCATTCTGCGCGCGTTGACGCATAAAGTGATCCATTAACACGATAGCCAGCATGGCCTCGGCGATAGGAACCGCGCGAATGCCAACGCACGGATCGTGACGCCCTTTGGTGATCATCTCGACTTCTTCGCCGAAGCGGTTAATCGTATGACCGGGAACGGTAATACTGGAGGTCGGCTTCAGCGCGATGTTAGCAACGATTTGCTGGCCGCTGCTGATACCGCCAAGAATGCCGCCGGCGTGGTTACTCTGGAAGCCGGCTTTGGTGATTTCGTCGCGGTTTTCGCTGCCGCGCAGTTTAACCACCTCAAAACCATCGCCGATTTCTACCCCTTTCACCGCGTTGATGCTCATCAGCGCGTGGGCGATATCGGCATCCAGGCGGTCGAATACCGGCTCGCCGAGACCCGGCGGTACGCCGTCAGCCACGACCGTCACCTTCGCGCCGATAGAGTCGCCCTCTTTTTTCAGGCCGCGCATCAGTTCATCCAGCGCGTCGATTTTATCCGGATCCGGGCAGAAGAATGGGTTCTGCTCAACCTGATCCCAGTCTTTGATAGCCAGCGGAATATCGCCCATCTGCGTCAGGCAGCCGCGGATCACAATACCGAATTTGGCCGCGAGGAATTTTTTGGCAATCGCCCCGGCCGCCACGCGCATCGCGGTTTCACGCGCAGACGAACGCCCGCCGCCGCGATAGTCGCGCAGGCCATATTTCTGCTCGTAGGTGTAATCCGCATGTCCCGGACGGAACACATCTTTGATAGCGCCGTAGTCCTGGGAACGCTGATCGGTGTTCTCAATCAGCAGGCCAATGCTGGTGCCGGTGGTCACGCCTTCGAAGACGCCGGAGAGGATTTTCACCTGGTCCGGTTCGCGGCGCTGGGTGGTGTAGCGCGATGTCCCAGGGCGACGGCGATCCAGGTCGTGCTGCAGGTCGGCTTCGGTCAGCGGAATGCCTGGCGGCACCCCGTCGACGATGCACCCCAGCGCCAGGCCGTGCGATTCGCCGAAGGTGGTGACGCGAAAGAGTTGTCCAATTGTATTTCCTGCCATCACGGCTCCGTTCTTTTCGTTATGTTTGCGTGTTGTTTTTTTAGTCTTTATAAATGCCGAAATGCGCGCGCGCGTCAATGAGCTGCTGTTTAGTCAGCATAAAGACGCCATCACCGCCGTTATCAAACTCAAGCCAGGTGAACGGCACGTCCGGGTACTGCTCCATCAGATGTACCATGCTGTTACCGACTTCACAAATCAGAATACCGTCATCGTTGAGGTAATCCGGCGCGCAGCCAAGAATACGGCGCGTCAGCTTCAGGCCATCGCTACCGGAAGCCAGACCCAGAACCGGCTCGTGCTCATATTCATCGGGCAGATCGGCCATATCTTCTTCATCAACGTACGGCGGGTTAGTCACGATCAGATCGTACTGCAGCTTTGGCAGATCGCGGAACAGATCGGAGCGGATCGGCGTAACCTGGTTAATCAGGCCATGTTCTTCAACGTTATGTTCCGCAACGGCCAGCGCGTCCGGGGAGATATCGACAGCGTCGACTTCGGCTTCCGGGAAGGCATAGGCGCAGGCGATGGCAATGCAGGCGCTCCCGGTACACATATCGAGAATATGCTGCGGTTTATGGTTTATCAGCCCGGCGAACTGGTTATTGATCAGTTCGCCAATCGGCGAGCGCGGTACCAGCACGCGCTCATCGACATAGAATTCATGTCCGCAGAACCACGCTTTGTTGGTCAGGTAAGCGACGGGAATACGTTCGTTGACGCGGCGAATCACGCGCTCGACGATACGATGTTTTTCGCTGGAAGTCAGGCGCGCGGTGCGCATATCTTCCGGTATATCTAACGGCAGGTACAGCGAGGGTAATACCAGCTGTACGGCCTCATCCCACGGGTTATCGGTACCATGACCGTACCAGATGTTGGCGGCGCTAAAACGACTTACCGCCCAACGCAGCATGTCCTGAATGGTCTGCAACTCATTGACCGCTTCATCAACAAAAATTTTATCCACGCAATCCTCCAGGGCACGCTCTGCTATAAATTCGGCGGCTAGTTTGCCACGACGGCGGCGATAAATCAGCATTCTTGCGCAGCCGGAGTGGGGAAAAATAGGTTTTCCTTGCCTGAAGCGCGGGCGAGTCGGGTAAACTAGCGAAAAGAAATAGTGAGATTGGGCAATGAAAAAGAAAACACCGCTAAGCGCGGAGGATCAGGCGCTGTTCCGCCAGCTAATGACCGGCACCCGGCAAATTAAACAGGACACTATCGTACACCGCCCGCAGCGCAAGAAGCTCAGCGAGGTTCCGCCTAAGCGATTGCTGCAGGAACAGGTGGATAACAGCCACTATTTTTCCGACGAGTTTCAGCCGTTGCTCAATACGGAAGGCGCGATGAAGTACGTGCGCGCGGATGTCAGCCATTTTGAGCTGAAAAAGCTGCGCCGCGGCGACTATTCGCCGGAGCTGTTTCTCGATCTGCACGGTTTAACCCAGATGCAGGCAAAACAAGAATTGGGCGCGCTGATTGCCGCCTGCCGCCGCGAACATATCTTCTGCGCCTGCGTGATGCACGGACACGGCAAACACATCCTCAAGCAGCAAACGCCGCTGTGGCTGGCGCAACATCCGCATATTATGGCGTTCCATCAGGCACCAAAAGAGTACGGCGGCGATGCCGCGCTATTGGTACTGATTGAAGTTGAAGAGTGGTTGCCGCCGGAGCTTCCGTAAGCGGAAGCTCCGAGGGTGGAAAGCCTTAGATGGCTTTCGCCATTCTCAAATTGCAGGGGCTCATCTGCCAGTTGAATTCGCCCTTGCCGTCGGCGTCGAGGGTGACGCAGGCAATCGCTGAGGTAGTAAACATCGGGGGCGTTTCCCCCGGGCACAGCTCTGAGACGAGGTACCCCACCAACGGCAGGTGTGAAACGACCAGCGCCGTTTTCACGCCCTCATTCGCCAGCGCCTGAAGATAAGCGCTAACCATCCCTACATCGCCGCACGGCGTGAGTTCCGGCATCACGTCGACATCTTTCGGCAGGTTCATGCACTCCCCTACTACGTCGAGAGTTTGCTCTGCACGCAGGTAAGGGCTGACAAGCACCCGCTCAATATCCACTTTTTGACCTTTCAGCCAGGTTGCCATCTGACGAGATTCGTCACAACCGCAAACGGTTAAGGGACGAACGGAGTCACTGGCTGCATCGAGGGCAGCGTCGCCGTGACGCATGATAAAAACTTGCATATTGCACCGCTTTTGTTAACCAGAATCACCGCAACTCGCTCTGCGTAAACAATACGCAGGCGACCCGGTGGCCGGGCATTGTGCCTGATCCATCCAACGAATGAAACGCTGTTTTTTACCTCAATGGCGTAAGTATAGTCAATATTTGTTTACAAAACCGCCAATCAACAGCGCCAGCCAACGTTGGATTTACCTTCTTTTGACCATAACTTAGGTCGTCCGTTCACTAGTGGGCCAAAAGGTCGCCCCCTGCTCGGCCATGCGCAATAAGGTGTCGCACGGAGAAAAACGAGGGCCGTACTGTGCGGCCAGACGCTGCAAGATTGCGGCGACTTCACCCGCGCCGAGGCTATCCATATAGCGGAACGGGCCGCCGAGAAACGGCGGAAAACCTATACCAAAAACGGCGCCAATATCGCCATCACGCGCGCTGCGCACGATCTGTTCATCAAAACAGCGCGCCGCCTCGTTGAGCATCATCATCACGCAGCGTTCAGCGACCTGCTGAGCAGACAAACGCGCCTGCGGACTTGCTACTGCCAATAATGGGTAAATAGCCGGGTCTGCCCGTTTTTTGCTTTTACGCCTTTTTGTCTCATAAAGATAGAAACCGCGATTATTTTTTCTCCCTTTGCGATCGTCCTTCAAAATCGCGTCAATGATGTTTGCAGGCGGGCTAAAACGTTCACCAAAAGCGCTCTCCAGTACCGGGATAATCTTAGTGCCGGTATCAATGCCGACTTCATCCAGCAACTGAATAGGTCCAACCGGGAAACCAAATTTTACCAATGCATTATCAATATGTTCGACCGGCTCACCTTCCAGCAGCAGGCGCATGGCTTCATTGATATAGGGCGCCAGAATACGGTTAACATAAAAACCGGCACGGTCGGCAACCACGATCGGCGTTTTCCCCTGCAACTTCGCCAGCTTCACCACCGTGGCGATGGTTTGCTCATCGGTCGTTGCGTGCGGGATAACCTCAACCAGCGGCATTTTTTCGACCGGGCTGAAAAAGTGCAGACCAATTACCTTCTCTGGCCGGGCGGCCTGAGCCGCGATCTCGCCGATCGGTAGCGATGAGGTATTGGAGGCAAAGATCGTCTGCGGCCCGCAGCATTGTTCGATCTCGCCCACCATCCGCTGTTTGAGCGCCAGATCCTCAAACACCGCTTCGATGACCACATCGCGATGGGCAAAGCCATGATAATCCGTAGCGCCGGAAATCAGCGCCAGCTGACGATCGCGTTCACTGGCGCGCAGATAGCGGCGACGCACCTGCTTATCCAGCAGATCCCAGCTGTACTTAAGCGCATGATTGATGCCTTTCGCCTGAATGTCTTTTATGCGTACCGGCAGCCCGCCTTTACAGGCGGTGACGTAAGCAATACCGCCCCCCATTAAACCGCCGCCTAGCACACCGATGCTATTCAGCGCAGCGGGGTCAGCCTCG
This sequence comes from Klebsiella sp. 141240, assembly GCF_050600805.1. NCBI lineage: Bacteria > Pseudomonadati > Pseudomonadota > Gammaproteobacteria > Enterobacterales > Enterobacteriaceae > Klebsiella > Klebsiella sp. 141240. The sequence goes on along the minus strand of NZ_JAQIRK010000007.1, from coordinate 30,499 downwards.
GCGCCACGATCCTTTTTCAGATCGGTACTGGCAAAGAAAATAGAACGTAACGCTTGCGATTGCGGCGTCATCGCCAGTTCGCCAAACGCTCGCGCCTCTTCGGCGTAACCGCTGCTGCAGCCGTGCGCCAGCCCGTTTTCTATCACCTGTAAAATACGTTCTGCCGCCGGGTAATTACCCTGCGTTTTTTGCCGGGTCTTTTTCGCCACCATGCGGAACAGCAGCTGACGCCCCAGAGGCCCGGCAAGTACCCGTTCGCGCACCGGTACAGTTCGGCTCGCCGGCCGGCCCTGTAGCGCCAGCTCAACCGCGGTCCGCAGCAATATCGATTGCGGGACAACATCGTCCACCAGCCCGGCTTTCAACGCCTGACGCGGACGCAATTGTTTACCGGTGAGGATCATTTCGAGTGCCGTACTGACGCCAATCAGCCGCGGCAGGCGTTGAGTGCCGCCGGAGCCCGGTAGCAACCCCAGCTGTACTTCCGGCAATCCCAAGCGCGTTTTATCATCATCGCTACAGACTCGCCCATGACAGGCCAGCGCCAGCTCCAGGCCGCCGCCAAGGCAGGCGCCGTGAATGGCGGCAATCACCGGGATAGAAAGCGCGTTGATCTCGGCCATGATCTGCTGGCCCTGGCGCGCCAGCGCTTCGGCTTCTGCGGCGCTGGTACAACGAGCAATCATGTTGATATCGGCGCCGGCGATAAAGTTGTCGGGTTTAGCGGAGATAAATACGGCGCCGCGCAGCGCTTTGTTCTCACGGAGCTGACGGATAATCGTCCGCACTTCGCCGCCGAACTCGGCTTTCAGGGTATTCATCTTTTCGCCGGGCGCGTCGATGGTGATAACGGCGATATTATCCGGGCGAATTTCAAGCGTAAAAGCTGTTGCCGCTTCCATTATTCGGCCTCCAGAACCATAGCGGAACCTAAACCACCCGCCGCGCAGGCGGTAACCAGACCAAATCCGCCGCCGCGGCGCCGGAGTTCATGCAGCGTCTGGGTGATCATGCGCGCACCGGTCGCCGCGAAGGGGTGTCCGTAGGCGATGGAACCACCCAGCACGTTGAACTTGCTGGCATCGACTTCCCCGGTCGCCTGTGGGCGCCCCAGAACCTCCCGGGCGAAACGATTGCTGGCTAAACATTGTAGATTCGCCAGCGTCTGCGCGGCGAAAGCTTCATGCATATCAATTAGCGTAAGGTCTGCAAGGGTAATTCCCGCCCTATCCAACGCCAGCGGAGTCGCCCACGCAGGGCCCAGCAGCATATCCTGCCAGACATCAATAGCGGTGAAAGCATAGCTACGCAGATAGCCCAGCGGCGTTAACCCCAGCTCTTTGGCCCGGGATTCGGTCATCATGATCACCGCGGCGGCGCCGTCGGTAAGCGGCGTACTGTTTGCTGCCGTCACGCTGCCGTGTTTACGATCGAACGCCGGACGTAACTTCTGGTAATCCGCCAGGGTTGAATTTTTACGAATATTGTTGTCCTGTTCCAGCGGCTCGCGATAAGGCGGCACATAGGCCGTCATCACCTCGGCGGCCAGTTTTCCCTCTTCCCAGGCGCGGGCGGCAAGCTGATGCGAACGCAGCGCCAGCGCGTCCTGATCTTCACGGCTGATGCCCCAGGTTTTCGCCATCTGTTCAGCGGTGTCGCCCATCCGCAGACCGGTTGAATATTCCGCAACCGCAGGCGGCACCGGTAAAAGATCGCGCAGGCGCAGGCGGGAAAAGAGTTTTAGCCGCTGACCAAGCGTGCGCGCTTTATTGGCATCCACCAGGGTGCGGGCCAGTTTTTTACTCACGCCAATAGGGAGAACGGAGGAGGAATCAGCGCCGCCGGCAATGCCCGCGCGGATAGTGCCGGCCATCAGGCTTTCGGCAATATTGGCTACCGCCTGGAAACTGGTGGCGCAAGCGCGGCTGACGCTATAGGCGTCGGTATGCACATTCATTCCGGTGCCAAGGACAATTTCTCGAGCAATATTCGGCGCTTCCGGCATCTGCACGACCTGGCCAAAAACCAGCTGTTCAATCACTTCCGGGGGAACTTCACTGCGCGCCAGCATTTCGCCGACGACCATTTTTCCCAGATCAACGGCCGGAACGCCGTGATACGCCGTCGCTTGACGGGCAAATGGGGTACGTAAACCGCTGACAATGGCAATGCGATCGCCCTGACGGGTGATAAGCGGTAATGCCTGACTCATAACTCTCCCCTGTTAACCGATAAAACCAAGTGGTCTGACCTGATAACTAGTCTTAACTAATTTTTTACATTAAGCCAATCGGGGAAGAGAAAAAGTGGGAGCCAAAACACATTGAATAGAAAAGATAACGCCTCTGGAAAGAGGCGTTACGAGAGAGGATTAACGTAAACCCAGCTGGAAGATCAGCGATTCCGCTTCGCAGCTAAAAACAAAATCGATATTCAGCTGCACGCCGCCGTCAACGTCGGTGAACGTCGAGTTAATTTTGCACGGTTCAGACTCCACATTGCGGGCTTTTTCGCTCAGCGCGGCGAGCGTCGCTTCCGCTTCAGCGCGGTTAGCAAACACGCGGCTGTAGGAGGCGGTGCAGTCGGTGTTGTCCACAATGGTGCCAACATCCATACAGCAGCAAACCGGGGTTTCATCAGCGCTACATTTACTCATCGTAGATTTCCTCTGTATATGCACCTTCGGTGCCAGACAAATAATGCGCGTATTTTACGCCCGCCCTCGTTCGCCCTCCAGTTGTTAATGGCAGGAAAACGTTTAAGTGACAGAAATCACACTTAAAAATGATCCAAAACAAAAATGCCCCAAATTGGATATGACGCACCGGGGCAATTTTGCCAGCTGGATCGCGTTTCTGTTATCACAATTGAAAAATCTTATAAACAAACTTGCAACAACTCATCTGGTCAGACCTATACTCAGGCCACTGGTCTGATTTCTCTGTCGTAAAGCAGACCCTACACTTCGCGCTTCTGTTACGGCATGTAACATAGTTTAAATAAAAATAACTCAATGAGGTTATGGGCATGAGCCAGAAAACCCGCTTTACCCAATCTGCCCTTGCAGTGGCTGTAGCACTTGTTTCAACCCAAGCCTGGGCCGCAGGATTCCAGTTAAATGAATTCTCTGCATCCGGCCTTGGTCGTGCCTATTCCGGTGAAGGGGCAATCGCTGACGATGCGGGCAACGCCAGCCGTAACCCCGCGTTAATCATGATGTTTGACCGCCCGATGATGTCGGCAGGCGCCGTCTTCGTCGACCCGGACGTTAATGTTTCTGGTACCTCGCCGACCGGTAAAAGTCTGAATGCAGACAATATTGCCCCAACGGCATGGGTACCAAACTTCCACTTTGTTTCGCCAATTAACGATCAGTTTGGTTGGGGCGCATCTATTACCTCTAACTATGGTCTCGCGACTGAATTCGCTGATGACTATGCTGCCGGCAGTATGGGTGGTAAAACCGATCTCACCACCGTTAACCTCAATTTAAGCGGCGCCTATCGCCTGAACAGCAACTGGAGCTTTGGTTTAGGGTTTGATGCGGTGTATGCGAAAGCGAAAATCGAACGCTACGCCGGTGATTTAGGACAGATCGTTGCCGGTTCCGGCAAGCTGCCGCCAGCGCTGGCGGGCCGGGTCTCGCAGATCCCTGCCGACACTCAGATTGCGCATTTGAACGGCAACGAATGGGGCTTCGGCTGGAACGCCGGTATCCTGTATGAGCTGGACAAAAACAACCGCTACGGTTTCACCTACCGCTCTGAAGTTAAAATCGACTTTGACGGCAACTATAAGAGCGATCTGCCGTCCGCGTATAACCAGATCCTCGGCAACTTCGGTCTACCGGCCGGTACCGATGGCCGTACCACTAACGGCGCGCTGACCCTCAATCTGCCGGAGATGTGGGAACTGTCGGGTTATAACCGCGTCGCGCCGCAGTGGGCGGTTCACTATAGCCTGACCTACACCAGCTGGAGCCAGTTCCAGGAGCTGAAGGCCACCGGCAGCAATGGCCAGACGCTGTTCTATAAAGATGAAGGCTTTAAAGATGCTTACCGCATCGCGCTGGGTACCACCTATTATTATGACGATAACTGGACCTTCCGTACCGGTATCGCCTTCGATGATAGCCCGATCCCGGCTGGCACCCGCTCCATCTCTATCCCGGATCAGGATCGCCTGTGGCTGAGCGCCGGTACCACCTACGCGTTCAATAAAGATGCTTCAGTGGATGTTGGTGTCTCTTACATGCACGGTCAGCACGTAGAAATTAAAGAAGGTCCTTACACCTTCCGTTCTGAAGGTACTGCCTGGCTGTACGGCGCGAACTTCAACTACCGCTTCTGATAAGCAAACGATATAAAAAGGGTGAACATCATGTTCACCCTTTTTCTTTTCTGACCCGCGTGGATTACTGCGAATCGATATCTTTCAGCTCATCCTGAATCGCCTGCGCGTTCGGGTTATCTGCCGGTGTCAGCTTACCGCCGTTGGCGATAAAGTCGTGCCGCTGGAAATAGGCTTCACGCATCAGGATGTATGGATCGGAAGACTGGCGCAGCAGGCCGTCGGAATCCAGCAGCTGAGCGCGGGTTTCAATCCCTTCTACCGCCCATTTACCGATGGACATCGGCCAGGTCAGCCAGGAGAGTACGGGATACAGACCATCGGCCATGTCGCCGCCCTCATCACGCAGGGTGAAACTGCCGTAGAACGGTAACTGTACGTACGGGCCGTAGCCCACGCCGTAGTGGCCCAGCGTGCTACCGAAACGATGCGGTTCAACGCGCTGCAGCTGCGGGTTCGCCATACCGGCCACGTCGATCAAGCCGCCCATCCCAAGAATGGTGTTAAGGAAGAAGCGAGTGAAATGCACCATGCCTTTATAGGGATCGCCCTGCAGGAAGGAGTTGACCATTACCGCCGGTTCTTCAAGGTTGCTGGTGAAGTTGCTTAAACCATTACGCGCCGGTTGCGGCACATAATCACGCCAGGCGACGGCAACGGGGCGCAGTACATAAGGATCAACGACATTAAAGTTGAAGTTGAACATGGTACGGTTAAACCCTTCAAGCGGATCTGAACGCCCCTGCGACCGATCGTCAGTGCTGGAACTGGCGCATCCCACCAGCAATGTGGCGCCAAGCGCAAGCGCCGACAGGCGATAATTCATAGGTTTCTCCCTGTTAATTCTGGCTATCGCTGGAGGCATCCGGGACGGCGCCCCCATTAGCATTTTATCGTTGGGTAGCTGCTTTCAGCATAGCCTTCTTTGGCATCAATGTAGCTTCCCGATTCTATACATATTTTGCAATATTCGTATTGCTATTCTTGCCATTGCGCTGAATTTAGGAGCATATCCTGTGCCGCCGCGCTGATTTCTCTCTACGCTTAGTAACAAATACAAAGGGAGAGCAGCCATGACCCGACAAAATACCGCCACCGGCACACATGATAGCGATGAACGAGAAGTTGAAAGCGAAGAGAAGCAACATGGCGAGAAAATAGAAGTGGATGAAGAGCGTCTGCCTTCACAGGCAATGGCTACACATGAGGTGATTCGCCAGGAGGGTGAAAAGGAGCTCGAGCGCGATGCTATGGCGCTACTGTGGTCAGCGATTGCCGCCGGCTTATCGATAAGCGCCTCGCTGGTCGCCAAAGGAATTTTTCACGTTCACCTCAGCGCCCTGCCCGGTGGTTATCTGCTGGAGAATTTGGGATACACCTTTGGCTTTATTATCGTCATTCTCGCCCGCCAGCAGCTGTTTACGGAGAATACCGTCACCGCCGTACTGCCGATTATGCATAAACCCAGCGCCGGTAATATTGCGCTATTGCTGCGCCTGTGGGGCGTGGTGTTATTAGGTAATTTACTGGGTGGGGCTATCGCCGCCTGGGCGTTTAATATCATGCCGATTTTCGATGACGCCACTCGTGAGGCGTTTCACAGCATCAGCCAGAAAGTAATGGAAAACACGCCAACCGAAATGTTTGCCAACGCGATTATTTCCGGCTGGCTGGTGGCGACAATGGTCTGGATGTTCCCGGCAGCCGGCTCGGCGAAAGTCATCGTCATCATCCTGATGACCTGGCTGATTGCGCTGGCGGATACCACGCATATCGTCGTCGGCAGTGTGGAAATTTTCTATCTGATTTTCAGCGGCGCCCTGCCCTGGCAGGAGTTCTTCTGGCCGTTCGCGCTGCCGACGCTCGCCGGCAACATTTGCGGCGGCACCTTTATCTTCGCCCTGCTAAGCCACGCCCAGATTCGCAACGACATGACCCAGGAACAGAAAGCCAAAGCGAAGGCCGAAGCAGATAAAAAGGGCTAAACGGCTGCAAATTAAGCAATTAATCGCAATGCGCTTAACGGGCGGCGGAAAAAACGCTATAATCCCGCCGCCTTGTCCCCTTAGTTAAATGGATATAACGAGCCCCTCCTAAGGGCTAGTTGCAGGTTCGATTCCTGCAGGGGACAATCCTAACGTGAATAACCCCTTCTTCATAACTCCATCAAAACCGCACCAGACAAGGCTTAGAGCCTAATTGCATGTCTAACAATTTCCAGCGAATCGCACCTCAAGCTACAATCACAGATATCTCTTTTTGTTACTCTCACTCTGTTAGAACTTCGGGAGAGATATTCCGTGGCACTACTACGCTTCAGATTAAAAATGCAGCCCCCAAAGAAACGGATTACACCCTAACAGACACCTCCGGCCTGTTCATGATTGTAAAACCCAACGGCTCTAAGCTATGGCGTTTCCGTTATCGGCGCGAAGGTAAACTACGCCGCTTATCTTTGGGCACATACCCAGAAACATCACTGGCGCAAGCGCGGGTACAGCGCATTAAAATGAATTACTTTCCCATAGAGTGATTTTTCTTTGTCTCTTTTGTCTCTTTGTCTCCCCCTGAAATGGCTGGAATTCAAAAGATCTGGCTAGATATTAATATGCGGAGACAAATCGCACCATGAGCTGAAGTAGCCTCATCGTGTAGTCCCCCTTTTTTCCGTTACAGCTACCAAAGAGAAAGCTTTCCTTGCAGCTAAAATTTGCATAGTACCGAGAGGAAGGGGAACCAAAGCTTTATTTTCAGATGAGTTATACAGAACAATAAATTGCAGTTACTCACAGTAAACTTCTGATACAGAAAAACCGATTTACTATTTAAACCAAAGCATCTTACAGCCAAAAGAGTTAGCAGGAATTGCGCATGATAAATCTAACGACTTTGACTGTGAGGGATTATGAAAAGACTAGTATTTGCAGTGCTGACTCTTACCTGCTTTGGTGCATCAGCAAAAGACAAGCCATTAGATGGCAAAGAGAGCATGACCCACGATTACAATTGCATGGGTGTGAGTACAGGGAGATCTGCGGTTATGACTGTGCAGGAATTCCCCGGAGGAGCTAACCAAATTCTCATTGCAGAAAATACGCAAAAGCCAATGGCAGTAACGCTTTCAGCCATAGATGACCAAACAAGAGCATCCCGGCAATATGAGTTTAAATCATCTAATGGTAGCGCAGAAATATTGCAGGTTTCAGACCTTACAGGGATCGCAACAACAACAATGCTTCATACCGTTGGCCTTGAGGCGTTCACATCCTTGGTATGCCATGAAGACAAATAACAGCATAGAGATTGCTGCAATGTGGCATTCAACGCTGTTCGTAAAGGAACTGACCTAAGCACACCAGTCGGGAAAATGATGCTTCTTATGATGGCTGGGTTTGCAGAGATGGAAAAAAAACCTTATCGCATAACGCCGCACTGCCGGAATAGCAAGAGCTAAGGCCGAAGGTACACACATGGGGCGAGCTAATTGCCTCTATGTGGGCTGACGGTATGAGTTACCCCGAGATAGTGACAGCTTTAAGCGCAAAGGGTATCAAAGCAGGAAAGACGACCGTATACAGATTCAAAAAGTAGCCCTTTTCCGTAACCGCCAAGGAATTAAAATTGAGCCACACTCACCAAGTATCTACAGCACTGCAAGCACTTTCAGCCGTATCTAAGCCCAAAGCAATGCAGACGAGTTTTGGCAGTGCGCAAGAGCCTCTACCCGAAGCTTGTGGAATCGCCCCAAAACAAAAAGGCAGTACGAGGTAATAAGATCAATAATTGATGGGTTTGCCTTCAAGACCCATGGCTAGAGCATTCCTCATGGAGGCCTTTTTGCATTGCTAATTAAGGCATTACTAACCTCGGATAGGCTAATCAATCAGGAGCTTGTCAAATCAACAACAATCTCTTTGCCAGGAGGGTGGATGACGAGGTTGAGTACTTTACAATGTCTCATACTGGCGGCTTATTCAGCAACAATCTCAAATAAATCAGTATGGATACATTAAGATGAAATCTCTCATGCCAAGAAGTAGGATCCTTTTCAAATATCGTAGATTTGATAAAAGCTGCTTAGAGCTACTCCTGAACCGAGAGCTCTGGTTCGCTTCTCCATCAACTTTAAACGACCCATTTGAAGCACAATCCTCATTCGATGAAGTTCTACATGCGGTATGGGCTCGTTATCCCTTGCCGCAAAAAGAGCGTGAGCTTTACGAAGACTACCTCCAAAAAAAACTTAGCTCAGCGGGTATTTGTTCGTTCAGCATGGCTCGAAAAAATCAGTTAATGTGGGCTCATTATGCTGATGAACATAAGGGGGTATGCATAGGATTCAAAGAACAAAAAATCAGGCCTGAAGGCTCACATATTTTCCCTATAGATGTTACTTACCAAGATAACTATCCATTTGACGACATTATTGAGCGCTTCAAGCACTTTGAGCATTATCCTGGTATGAACGACTTAAATAGCATAACTGGCGATATTCTTTACTCTGTCCTCGGAACTAAGTACACAAGTTGGAAATATGAACGAGAGCGGCGATTGGTTTTTTTTAAGTCATGTGCTAAAAAATTTGAAACGGAAGCAGTTAACTCCATTGCTTTTGGCCTCAGAACCAGTGAGAGGGACAAACAGACATTGCGAGCTTTGTTAGCTGGAGCAGAATGGGAGCATGTAAAATGGTTTCAGTCAGTTAAGTCTACTACTAAGTACTCACTTGAATTCGAGCGTATAAAGTAATCACCCCTTCACTCAATACAGCTTTGAGGGAAAACGAAAAGCATATCCCTCAAAGTATCCCTTTGTACGTGGTACAAAATATATAAATTAAAATCAATTAATTATCATCAAACATGGTTCCTGCAGGGGACACTTATCAGCAGTTCGTCATAATCCGCAGTAGTTCGCAACATCCCTCTCATACCAAGCATTTCAGAAAACAGTTGTTCGCGATAGTTCGTCATAGTACGTGGGCAGCCGCACTCCTCAGGGGATAAAAAAACAGGCAAATAAATTTACCCACCGGATTTTTACCCATGCTCACCGTTATGCAGATAGAAGCTGCTAAGCCGAGAGATAAGCCTTATCGCATGCTCGAAAGTAACGGTCCATAACCATTCGGCTAGCGTGGAGAAAGTCCACTGCGACCTTATTGCCAGTAATGGCGTTCTGGTTTGCTTTTTATACGCCAGTTCGATAAACCACTGCCGCTGTAGCGGGGCATTGAGTACGATACGAATCAGTAGCGGCGCTATTTCGGGCAGGGATTCCTCCGGCAGACCAAGGTAAAGGGACTGCCATTGAAGAGAGGCAGAAAACTCCTCAAGTGCCGGGATAATGGAATAATCGAGACCGCTCTGGTCAATAATAAAATCAAGATACTCCGTTTCTTTTTCGGCACAAAGCGGCTCAAGCTTGCTTACCCAGTAGCTTATACATGGCATACTCAATTATGTTTCCTTCTGTAAGAAACGCTCAGGTATGTTGCTATTTTTTTATGCCACACACCTTCGCCAACAAGAAAAGAATAATGATTGAGATGAGATAAAATTAAGCAACACCACTGCAAAAATAAGAAATCACTTAAATATATTCATCAATATGAAATTGATGAATCACCCTATGCTAATGGCGCTGAATGTGCATAATCAGGCAACCGGGAGAGGAATCTGCGCTGTTTCGCGCAAAACCCCCGATACCTGAGTCGTGCCAACGGGCGTAAGCCTTTGTTATCAGTTTTTGCAGGCGGTATACATGAAACAAATCACCATCAGTGATATGCAGCAGCAGAGCGCAGCAGCAGCCGCGGCTCCCCGTCTGCGGGCGCATCGGAATTTTCATCCAGAATTAAGCGATCCGGTACAGCGTCTGGCCATTGCCATGGAGCCGGGAACTTACATTCGTCCTCACCGTCATCCTCATACTTTTGAGCTGCTGCTGCCGTTAAGCGGCCGTTTTGTAGTACTGAACTTCGATGAACAAGGCACCGTGACCCACCGCGTGGTATTAGGAGAAGAATGCACGGCGCTGGAAATGGCGGCCGGCACCTGGCATGCGGTACTGTCGCTCGATCGCGGCGGTATCATTTTTGAAGTCAAGCACGGAGGCTATCAGCCGGTAGCCGAACAGGATTCCGCGCCATGGGCGCCAGCCGAAGGCGCGCCAGGTACCGAGGAATTAATGGCGTGGTATGCCACCGCGCAGGTGGGGGATGGCGGTTTTACTCTCCAGAAGAGCGCCCGCTAATTTGTGCCTGCGATGGTTACGATAAAAGGGCGCTGCGGCGTCTTTTTTATTTATCGATACACAATCATTAACATCTAACGCATTCAGTTTTAGAGTAATTTATTATGGTTTACATTGTCTTTATCGTTAATTAAGCATTACTCTATTTGTTATTTATAAAATAGTGATTATAATCATCCGCAGAGGGTATTTTAACCACCACCCTCCGTCGTATAAATGTTCCAAACCGTGAACATACATTCCCCTGATGAATAGTTTCTGATGAAAAGGGTTGTGTAGCAAAATAACAACGCTCGCGTTATGTTAATCAGAAACGCAGACCATTAAAAACATTTATATTAAATTAATGCCATGAATAAGATAGAAAGAAACATTTGGAAGTTGAACAATCTCCCACCGCTGGAGTATTGCTCTATCGCTCGTGCGCAAAAACTCCTGCAGTGCGAACTGGAAGATTTACTTCACTGGCACGATATCGGCGCTATCAGCCTGTGCCTGAAACTGAAAAAGAATCGCGGCACGCTCAATAGCGCCCTGACCCGGAATCAGGGGGTTGGCGACTCGTCATATGGCTACGGCGGTTTTGATGACATTACCAAAGCCAATAAGCCCTGGTCTCAGCACTCTAAAATAAACAATATCATCACCCTGAATGAAAATGTGTCGGTCATTGATGCCGATCACGACAGCGCCATTGCCAAAATTAAGCTCAACGTTTCCGTTTCTGGTTTATGGCACACTCACTCAAGAAATTTAATGGATGTGCTGGAGAATCCGGATAACATTCAGCAAGAAGAAACGCTTAGCATTATCTCCCCGGCTAAAAACGTCATCTACTGCAATTTCATTCCTGATAATGATGATAAGCCAACGATTGAGCTCAGCAAGCTGTACATTACCAGCAAAGAAATTGAAAAAATTTACGAGCACACCATCAGCAGTCGTCCGCTTGAGTATTCTGAAGCTGCGATGAATTCATATAATGAAAAAACCATTAATGAGCCATCCACGCCGCCGCAGAATAAGCTGCTGCTCGAATTCATTAATTATATCATTCAATCGAATCCCGCCTTTAACCGCGACCTGCTTAACGCGACAGAAAGCAGTAAACAGCTCGCTTTTAAATCCATTATGGAAAAATTAAAAAAAGAAGGCATCGTCACCAACGAAAATCATTCGATGGCTTCACTCTCTGAACTGATTCTTAATTCATAACATTCATTTTTGGTGCGGATTATTCACGCGAATAATCCGCCATTATGGATAGTGTCGATACTGGCTCACTCTGCTTTCCCCCCAAAAGCAAAACAGAAAAAGTACGATAAAAAACAAAAAATCTCCCCCTACCGCATTCGCTATCGTCTATTGTTTATCATGCTCGATTCACATCGACTTCATCATCCCGTGCCAACTATGAGCCCATGCTGAAACTATCCCGATATCCCATAGCCATTCTCGGTTCGCTTGCTTTGTATTGTGGTGCCACCCGCGCTGAGGTCGACCTCGGCTCGATCGACATTTTTTCCGCCGATAACCCGAATAGCCCGGTACCCAAAGGTTGGGTTCTCGGCGGCGCCACGATTAGCGGTACCGCGCGCTACCAAAAGCAGGACAATGAAACCCACTTTATTCCCGGAGGATTGTATTTTGGCGACCAGTTAATGTATCTGGGCGATCGCGCCCGTTACTATTTTCACCTTGATGACAATATCGCGCTTTATGGCTACGGGCGCTGGCGTTTCGGTAATTTAGATCCCAGCGACGATGCGGCATTCAAGGGAATGGACGAGCGTAAAGGCGAGCTGGAGGGCGGTATTGGCGCTACCTGGATCACGCCATACGCGCTGATAAGCGCGCGCATCAGTTCCGATATTAGCGGTCGCAGCAACGGGCAGGAGCTGCTGTTATGGGCCGATTTCCCCATCGTTAAAGACAATCTGCTGGTGATGCCCGGTATGGGGCTGATGGTGCGTAGTCATAACATGGCGAACTACTATTTTGGCGGCGTCTCTGCGGGCGAGGCAACGCCCGAGCGCCCGCAGTGGGATACCGGCACGACGGTATCGCCAATGGTCGCCATCATAACCAGCTACCGCTTTAGCCCGCATTGGGTCGGTATGGTGGCGGCAAACTACGAACGCTATGATGACGATATCGCCGATAGTCCCATTGTCCAGCACAGCGGGGAGCTGTATGGCATCCTCGGCGTCGGATATACCTGGTAGAACACCCGGGTATTTCTCAATCCATAAGTTAATCTGATTAACTCAATTATAAATAAGTCTTTTAGCTTATGGCATCAGCTCGCTACCCTGTAGCAGAATTCAATCTCCAGCCTGCCGCCGATTGAGTTCTTCTACCCGACCTCTACAGGAGCCGCTCATGTCTACTCATGCTAACCATCTTCAGCGCGCCATTACGCTTGCTGCCAAAAATGTTGAAAACGGTGGCCGCCCATTCGGCGCCGTCGTTGTGCGCCACGGTGAAGTCATTGCCGAAGCGGTGAATACCTTGCACCAGAGCGGCGATCCTACCGCGCACGCTGAACTCAATGCCATCCGCGACGTTTCCTTACGTCTGGGCAATCAGGTATTGCGCGAATGCGTGGTTTACGCCAGCGGACAACCCTGCCCGATGTGTCTGAGCGCGATGTATTTAACCAGCGTGCGCGAAGTCTATTTTGCCAACAGCAATGAGGATGGCGAGCGCTTCAATCTCTCTACCGCCGCTATATACCAGCAATTGCAGAAGCCGTTAGACAACCAATCACTCCCCATTCACCATTGCCCGCAACCCGAAGGGTTGGCCCTGTATCAGCGCTGGGCGAGTAAAGCGTAATGAGCCAGACGCAACGCAATATGCTGACGTTATTTGTGCTGGTGCTGATCGGCATTAATATGCGCCCGCTACTGACCTCGATAGGTCCATTACTGCCGCAACTGCAGCGAGCAACCGGCATGAGCTTTACCCTGGTTTCACTGTTGACCGCCCTTCCGGTCGTCGCGATGGGCGTGCTGGCGCTCGCTGGTGAATGGATTAATCGCCACGTTAGTGAAAACCGCAGTATCGCGTTAAGTCTGCTGGCGATAGGTATTGGCGCAATCCTGCGCGAGCTGGCGCCGCAAAGCGGCCTGCTGCTTAGCAGCGCGCTGCTCGGCGGGATTGGCATCGGCGTGATTCAGGCGATTATACCCAGCGTCATTAAACGTCTTTTTCATCGCCGCACGCCGCAGGTGATGGGATTGTGGTCGGCGGCGCTGATGGGCGGGGGCGGGCTTGGCGCCGCGATCACTCCCTGGCTTGCGCAGCATAGCGCGCTCTGGCACCACGCGCTGGCGTGGTGGGCGCTACCGGCTCTGGCCGCGGTCATTGGCTGGTTGCCGCTCTGCAAAATGCTGCCCGCCGCGCCGGTGGCCGCATCGGCGCAAACCGCGCCGTCGGTCTTTCGTCACCACCGGGCCTGGACGCTTGGCCTTTATTTCGGGCTGATCAATGGCGGCTACGCCAGCCTGATTGCCTGGTTACCACCCTATTATATGCAGCTTGGCCACAGCGCTCAGTTTAGCGGCACGCTTCTGGCGTTGATGACCGTCGGCCAGACCGCCGGCGCGCTGGTACTACCGATGCTCGCTCGCCATGAAGATCGCCGTAAGCTGCTGATGCTGGCGCTTGCGCTACAACTGTTCGGGTTCTGCGGTTTCATCTGGTGGCCACAACAATTGCCGCTGTTGTGGGCCGTGAGCTGCGGCGTAGGACTGGGCGGCGCCTTCCCGCTATGTCTGGTGCTGGCGCTGGACCATTCGCCGCAGCCTGCCGTCGCCGGTAGACTGGTGGCGTTTATGCAGGGCATCGGTTTTATTATCGCCGGATTATCGCCGTGGCTTTCAGGGCTGCTACGCAGCCTGAGCGGAAACTACCAGCTAGACTGGGAATTCCATGCCATCTGCGTTTTCCTCTTAATGGCGCTTACCTTGCGTTTTGTTCCCGCACGTTATCCGCATCAATGGCGCGCGCCGACGGCCGCCCGCTAACCTCATCGTTTAGGGTGCAGAAAGTGATTTCTGCACCTCTTCGCCAATAGAAAAAATCCCAAAATCAAATAACTACAGAATGTCAGGGTATTACTAAAAACCTTCGTCGCCGTAATTGAATTTATTACCGAATGAAATTAATGTGTCGCCTATTCACGACAGTCGTAAGTAACTAAAAATTAATAAAAAAATGGATCTTGTTTCCACCATTTTTTAAGCGTACATTAGCGCCATCTGGAGCAGTTGACGCACGGAATTTCGGGCTGCCGCAGTCGCCAGAATAGTCTGGTTTTATCTGCGACAATCCTGCAAGGGTTAAAGTTAAATTCATTTAGGCGTTTCGCCAAAATGCGGAGTGACATGTCGTGAAATACTTTTTGATGGGAATTTCTTTTATGGTCATCGTTTGGGCCGGTACCTTCGCCCTGATGATTTAACCTGCTATGCAGTAAAGAGATGGGAGCCAGACGGCTCCCATTTTTTATTCGTGATGTTCAGCTACCGTTTTACTGGCTGCCGGTAGCAGTCCATCGGCGCGGAACATGGATTTGATGCCGCGAATAGCCTGCCGGATACGATCGCGATTTTCGATCAATGCGAAACGCACATGAGTATCGCCATAGTCGCCAAAGCCGATTCCCGGCGAGACGCACACTTTGGCCTCCTGCAGTAGCTTTTTGGCGAACTCCAGCGAGCCCATCGCCGCATATTGCTGCGGAATTTTGGCCCACACGTACATTGACGCTTTCGGGCATTCAACCATCCAGCCGGCTTCATGCAGCCCTTTCACCAGCACATCACGGCGACGTTTATATTGTTCCGCAATATCACGCACGCACTGCTGATCGCCTTCCAGTGCGGCAATCGCCGCCACCTGCAACGGCGTGAAGGTACCGTAGTCATGGTAACTTTTGATGCGGGCCAGTGCGTTAACCAGCGTTTTATTCCCCACCATAAAGCCGATACGCCAGCCAGCCATGTTGTAGCTTTTTGACAGGGTGAAGAATTCAACAGCCACATCGCGCGCCCCGGGCACCTGCATAACCGACGGCGCTTTCCAGCCATCGTAGACGATATCGGCGTAGGCCAGATCGTGCACCACCAGCACGTCATAGCGTTTCGCCAGCGCCACCACCTTCTCGAAGAAATCGAGCTCGACGCACTGCGCGGTTGGGTTAGACGGGAAGCCCAGAATCATCATTTTTGGCTTCGGATAACTCTCGCGGATCGCGCGTTCCAGTTCATTGAAGAAATCCACGCCTTCCACTAGCGGGACGGAACGGACCTGCGCCCCGGCGATAACCGCACCGTAAATATGAATCGGATAGCTGGGGTTTGGCACCAGCACCGTATCACCGTGATCGAGCGTCGCCAGCATCAAATGCGCCAGCCCCTCTTTCGAACCAATCGTCACGATGGCTTCTGATTCCGGGTCGATATCGACGTCATAGCGCTCCTGGTACCAGCGCGAAATCGCGCGGCGCAGACGAGGAATACCGCGAGAAGTAGAGTAACCGTGGGTATCCGGACGCTGGGCGACGGTACACAGTTTTTCAACAATATGCGGCGGCGTGGCGCCATCCGGGTTGCCCATACTGAAATCGATAATATCTTCGCCGCGCCGACGCGCAGCCATTTTCAGTTCGGCAGTGATGTTAAAAACATACGGAGGGAGACGATCGATACGCGTAAAACGGCGTTCAGGACTGAATTCAGCCATAGATTCCTCAGATTAACGTTAGCGCCCGGACCGTCCGAGCGACGCGGCCACCGATGTGGCTCGCTTAGAAAATAACCTGAAAAAAAACACGCTGTCGAGAGGGTTGATAAAAAATAATCGCCCACGCATAAAACGGGTCATCCCGCATCGGTATGCGGCAGAACGTTTTCCCAATATGAGCGCGGCTTAAATAAACAATAAACATATTGATATCATTTATAATACTCAAATGTATCATCGTTACTCATCAACGCCCTGATAGCTGGAGTGAGCGACTTATCCCCTTTAATTTTTATGCTTGTTCCTCATTTATCTCTGCTGCTAGCCTTCTGGCGTGAGGTTTTCTATCATATTGCTTTCCCGCGAATCCTGGGCGCATCCATGCACGATATATTTAATATGCTGCTGGCGGTTTTTGACCGCGCGGCATTAATGCTCATTTGCCTCTTTTTTCTTATCCGCTTACGCCTGTTCCGCGAACTGCTGCATAAATCGGCACATACGCCTCGCGAGTTGCTGGCGGTCACCGCCATTTTCTCCATGTTTGCGCTATTTAGCACCTGGTCCGGCGTTCCGGTAGAAGGTTCGCTGGTTAACGTACGGATTATCGCGGTGATGTCCGGCGGGATCCTGTTTGGGCCGTGGGTCGGCGCGATTGTTGGCGTGATTGCCGGCGTACACCGCTATCTCATTGATATTGACGGCGTGACTGCCATCCCCTGCTTTATCACCAGTATTGTCGCCGGGTTACTTTCCGGGCTTATCAACCGCAAAATCCCGAAAGCCCAGCGCTGGAAGGTGGGGATTCTGGCCGGGATGCTGTGCGAAACGCTAACCATGATCCTCGTGGTGCTGTGGGCGCCGACGCTGGCGTTGGGGATCGATATTGTCTCCAAAATCGGTATTCCGATGATCCTTGGCAGCATCTGCATCGGTTTTATTGTTCTGCTGGTCCAAAGCGTGGAAGGCGAGAAAGAAGCCAGCGCGGCGCGCCAGGCAAAACTGGCGTTGGATATCGCCAACAAAACGCTGCCGCTGTTCCGCCACGTCAACAGCGAATCGCTGCGCCAGGTTTGCGATATCATTCGCCGGGACATCAATGCCGACGCGGTCGCGATTACAACCACTGACCGGGTGCTGGCCTACGTTGGCTACGGGGAAAATAACTATAACGATCGCAACAACGATATCAGCCCAACCACCCGCAAAGCCATTGAAAGCGACACCATCATCATTAAAAACAACGATGAAGCCTACAGAACGCCGGAGATCCACTCCATGCTGGTGATTCCGCTACGCGAGAAAGGCGTAGTGACCGGCACGCTGAAAATTTACTACTGCCACGCGCATCGTATAACCTCCTCGCTGCAGGAGATGGCGATCGGCCTGTCGCAAATTATCTCCACCCAGCTTGAGGTCTCGCGGGCCGAACAGCTGCGTGAAATGGCCAATAAAGCGGAACTACGCGCCCTGCAAAGTAAAATTAATCCCCATTTTCTGTTTAATGCGCTTAACGCCATCTCCTCTTCCATCCGCATGAATCCGGATACCGCGCGGCAGTTGATTTTCAATTTGTCGCGTTATCTACGCTATAACATTGAGTTAAAAGATGACGAGCAGATCGACATCAAGCGCGAGCTGTACCAAATTAAGGATTATATCGCGATCGAGCAGGCCCGCTTCGGCGACAAGCTGACGGTGATTTATGATATTGACGAAGAGGTCAGCTGCGTCATCCCCAGCCTGCTGATTCAGCCTCTGGTAGAAAACGCCATTGTCCACGGCATTCAACCCTGTCGGGGCAAGGGCGTGGTGACCATCGCCATCAACGAATGCGGAAACCGGGTGCGCATTAGCGTGCGGGATACCGGTAACGGTATCGACCCGGCGGTGGTGGCCCGCGTCGAAGCCGACGAGATGCCGGGCAATAAAATTGGCCTGCTGAATGTTCATCATCGGGTGAAACTGCTCTACGGCGAAGGGCTGCATATCCGCCGCTTGACGCCGGGAACGGAGATTGCGTTCTACGTCCCCAACCAGCACGCCCCGGCGACTGAACCGGTATCGCTGTTGCCATGAGCGGAGAAAACATGAAAGTCATTATTGTTGAGGATGAGTTCCCGGCGCAGCAGGAACTCACCTGGTTGATTAATACTCACAGCCAGATGGAGATCGTCGGCACCTTTGACGACGGTCTCGACGTGCTGAAATTCCTGCAGCACAATAAAGTCGATGCCATCTTTCTCGACATCAATATTCCCTCTCTGGATGGCGTGCTGCTGGCGCAAAATATTAGCCAGTTCGCGCATAAGCCGTTCATCGTTTTTATCACCGCGTGGAAAGAACATGCGGTGGAAGCCTTTGAACTGGAAGCGTTTGACTACATCCTCAAACCTTATCAGGAATCGCGGATTATTAATATGTTGCAGAAACTGTCCAGCGCCTGGCAGCAACAGCAGCAGGTGGCGGTAAGCGGCACGCCCGTGCACAATCCAACCCGCGAAAACGACACCATTAATCTGATTAAAGACGAGCGGATCATCGTCACCAGCATTCACGATATTTATTACGCGGAAGCGCATGAAAAAATGACCTTCGTTTATACGCGCCGTGAATCATTCGTCATGCCGATGAACATCACTGAATTCTGCAGCAAGCTGCCGGCTGCGCACTTCTTTCGCTGCCACCGCTCGTACTGCGTCAATCTGAATAAAATTCGCGAAATAGAGCCATGGTTCAACAACACCTACGTCCTACGGCTACGCGACCTTGAATTTCAGGTACCGGTTAGCCGCAGTAAGGTGAAAGAGTTTCGCCAGTTGATGAATCTGTAGTGAGATGGGCGGCGGCAGACGCCGCCCGACTGAAAGCGACTTAAAGGATGTGCCCCAGCGTCTGGCGCAGATGCGCGCCGGAGCCCAGCAGGCCTGGGTTATCGTGAACGATGAGATAGACCGGTATATCCTGCACATAGGCTTTAAAGCGCCCTTTATCTTCAAATCCGCCGCGGAAACCCGACGCTTTAAAGAATTCAAGGAAACGCGGGACAATGCCGCCCGCGATGTACACGCCGCCGAATGTGCCGAGTGTCAGCGCCAGATTGCCGCCAAAGCGCCCCATAATGACGCAGAACAACGACAGCGCGCGGCGACAATCAATGCAGGTATCCGCCAGCGCACGTTCAGTGACGTCCTTCGGCTGTAGGTTTTCCGGCAAACGACCATCGGATTTAACAATCGCCCGATACAGATTAACCAACCCAGGGCCGGACAAAACGCGTTCGGCGGACACGTGGCCCAACTCGCTGCGTAGCTCTTCGAGAATAATGCCCTCTTCTTCACTATTCGGCGCGAAATCAACGTGGCCGCCCTCGCCCGGCAGGCTCACCCAGCGTTTATCAACGTGTACCAGGTGCGCTACGCCAAGACCGGTGCCTGCGCCGTAGACTGCGATCGGTTTACCTTCCGCCGGTTGCGCGCCGCCGAACTGGATCAGATGCTCGGCTTTGAGCATCGGGATCGCCATCGACACCGCGGTAAAATCATTAATGATTTCCAGATGCGCGAATCCGAGGTTCTTTTTCATCTCGGCAATAGAAAAAGCCCAGGTATGGTTGGTCATCGCCACCCAGTCGCCGGTGATGGGGCAAGCAATGGCGATGCAACCATCATCAACCTTCACGGCTTGTTCGTCGAGATAGACGCGTACAACGGCCTCAAGGCTTGGGTAATCGAGCCCGGAATAAGTTTTAGCGCGGGAAATCTCCCCGCTTGCGATATCACATAACGCCAGACGGGCGTTAGTTCCACCGACGTCTCCTACTAAAGCAAATTTTGTCATTCCGTTACGGCTCCGCTAAAGTCAAAATAATTCTTTTCGCACACTGTAAATTCATGGCGACATAACAACAACGACCAACGTACAGCCGCCGGTAGTTTAGCGACATTGGTCACAATTAGACTGTAATCTATGTAACACGGCATCTTATTTCATACACGCAACGTCAGGTTTGGCCTTAAGTTTATCGTTTCAGCACCATTTGCGCCGAAGCTCTTTACAGAGACAGGCAAAGTAGCGCTTCAGGACATTTAAAAGGAACCCTTCATGCTGCACCCGCGCGCCAGAACGATGCTGTTGTTATCAATACCGGCCATTATTATTGGCATCGCTTCCAGCCTGGTATTGATTGTGGCGATGAAGATCGCCGCAATTCTGCAGAGCATCTTGTGGAGCGACCTGCCGGCACATGTCGGCATTGCCGCCGATAGTCCGCTATGGATAATAGCCATCCTCACTCTCACCGGGATTGCCGTGGGGCTGGTGGTCCGTTTCAGTCCTGGACATGGTGGGCCAGATCCGGCAACCGAATCCTTAATCGGCGCGCCCATCGCCACCAGCGCGCTACCGGGGTTACTGGCGGCGTTGATTCTCGGCCTCGCCGGCGGCGTTAGCCTCGGGCCGGAACATCCGATCATGGTCGTCAATATCGCGCTTGCCGTCGCCCTTGGCTCGCGTCTGTTTCCGCGGGTAAGTTCGCTGGACTGGACAATTCTTGCCGCGTCGGGAACCATCGGCGCGCTGTTCGGTACACCGGTTGCCGCGGCGCTTATTTTTTCGCAAACGCTCAATAGCAGCAGCGACGTTCCGTTATGGGACCGGCTGTTCGCGCCGTTGCTGGCGGCGGCGGCAGGCGCATTGACGACCGGTATTTTTTTCCATCCCAATTTCACCCTACCAATCCCGCACTATCCGCACCTGCGCATCGTCGATATCATCAGCGGCGCGATTGTCACGCTTATCGCCATCGCCGTCGGCATGGTCGCCGTGTGGTGTCTGCCGCGTCTGCACGCGCTCGTCCACCGCTTGAAAAATCCGGTGTTAATGCTCGGCATCGGGGGTTTTTTACTGGGGATCCTGGGCGTTATTGGCGGCCATATTACGCTGTTTAAAGGCCTGGACGAAATGCAGCAACTGGCTTCCAGCCAGACGCTTGGCGCCGGTGATTTTCTGCTCATTGCCGTGGTGAAATTGGCGGCGCTGGTGCTGGCGGCCGCCTGTGGCTTTCGCGGCGGGCGTATTTTCCCGGCGGTGTTTGTCGGCGTCTCGCTGGGGCTAATGCTGCATGCGCACGTTGAAGCGGTACCGGCCGCCATTACCATCTCCTGCGCGATCCTCGGTCTGGTTCTGGTCGTCACCCGCGATGGCTGGCTGAGCCTGTTTATGGCGGCAGTGGTGGTACCGGATACCACCTTGCTGCCGCTGCTGTGTATCGTGATGCTTCCGGCCTGGCTACTGCTGGCCGGGAAGCCGTTGATGATTGCCAGGCGCCGCGGCGATTAGCTGCGGTTGTTGCGATTTTCCAGCGCCTGAGTGACAGCGCGTAAGAAATCAGGAATATCCATTTTTGGCAGCATGACTTCGACCATCGTTAGCTTATCGGAGTTAACGCTATCGGCCATCGCCTCCGCCAGCTCGCCGGTTTGCGATACCCGCCAACAGCGGGAAGGCGTATCCGGCGCAAAAGCATCAGGGAAGCGGCTCCAGTCCCACAACGCGATATCGTTGTAGCGCTGTTCCGGCCCGTGAATCGCGCGCTCGACGGTGTAGCCCTCATTATTCAACAGCAAAATTAACAGTTTTTGCTTATCGCGCAGCATCGAGCTCATCTCCTGGATAGTGAGCTGCGCGGCGCCATCGCCAATGATTAATACCACCCTTCTGTCCGCGGCGGCTGTCTGCGCGCCGTAAGCGGCAGGTAGCGTAAAACCGATAGAGCCCCATAGCGGCTGCACCAGCAGCGTCGCCTGCGAGGGAAGTTTTAATGAGGCGATGCCGAATGCCGAGGTTCCCTGATCGG
This sequence comes from Klebsiella sp. 141240, assembly GCF_050600805.1. Taxonomy (NCBI): domain Bacteria; kingdom Pseudomonadati; phylum Pseudomonadota; class Gammaproteobacteria; order Enterobacterales; family Enterobacteriaceae; genus Klebsiella; species Klebsiella sp. 141240. The sequence continues at coordinate 8,286 of NZ_JAQIRK010000007.1, read as the reverse complement.
CAAGAATAATATCGCCCGGACGCAGCTGTTTCTCGACCGTACTCCAGAAGCTTTTCTGCGTCAGATTGCCCTGCGGCGCGCCGGAAGCGTCGGGCGCGATGATATCTGGCGCGCTCCATTCCGCGGACAGCTTGCCAGAAACATCAATGAGGGCCGCCAGCGCCTGATCCATCGGGATCCGGCTGAACCAATGATCGCCAACCCGTGCGGCAAACGGCTGGATTTCGATGGTTTTCTCCGTTGGCAAATGATGGGTAAAGCCGGCGGTAATCGTATCGGTAAAGCGCGTACCCACGCAGATGATGGCATCGGCGCTTTCCATCGCCTCGCGAGTCTGCGGCGCGCTGGCGATCCCGCTATAGGTCCCGGCAAAACCTGAGCCTTGTTCGTCAAACAGCCCTTTTCCCATCAGCATGGTGGCGTGGGTAATCGGCGCGGACTTAACCCATTGCTGTAGTGTGTTTTGCAGGCCGTAACGCTGGGCGAGAAAATCCGCCAGCAGCGACACGCGGCGACTGCTGCGTAACAGTTTGGCCGCGTGCTCGCGAAAGCCGGCAAGCTGGTTTTCATCGGCCGCCGGGCCCTTAATCACCAGCGCGCGGGCTGGCGGCACCGCGCGGGCTTTCGCCACGTCGGCAGGCAGCATCAGATACCCAGGGCGATGGTGGGTCAGCATGTCGCTTAATACCCTGTCAATTTCGTGACAGGCGTTGCCCGCCGTTAGCGTCGCCTGGGTACAGGTAATTTGTTCGCTCATCCGCGAGAAATGGGTGAAATCGCCATCGCCGAGCGTATGGTGCAGCAGTTCGCCGCGCTGCTGCGCGCCGGTAGAAGGCGCGCCCACAATATGCAGTACAGGGATATGTTCTGCATAACTACCGGCCACCCCATTCAACGCGCTTAACTCCCCTACGCCGTAGGTGGTTAGCAGCGCGCCGGCGCCTTTTATGCGCGCATAGCCGTCAGCGGCGTAGGCCGCGTTCAGTTCGTTAGCACAGCCGACCCATCCCAAATTTTGATGGGCTATCACGTGATCGAGAAACTGTAAGTTGTAATCACCAGGCACGCCGAACAGGCGATCGATACCACAATCTACGAGACGATCCAGCAGATAATCGCCAATGGTGTAAGTCGGTTGCATATCCATAATCCTTGTTATTGTGCAGGTAATTTGAGTATTAGATATGCGCTTTACCTGTCCAGATTGTGAGCAATAAAGAGGGTGGAAAGCAAAATTTACGCGTTTTCCCCATATACTCCGCGTACAACATTGATTAGTGTAAACGTATACACACCCTGTTTTGATGCGGAGGAAGTATGGTTTACCAGGCAAGCGACACGCGTTATCAGACCATGGAGTACCGCCGATGCGGGCGCAGCGGCCTGAAGCTACCGGCGATATCTCTCGGCCTGTGGCATAACTTTGGCGATGAAACACAGGTAGAGGTCAGCCGCCAGTTGCTGCGTCACGCCTTCGACCTTGGTATTACCCACTTCGACCTGGCGAACAATTACGGTCCACCGCCGGGATCGGCTGAGAGCAACTTTGGGCGGATCCTGAAAGAAGATTTTCTGCCCTACCGCGACGAACTCATCATCTCCAGTAAAGCCGGCTATACCATGTGGGATGGTCCTTATGGCGACTGGGGATCGCGCAAGTATCTGGTCGCCAGTCTCGACCAGAGCCTGAAGCGGATGGGTCTTGAGTACGTCGATATCTTTTATCACCACCGCCCGGACCCGGAAACGCCGCTGGAAGAGACCATGCGCGCGCTGGATCATCTGGTTCGCCAGGGAAAAGCGCTCTACGTTGGTTTATCGAACTACCCGCTCGAGCTGGCGCGTCAGGCTCTCGCTATCCTCAACGATCTCGGCACGCCTTGCCTGATTCACCAACCCAAATATTCGATGTTTGAACGCTGGGTGGAAGAAGGATTATTAGCGATGCTGCAGGCCGAAGGCGTGGGAAGTATAGCGTTTTCACCGCTGGCTGGCGGCCAGCTGACCAACCGCTACCTCAACGGTATTCCGCCAGACTCGCGCGCAGCCAGCAATAGCCGTTTTTTACAGCCGGAACAGCTCACCGCCGAGCGGCTGGAAAAAGTCCGCCAGCTTGACGCCCTTGCCGGGCGCCGCGGACAGAAGCTCTCACAGATGGCGTTAGCCTGGGTACTGCGTGAAGATAAGGTGACGTCAGTGCTGATCGGCGCCAGTAAGACAGCGCAACTGGACGATGCCGTGGGCATGTTAAGCAACCGCCAGTTCAGCGCTGAAGAGTGCGCCGCCATTGACGCGATCCTTGCGGTGTAAACTCATTTTTACTTTGGCAAAAAATGCTATTTCTTGCGATTTAAGAGTTCCCTGATGCTACGCCTCTTTACCGGCTCGTAATATCTGGTTAACAGGTCATTTAAGACCCGATCGTGAGGAGAAGAGTATGTTCAGGTCACTGATTCTGGCTGCGGTACTGCTGGCGTGCGCGCCGGTTATCGCCAATGCTGGTGAAATCACCCTGCTGCCATCGGTAAAATTACAAATTGGCGATCGTGACGGTTACGGTAACTACTGGGACGGTGGCGGCTGGCGCGACCGTGACTACTGGCGTCGTCATTATGAATGGCGCGATCACCGCTGGCATCGCCATGATAACGGCTGGCATCGCGGTTGGGATAAACGCGGCTGGGATCGCGGTCGTGCTTACGAGCGCGGTTATCGCGAAGGCTGGAACGATCGCCGTGGCGATTGGGGCGGTCGTCACGGTGGCTGGGGCGGTGGTCGAGGACATGGCCACGGGCACCACTAATTGATAAAGGGAGCGAAAGCTCCCTTTTTTGTTGTCCGCCTTAATCTAATGCGGAACCAATAATCAGCCAGCCGTTCAGCGCCACCACAATCACCACAATCAGCCAACCGATGCGTTTTACCCACCGACTGTTTACCAGATCGCCCATTAACCGCGCATCGCTGGTAAAAATCAGCAGCGGCACCAGCGCCAGCGCAATCCCGAAGCTCAGCAACACCTGACTCATTACCAGGATACGCGTCGGGTCCAGCCCCATCAAAATCACGATAAACGATGGCAGCATGGTAATTGTCCGGCGAAACCACAGCGGAATATGGAAGCGGATAAACCCCTGCATCACGACCTGCCCGGCAAGCGTTCCGACTACAGTCGACGAGAGACCGGCGGCAACCAGACTGAGACCAAAAATCGTCGCGGCGGCATGGCTAAGCAGCGGCTCGAGAGTTAAATAAGCCTGGTCGAGATCGGCCACTCCGGTGTGACCGTTGAAGTGAAACGCCGCGGCAGCGGTCGCCATCATCGCCAGGTTAACGAAGCCGGCAATGGTCATCGCAATCGCCACGTCCCAACGCGTGGCGTTATAGCGTTCTTTGCGCGAGCCGTCGTGCAGGTTTTGCGTCAGCGACGAGTGCAGATAAATAACGTGCGGCATAATCGTCGCCCCGAGAACCCCGGCGGCAAGGAATACCGCTTCGCCATTCGGCAGGCTCGGAATAATCATACCTTTGGCCAGCGGCGCTATCGCCGGCTGCGAGAAGATAAGCTCGACCACATAGGCCACCGCCACAAACAGCAGCAGCCCGCCGATGACTTTTTCTAGCGGTTTCTGCCCACGACGCTGCAACATCAGGATCAGGAAGGTGGCGACGCCGGTCAACACCGCCCCCTGTAATAAGGAAACGCCGAGCAGCAGCTTAAAGCCGATGGCCGCGCCGATGAATTCAGCCAGATCGGTCGCCATGGCGATAATTTCCGCCTGTACCCAGTAAAACCACACCACCGGGCGCGGGTAATGGTCGCGGATCTGTTCCGCGAGGTTTTTACCGGTGGCGATACCGAGCTTGGCCGATAACACCTGAATCAGCATCGCCATCAGGTTCGCCCATACCACTACCCATAACAATTGATAGCCAAAGCTGGCGCCAGCCTGGATATTCGTGGCGAAGTTACCCGGATCGATGTAGCCGATGGCAGCAATGAATGCGGGCCCCATCAGTGCGAGCCTCATCTTGCGCGCTGCGCGACCGCTGCTATTCTCAACGCGACTGCTAGTCATTTTCTGCCCCTGGAAATATAGCCTTTGCTATGTTTAATGCTATCAAAATGCGAATGATTATCAAGTTCATTTAGAAAGGTGATAATGATTGCTTTGATAGGAGGGAACGATAGTAGGCCAAACAACAAAACGGGCGTGAAGATGTGGACAACGCGCCTTTCATCAGATTAGTACATTAATGCAACTTTTAATACCTTTGCATAACATAACAAAAATGTACGATTGATCACTATTTTTGTTATTGGTCACATATCCTTGCAATAGTGTGGATTCGATCTCGTTTTATTTAGGCTTGTTGCATAGAATGTGCACGGAAATTTAACCTGCCTCATATTTGGAGCAAATATGGACCGCGTCTTGCATTTTGTCCTCGCGATCGTTGTGGTGGCTATACTGGCCTTGCTGGTCAGTCACAACCGTAAGCAGATCCGCATTCGTTATGTTATTCAATTACTTGTTATTGAAGTTTTGCTGGCCTGGTTCTTCCTGAACTCCGATGTCGGTCTGGGTTTCGTGAAAGGCTTTTCTGAGATGTTCGAGAAACTTCTCGGTTTCGCCAACGAAGGCACCAACTTCGTATTCGGTAACATGAACGATAAAGGTCTGGCCTTCTTCTTCCTGAAGGTTTTGTGCCCAATCGTCTTTATTTCCGCGCTGATTGGTATTTTACAGCATATTCGCATTCTCCCGATTGTCATCCGCGCTATCGGTACCGTGCTGTCGAAAGTTAACGGCATGGGCAAACTGGAATCCTTCAACGCCGTCAGCTCGCTGATCCTCGGTCAGTCGGAAAACTTCATCGCCTATAAAGATATTCTCGGCAAAATGTCGCGCAACCGTATGTACACCATGGCGGCAACCGCGATGTCTACCGTTTCGATGTCCATCGTCGGCGCCTATATGACTATGCTGCAGCCGAAGTATGTGGTTGCCGCGCTGGTGCTTAACATGTTCAGCACCTTTATCGTCCTGTCGCTGATTAACCCGTATCGCGTTGAGCAGAGCGAAGAAAACCTGCAGATGTCCAATCTGCACGAAGGTCAGAGCTTCTTCGAAATGTTGGGCGAATACATTCTGGCAGGCTTTAAAGTAGCGATTATCGTTGCGGCGATGCTGATCGGCTTTATCGCGCTGATCTCCGCACTTAACGCCCTGTTCGCCACCGTTACCGGCTGGTTTGGTTACAGCATCTCCTTCCAGGGGATCCTTGGCTACATCTTCTACCCGGTTGCGTGGGTAATGGGCGTGCCGGCGAGCGAAGCGCTGCAGGTCGGCAGTATTATGGCGACCAAACTGGTGTCTAACGAATTCGTGGCGATGATGGATCTGCAGAAAGTGGCAGCGACGCTCTCCCCGCGTGCGGAAGGTATCATCTCCATCTTCCTGGTCTCCTTCGCCAACTTCTCTTCTATCGGCATCATCGCCGGGGCGATTAAAGGCCTGAATGAAGAGCAAGGTAACGTGGTTTCTCGCTTTGGTCTGAAACTGGTTTACGGTTCCACGCTGGTCAGCGTGTTGTCAGCCTCTATCGCTGCGCTGGTACTGTAATCTCAAACAGACGTTAATAAAATAACAAGCCGGGCTGTAGCATCGCACGGCTTTTTTACGCCTTCAATTCGCTTAACGGCTGTGGTTTGCCAATCAAGTAGCCCTGCAAATAATCGACGCCCAGCGCCAGTAACATCGCCTTCTGCGCCTGGGTCTCTACGTACTCTGCGACGACCGTTAACTGTTTCGCCCTCGCGATTTCGATAATGGATTTGACGATAATCGCATCAAGCTGGTCGCTCTCGATTTCGTGCACGAAGCAGCCGTCAATTTTTACGATATCCGCCTGCAGGCTTTTCAGACGCTCATAGTTAGCGTAACCGGTACCGAAGTCATCAATAGCGATAGCGCAACCGAACTCGCTCAGCAGCTGAATATTATGCATGCTGGTATCCGCATTCGAGAACGCCTGTTCTTCGGTTATCTCAATCGTGATATAAGCAGGCGAAACGCGATAACGCTTAAACAGCGCGATGATCTGTGCGGCGCTATCTTTTTGCATCAGCGTATACGGCAGCAAATTAACGGAGAAACGTCGGCCGGGATGTTGATCAAGCTGGCTGAACAGCGTTTCCAGCACCAGCATATCGAAGCGCTGACTGAGGTTGAACTGTGCAATAAGCGGAATAAAACGATCGGGGGTGATAATCGTCTCGCCGCAGCGCATACGGGTGAGGATTTCGTAATAGCCTTCCCCTTCTGCATTCTGAATCGGCTGCGCATATAACAGAAGATTACGCTCGTTCAGCGCTTGTTTAATTTTCGTCAGCATCCGCACCTGTTCGGTCGTTTGATCGGAAACCTCTTCCTGCGCGGTATCTAACGCCAGCACCCGCTGCACGGCGCCAGCCTGCTCCGATAGCCAACTAAGCTGGCCGAGCATGGGATGTAATTCCGTCTCAATGCCGCTGTAGCTGCCCCACGCCGCGCCAAACTCTAAATCGAGAGCGTGGTTATGCCAGTTAAATTTTGCGTGGTTAAGCATCGCGACAATGTGATTTAGCCGCGCAGCCGGATCCGGCCCTTCTATCACCAACAATAACTCGCTACCCGGGAGCTGATAAATTTTATCGCGGTGATCCAGGAGCGGCTGCAGGCGGCGGGCTATTTGCCGTTTGCACTCTACGCGCATCATCATGCCGTAATGGCGGCTAAGGAAGTCCAGGTTTTCGATGCGCAGACTGCTAATAACCACCCGCGGCGACTGGCGCAAATGTCCCTCCAGAGCTCGCAGATTGGGTAACCCGGTTAACGGATCCTCTTCAGCCCGATCGCGCCAGCGTTGTTTAATTCTGTCGCTACGCGAATAAATATCCGTCATGTAAAACAAACAAATCGTGAATGAAATTAGCACCGACAGGACAAATGACAAGGAGTACCCCGATTGAACGCCCTGCAGAAAGTTTTTGTTATAGGCGACTAAAAAGAATGCCGAAATAGCCCACGTAATACGAATTAACTCATGCCCCAGCCGCCCAATACCAACGAAGTAGAGAATGAAAATAATTGGCACCAGATATCCGGCAATTAAATCGGAATCAAAAGGCGCGCAAAGCACCAGCATGATTGTGATTAATGCTATAAACCAATACACGGTAAAGGTTCTTTTTTCTTTCACCAGCCACGGTTGACAATGACGGGCCCAAAACACCCGCCGATAACGTGGGCTAACTATCATTCTCATCGGATAATAGAAAGCGGTCGTAAAGATTAAGGCGGCGCATATCAACGCCTGGATATCAATAACGGAATAGATGATCGAGGCGGTACTAAAGTAGCTGGAGACGGCAAGCGGGAAAGCGAAGAAGCGCCCCGCCAGATACATCGTCAGCTTAAGCAGGATGGGGGCAAAGAAGCCGCCCCAGAAGATACGGCGACCAATATGGCGCTTGGCCGGCCTTCCGCTACGCCATTTTTTCCCCGACAACGAGCGCATGATTGCGAAGGTGAAAAAGACGGAAAATAACTGACAGAATAACAGGATAGCGGCCTGCGTATAAGTTAGATCTATTATAAATGTATTAGTAATTGCAAACGCAACAATCAAGGGAGCAACGGCGTAACGACCGAAAATACAAATGGTTGCGTACATGACGCTTAATGGTAGCCATGCCAGATAAATTTGTTTTCCGTCGATAAGGGTTTGCGGAGAAATTAATCGAGAAAGCGGAATAAAAATCAAACAAACAATTAACGCCAGCAGAGTTTTTTTAACTTTGATGTTAAATATGTCAGTCATTATTGTTAATCAACACCTCTGCGGCTAAAAAATTATAAGCAATCAGAAAATAGTATGTTGGTTAATAATGGCAGGCAAGAAAATAAACCGAGAAAAATTCCTAAATTACGTTGGTTTTTATTTGCTCGATACACGCTGACGTAAGCTTAACGTCATTTACATTGACGGCGCCAAAAGCAAAAACCCCCGCCGTAGCGAGGGTTCGAATTTTGGTGGAGCTAAGCGGGATCGAACCGCTGACCTCTTGCATGCCATGCAAGCGCTCTCCCAGCTGAGCTATAGCCCCACAGTACCTCTTTACGAACCAAATCCGCTGGGTGCAGAATTTGGTGGAGCTAAGCGGGATCGAACCGCTGACCTCTTGCATGCCATGCAAGCGCTCTCCCAGCTGAGCTATAGCCCCGTAACGTAAAGCGTGTC